>JABJQG010000028.1 GCA_018663505.1 Pseudobdellovibrionaceae bacterium | reverse complement strand
GGTTTAATCCTCAGGATAATAGGCTCTGTAATATCTTGTTATGGGCAATGATTACCTAGGCTTTGTGATTGTAAAATGGTGGATTTAAGTATGAGTTATGATTCGAACTCCATGCCGACAGGCATTTAGTCCAATGGCCCACTCAAACGGATTATTTTAATTTGAAATGCATCTACAAATAATTAAAATATGTAAGACATTTATTGCTAAAACGGAAGGTCCAGGTCTTTGTGATTTTTTTTTCAGCTAAGTTTTTGTCATAGCTTGTGGTGGAACTCATGATCATCACCTTTTTTAAGGAAGCAAAAACGGTGTCCAAATTAAGGAGGTCAGTTTCCAAGCGTCTGCGAAGCTCTGCGTAAAATAAAAAAATCTTTTTTAGTATTTTACAGGGTTTTAAGGAAAATTAGTGCACACAGTTTCTGCAGTATCAGCCTTGCATATAATAATCTTCTAAAGCTTTAAATGCCGCTTTTTAACGATGTTTACCCAAAGCTCTTCACCTGCCCCGCCTTTTCTTTAAACATGTCTTAGCCTTTGATTTAAAGGCAAAAAATCAGTTTTCAAAACCCATGTTAAATTCATTTAGAACCTACACAGGGAGATATAAAGTGAAGTTACATAAAGAATTATTAGTTCTTAGAGAGAATGAAAACAAACTCACTTCTGAGATTTTAGATAAGTTACAGCTTATGGAAAAATATCGTGCTTATTTAAAACTAGGCTATTCATCTTTATTTGATTATCTTGTGCGTGGGTTAAATTACTCAGAGTCCATGGCTTATCAAAGGCAGAGTTGTTTGCGTTTAAGTGGTGAGCTTCCGGAAATCAAAGAGAAGTTGGATAATGGACAGCTGACTCATAGTAATATCTCTTTAGCCTATAAGCTTATTAAAGACCAAACAGTAGAAAAGAAACGAGAGGTGTTAAAAACTATTGAAAATAAATCCTTTCGAGAAGCTAAGAAAATTTTAGCTCCAGTTGCCCCTCCTGTAAAAATAAAAAAACTGGTTTATCAAGATAAGGTAGTTCTAAAAATGGAACTCACGCACAGTGAACATGAGAAGTTAAATAAATTAAAAGCTCTGGGGGCACACAGGTATGACTTAGAATCACTATTTATGAAGCTAGTGGATAAAGAACTTAAGCAGTACGAGAAAGTAGATTACAAGCCATCACTCTCAAATAACCCTAGATATATTTCTGTAAAATTAAGAAATAGCCTTTTGAAAAAAGCGAATTACAAATGCCAACACTTGGGTTGCCAGGAAACTTATTTTTTGCAGATTGACCACATTCAAGCAGTAAAATCGGGTGGGCGGGCTGACCCTGGTAACCTTCAAGTTCTATGCTCGGGGCATAACCGAGATAAAGGGTAGGGATTTTTTATACGAGTGAATAAGATTAAATATGTACTTCTTGTAATATTATGGGTGTAGTCTATCAAACTTTAGCTGAAGCATTCTGTTTTTATGAGAATATATAATTTAAAATCATTTATTTTATGGACAACCTGTTTCAGGTGCTTTAGAGATTAATTCATGAAGAAACTATTTTTAGCAGTATTTATGTTTACCCACCTTTCTTATGCCAATCAGGCAAATAGTCATACTACCAGAATCGGAAATACTACATTTACGATAATTGAAATGGAAAATGGTTTTGGTAAACAAAGAATTATTCAAGCTATAAGGAATTCCTGGAAACATTTTAACTCTATTTTTGAATATTCCCCTGAGCACATAACCATCATTGAGGATAGTTCAGCACCTATGGGCGGTGGTGCTAAAGAAGACTTTGTTTTTCACATTTATACTATGGAGGATATCCCCATAGAAGTTGCACCACTAATAGAGTCCATGTTAGGTTGGAGCCCTCAGGATTCCACCGCAAATTATATACTTAATGAATATTCAGACTTTGATGATCCAATACAAGCATATGTTGATGATGTAGTGATACATGAGCTTGCTCATGCTTATTTGGGGTACGGGAAGACGAAAGTAAATGGTGTTGAATTAGATAACTGGTTTGCTTTGGGACTTGGTATTGTTTACGACAGATTAATATGGAATAAGCTGAATAATGGTAAGAAATCGCCTATATTTTTTAACACAGTACAAATATGGAAAAACAAATACTCAAGGAATCAAAATATTGATCAAAAACTAATTAACCCTGATATATCTAATGATCAAAGAGGTGGTTTAGTCTCTAGAATGCAAACTTACGGCCATGGAAAGTCGTATGTCTTTTTAAGAAAACTTAGAGAGCAAATAACTCCAATTGTTTTCGACAAAATCGTTAATAAATTCATAACCAAAGCACCACAGCCAACAATATCTTATGACAACTTCCTATTAGATATTCCTGCAGAATATGATGATATAATAAAAAACTTAGAAGAAGAGTTTCAGGTAAGGTAACTAAGACCCTAGTTTTATAATTAGTTTTTAATAACTTGAGCTCACTCATCTTGTATGGTTATAAACTCAAGTGTTAGAGAAAATTTTAAAATTCACCAGTAAACAAAGTTTCAGACTGGGAGCTTTCGCCCACAAGGGCTTTGAATGCGTAACGAACAAAAATCTCTTTGGATTCCTTGGTCATATAGGGTTCAAAGATTAAATAACCTAAACGCGATACGCCCCATTCGCCTTCTTTTGGTGATTTACTTAGAGATCTTAGTTTTGCACCTGCGCCACTGACGAAGAGTTCGGTGCCTCCAATGGCTCCTTCATAGGCAAGGTTGTGATCGTGTCCTGTGATATATGCATCTAGTTTTCCAATAACATTGGGTCGTAGAAACTTTCGCACTCGGGTGCTGGCGTTGCCATGGGAACCCATGCTTTTATAAGGGTGGTGGGCTAAGCCAATTTTTTTCTTACAGTTCATATTGTTGTACATTTCATTGAGCCAAGTACTTTGCTCAGTGAAGTTTTTATTACTATCAAGGTTGAAAAAACAAAGTCCTCCATAGTTTTCAACATACCATAAGTTGGGGAAGTGAATGAGAGGATGATTCCTAGCAACTTCAATCCAAGCTCTAGGTTTTTTTAAATAGTCATGGTTTCCCATAACTAAGTAGAATGGGATGTTCTGATTCAATAGCTCTGCATAGGGCTTGAAGAATTTTTTTTGTAATTGTGAGTCTTGTGGAGAACTAATGCCTCTACCGTATATAACATCACCTGTAATTCGTACTTGTGTGCAGTTTTCTTGAGCTAAGGCTTTTGCCACTCGTAATTGTCTGGAAGTCCCAGTCCCTGTGTCGCCTAAAATACAAATACGCTCATTTTGAAGAAACTCTTCAGTTATGGCGTAAGGTTCGTAAGGATCAAACATCCAGTTAGACATTGAATTATTATCTTGAGCAAAAGCTGCGAGAACTCCAAATGTAAAAATAAAAAGTATAGCATAAACTGCTTTAACCATAATCTTCCTCCTTGATGATTGTGATATAAAATGATTTTTAAAATGTAAGGGGCGTCAATCCATGAACGACCACATTGGCCCAAAACTTATTTTTCATATTGGGTGTAGATGTATAATAATAAATGATTAGATATTAAGCTTTATAAAACTCAATTTCTCAACTTAGGTTTGGCTTTGCGGATACGGGCTAAGAAGTTGAAAGAATTTTACTAGCTATTAGTCGTTGGTATGGAAAAATGTAATTTTTTCCAATAGTGTAGTAATTACAAAACCACTTTGACCCACCCCCTAGACTTAAGTATTTTTCCATTAAAATAGCTCGGGGGGGCCAATGAGGGGGATAGTCGTATTATTAGCTATATGTGTGTTACCGACAAAAGTGGTTGCAGATTATTATAATAGCAGGTTGCAACATGGTGTTGATAAAAATGTTTTCAGCTCACCAGATGGTTACCAAGAAGAGTGTGTAGTTCCAGAACATTTTCCAGAAGTGGAATACAAGTCCAGTGATGCGAAAAATGAAACTCAATTATGTATGATTGATTTCTATGCGGCCACAGAACAAGCGCCCATAGGTATTTGTCCAAAGCTAAGAAGTACAAATCCAGGTTTAGAAATTTATAAATTACAATCTAATGAAACAAAAAAAGATTTTGAGAAAAATTATTGTTCCATGAAGAAAATTCCACGCAAAAAATTAGCAAAATATAAACAAAGTATTACATGTTCTTACACTCCATCAATTTTATCCTACTATCACCTGTCCAGAATTTTTAATGGTGCAGGACGAGTTCCTGTTTCCGTTATTAGAACTATGGGCATTGACGGGCATATGAATTACGTTGATGTGGGGATTCAAGTGAGCGAAAAGCTTAAAGGAAAAAAAGCTGTTGTAACTAGAGCGTGGAAAGCTTGGAAGAAAGCTCATGCAAAACCAGGTAGTCCAGCAAGAGGTGGTTTTAAGATTCACCCAGAGCGAGTCTACACTGAAGACAGATCCGGTATCTATGGAGCTTTAAGCGATAATGTAAGGAATGAAGCAAAGTATGTTGAAATGTTTGGACGATATAAATATGCCACTCGTTATGAAAGCTTCCAGAAACAAAAAGTATTTAAATTAGCTATCAACTCAAAAACAATACATCAGATTTTGCCAAAGAGCTTCTCAGGATCTGCTCAGAGGGTGCAGCAGATGAAAGATGTTACTGATATGATAGTTTTAGATACTCTTCTCAGTCAGGCTGATCGTGTTGGTAATATTCATTATAAAAAATATTGGCAATACATTGAAGATGGTAAACTTAAAAGTAAAAAATTTAAACTAATGGATACTGGTGAAATAGAAAATAGAGATGTGATGCTAGACCGCAAGGCCGTTATTGTTAAGGAAATGATTATTCGTGATAATGATTGTGGAGTCATTAAAGAAAACATGAGTGAGAAGCATAACCTTGTTAGTAAAATTAGACATATGCATCCGAATACTTACACAACACTTGTTTGGTTGAATGATCAACTTCAGAGACCTGAAGTAAAAGAATATATTTTAAAAGAGTGGTTGTTTAGCAAATATGATTATAGAAAGCTCATCAGAAGTTCCAAGAAAATGGTTCAGACTTTAACCACAAATTATAATCAAGGAAAGTTACATCTCGATCTAGACATAGTAAAGTTTCTTGGCTGTGATGGGGGCAGTGAGTGCCATATAGAATAGTTCTAGCCCCAATTGTTGCGTATCTACTGTTAATGTCCTGTTCGGTCCTAGCAGGGCAGCAGTGTGTGCAGTTATTTACCGGTGAAAAAAAACATAGTAAGCAGGCTACTGAGCTTAGATCTTTGTTTCCCTCAGAAAGTGAACTTTGGGGTGTAGAGCTAGTTAAAGACAGCCTGACAAAGAAACTGTTAAGTGATGTTTCTGCTGATACCAGCATGCTCTTACTTCGCTTTTTAAAGAGTATGGGAGAAACAGTATTTGAAAATGCATCTTTGAAATCTACTTTTGAAAAGGGCTCCTTAGTGTTGGCTGAGCCTCTCAAGAATGGAGATAGCTTAGAACTTGAATACTTAACAGATCAAAGAGGTCAGGAGGATGTGTTTCGTCTTAAAAAAGTCACTTATGTAAAACAAAGTGGGGCGAGACACGTTTTGTCAAAAAAACCATTGGATGATAGTGGTAAAGAGTTTAAGACTTCTGATTTTTTAATGGTTCAACAGAAAGAACCAAAAAGTGCAAGCATTCATACCACACCAGTTTCTTATGAAGATTTAAAAACACAAGTTACACTGATGATTCAGGAAAAAGAAATTCCAGAATTATCATGGTTTGAAAACTCTAATCATAAACATCACTTGGTAGATGCTCCGCGCTTAACCATATATGAGAAACTGTTAAAACTAGCTCCATTTTTAACAAAGGAGAACCAGCAGTCTATTAAGGGTATGGAGAATCACATGGCGCAAGTGGCAGTTTTCCCTGTAATCTATGGTGAGGTTTTACATAAGTTAAAAAAATGGGTGCCCATCTTGCCATATTTAAAAAAGACGGAACTTCGAGATCTTACTACATCAAAGTGGCACTTAAGCAGAGTGTTCTTAAAAGGTAAAATCCGTGAAGCAAAAGATTTGTTAAAAGAAAAGATCATCAAAAAACAAACTCTTAAATTTGCACTTTTTGGAGCTATTTTTTTTGGAGTAACTTCTTTAACTCAGAAAGAACCAGTGGTTATTAGTGAGCCTGTGTCCTCCGTTGTTCACCAGCAGATGGATACTCTATTTAATAAGGTTTCACCAGTATGGAAACTGCAGTATCCTAAATGGGAAAATTCCTATCGAGAACAGTTGGATGCCCTGGATATGTACAAAGATAAGAATAAAAATTCGGAATCTCGAACAGCTCAGCTAGAAAGCTATCTGCACTGGCTTCTATCTTTAGAAAAAAATGTAGAAAATGAAGGGACGCTACGTATTTGGTCTAAAAATCGCAATCAATCAAAATGGAATGAGGTTATATATTTAAATCAGTTGGTTGATGTTGATTATAAAAATACTGTGTTTGGGAAAATAGACTTAAAACAAGATACATATGTAGTTTTGTTTCAAGAGACTCAGAAAATATTACTTATTAATGCCTTAAGCATTGAGGATCTGTTAGAAAAATATGCTGCATATTTTTTGATATCAAAGGAGACCTCACCCAAATTTTATGACAGTTTTTTAAAGGTGTTACTATAGAGGTAAAAGTCATATTGAATGTGTTTCATGATGAGACACATTCATACAATTTTTTGGGTATTGTTCGAAAATCACCATATTGAAAGTAATCTAGAGTATCATAATAGTATGGATAGAAGAGGTAAAATTACTGTAATCAGTCTTATTTTTGCTTTAAGTTTTGTTATGACTCAGTTTCAGAACTGTGCTCCTCAAAGTGCCGAAAGCTTACAGGCTCAATCAGGAGATTCTAATGCGGACTCAGAGGTTCGTATTGTGGATGACTGGATTGAAGATAAGGTTGTGTTTGTACAGCCACAATTGGACATCAAAGTTGAAGTTGCGGATGTAGAACTCTATGGATTTTGTGATAGAAAAGCCATTGGAAACGAATACTCTTGGGCTATTTTTAGTGAGGATGAGGAATCCAATGTAGTTATTGATGGAGATAGTATTTGTGAGCGTGGTGGGTTCAGAGTGCAATTTGATCATTCTGATTCTTTGAAATGTGGACAGTCTTATAAAGTTTATATCAATGATGAAAATGGGCCTCGTGATGTTATGTTTATTTCTAAATCTTGTGGCTAGATCTGAAAAGTAAAAAAAATTCTATTCTAATTAAGCAATTTCCATTTTCCGAATGAATTTGAGTATGCCCAAAAATGCTCAGACATGCGGTGCTCGCCTTTGGCTCCGCTCCGAACTCGCTTTTTGCACATACTCAAATTCATTCGGAAAATGGAAATTGCTTAATTAGAATAGATTTTTTTTTTACTTGCAAAGATGGTGGTTTAAAGTTTGTTAAAGCTTATGGATTGCCCTGAGGGTTCACCTAATACCTCACCATTATCCATAATAATGTTTCCGCGAATGATGGTCATGATTGGGAAGCCTTGAATGTTTTTTCCATTGTAGGGAGTCCATCCACATTTTGATGCCATCATTTCATGAGTGAGAGTCACTTCTTTTTTCATATTCACAACAGTAAAGTCTGCATCAAAACCTTCTTTTATTTGCCCTTTATTTTTAATTCCAAATCTTTTAGCAGGAAAAGAACTCATCATTTGTACCAGTCGTTCTAAGCTAAACCCTCCTTTGTTGATATGATCTAACATAATAGGAATAATAGTTTGTACACCTGGCATCCCTGATGGTGTTTTTGGGTACTTGCGATCTTTCTCTTCTTTTAAGTGAGGAGCGTGGTCGGAGCCTAGAATGTCAAAAAGTCCATTGTTTAACCCTTTCCAAATAGCCTCTGTATGATCTTTAGAGCGAATGGGTGGGTTCATTTGTGCGTAAGAACCCAGTTCTTCGTAACACTGAGGAGCTGATAAACTTAAATGCTGTGGGGTAACTTCTACAGTTATATAAGGAGTCTTATTTTCTAGTAAAAACTCAACTTCATCTTTTGATGAAATATGTAGAATATGAATATTTCTATCTAGTTTTTTTGAAAGTTCAACGGCAGTTTTTGTGGCTGTGATGGCGGCATTCACATTTCTGATAACAGGGTGGTCTGATACACTGACGTCTTCTTCTTTGTGTTTTTTCATGTTCTCTATGAGAATATCTTCATCCTCACAATGCAGAGCGATAGTTCTCTGTGTAGTAGCAAAGATTTCTTCTAGTTGTTTTTTATTATTAATGAGTAAGTTGCCAGTGGAACTGCCCATGAAAATTTTAATGCCACAACAGCCCTCAAGGTTTTGTAGTTCAGGAAGTTCTTTAATGTTAGAAGCACTAGCGCCAATGAAAAAGGAAAAGTCACAGTAGGAGACCTCGCTGGCCCGTTGAATTTTTTTATTAAATTCCTCTACGTTTATAGTAAGAGGAATAGTGTTGGGCATTTCAAAAAAACCAGTGACCCCACCAAGTACTGCTGATTTAGATCCAGTATGTAAATCCTCTTTATGAGTCAAACCAGGATCTCTAAAGTGCACTTGGGTATCAATAAGCCCCGGTAAAATATGCATTCCCGCTAAGTCTCGGGTCTCTTTTGAGGAGGCTGAGTCCAGTGCACCGATTTTTGCAATTTTACCATTAGTCACTGCAATATCAGTTTGTTCAAAACGAATTTCATTATTTTTATCTAAAGCCACAAGGGCATTTTTTAATATTAGGTCATACATAGGCCTTCTATAACACAAAATACTACAAATATAAACGCATATGGTGGCAAAAAGGTACGGCGTACCTTTTTGCCACCATATGCGTTTATGGGCTTTTGAATGGTCTAGGAAAATTGAGAGAATCATATGTTTTTTGAGAATCTAACTGTGATTAATTATAGGGCATGTTTCTAGGATTTAGGTCTTTATTTTCTAAGTACGATGGTCGAGCTTTAGGCTTAAGCTTTTGGTTTTCTTGACGTTTTTTGTGGTTCTTAGAGACAATGATAGGATATATGAAAATAGAAGCGTTTTTACACTATATTACTAACACATCTAATAATACTTTGATTATAAATATTCTATTTATAGCTATTTTAATGTTAATTATTATTTGGGTTTTTATAGCTATTAAGTCCGGGGATGCTGCTAGTGATTCTCCCGAAGGAAATTTAAAAGATATAGAGGATACTTTAAAAAAAGTATTAGAACGAACTTCTATTCCTATGGCATCAGGCGAAGCGGCTGTACCTCAGGCCATCTCAGAATTATCTCCTGATGGAGGGGCAACACCTGGTGAGCCAGCAGACCCTGGAGTAAGTAATGCCGAGCTTGAGGCTTTACAAAAAGACCTAGAGTCTAAAAAAGCAGAGATTGAAGAGTTAAAAGCTGAAGGAGCAAAAGCTACTGGTGGTGCATCTATTGATGATGCTGAGCTTAAAGAGCTGAATACTAAACTCGGTGAGCTTGAAGCAAAATTACAAGAATATGAAATAATAGAAGATGATATAGCTGACCTTTCCTTATTTAAGGAAGAGAACACAGTGCTTAAGCAAGAACTTGAAAAATTAAAAGCAGGTGGAGCCACAGCAGCTCCTGATAACACTGCAAATGACGAAATAGATACAGCGCCTAAAGCTGAACCTGTTGTTGAAGAAGAAGTTAAAGCACCGGAGGAGGCCGCGGTAGCTGCAGCTGAAGAAGCGCCAACGGAAGAAGAGTCTAAAGAGGAAAAAACTGAGGAAGCTCCAGTAGAAACAGGGGAAATTACAGATGATCTGGTTGCAGAATTTGCAGCAGCTGTTGAAAGTCCAGAACCTCCAAAACCTGAAACTGATAATAAAGTAGAAGAGCCGGCAAAAGTTGAGGCAAAAACAGAGGAGCCAGTGGCTTCAGAAGAAGCCATATCTGAAATTGAACAAGCTGTGGCAGCATCCTCTAGTGCGAAACAAGAAGCTGAAGATAATTTTATTACTGATGATGTTCTGGCGGAGTTTGCAGCAGCTGTGACAAATGAGCTGGACCCTTCTGAGTTAGAGCCAGAGAAAGAAAAAGTGAAAGATGAGCCTGTAGCAGCAGAGGAAAAAGCAGATGACGCTCCTCCAGTGATGGCTTCGGCTGATGATATAGATGCTATGTTTGGTGACAGTGCGGAAACAACTGCCGAAAGCACAGCGGCTCCTGAGGAAGTTTCAACGGAAGATGAAAGCAAGGCTGAAGATGCTCCTCCAGTAATGGCCTCAGCTGATGATATTGATGCTTTATTTGGTGATGGCGCTGATACACCTTCTGAAAGTTCAGAGCCGGAGAAAAAAGAAGAGGCTGCAGGAGCTGAGGACGAGGGGTTATTAGGCGGCGCAATAGATACTAGCAAGATGATGAGTGAAGTTGAAGATCTATCTAACTTGGTTGTGGATGGCTCTGAAAATGCATTGGAAGAAGAAATGGATGTGGATAAAATGGCGGCCGAGGCAATGAATCTTGGAGGCTCGGAGTAAGTCATAAAAATTCATTTTATGATCACCTAGTTTTATCTATGAGCATTCAGTCAAAAAATAATTTGAAAAGTAGTTCGAGGTCATTACTGTTAGTAATAATGTTTTGTTGTAGCAATTCTTTGTTTGCTTCTTTAAATCAGGTGGAAATGTCATTGTCTCTGCCACTTAAAAATAGACAGAAGATCTTACTGGACCTTGGAGCTCATTCTTATGTAGAACTTCAAAAAATTGCAAAGAATAACAATAAAGATCTAAACCTAAGGTGGCGAGCCATAACTACACTGGGTATGATGTATCCAAAAAGTGCACTGCCATTGCTCGAGAAATTTCTAAGCAGTAAAAAATGGTTTCTACGAAACGCGTCTCTTTTGGCACTGAGTCATGGGAATCGCTCACGATTAAAGCATTGGTTAAATAGATCCCTAAAAGATAAATCCTTAATTGTTAGAACCACTGCCGTACAAATTATTGAACGACTGAGGCTAAGAGAATTCAAAAGCAAACTCTGGCAAGGCTTGTACCAGAGGGGCAATTTTTATAAAAAGGAAAGCCTTTGGATTAGAAAATACATGGCTCGAGCCCTATCTAAGATGGCGACCTCAGATGACCTTCCAAAGTTTGCAAGGTTGATAAACGATAAAGATCACCGCCTACATCCTTATACGATTAGGTCACTTGAAACCCTTACACAGATCAAGTTTCCAGAGGAAAAGAGTTTTGTAGATAAGACAAAGCGTTGGAGAAAATGGGTGAAAAGATTTCAAAGTGAAAATTCTATAACCCTTTAAGCCCCCCTTTGTAAGCATTTCTGTTGAAATGCCGTGTCATTAGTGCTATAAACGAGCATTGGCTTTGGAAAACAAAGCTTGAGACTTGAGGAGGTCTATTAATGGATTTTTCTGTAGGAGATAACGCTGTATACCCAGGACATGGTGTGGGTAAGGTGGTTGCCATTGAGACTAAAGAAATCTTAGGTAGCGAGCAGGTATTTTATAGTGTGCAAATTATTGAAACAGGCATGAAGATAATGGTCCCAGAAAGTAACGCTAGAAACGTGGGGTTACGACCAATTATTGATGAAGAAGATACAGGTAAAGTCATTGAAATTTTAAAAAACAAAGATGTTAAAATTGATAAACAAACCTGGAATCGTCGATATCGTGAGTATTCTGAAAAAATCAAAACAGGCTCTATATATGAAATAGCCACTGTACTTAGGGATTTGTATGTGTTGAATGACGACAAAGAGTTAAGTTTTGGCGAGAGAAAAATGCTAAATACAACAAGGGCCCTACTGTTGAAAGAGTTATCTTTAGCTACCACTGAAGAAAATTTGCAAAAAAATGATTTAGGTCAGATTTTAGGTTTATAAAATCTAGTTTCAACCTATATTATTAATAATTAGAAAGTCCCTTTAAGGGCTTTTTTTTGCCTAATTTCATAACTACGAGATAAAAATCACAGGTAATAATTGGTTTTTTGTACAATTCTTATGGATGGTTATAAATTATCAGATATACATAATTCTTGCTGCCAAAGGCATAAATTCAGTTTATTTATTAAGAACTTAATTAAACAATTACGGAGGTTATGATGCCTGAAGTTAGAGTGAGGTTTGCGCCATCACCCACAGGGTATTTACATGTAGGCGGGGCCAGAACAGCCCTTTTTAATTACTTATTTGCAAAGAAAAATAAGGGTAAGTTTATTCTTCGTGTGGAAGATACTGACCTGGAGAGATCCACGGAAGAGTCCTTAAGGATGCAAGTTGAAGATTTAAAATGGTTAGGTTTGTTTTGGCATGAAGGTGTTGATTCAGAAACTCTTGAATCTTTTGGTGAGTACGGCCCTTATCGTCAAAGTGAACGTTTAGATATTTATAAAGAGCATGCTCTAAGATTAATCTCGTCTGGGCAGGCATATTATTGTTTTTTGACAGATGATGATATTGAGGAGCAAAGAAAAACTATGGAAAAGGGACAACATATTACAAGCCCTTTCCGAGAGATGGACCCTAAAGAAGCTCTGAAGCGAGTGGATAATGGTGATGCTGCAGTTATTCGTTTTAAGACCTCTAAGCAGGTAAAGACTTATGCCATGACAGATCTAGTCCGTGGACATGTGAGCTTTCAATCTGACCTAGTTGGAGATTTTGTCATCTTAAGATCAAACGGGATGCCGGTATATAATTTTTGCTGCGCCATTGATGATGCTTTAATGAAAATTACTCATGTACTTAGAGCGGAAGAGCATTTGAATAACTCCTTAAGACAGTTGATGGTATACGAAGCATTTGATTATACGCCACCTCAGTTTGGCCATATGTCATTAATTTTGGGCAGTGATAAACAAAAGCTATCAAAGCGTCATGGTGCCACTAGCTGCCATGAGTATAAAGTAAATGGTTACTTACCTGAAGCGCTAGTGAACTTTATTGCTTTGTTGGGTTGGAGTGGGTCAGCAGATCAAGAAATCTTTGAGGTAGAGGAAATTGCTGAAAATTTTCACGTTGAAAAATTAACACCTTCTGCTGCAGTTTTTGATGAAACTAAACTGAAGTGGATGAACTCTGTTTATATTAAAAAAGCAGATACTGAAGTTTTTTGGAAAGGTGTGCTTCCTCATATTAAGGAAGCAGGAATTGTTATTCCAGAAGATGATCATTGGCGCTTTATGGTACAGAAGGTTTTTAAGCCTCGAATGGAGACCTTTAAAGACGCAGTGGAATTAATGAGACCCTTATCAGATGTGGAGTTTATCTATGATGAAAAAGCACTGGAGGCATTAGGCTGGGATAGCTCTAAAACAGTTATCGATAAATGGGCGGAATTAGTTTCTAGCCACGCTGACGGGTATATTTCTGAAGAGCAATTTGATGAGTTACAAAATGAAGTGAAAACTCAGTGTGGTGTGAAGGGTAAAAATTTATTTATGCCTTTACGGGTAGCTATTATTGGCCAAGCTCATGGTGCTGACTTGAAGTTGATTGTGCCATTGATGTCCAAGGAGTTATTGTTGAAACGTGCGGGTTGGGCTTTGGGGAAGGCTTAGATTTAGGTTTGATGTTCTGTTTAAATTTGAGGGTGTTTTTTTCAACTGAAGTGTTTCCATCCATGGGAGATCGGGCCTGGGCGGCCCGAGCCGGCCAATTCCCCCACGTCGTGTGGGGGAATCTAAAGAAAGAAAGAAAGAAAGAAAGAAAGAAAGAAAGAAAGAAAGTCAGTTTAGTTCAATGCGAATATTAGTTTTTTTAGATCTAATGGCACGATGCCATTAGATTGCGGTGCTCGAGGCGGCCAGCCTCGATTATCAGGATGTTCAGCTCACTGCGGAGAACCAATACTCAAAATTAACAAACCACAAGACTAAAACTCTTAGGAGTAATGAGAAAAACACATAAAAAACAGAGGACATCTTTTCAGAGTTTGGTATAAGATAATCAATATATAAATTAAGCAACAGTATTCAATAAAGAAAAAAAGAGAGAAAAATGGCTGTACAAATATATAACACCCTGAGCAAAGAAAAATCAGAATTTAAACCAATAAGTGCTGATGAAGTAAAAATGTATGTTTGTGGTCCTACAGTGTACAACTTACTTCACGTGGGGAATTTCCGTGGCCCTGTATTTTTTAATTTACTTCGCAACTGGCTGGAATACCGCGGATATCAAGTCAATTATGTATATAACTTTACTGATGTTGACGACAAAATTATTGAAGCTTCTAAAGAACGAAGTCTACCAGCCAGTGAAATATCTGAAAAATATATTGCTGAATTTAAATTAGATTATGCATCCCTAAAGCTTGGAGCCCATACTCATAACCCAAAAGTCACAGAAACAATGAGTGAGATTATTCAGTTTATTTCTGATTTAGTCTCAAAGGGCAAAGCATATGAGTCTAAAGGCGATGTATATTTCTCGGTGGCTTCTTTTGAAGAATATGGCAGGCTTTCAAATAAAAAAGTGGACGAGCTTCAAGCAGGGGAAGGTATTGATGCTAGTGAATTGAAAAAAGATTCCACTGATTTTGCTTTATGGAAAAAAGCAAAAGATGGTGAACCCTCTTGGGACTCACCATGGTCAAAGGGGCGTCCGGGTTGGCATATTGAATGTTCTGTTATGGCTAAAAAATTTCTAGGAGAACAGATTGATATTCATGGTGGAGGATTAGACTTAGTTTTTCCACATCATGAAAATGAAATAGCCCAATCAGAAGCCTGTCATAATAAATGTTATGCTCAATTCTGGGTGCATAATAATATGTTAGAGTTAGGTGAAGAAAAAATGTCAAAGTCTAAGGGGAATATTATTAGCCTTAGAGAATTTATGTCAGATTATAACGGGGAGATTTTTAAATATCTTATGTTGTCATCACACTACAGAAGTGTTCTGCAGTTTACTCCTGAACAAGTACAACGTTGTATTTCTCAGTTAGCTAGGTTTTACTCGGCACTTAATTTGGCAGATCGTCTTTTAGCTAGCGATGTGGAGAAATCTGATATACCTAAGAAATTTAAAATAATATTAGATCAAACAAAAGACAAAATTGAAAAATCTTTAGATGATGATTTTAATACTCCTGAGGCGTTTGCCGCTTTGTTTGAATTGTTAAAAGCTTTTAATCAACGTTGTGTTTTACCCGGTCCCGTCACTGGTGATAAAAAAGCCATGGCCAAGGGATTTAAAGAAATATTTAACTGGTTTGGTAGCGTGTGCGCACTTTTTCAAGAAGACGCCAAAGCTTATTTATTGATTTTAGATAATATGCTTTTGGAAAAATTGGAATTAAAACGCATTGATATTGATGAGCTTGTTGCAAAAAGAAGTGAGGCTCGTGTAAACAAAGATTTTGCTCTCTCTGATGAGCTTCGAGACGAATTAAAAAATAAGGGTATTGCCATTCAAGATCGTGCTGAAGGCACCACTTGGGAAGTGGCAAAACATTAAAAAGGATAATTTTTCATGGAACGAAAAAGTTTTCCATTTCAATTAAAATCAGATTATGAGCCAGCCGGGGATCAACCGGCTGCTATTGAGCAAATTGTAGATAATTTTAAAAATGGTGAGAATCAACAGGTGCTGTTAGGGGTTACAGGTTCTGGTAAAACTTTTACTATGGCTCATGTCATTGAAAAATTACAAAGACCAACTATTATATTAGCGCATAACAAAACCCTAGCCGCACAGCTATTTAGTGAATTTAAAGAACTTTTTCCGAATAATTCTGTGGAATACTTTGTGAGCTACTATGATTATTATCAACCCGAAGCTTTTATTCCCTCCACAAATACATTTATTGAAAAAGATTCGGCTATTAATGATCAAATAGATAGAATGAAGCATTCGGCCACAAGATCTTTGTTTGAACGCAACGATGTGATTATTGTGAGTAGTGTATCTTGTATCTACGGGTTAGGTTCACCCGAAGAGTATTTAGAAATGAAGGTGGAGCTTGAGCTGAATCAAAAAATGGCTCGAGATGTATTTTTAAAACGATTAGTGGAAGTTCAATATAAAAGAAACGATTTTGATTTTTTTAGAGGCACCTTTCGAGTGCGAGGAGATGTGGTTGATATTTTTCCTCCCTATGAAGATAAAAAATGCTTACGAGTGGAGTTTTTTGGAGATTTTATTGATCGTATGAGTTGGGTAGATGCTCTAACTGGTGAAGTTTTAACAGATTTAAAACAAGCTCTTTTGTTCCCAGGAAGTCATTATGTAACGAAACAAGAAACACAAAAAATGGCTATGGAAACTATTCGCGAAGAACTAAGAGAGCGCATCACTTATTACAGAGATAAAATCATGCAAGGCGAAGCTGAACGTATAGAACAGAGAACCTCTTATGATTTAGAGATGATTGATGAAATTGGCTTCTGCCAAGGCATTGAGAACTACTCCCGTCATTTCACCGGCAAGAAAGCCGGGGAGCCACCTCCAACTTTACTAGAATATTTTGAAAAAGATTTTTTGATGATCATTGATGAAAGCCACGCAACAGTACCACAAGTAGGAGGTATGTTTCGTGGAGATAGATCTAGAAAAAACAATCTTGTGGAACATGCGTATCGACTACCATCGGCCCTTGATAATCGTCCTCTCAATTTTGAAGAATTTGAAAAACTACAGGATAAGGTTTTGTATGTTTCAGCAACACCCGGTGAATATGAGTTAGAAAAATCTCATGGACTGGTTTCCGAACAGATTATTCGCCCCACAGGACTTTTGGATCCAGAGATAGAGGTGAGGCCTGTTAAAAATCAAGTGGATAACTTGTATGAAGAAATTTTACTGAGAATAAAGAAATCAGAACGAGTTTTGGTGACCACACTAACAAAAAAAACAGCTGAAGAGCTCACCAAGTATTATGAGAATAAAGGTCTAAAAGTCAAATATCTGCATTCAGAAATTAAGACTGTAGAACGCACAGAGATTATAAGAGATTTAAGATTGGGTGTGTTTGATGTTCTTATAGGTATTAACTTACTTCGGGAGGGGTTAGATATCCCAGAAGTGAGTCTGGTGGCTATCACCGATGCCGACAAAGAAGGATTTTTACGGTCAGAACGTTCTTTAATCCAAACCATTGGGCGCGCAGCAAGAAATAGTGAAGGTTATGTGATTTTGTATGCAGACAGGATTACAGGATCTATGCAACGAGCTATATCTGAGACTACAAGAAGACGTAAAATCCAAACAGATTACAATCTTAAGCATGGTATAACACCAAAAACCATTATAAAAGCCATTCGCGTTGGTTTGTTAGAGGCATTTGGTATGGATGAGCCGGAACCTCAAAGTTATTTATTAAAGTCTTCAAGTAAAGATTATATTGCCAGACCCAATGAGATTAAAAAAGAGATGAACCGTTTAAAAAAGAAAATGAAAAGGTATGCAGAAAACCTAGAATTTGAGGATGCAGCCAAAATACGTGACGAGATTAAAAGATTAGAGTTGCTAGACTTGGATGTACGGTAAATGAACCTTCTTGATGAGCTAAAAGATTTAGTTAAAACTTTCCCGTCGACTCCTGGTGTTTACCTCATGAAAAACGAGAATGGTAAGATTATTTACGTGGGTAAAGCAAAAAATCTGAAATCACGTGTTCGATCTTATTTAGTGAAGAGTTCTGATCATAGTTTGAAAACAAAATTTTTAGTGAGTCGAATTAAAAATATTGAATATCTATTAACAGAAACTGAGGTAGAAGCATTTTTGTTAGAGGCCAGTTTAATTAAAAAACACCAACCTCGTTATAATATTCGATTAAAGGATGATAAATCTTACCCCTATCTAAAATGTCGTTTAAAACATGATTTTCCTAATTTTGAACTTACTCGTAGAGTTAAAAACGATGGCAGTGTGTATTTTGGTCCGTACACCAGTGGCTATTCTGTAAGAGAAACCATAGATTTTTTGAATAAAACCTATTTATTACGTGACTGTACAGACAGTTTTTTAAAATCGAGAAAACGGGCGTGTATGAGTCACCAGGTGGGCAAGTGTAGCGCTCCCTGTGTAGACCTAATATCAAAGCGTAAATATCAAAACGCAGCAAAAAAAGCAATTGAGTTTTTAAAAGCTCCTGATGATGATTTATTAGAAAAAATGACTAAAAAAATGGAGAAGGCGTCTAAAGATGAACGCTTTGAAGTGGCAGCCGAGCACAGAGACCGTATTAAAGCCATTCAGTCCATATGGGAAAAGCAATATGTAGTGGATGAGCTTAAGGAGGGTAGCAAAGATGTATTCTCTTACTATGGGGATGAGCGTGGCACCTTAATAGAGTCACTGCATATTAGAAATGGCCGAATGATTGGAAATAGAAATTACTTTATACCCAAGTTAGATGTTTTTGCGGAACATGAGGACCCAAAAGAATGGCTCACTTCATTTTTAAATCAATACTACAGTGAGAATTTAGTACCTCAAGCTATCGTCTTACCCAATGACTTAGGCCAAGACTTATACCATCTTTTGTCAGATGTTTTTGAGCAAAAACAAGGAACGCGCCCTATTTTTTCGTTTATAACTAACGGAATGGAAGACCATCTTATGGCTATGGCCTACAAAAATGCAAAATCACATTTTAAAAATAAATTATCCACAGCTGAAAATAAGAAAAAGGGATTAGAAGAAATTCAAAGAAAGTTAAAATTACCAGCTTTGCCCATTCGTATTGAGTGTTATGATATTTCACATTTTCAAGGTCAAGAGACAGTGGCTTCTCAGGTGGTCTTTGAAGAAGGTATTCCTAAAAAATCCGATTATCGTAAGTATAAATTAATTACTGTAGCTAAACCCGATGACTATTTATCCATGAAAGAGGTTTTGGAGAGACGATTGAAACACACTGAGTATGACGACCCACAATTAATTCTCATTGATGGTGGAAAGGGACAGCTCAATATAGTTGTTCAAGTTCTGAAGGAGATGGGGAGAGAGAGTCTTCCTGTGGTTGGATTGGCTAAATCTAGAGCTCTTGGTGAATTTGATGACACCACGGTGGAAAAAACTCAAGAACGATTTTATTTACCAAATCGTCAAAACCCTGTAGTTTTTAGAGAGGCCTCTGAGGCATATCAGATATTAATACAACTGAGGGATGAAGCTCATCGATTTGCCATAACCTTTCAACGTCAATTACGTGATAAAAAATTTTTTGAGGGTACGGAGAAATGAATAAATTTAAAAAAATAGTCTCCAGTTTTTATCTGTGGATAAGTTTCTTCTTTTTTCCATGTTTCAGTTTTGCCTTTGAGTCATTGCCACAAATATCAAGCATGGGTACCAATGATTATTCGGATTTGCACGGACCAGAGTACGTAGATTCAGAATACTCTTCAGACCTTCTCACATTCCAAAAATCATTCTTATGGGACGTGGAATGGCTGGAGGGTGGGAATTTTTTTGATACATCTGTAGGGAGCATTAGCAGTAAACGTTTTTTAATACAAAAACGTTTAAGGTTAGAAAATCAGCTCACGGAAGATCTCTCCTTTCGCATACTTCACTTGCATGAAGGTGATTTTGAAAAAAACAACTCTCATTTTGTTTTTGAGTTTCCTTATAAGTTAAATTCTACATTTGAAATGTCACTCTATGGGGAAACTAAAAGCTATAAAAGTGAAGATGATATAGGAATTAGTATTACAAGCCAGATATCAGAAAACCAAAGATTAAAGCTATACGGGCTATGGTCAGATTTTTCGCGCAACGAAAGAAATGAGCAAGACGATGAGTTTAGATCTGCACCACAAAAATGGGGTTTTCAATATTTGCAAAACAATCAAGAGCAAGATTTCCTCCAATGGGATGCTTATATTGAGTCCCAAGTCAAATGGTGGTTTCCTCAAGAAAATAAAGAGTTTCATTATAAAAAAGTATTTACACAAATAAAATTTGTAAAACTTTTTGATGAGAGTACGTTATCCATAGTGACATCCTATTCTGATCGTCTAAAAAAGGTTTATGAACTCACACCGCAAACAGTGAAGGGTTGGGACTACGCTAATATTGATGTTAGAGCGGAACTACAACACGCAAAATTTTCTTATGGAATTTTTGCTGTAAAAAGAAGGTGGAGTTCACAACAGGGCTTTGTAGAACAACAAGATGTGCTCCCATACTATTGGCATAATATTTACAAGTTCAAAAAAGGACATCTGCATTCAGGTTATGAACTCACTTGGCACAGATCTTATGGGAACGAAGATTTAAAATCTGATTTAGATAAGGATGCTGTTGTAGAAACCCGGTGGAACCTGAAATACAACTTATTTTTTAAAAACCAATCTCAAATGAATATTCTACTGACATTCGATCTAGATGAGTTCGGTTCCGCATCCACTTGGGAAGGTGGGAACATTCAGTTTAAAACTGTGTTTTAATTTATAACGGAAAGAACTGGATCTAACATTTTTAAAATGAAGTTTTTATTTTGTTGTACAATATTGAGAAAATGGCCTCTACTCTAACAATTAATTTTATTTGGTAGGTTGGCTTATTTCATCAAATAGGACTTTTGAAGGCCGGATATTTTGTTTTTATAATGGAGTTGTTCACAGAACAGAATCATAGCAGAGTGTTTTTACTGCTTAGTAGTAGCCATCGATGCACATAAAAAAAGCACAACAATGCAATTAAGGTGAAAATATATTGTTCAGACAACAAACACATAACCTCTCAACATTGACGCATTTGCTAGACCTCTACTAATACTTTCTTTATTGAATTGGTTGTGAGAGATCTAGTATGAATTTTTTACATAGTAGATTATATGGGGGTTTTATGACTAAGGTTATTATTGTTTACTTTTTTTTAGCTTGTTCACTATTCTTCGAAAGCGCTAATGCACAACTTGCATATGAAGGTGAAAATTATGAAGTTTCCCCCTTTTTTTTAAGAGACATAAATAATGTAGAAGGTCTGGCAGACTTTCAACAAATTGCCCATAGTTTCAGAGAGCTTTACGGCCCCTTAGAGTTTAAAGAACGACGTTTTAATTTTAACTTTGAAGATTGGGTTGCTGAAATTGAGGCAAGGATAAAAATTGCTAAATCTGAGGCTGAAATATTTGGTTTGTATTATCAGTTTTTGGCCAAATTTGATGATGGTCATGTGGGATTAAGCTTTATAAATAACTCCTCTGAAATTAAACGCTATAAAGTTCCCGTTTTTCTAACCCCTGTTGAAGACCGCGCCCTTGTTGCTTGGGTAGATAAAGAAATGGATACCTCCATTGCTGTAGGTGATGAACTTATAAAGGTTGATGGTGTTCCAGTATTTGACTATTTACCTACAATTAAAAAGTATTACGGCATTGGAAATGATCTTTCATTAAAACACCTAATATATAAAGTATTGTATCGTGAACCATTTGTAACAGAGTGGATACCTAAGAAAAATCGCGTATTTCTTACTTTAAAAAAAGAAGACGGTACAGAGTATACAGAGTCCCTAGTTTGGCGTCCTGAAAAAAATAATACAATAATTCCAGATATGGTTACAGATTATAAGGGACCAAATTTCTATTTTCATGGTGCCTTCGAGTTTAACAACGCTGCTGGAAGTAGTCTGTTAAAAATGTCACAAGCAGAACCATTTTTTGCTTCCTCTGAAGTAATTGAACAATATGGTTTGCGTCGCATTTCTGCCAATGATGAATTTCGAAAAAAATATAAACTTAAAAAGAGTCAAAAACCAAATATTTACGCCTATATGTATAACTACAAAGGAAAAAACATCCTTCTGGTTAGAAACTACACCTACTGGCACAGGGATCTCCCAAACAGTGCTTATATGAAAGCCTATCAGGCAATTTTTGATCAGTACGAGCCACTTGCGGATGTTTTAGTTTTAGACCAAACTCATAATGGTGGTGGTAGCTATTGTGAAGAATTTTTTACTTTGTTTATTCAAGAAGAAAAACCTGGGACTGTTCAATCTTGTAATGTTGACAGAAAATGGATCCAGTCTTTGGGTGGAGAGTGGATTAATAAAGATAATGTTAAAGAAATTGATAGAGCCTATATGTCGATGTCAAAAGATATGGAAAGTGATTATGAAAATAATCTATCCTTAACAAGCTATCCTTTTCCAATATTTAGTGGTGAAGATTATTCTAAACCTAATAAAAAATATACC
Source organism: Pseudobdellovibrionaceae bacterium (assembly GCA_018663505.1). Lineage (GTDB taxonomy): Bacteria > Bdellovibrionota > Bdellovibrionia > Bdellovibrionales > UBA1609 > JABJQG01. The sequence continues at coordinate 6,221 of JABJQG010000028.1, read as the reverse complement.
TGGAAAAAGCCAATGTTAGTACTTACTGATGAGCTAGCTGGATCTTGTGGTGATGCATTTCCTAAAATGATTAAAACAAGCAAAAGGTCAAAGATATTTGGACAAAGAACTATGGGGCTCGGCGGTAATGTTGAGGAAGTTGCTAAGCTTGTTTACTCTCAGGGATCATTACGTTTAACCCGTGGGTTATTCACTACTTATAAAAGTGACAATAATTACCCAGATAGCCATATGGTAGAAAACAATGGTGTTGTTCCAGATTATGAATATAACCATACAGTAACAGACTTCAGAAAAGGTTTTGTGGACTATGTTGAAAAGTTTAGTCAAAAAGCTGTGGAGCAAATTGTTGAGTAGATAATTTGTTTTCTAGGAAAACACAGAGAGATATATTTTTTAAATTTATTATTAATCAGTATTAATTTAAAATATTTTTGTTAAATTGAAAGGTTTAACTTCTTTTATTTTTCAAAAACCAATCTCAAATGAATATCCTACTAACATTCGATCTCGATGTATTTACTTCCGCATCCACTTGGGAAGGTGGTAACATTCAATTTAAAACTGTGTTTTAAAAGGTGCCAGGTTCCTAATCCGGGACGCATGGCAACTCGGATTAGGAACCTAGCACCTTTTTTTCCATCAAAATCTATTCGGTTTACATGCATAGGCTCTGTAAAGAATTTTTACAAAATAGTTGCTTAAACAGTAACTACCTAACATCACATACCTTTTATGCATCAGTATTTTTTTAAGCAAGGGCTCATAAATGGAGTGCAATTTTATATGTTAGCAGAATAAAGTTGGTTCTTGGATTGCAATTTATGATCATATGAACTTTTGGAAATTACATAAAGTGTTTAGCTTGTTGTTGAGTGTATACGTCTTAAGCACCTGTCAGCCAATTTTAGCAAATAGCTGTAAAAGAGTATTTCAAAACAGTCTTGAAAATCACCCAAATACAACACTCAATTGGCTTTCTAATTTGCGAAAGTCGAATCATGAAGAATTAAAGGCTGTTGTAGATTTGGCACTCAAGTCAGAACCTGAGGGTGTTTCTGACAAGATTTATGGTTTTAATTGGGGGGGGCTAAAGTTGAATAAAGAACTACAGTTAATATCTAATGAATTTAAAATGTATTTAAAGCACTTAGGTGCTGAAGACATTATGCAAGCAATGTCTTCCATCACTGCAAAGTTACATGGGGAAGAGCTGTATATTAGTGTAAAGTATGATGGAGACACACCTAGAGGCTTTGCACAAATTAGCTTTAAAGAAGCTCGTCAGTTAGGTGGTGATCCCTCGAGGGTATACATTAGTTTTCATCCTAAACATATGAAAAATGAATTACCTTTCCTATTTGAATCTTCTGAGAAATCAGGAGCATCAGCTTTAAAATTTTTTATGGGGGAGGCGGGAATGACTCGGCCAGATCGGTTCATAATTGCATTTAATAACCCTATTGAGGCAATTAATTATGGAAAAAAACTTGCTGATAGGTATAATAAATTAGGCATAACGGGTGATCGTGTGCCTTTCACTTTTAAGTTAAGTGGAAGAGATAATAGCCCTGTATCCTTTGGCAAAGACATAAATCCAAAATTTGAATTCAAAAGCTGGAGAGGACGCGTCAGCGATACTATCGCCGAAGCAATAAAAAAGGGAAAGGGAACTCCTCAAGAAGTCAGAGAGTATCTATTGAAAAAAGGTATAGATTCAGATTATTGGCTACCTACAAAGCTTGTCAGAAAAATATTGGTTTCATTGGCTACTGAAGGTTGACAAAGCTTTTGTTATATTTAAAAAATTAAAGCTCAGCAATTTTAGGGGTAATTTTTTGTACATATCGAAGCATATCTATGACTTCACGAACACAGCCAGTGCCGCTATCTCTTTGAGTGACATAGTCCACTTGCTCTTGAATTTCAAAACTGGCACTGGGGACTGTGGCCGAAAATCCCACATCTTTTAATATTGGGAGATCGAAAAACTCATCGCCTATGTATATAATCTCTTCTGGTTTATATCCATCGTTGAGTACAGCCCTGTAAGCCTCACGTTTGTCTTCGTTGGCTAAAAAAATATAATCTAAGCCTAAGTCCTCGAACCTTTTTTTAACGCCCTTACTGCCGCCACCGGATATAATACCGCATTTGATGCCCGCATTCATAAGGATTTTAAGGCCGTAACCATCATGGGTGTGGAAGAATCGGTTGTAACCCATTTCTTCGCCAGCATAATAAAGTAGGCCCGTAGTCAAAATGCCATCAACATCTGAGAGAAAAACTTTTATTTTTTTAAGTTTATCTTCAAATTTTTTCGCTTGTTCTATTGTTGAGTTCATTTAGACCACACGGTAGATTTCTAAAAGTTTTGGTATAAACTGTTCCATCTCTTCAAAGCTAAGAGAGGTGGTGGAGTCGGATAATGCTTTTTCTGGTTGAGGGTGACACTCCATAAAGAGTCCATCGGCCCCAGCTGCAATGGCCGCTTTTGCTAATGTAAATATTTGATCTCTTTTTCCACCGGTAATTTTTCCAAGTCCACCAGGTTTTTGAACACAATGGGTGGCATCATGGATGGTTTTTACACCATAGGACTTCATAGTTTGAAAGGAGGACATGTCCACAATTAAGTTATTATAGCCAAAGCTAGAGCCACGTTCTGTAAGTAAAATGTCTTCTTTGGATAAAAAATTACTGGCTTTTTCTACAATATTTTTTGTGTCTTCAGGTGAGATAAATTGTCCCTTTTTCACTTTTAATTTAGCTCCATATTTTTTACAAGCTTTTGCCCCTTCTAAAATCATGTCTGTTTGTCGACACAAATAAGCGGGGACTTGTAAAACATCAACCACGGAGGCCACGGCATCAGCTTGGTCAGGGGTGTGGAAGTCTGTGATTACAGGTATGTTGTAATTAGATTTTACATGAGACAACATCTTTAGCCCTAAATCTATTCCAGGGCCACGATAGGAGTCTATGCTTGTGCGGTTAGCTTTATCAAAGCTCCCCTTAAAGGTGAGGTTTATTTCTCCACTAAAGGGCTCCACAAGAGCAAGTAAGCGTTCTGCCATCTCAGTAACGAGCTCCTGGCTTTCTAAAACACAGGGACCGCTAAATAGTTCTAATTTATCTTTTGCCATGGCAGTATCTTATCCAGTTGTTCTTAATTTATACAATTAAAATTAAGTCTAATTTTAATTGTGGTTAGTGTTGGTGCCCACCAGGTCCATGTACATGGCCATGGCTCAATTCTTCTTCTGAGGCTGGTCTTATACTTTTAATTTCCACATCAAAATTAAGAGTAATGCCTGCTAAAGGGTGATTTCCATCTAATGTCACTTCAGTGTCAGTAACATTTAATACTGTAAAAAACTGAGTGCCGTGCTCTGATTGCCCCTGTAGTTGTGCACCAGCTTCTAGGTCGGGCATGTCTTTAAATTCCTCTCTAGGAACCATAGTTACTAGGTCATTATTTCTTTCGCCGTAACCTTTTTCAGGAGAAATGCTAGTGGTTACCTTGTCACCCACTGATTTACCCTCAAGGGCCTCTTCTAGTCCAGGAACAATAGTATTTTTCCCATGTAAGTAGGGAAGGGGAGATCTACCAGATGTGGTATCTAATACTTTACCCTCGTCGTCAGTGAGTGTGTATTCAACCTCAACTACGTGATCTTTTGAAATTTTCATATTTTATCCTTTCTTTTTAAGGGGAGAGCTAAAAAGCCCAATCTAGTTATTAAAGCGAAGTTAGGCTTTTGCCTATTCTAAGAAATTTTACATGAGGAATTAGGCCGTCAAAAGTAATAGAGAAGAGAACTCTACTAGCTTTACCCATAAGATAGTGTTTAGGCGCAAAACCCCAAAATCGACTATCTGCACTGTTATCACGATTGTCTCCCATAAAAAAGTATTTATCTTTGGGAACCACCAAGCTGATTTGGTGGTCTTGGGCTTTCAGAGGAACTCTTTGAACTTTAAAATCTTTATTGGATAATACTTCTGTAAATGTATAGCTGTCCTCTTGAGAGGATAATTTACCAAATAGATCTAAATATTGATCTTCATATTTGAGAGTCAAACGATCATTAATTTTCAAAAAGCCATTATGAATTTCTACTTTATCACCAGGCACGGCCACTAATCTTTTTACATAATTTATTGATGGATCTACTGGGTATTGAAACACCACTATATCCCCTTTTTTTGGAGTACCCGTTTCAAACATATGAATATCAGTGAATGGAAGTTTAACAGAATAAGCCATTTTATTCACAAATACGTGGTCACCAATTTGAATAGTGGGGATCATGGACCCGGTAGGCACACGATAGTGGTCAATAAAACTCCATCGGGTTACAAATACGAAAAATACAAAACCAGAAAACCCTTATTTTCTACAATGGATTTTCTGATATAATTAATAAACCTAGTGGATAAAGATTCTATAGATGGTTTCATATGCAGGTTACTATATACCTATTTCTTTAACTTATAAACCTTTAAATTACCCATTCCAGAAGAAAGTTCAACATCAAAGGCAGGTTTTTTAGCAGTGGCAAATTCATTGTTAACATTACCGATACCTGTGCTTAGATCAGCTTTTACTTGAGCTGCTGATGGTAGGGCCACCTGGGCATCACCGGCACCAGTGCTTAGTTTAAGGCTGCCTTTTGCTATGGGAGAATGCAGTTTAATATCAATATTTCCAGCACCAGTGGATGTGTCTACTTTAATGAGCTGAGTTTCTTTGGTAAAACTTAAGTTAATATCTCCGGCTCCTGTGGAAACTTCGGCATTACCAGTTAATTGATTAGCGCTTATACTTCCACCACCAACATCACATTTTAAGGACTTTAATGGCCCAGAGATTTTTACATTTCCGCCACCAAGATCGCAATCTATATTTTTTGTGGCACCTTGTACGCTAAGGTTTCCTGCTCCATTATCTATGGATACGCTGAAGTTTTTTGGCAAAGCAATTTGGAAATTAACTTCACATTCAGATTTCACAAACCAACCACCTTCTTCTTCCACTTCAATTTCTAATTTATTTTTGTCTTTTTTAACTTCTAATTTACAGTTTTTTTCAAATTTCTTTTTATCTGCAGTGACTGTAATTTGCGTCCCGTTAGATTCAGTAAGGGTCACGTTGCCACTGATCATTTCAATATCTAGTGCGTTGAGCTTAGAATCCTTAAATGTTTGAGTTACGGTTTCAGCAAAAACCAGGTTTGATAAAACTAGTGCACAAATAATTAAAGCATTTCTCATAAATTCCCCTTGGATGATCTAGGTAAGTACATGTCTTACGTGTTAATTTGGGCCTATACTAGGGGGATATAGAGGAATTGACAAGAGCGCAAATTGACAGAATTCACTTAGATTGTTAAGCGTAACCTACTAATATAAGGTCTTATTTCTAAGATGCTTTGCATAACGAATAGCCGTGACGAAATTATGTGCTCTTGTTATAATCATTTCTTAGAGTTCAGTAGCCTACAAGAACAGTTGATAGGAGACTTCATTTTCAATAAGAGGAGAAAGCATGGTTGATGTAAGTGATTATTTAGCAGATGTAGTTTTAGCCATCAAAGAAGATCCAAAACTTGTGAATTCTTTTAATGAGGTTCTTCAAATAGGAGGAAGCTCAAAACAGGTCCAAGTAGAGCAGTTACTGCAAAAACTAGAAAAGCAAGACGCCCCAAAAGAAGTTCTAACTTTCGTAAAACTACTCAAAGACGAACAGCTCGCCCAACAGATACTCAATGCAATAAACAATTAAAAGGTACTCACAAGGTGCCAGGCATATTTTGCGGATGCACCGCATCCGCAAAATATGCCTGGCACCTATTAATGAACTTAAGTTTTAGCCTAGTGTTTTATAGTCAATGTTCTACTTAGTAGCTTTTAGCTCCCAGTTGTACAACTTGCATAAAGCCTTAGAGGTCGTCATATAATCAACATTATATCTAACCAGCTCCCCAAGTTCCTTTTCGTTAAGTAGGCCAGACTCTAGAGCTAGATTTTTGCATTTCTCATCTAAAGCCATAATTTGTTGAATTTCTGTAGTTTTTTGGTTCTTTGTTATTTTTGTTGAAGAAAGCCTATAAATCTCAAAAAAGATCAAATATTTACTTAAATTGTATCAGAATAAGAATAGAATACTGCTGAAATATAAATCAAATTACAAAAATGCTTTGAAAATAAAAAAGGCC
>JABJQG010000063.1 GCA_018663505.1 Pseudobdellovibrionaceae bacterium | reverse complement strand
TGGTTTTTTCTCAAATTTATCAAACCTAGGATGGGTGGATTTGTCACTATTTTATCAGCAAATTCTATTCCCGCTAATATTGTTTAATAACTAAAAAGACTTACTGAAATCTGTTGCCGATGTTCCCGTATAGTACATATGTTTATAGGTCTTATAAGTGTAGATCTGTTATACGTTCTCAAGATATAGTCACTCATTTTGAGATTACTGAATTTAGACAAAGTAAACTACTGAAAATACAAGTTAAATTTAGGTTTTTCAAATAAGCTCAGGCATGCTTTTTGAATGTATTATTTGTAAGGGGGGGGGAATATGAAAAAGTTTTTTATAGCTTTGAGCTTGATAGTTTTAATCAGTTTTTATCAAAATTGTACTCCCACAAAGTTTAAGTCAGTGCCAAGTGATGCTGCCACCACAGGTCAGTCCTCAAAAGACCCATTAATACCCTATTGTGTAGCTGGTGAAGTTGAGACTCCAGATTGCTCCATAGAAATACTAGGCGCATCGGCTGCACACAGAACAAAAACATGTAACGCACAAGGAACGGCTTATATCTTTGGTGAATCCTGCGAACTAGATTCTTGTGGAGCTGGTTATAATTTTTCTGGTAATCAATGCGTAGCTATAAATCCTCAGCCTGTTTGCGAAGTAGGTCCTGCTGAACTGATAAGTTGTGTAGATGAAGTTAATAATGCCATAGTAGCCACAAAAACAAAAACATGTAATGAAGATCGACTAGGCTACACCATTGGTCTTGAGTGCAATATCACTGAGTGTATAAGTACACACGAGCTTATTAACGGTCAATGTGTACTTGGTAATGGAGGCGGAAGCAACAATGATGGTTCAAGTGAAAAATTTGAATTAACAAAAGATAAATACTCACTAGATTCTTGTTCACAAACCAATGTTCGTTGCGTACCTGATGAGTATAGTAGTATTCAAGCTGCTGTGAATGCAGTAACTGCAGGCGGCGCTGTATTAGTTTTTTCTGGTAATTACGCCGGCTTTGAGTTGGATAAAAATAATACCTCTGCTGACAATCGTATAGAAGTCATTGCCATGGATGGGGATGTGATCATTAATCAAGGTGCTACTCCTGGTGCACGAGGTATTTTCATTAATGACACTAGCTATGTTACTATTGAGGGATTTACTCTGAACCAGGGATACACTACTGTTAATGGTCAACCTCGTGATTTTAATGGTAATACGCCAAGGTATACTACAGCCTATGATGATAGTATTTTACGGGCAAGAAATGCCACGGCCTTTGATCCTATGCGCGGCTTGATCATAAGAAAAAATACATTTTTAAACGGTGGTGCCACTAGTGTTTATTTATCACAAGTGGCGGATTCCTTATTTGACTCAAACATCTTAGACACCAACTCAGGTTCAGTGCACTCTGATGGAGCTGTTCGAGGCACCATTTTCTATCTGTCCAATTCTGGTTGCGAAAATGTAATTATCATTCGCAATACTTTTACAAATAGCGCTACCACCTGTTTACATTTTAATGGTGACCATAGCCTTACTTCTGGCCCAAAAGGCATTATCACGGGTTTAATTATTGAAAAAAATGTTATGACTAACTGCAAAGGCAATGCTCTTAATTTTGATGGTGTGCAAGATTCAACCATAAGAAACAATATTGTTGCAAACATAACCAAGCACCCCATTCGTGGTTATTCTATTGATGCCAAAGAAGGTCCAAAAAACTTAAAAATATATAACAATACTTTTTATCGTGCCGAAGATCACTCCAAGTTCACTGAAGATGAAGGTGGACATATTATTTTTAATAATCTTTTTGTCGAAAATGACACTAATGAATTTTATTCTGACAATATCAATGGTTCCAATACTCAAATGTCCAATAACTTAGTCTCCTCACAAGGTGACACTCTTTTTACAAATCCTTCGCAGCTGATTTTTAGTATATTACCTGAAAGTGATGCTGTGAATGCGGGGCTTTCAAGTTACCAAGGTGTTCAAGCACCCGTTGATGACTTAAACGGCAAGACCCGCTCAGAGGTGGACCAAGGAGCTTTGGAGAATTAAAGAATAATTAAAAGGTTTTCAGAGGAATAAGAAAAAAAATAGACGTGGTAAGGTATGGGATGGCAAAAAAAAGACATCTAAAACAATTATTTTATATAGTGTTCGCTAGTTTTCTCCTTTTTGGCTTTCAAAACTGTAAGGGAAAATTTGAAGCACAAGTAGAAGACCCTACCAATCTTTCGAGTCAAACTCCAAAAGAATTATATTGTGTACCCAACAAGCAAATAATCAATGATTGTTCACTAGAAATTGCCAACGCTACCTCTGCTGAAAGAGTGAAGATTTGTAAATCTGATGGTTCATCATTTGTTTTTGGCAACTTTTGTGAACTCAAATCTTGTCTCCCCAATTTTCAAATTGTAGATAATCGCTGTGAATCCACCATCGTTGCTCCAGAGCCTATCTGTGTAGAGGGCACAGATGATGAAATCCCTTGTGATGCTAATTTTGCCACAGATGCTACAAGAACAAGATCTTGTGACCTGGGAGGATTGAGTTATACCACAAGTAACCTTTGTGTTATTCGAGAGTGTGATACGGATCATGATTTGGACTCTGATAACAATCTTTGTGTTGATAAACCCACTTATGTTTGCGAGTTTCCTTCCTCTCAGATGGTGAGTTGTTTAGATCAAGTGGATGTCTCTGCAGCTGTGGCCATGCAATCAAAATCTTGTGATGAGGACCGTGTGGGTTATAGCTATGGCAGTTGCCAAATCAGTGATTGTGACCCAGGTTTTGAACTTTCTAGTGGTGGCTCCTGTGTGGCAAAAGAGCCGCCCACAGAACCCAGTGGTGATGCATTCTATTTAGCGGTTAACGGAAGTGACTTCAACCCAGGAACCTTTGACCTACCCTGGAAATTATTCTCTTTTGCTTTTACTCAAATTGGACCTGGTGATACTTTAAGAGTTAAAGATGGAACTTACCAGCAACGAATCATCGCACCGGCAAGAGATAATAGTATAAATACTCATACAAATATAGTAGCCATCAACCCTGGATCTGTAACCATAGACGCTCAAGGGCAGGGGGCAGCATTAAGTGTGCATAGCACTCATCACTTTATATTTGACGGTTTTCGTTTAATCAATGGAAGCTCATCGGGTGGCGTTTTAGAAATAAATTCACCTGATGGCCCTACAAGTGTAGCCACTTTACCTACTCATAATATTATTATCCGCAATATTTCGGTGGAAGGTTCGTGTAATTCTCATAACTGTATTGCTGCAAGTATATCACGTTCAAGAGATATACTCGTGGAAGACTCTTGGTTTTTCGGAGCCAGTCGTTATGTTTTTGCTTTGTATAGCGCCTATAATGTTACTGTTCGTCGATCGGTGGTACGCTGGGATTATTGGGATGGTTCGCAATATAAAGTGAACGACCCTCGCTTTGCGGTATCACTTTATAATAATCACAATAGTACTCTAGAAAACGTAATCATTATTGACTCAGGAAGCACAAATGGCAGCGGTGATAAAGGTGGTATGACATTAGCTGGTGGAGACAATGGCGATTCAGACCTGCCTAATCAAAAGTCCTCTAAAAACAATAAGTTTTTTGGAATGATTGTGGTGAATAATGTGGGTGTGGGAATTGATTTAGAATCTCGTCACGAGTATCACGAAAATAATCTCTTTGAGCACAATGTGGTTTATAATAACAATGGGGGGTTAAATTTTAACAAACTTGTAGGGGATAATTTATTTAATCATATATCTATATTAAACAATAACCCTTCTGGTGTGAGTTCTTGGGCCGATGGGATTCGAGTGGAAGTAAAAAATAGCATTATAGCCAACCACACAAAAGGCGGTGGTTTTAATGAAAATGGAAGTTTTAATGATATGAAATCATCTTATAACTTATTTTATAATAATGAATCCAACGACCCTAAGTACACACCCAGTGGCTGGGGGGCAGGGTCTATAACTAACGCCAACCCTGATCTACAATATATTTTAGACAATGATACCACAACACTGAATGCCAGTATTAATCTTGGTGATGACGGTGAATCTCGAGGTGCAAAAATCATTAATCGTTATAAAGATGGTATATTAACAAATATACCTCTATGGCCATGGCCCAACGAAGCTCTTATTAAATCGGACCTTTGTAGTTCAGCAACACTCACTAAGTATAACCGCACAGGCACTAATGCAGCCGCTTGGTGTGAATCTGGCAAGAGCCTAACTAAGTACTTATGGGAAATCAATGGTAATGCTTGCCCCACAAATATTTGTAATTAAATGATAGAGGAACTTTTAGTGAGTTCCCTATAAAATTTGAAAACTCTTTAACGCCACAACAAGTTCGCGGCCAGTTCCATATTCTTCATCATTATAGCCACCCCATGAATTGGTAATTTTAAAACCCTCACTTTCGATTAAATTTTTAAATTCACCCGGATAGTAATATCGCATGCAAATTGAGAGAGGTTTGTTTGTAAAGTGCTAATATATTTCACATTTGTCAGCCTAACTAGATAAAGGTTTGTATTTTTTTTTGAACAACATAGCCATTGTCAACAATCACATAAATGATAAAATAAAGCTTATAAAGAATAAGGGGTGGAAGATGAAAAAATTCTTGAATCAATTTAAGACTTATTTCGTATGTTGTTGTTTTCTTGGCACTAATGTATATGCGTCCACAGCATTTGTAGCAACCACTGTAGATGTATTAAATGTTGGATCAAAAATTTGCAAATCTCCTTGGTTAAAAACTACTCCCTGGACATTGGTGGGTGGGGTTGCAGTTGGAGCTGCCCTTAGTTATACAGCTGAGCACCTAAGTGATGCCTACTTAAATAAAACAAAAGAGGTGAAAGTGACCGTATTGCCACCTGGACCTAATGCATTTCCTGATGAAGGTGGGGGAAAAGGTGGGAACGATGGTAAATTAGCTCCTGGAATGGATGGTATACTTAATGGCACAGGCAATAGTGTTTCGAAACCTGCTTGGAATCCAGATGGATTGGAGCGCGATGATTGGTGGCAATCCATAAGGGTGGAGCCAGAACTAGTTAAAAATAATATTCGATACTTCTCTAAGGTTATTAGTGGTGAAGTTTCTACTTCCAACATAAAAAATAGCAGTGATAGACAGTTACTCAGTAATTTAGGCATCAAAGAGAGTGAAATTCGTAGTACTATGCTTTTTATAGAGCACTCAAAAAAACAAAACTGTGGGGGGAGTGATGATGACCCTATACTTAGACGGCTAGAGACACTTGAGGGTAGACTGTATGCAATCATGCCAAAAACAAATGTTCCAAAATATAAAATTCCAAAAAATAATAATAGTTCAAGAGCGGTACAATAATTGAGGGAGAGACAGAATATGAATAAGTTCAGTGTAATAACTCAGGTTTTTATTTTTTTGAGTATGAATATGGCAAATGCCTCCACTTCTTTGCAAATGGATGACATAAAAACGATGGGTAGTATATCATGTATGAATTTGATTTACACGGTTTCTAAAATTCATGAAGTAAAGTCCAAGCAAAAAAATAAATTGAAACCATTGTTTAATAATGTAAAATTGAGTAAACGAATAACTCTAGAATACTCATCTGTTGTGGCTGAAAACAGAAAAAATAAAAAATCCTCTCAAGACTCCCTTCAAAGTATGTTTTCAGTTTACAATAAATTAGCTATTCCAATTCAAAAGGCCGATAAAAGTTTCACAACAGATTGTGAAACTTATTATATAAAGGCATTTAAAGAGTGTAAGGTTTTATCTAATAATAAAAAAATGGAAGAAGGCTGCATTCGAAATAGCTTGAAAAAAAGAAAAATGGAATTAACCAACCTACAAAATAGAATTTTCAGGATTTAATGAATTCTGTGTTTAATGAGCTGATAATTTAAATTTAAAAATATTACCTCCTAGATTTTTTAAAGATTTCAATCCCACGCAGCATCGATTTGGTAACCTAACTTTATGTGTAACTCACCACAAGATTCGGTAACGTCCAGAAGCCATTGGAGACCGTTCTCTATTTAAGTAATAAACTGGTTTAATAACGTCTCAAAAATATTACTAAATTTTAAAACTTATGTGAAAAAAATTATAATTTGAAAATAAGAAATAAAGGCATTTCGTTTTTTAGATAAGGTATCTATTCTAAGTGAAGTATTTGGATGATTTTGAATAAATTTCAAAATTTAGTGTCTGGATAAGATGCTCAAGAAGCTTTGAATTTTAGCTTGGGTGTGTGTAGCTGAAGCAACAGGTATTGTGCCCTAAGAATGTCCTCCTTTTTGTAGAATTTTTAATTTTAAAGACTAGCTAATCATAAATCGTGTAAAGTTGTTAAAGGTAAATTCTAAGGTTGATAAACAAGAATATAATATGTTTTTTAAGCTTATGACAAATATTAAAATAATTCGTACTAGGACCCATTTATATGTTTTCTACAGATTACCGTTAAATGTATTCATAGCACAATACCCTCAACTTGGAGTATCACAATGCTAAAAATTATGCTAAAACTTATGGCCTTTGTCGCTATTGTTAACTTTCTTGGTTGCAAACTTGGAGGAGATTCGCCTGTTGAAGTTGTTGTTGAAAGTGAAAGTTTTGTAAATCAACCAAAAAATTATGCGGTGGTTGGCGTAACTTATGTATATAATCCGATTCCTAAAGAAGAGTATTATGACGAAGATTTTAGTGTAGAAAGATTCACAGGAGTCACTGGAGGAAATAAAACAGAAAAAGCCATCTACTGGACACCCACTGTGGATGATATTGGAAAACAGAATTTACAAATTGAAGTTCTTTCTGGTAATAAAAACATTGTGTTTTCATGGGGAGTCAACGTACTTCAAAAAACTAAGATACCCATAAATTTAGATGCAAAATTTGAAAATGGAATTGCCCTGCCCATTGATAAGTTTGTACCTGGATACAGCATTAATATATCACCTACGACTGACTTAAAAGAGGTCCAACTTTCGGCAAACATGCTAGACGTTGATTTAACCAATGGAGCCTTTAAAGAAGGACTGGCCTCACCCGCATTAGTTTTAGAATTTGACCCTTCTGAAAAAATATCTTTAAATCAAAACTTTAACCTTTCGGGAAAAAGCTTTGAACTAAAAATATCAATTAAAACTAAATCTGATAAAAACCCATTTTCGCCCCCTGCTCCGAAATTAAATGAACAATATTTTATAGTTGTAGATACTATGGCCTCCCTTGGAGCTCCAGGACATAAGAATAAAAACGGGTTAAAAGTTATTCCTGTACTTGAAAAAGAAGGAATTTTAACAGCATTTTTTACCCATACTTTTAGTGATGAAGCCATTCCCGAAACACAAAGATTTTTTATGGCACAATTAGTAAAATCCCCTTCTTTAGCAGTAAGACCTAATAGTGATATGAATGAGAAAAATAATAACTTTGAACTTATATGGTTATTTGAGAATGAAGAAAATAGTGAAAGTCGAAAAGTATACGTAAAGAAATTTATAAATAAATTATTGGACTATTTAGTGACTTCTCAAGCTAAATATTCAAGCTTGGGTTGCACAGAACCATTTGTTACGCAGATTTTTATTAGTCCACATTTAGAAACATTTACTCATGTATATAAAAACCTTGATAATTTCACCGTACCTTATATTAGCTTCTCTGATTGTAGAAGTTGGTCCTATGGTAATCGGATTTGTAGTTACCCTTATTTTGATGGCTTAGGTGAGAATGGTCCTGGGACTACCGAGTTAAAACATGCTGTGGCACACGAGTATTTTCATGTAGCTCAACTTCCAAACTCCAGATTGGGCTATATTTATGCCGGTGATCCAAGAACTTGGATCACCGAAAGTAGTGCTGAATTTGCCAGCGAAGAGGTTTTTCCCACATTAGCTATACTTGGTAAGGAGGCCGGCTTTAAATGGAAGAATGAACTTGTTAGAGGTGGGCTAACTACAATTAATCACGAATTATTAACAATGTTTCCTGATTATTTACACAAAAATTATAAATTAAGTTTATTTTTTGAATATATTAAAAAACAACGTGGAGGTCATCTAAATATTTGTGAGTTTATCAAAAGTACGGAATACTTCAATGTTAATGAATTGCATTACTCTTACCTTAATACTTATGCTGAAAAAATAAAATATCTGAAACCTCTTGATAATCTATTGCGTAATTTTTCTGACCCAGAAATGGATGGTTTAAAAAAAGGATTTTCAAATTTTATTTTTGCCTATAACTATCAAGTGCCTGAATTGATACCATATATAGATGAATTATCAGAATTTAATTTTGTAGAAGATCTACAGAAAATCGTGTTATCTGAAAATTTGTTGCCTTTAACTCAATGGCTAAATGACAGTGTAATAGGGGGACAATCGATCACCTTCATAGCTGATTTTGATGGGCTTGTAAACATTGAAGCATTGGCTGAGCCAGACAATGTTGCAGATTCAAAAGCAATTTTTTTTGTAGAGCTGTATCCTATCATAAAAGATGCCAATGGTGTGGTTTTAAAATCAGACCCCATAGAAGAATTTGATGAAAATAATATGATAAAACAAGTCTCCTTAGATGCCGGAAAAGAGTATGCGTTAATTTTTTCTCAATCTGATTTTTCAGCACAATTAGATAATAAACTTGTAAATTTTGGTTTTACAGTAACTCAACCAGCTCCTTTAAAAGCGTTTTTAAGTCAAAAAGAATATCACAGTTATACCCCGACCAGATTTCAAGGTATAGATTTTTACGAGACAAGCTCAAATACCACCTATATGAAATTAGGCCGGCGCTTACTTGTGAAGATTGAACAGGATATTCATAGTAAAATGTATTATTCCTCCACTTACAAATTCAAATTTTCAGACTCACAGACAAGAAGGTCAACAACAGTTTTTTTAGATATTGAAAAACTTGGTGTCTCTGGTTTTAATACTAAAATTGGGGAGCTTTGTAGTGAAAATGATCTCTATGCTGTAAGTTGCATTAATAGTCATACCCTTTCTGTTGCTGGTAACCGTATAAAGGAAGAGTATTTTAATCAAACAATAACTTATGATGATGGTCCTTTGTCCTTAGGCAAAGGTGAAATATTAAGTCTAGAAGGGATTGAGGACCTTTGGGCAACACATGCAAACACAACTCTTGCTTCAGCGGATATTCCTGAAAAATCTGTTTCAGGGCCCTATATTGAAACTATTAGTATTAATGGAGATCCTTCAATTAAGGTACTTATGGAGTTTAACTTTAATATTGTTCAAGCTGAAGACACAATGGTTGCTGTTAAGCCGCCTGATTCTGAAATCCAAAAACATATTGATGGTATACTTGCTGATATTAGGTCAGGTGCTGTAAACTGGGAAGAAGGCCGGAGATATAGCAATGACTCTTCTGTTGGGGATTATTATTTATACAACGTTAAAGTACTGGCTTCGCCAACGGGGTCAGGAAATAGCTTCTTATTTGCAGATACATATTATTTTTCCGTTTCTTTAATAGTTTTATAAATAACCAAAAGGTACGAAGTACCTTTTGGTCTGGCTTAGCATAAAAAATTAGAAAATTTATTCTTAAAATAGCCCTATTAGTAATATCTATACGCTATCTAAATCACATAGAGTGGCGTACCTGTGTTAATTCCTGTGGTCGTATTAAGCTCACAGGTAGCTAAGGAGTTTGTGAGACTAGGGCTTTGAGACAAAGTCGTGATCCATAATACACAATAGTTCTATATTCCTTGGTTTGAGCACAAAACCTTCCTAGGTTATTCATAATTTTCTATTTTTTTGAGTCCCTGAGTAAAATGCTCATATTTTGGCTTTATTCAGCTTTTAATTAATCATTACTTTTTTTCAATTTCTTAATTATTTCCACAATAATAGAAGTTTATTGATATAACTGCCACTGTGTTTGGTAGCTAAATAGAGAATGGTTTCTGAGGGTTTTTGAACATTAATCAAAAATATGAAATATAGAATTTGTAAATAAAGCGTTGAATTTTGTTCTATCTGGTGATCAAGAAAATATTTGGAGTTTAAATAAAACTACTAGTGTATTAAGTCTAGATCTTCATATTACATTTAACCCAGGTCCTGCAATTTTTGCCACAGCAATAGTTTTATCAGGCATTGAGACAAGTAAATAATTGTTTTAGTTATACAAAAATTTAATTTAGCAAAGAGGTTTGTATGAAGTTTGCGTCTATTTTAATAATCACAATTTGTTTAAGTCTTATGGGTTGTAGGGGTGGAAGTAGTGACGACACCCCCCCAAAACAATATGCCCCCACCCAGGTATTCCAGTTTAAAAGTACTCCTACAAACTTTGTACTTATTGGAAATACATATTCATATTCACCAATACCAAAAGATACATTTTTTAATGAAGATTTTTATATCCTATCAGCAGTTATTGACGGTGTAGATCTTAGTATGCAATTTTCTGGAAATAAAGAAATCACTTGGACACCACTATCTTCAGACATTGGTAAGGAAATTGAGTTTTCAGTAAATGTAACTTCTGGTGATTTTATAAATCTGAAGCATACCTGGAGAGTCCAGGTTGTTAACCCTGAGGAGATAAAAACTGGTGAAATTAATGGTGATGATTTTGTTTTTGAAAAGCTAACAGAACTAAAAGGCTATCAGCTAACAATTCCCAGTACAAATGAACTACAAGAAGTAGCTACCAAGCTTAGCTTTACAAATGTAAACCTTACTAGTGGTCAATTTGAAGGCAAACAATCCCCAGCTTTTGTTTTAGAACTCAGTGGTGGTAACCTAGCTACAAAAGACGGTGCTGGAGTTGCCCTAAAAATTAACTTAACTGAAGCAGGGCTTTCGCCAGCTGCAGATGATGAAGTTTATTACTTGGTAAGTCAATGGCAACAAAGCGATGGGCAAAGCTCTGATGACGATTCTGGATTTAACATTATTCAGATGAATGAGGACAACAACACCCTTAATGGCTTTTTACAGGCCATAAATAACCCTTATTCTAATACAGACCTTAAATTTGTTGGCCAACTATTTAAATCTAAAGCTCTCCTTTATGATGGGCTCAGCTCAAGCTATGATATTTATTGGGTGTTTTCAAAGCCATCTGATGTAGATCAACCTGGAGCGAAAGAGGCTGTAAACGCTTACTTAGAAAAAGCCTACATTGATTTTGAAACCTCAAAAGCTGCTTACGAAAATATGGGCTGTACTTCTCCAAACTCTGTAAAAGTTTTTGTAAATCCTCATTTTAAGAATTTTACTCGAAAAATTTCTACAAGATTTTTCTTTTTTGAGATATTTCCACGAACATTTATCTCAATACAATCCCGCTGTATAAATGACTGGGGAGCAAACACATGTAGTCAAGAAGCCGAACCATTAGCCACCCAATTACAAAACGTGGCAAACGAAATGCGAAGCCACGTAGTTGCTCACGAGTACTTCCATGCCTACCAAGCAGAAAGTGATAACAGCAATCTTCTTGAGCTACCGGTGGATGGCCCGCTCAAATGGATTACTGAAAGCACTGCTGATTACGCTGCTAACAAAGTTTTTCCAAACAATGTGTATCTTTCGGATAAGCTCAGTTATTTTAATGAAGCTCTTATTCTTGATGGATTAACATCCTATAATAAAAATCAATTTCCAAATGCTAGTGCTGATCGCCTTAGAACTGGTATAGTACGCAAATATCAACAATCTTTATTTTTAGAGTTTATTTCTAGTCGCAGAAACAGCCCATTAAATATTTGTGATTTTATAAAAAATGATGAATATAAAACGGCTCATATTAAAGATGTATATGAGAATAGCCTTAAAACTAAAGACTCCTTATATGCTCCCCTAGACAGAGCTTTGAATGGCAATGGAAACCTCACAAAACTTACCGAGGCTTACGCTGAATATATCCTTGAGTACAGTTACCAAGACACCATAAATTTTCCTGAAATGCAGTACCTACAAGCTGTGGCATTTCAACCATTCAGTATTAATATTAGTAGTTCAACTTCAGCGGGAGCAGCTAATGTGCCGGGTGGATTTGTTCGTGAATTCTATTCGGAATCTGAAACAAGTGTTACGCTTAATATCCAACCCTTTTTTAGTAAAACTCCAATTTCTTCTGGTGGAGAGTTTTTAGCAAAATTATATAAAATTGAAGGTCCAAATAGTAGTGGCCCATACATTTCAACTAGGCAGCTAATAGATACATTTGATCACAATCATTCCTCAAGCACACTTACATTTGAAGCTCAGAGCAGATATGCGCTTATCGTTGTACAATCTGATTTCAATAGAATGATTGAGAGTGAACCTCTCACATATGAAATTGATCTTCTAACTCTAAATTTTCAACCAGGAAGAATGGCACATGTTTCAGGCTATTATTCAATTGATGATAGATATGGGTATCGCGAGTATCATAAAGATCACAAAGGCTATGAGATACCCGACTTTGGAGTTGTATATATAGTTTATGGAAGTTTGATAGCAGATTCTACAACAGATCCATCTGTTAGTGTTGCAAATTATAGAGAAGAGAATTTTTTCCAACCCTATGGTACCGATATGTTCTTTTTAAGAAGAGACCTTCACTCTCATTGGGATTACAACTTCCCCCCGACAACTATTGTTTATCAGGGTGATGCAACACTGCCCCCTCCAATAATTACGCATTTTAGTGGGGATGAATATGACCCTCAAAATTATAACTCTAGCTATGGTAATATTAGCTTAGATAGTAGTTTAGCTCCATTTGGTCCCCATGTTGATCAGGTAAGTATTAATAATAGTGTTGGAGATCCAAAATCCTATTTAATAAGTTACTTTATCTCATCATCAGGCTCATCTTATTCTGAAATTGAAGTATATGCTGCAAAATTAAAGAACATGGTGCTCGATGATCGCACTCTAGGCTGGAGTCCAATTGCGATAGATCAATATGAAAGTGGAGACACCATCTATTTTAACATTTACGATGCAAGCACAGGCTTTAATGGCTGGGTGAATGCTAATATAATTGAGGTAATTGATTAAATTAGCATAGGAGAATGAGTTAAAAGGGTGCATATAGCATATGGAGTTGCCTCTTGAAAAAGCGGGCACAAATAGATTTGACTATGTCTCAAGGTGACATTACCAGTCCTTTTAAGATGTAGAGGCAACCGATGAGCGCAATCACGATACGGCTATACCTTTGAAATTGAAGCTCAGAAAGTCTATCAAGTACCACCTTGCCCCCTCTGGTTCCTGTAAATGCACAGGCGACAGCTGCTGGGAAGAGAAGGTATGGAACTTCTAGCTGCTCACTGGTGCTATAGTACAGAATCTGACCATAATAAATTAGCTTGATAAGGTGACCGATTGTTTGGGTAATGGCTTTTGTGGCAATGATCTCATGTCTATTTAGAGAACTCTTGATAAAGAAGACGTCCAGAATTGGTCCCGAAGCACCAGCAAGGATTTGGGCTGCGGTAACTATAATTCCGCAGGCAAAAGAGTTTTTACTTTTCATTATGTTAAAGGGGATCGATTTGCGGGTTAAGATTGTTAAAAAGGGGAAGAGGCCAACGGCAATAAGCACCAAGCCTTTTGAGGGAACAAAACCAAGGGCAGAGAAAATGCCAAACCCGACAATTGCGCCTAAAATGTAAGTTGGTAGAACCCTAAATTTGATGTGTTCCTTTAGTAGGTATGCTCGGAATCCATTGGACCCCATTTGAGTCACTCCGTGTAGGATCATTGCACTTGTTACGGGAAGAAGTATGCTCAAGACTCCAATTAGAATCATTCCACCAGCCATTCCAAGAATTCCTGAAATGAAACTCGTAAATATAATTGCACCCAATACAATCCACACCATATGCTTCCTCCATTTTCAATATTATCGTCTATTTTTAATGATGAAAAAAGGGAATGGACAGAATGCAATACATTCCCTATAGTCATTGATATGATTGAGAGCCTAGAGACCTTATTGGAGCTACATAAACAGGGAACAATGGCGAAAGCTAGTACGGTTCTCAGGGTTTCACAATCGGCTGTTAGCAAGAGAATAGCAGCGATCGAAAGTTACTATGGAGCTAAACTGGTTGAGAAGTCTGGACGTAATGTATCTTTGACGGGTGAAGCCCTTAGTCTAGTTGAGAGACTCGGACCACTGCTTGTTGAATTAAGAGATGCAATGAGCGAGAGAAAAGAGGTAACCAAAAAGAAAATAGTTCTAGGGGTATCTGAGTCGATATTGTCATCTTGGGGGGCGGTAAAGCTTGAAAGGGTTTTTCGTAAACTTGAGGTAGAGGTGGAGTACCATAGTCACAGAAGCCCACTTGTTATAGAGAAAGTTGAGGCTGGAATTTATGATGTGGGATTTTGTTCTGGCAAAATTAGCAATCCCCGATCACTCATATCTGAGTCATTAGGTTCAGAGGAGCTGGTTCTTGTAGCTGATAGCCCTAAAAAGTTCCAAGCCAAGGTTAAGGACATTCTGTCGATTGAAAAGAGTTCCGCAACTTGGAAGTCTGTACAGAATGATATTAAAAAAAGAAACTTGAATCCAAGCAAAGAGGTAGAGTCATTTTTCTCGATAGGTCAGCTATCGATAGCTGGATATGGAGTTGGCTTGATTCCGATTGGAGTGGCTGAAGCCTTGGGAATTAAAAAGAGCTGCATTCATCATTTGAAGCCAAAGTTATTTCGTCCCGTACAGGTCGTCTACAAAAAGTCAAAACTAGAGCGACCTTACTTTAGAGAGATGATAGAGGAGCTTAAAAAAGTTCGATAAAAAATAAAGGCTAGGGCTTCTTTCTGATCTTGTCTTGAGGATCCAGAACTTCGGCTCTCCCCGGTTCATAGTGGAACGCCAATAAAATTTTGTAGTGAAATTGGTCGGGGAGACAGGATGTGCATCCAGACGTTTTGTTCAAGTAAATTGAGTGAGTAAAAAAGGTCAAAGACATTTAACCCTATATTTATTAATATCGTATGTTTTTGGAATTCTGAGCTTTTTGAATGAAAAAAATGATTTTTTTAAATTTCTAGCTCAGGTGGGGTGCGTAAAGAGACTTTTTCACCTTAGCTTATGCAGTTTTCAGGTTATAATAACGAAAAATGGGAGACGGCAATCTCGCTTTGAAATTTATCCTGAGACAGGAAGTCTTTGAGTTATGAATATATGGGTTAAGCTTCTTACGATGGCTTTAACCATATTGATAACTAAGGAGTTACACAAACGGATTAGATCTTCTCAATTTAAAGGTAAAGTAGGTTATGGAATCTAGCAACAAATATAGCCCAGCATTTTTTGGTCTTATTTTTCTCCTCATTATCTATCTATTGTGGCTTATGGCTCGTCAAATGATTGAGCCCATTATTTTCGGACTCATCATTTCAGGTGTTTTTTACCCTCTCCATATGGCATTTCAGGAAAAATTGAGGATCAGTCGCCATAAAGCCGCCGGTCTAACCAGCCTGATCATCTTTGTAGGGGTATTAGTCCCTTTATCTTTCATAGTAATAAGTGTTGGTAAGGAGGCCGCAGGGCTCTATCAAGGGATTGTCATAGGATTAGGTCATGAAGAAGTCAGTGGTTTCTTTTTTGGTGACGGGTGGGCCGCATCTACGGTTAAGAGCTTGGCAGAGTTTTTCAATATGGAAGTGAACTTAGAAATGATCAAGTCCAAACTTCTTGAAGCTACTAGGGAGGCATCGAGTTATTTACTAGCTGGAGTCAATCGCTTCGTGGGAGATATTGTTGGCTTTATGTTTGATATTATAATCATGATAATTGTGGTTTTTGGTCTTTTAGTGGAAGGTGAAAACTTAAAGAAGTATATTTTTGAGCTTTCTCCGCTTCCTACCCACCAAGAGGACATCTTTTTAAAAACATTCAACCAGATGAACTATGTGACATTGGTGTGTAATGGATTAGGTGGTGTTATTCAAGGTGGACTTGGAGGATTGGCACTCTGGGCTGCTGGAATTGAATCAGTTTTGTTATGGACATTTGTGATGATCATATTGGCATTCATACCTCTTGTGGGTATTTCCTTAGTAGCTATTCCGGCAAGTCTCTATTTGGTTTTAACAGGACAGATGGTGGCAGGGCTCTCACTGTTTGTTTTTACAGGAACTGTTAGTCTGATTGTTGAAAATTGGTTCAAGCCTCGTTTTATAGGGGGTCGCATTCAAATCAATACCATTTTTGTGCTTCTAAGTATTATCGGTGGTATGGGGGCCTTCGGTATGGGTGGTATTTTTTATGGACCCATTATTGGGATTTTATTTTTAACTATCGTTGAAATGTATCATGATCAATACAATATACAGTAATTCCTTGTTCAATTAGAACTAAGGTTAGATAGGCTTGTAATAACCTTTGGTCATGCCGCCATTATCAGTTATGGTCTTGATTTGAAAAAAACATTTTAGGCTGAGTAAAAGTTGAAGTTATGCTAGCATCTGTAGAAAGGTTGAACATATGAGTTTGTTAGTTTTTTTTATTGTTTTATCTATTGGAGTTTCTTTTTTATGTTCAATGTTAGAAGCTGTAATTTTAAGTGTAACTCCCACCTATTTAGCTTCTTTACAAGCAACCCAGCCGAACTTGTTTCAAAGAATTCAACATCTTAAAAGAGACATCGAAAAACCCTTGGCTTCGATTTTGACTTTTAATACCATAGCTCATACCATTGGAGCTGCTGGAGCTGGCGCAGAAGCTCAACGTTTATTTGGAAGTGAAATTTTAGCTGTCTTCTCAGCAGTTTTAACATTAGCCATTTTGTTTTTGAGCGAAATTATACCAAAATCTATTGGTGCCAATTCTTGGAAAGCCTTATTACCTGTTTCAGCCAGAATTTTAGTGCCAATGGTTTTTATTTCTTATCCATTGGTGTGGCTCTCTAATATTGTTTCTTCTCTTTTTAAAAAGGGACCCGAGACTATTTCTAAAGGCGAAATATCAGCAATGGCTGATATTGGTTTACGTGATGGTGCTTTAGAATCTGGAGAACATCGGGCTCTCAAAGGCTTAATGGAATTTGAAAAAGTAAGTGCTCTTGAAATCCTGACTCCAAAAGATAAAGTCGCTAATATTCAAAATGATCTTTCCATTGATCAAGCCTATTCAGCAATTCAAAGCCATCCTTATTCAAGAATAGTGGTATTGGATCCAACGGGCGACGCCGTATTAGGATATGTCCTTAGAACGAGTGTTCAAAGTGCTTTCATAAAAAAAGATAAGGAAAAAGTAAAAGATCTTATCTTACCTTTGATGGTCTTACATCAATCTGTTTCTCTGCCCATACTTTTTGATAAGCTTTTAAAAAGGCGAGAACATATTTGCTCCATTGTTGATGATAACCAAAACTTTGTAGGAGTTTTAACCTTAGAAGACCTTATAGAGCACATGCTCGGTTTAGAAATTTACGATGAGCAAGATCACTTAATCCCCAACAATTTGAGTTAGTAAATTTGTGATTATATTTGAATTTTAGTATTTAACTTACTTAGCCATCCATGATGGCTCTTCTGCATCGACTACAACAAGAGCTAAGGATCTATGCGGGGTTCTTTGCATCTTTTCTTGGAATTTCAATCTCTCACCTATTTTCTCCAGGTTGAGCGGCCCGACACATGGGTCACACTTTGTACCGGACACATAGGTTACACTTTTTGGCATAAGGAGGGAAGTCTTATGCCATGGATGGAGTGTAAAAAAATGGATGAGAAGCTTAAATTTATAGCTAAGTTACTTGATGGTGAATCAATGGCATCTTTGTGTCGTGAATTTGGTATTTCAAGAAAAACGGGTTACAAAATTAGAGATAGGTATAAAACCTGTGGTGTTGAGGGGCTCACTGATAGAAGTCGTAAGCCCTACCGCATGGCTAATCAACTACCAATGCAGCTTGAAAAAGTAATTATTCAAGCTAAAAAAGAAAAGCCAAGTTGGGGTGCTAGAAAAATTAGAGAAAGAATCAGAAGAAAGTTTCCCGGAATTAAACTTCCTGCAAAGAGCACTGTTCATGCTGTTCTAGATCGTCATGGCTTAGTTAATACGAGAAAGAAACGGCGGTACAAAGCTAAGGGGACAGCATTAAGTTATACAAGTGTTCCCAATGAGCTTTGGTGTGCAGATTATAAAGGTGAGTTTCTAATGGGCAACCAAGTTTATTGTTACCCACTGACAATTACTGATTTTAGTAGCCGTTACTTAATAGCTTGTGATGCTTTAGAAACAACGAAATATCCGTATGCATTTACAGTTTTTGAAAGCGCATTTAAAGAATTTGGTTTACCTAATGCCATACGAACTGATAATGGTAACCCATTTTCAAATGTACAGGCTATATTTGGGTTAAGTCGCTTGTCGGTGTGGTGGTTGCGATTGGGTATAAATATCGAACGCATACAACCAGGTCATCCGGAGCAAAATGGAAGGCATGAGCGAATGCACTTAACGTTAAAAAAAGAGGCTACAAAACCCGCTGGCAATAATTTACTTCAACAACAGGAAAAGTTTGATGAATTTATTTATGAATATAATCAAGAGCGACCGCATGAAGCATTAGAAATGAAATATCCAGGCGAGGTTTATAAACCATCATTGCGAAAGTACGAGGGGTTACCGAACCTAGAGTACCCTTTGCACGATAAAGTAATAACAGTAACCAATTGTGGTCGAAAATGTTTAGGAGGGAGGAAGATTAACCTTAGTAGAGTTTTTGCAGGTCAGGATGTTGGAATTAGACAAGTTGATGATAAGATATGGCAGGTAAGTTTTATGGATTATGACATAGGGTATTTTGATGATAAAGCCGAAAGAGTTGAAGCAGGGAAAGATCCCTTTGGAGCAAAAGTGTTACCTATGTCTTCGGTATAATATGTAACCCATGTGTCCGGTATGGACCCTTGAAAATTGGTCGGAAAACCCAACAGGTTCCAATCAATGAATATCATTCACCTTTTTAACCGTAGGGGCTTCAAAAGGCTTCAGTGTTTTTAATTTGAAACCTTTTTTGGAAATAATGCAACCACATTTTCAGGTAGCTCATCTTTAGGTGGAATAAAGCTAAGGTGATTAGTTAATCCTTTTACTTTCACTCCTGTGAGCCTGTGATAGCCGTCTGTTGTGGACATTTTACTGTGGCCAACCTGTTTCATTACTTTGCTAATAGAGGCTCCATTTTCTAAAAGGTTGGTGATATGGGTAGCTCTTAGATCGTGAAATTGAATTTCTCTAATTCCTATTAGCTTACAAAATTCCCGGAGATCTTTTTGCTTGCATACCCATCATCCAAGAACGCACGCGGGGCAAAACTAGATCATCAAGTGTTATGTAGTCTTTAACCTTATTAAGCTTTGAGATTTGTTTGCCGGTTTTTCTTCCGCAGACAATTTCATCTACCATTTGTCGTTCACTCTTCCAGGTCCAGAGTTTTTGCTGGGCTAAGCCATGTTTTTGCTTAAGCACAGTTAAAAAAGACTTTAGCTCGGGGCTTAGATCAATAGGCCTTGTTTTTCCGCGCTTGGGAGGGTGAAGGCCGTCCTTAGATGTGTATTGTCTAAGAACACGAATAACTCCGGCTTCAAAATCAATATCACTCCACCTTAAGGCGTAAAGTTCACCGCAACGCATACCTGTCATTAAAGCTAAGACCCAGTGTGGGAAATAGTCATGGTTTATAGCTTTTGCTTTAGTTAAAAGTATTTCTACTTCCCCTGGAGTCAAGGCAAGACCTTCACTGGCTTTTGCATCTACTTTAATCCCACGGCATGGATTTCTAGAAAGTTCCCCATGGTCCACAGCAAGTTCAAAAAGCTTATGTACTTTTTTGCAAATGTTTTTTCTAGTCCAGCTAGTGGCTTCTTTATTTACAAGATATTCATGAATAAATTCAAAAACATCATCGCGAGTAAATGAAGAAAGTTCTTTATCTAGCCAAGCAGGATCAATCCATTTGTTTAAAGTCCCCTCGTAAGTTTTAAGTGTGCTTTCCATGTAGCCATCTTTTCGCATCTCATGAACAGTTTTTTCTCGCCAAGCCTGCCATGTGTAAATTGATTTTTCATCAACAACTTGTTCCAGTTGATTCTTAAGCCAATACTTTACAGCTTCAGCAGATTTAATAGATAAAATACGATTTCCAGATTTAGTAAAACGACTTGATTTTTTAATCATCTTACCGTCTTTATTTCTTTTTTGAACTATGATCTTTAAATACACTTTTCCTTGAAAAGTGTATTTTTCGGTACAAAGTTCATCATCTTTATTTAGCTTGATATTTTTATTAGACATTTACGCCTCCTTTTTAAAAAGGAGAGCGTTTAAGTCTTTCAAACGAAATCTTAATCGACTACCAAACTTATATGCTTTAACTTGATCCCGGTGCACTAAAATTCTTAGAGCATTGGGGGTTATACATAAATGTTTAGCAGCCTCAATAGTTGATAACCACTCTACAGTTATTTGGTTTTCAAAGAGCTTTTTGTGGTCGTATAAATACGGTTCACCACAGGTATTAATATCTTTCATGAAGGGCCTTTGTTCAAGAGAATTTTTGGAGAATGAGAGGGAAAGTTGACTTAGTTTTTATAGGATAAGTTTAAGTTTTTGCTAGTTTATTTAAGGAATATTATTCAATTCTCTCTATTTTACTTATCAAATCAAACTATTTTTGGTAAACAAGTATATGGCTAAAAAAAAGCAATTTACAATGATAGGGCTACTCAGCGGGAATATACAAGGTTGCCACAGGGCTATAGAACTACTACTTCAAAGAAAAAAAAACGGATACCAAAGAATGTTAAGGTCAGAATTTAATCGAGGACAACGTCTTTTAGAAGAATTTAAGTCTGCTAATCTAGATCCTCAAAGCCTTGTGGCTAAAATTTGGTATGAACGTTGTGAGGCTGACATTAAAGTCCTTGAACCCATGCTTGAAAAAGTACTTCTCTCTGAGGAGATAATGCTTGAAAATTGTGGAAAAGTTTCCAATTTTTCTTCAAGTTCGCATTTGCATCTGTTGTAGAGTATTTAAACGCAAAAGTCCAAAGGTGAAATTGCCAGGCTCCATTATTTGGTTGCCAAATATTTAGATGAGTTAGACCTGCTTTGCATAGAGTGAGACAATTAGCCGATACTTTACTTTTTCTTTGTATTATGTGAATTCTTTTAAATTTAGTTCTAAAATAAGTTAATAAAGGACCACTATATTGGTTCTTATTTCCTCTGAATGTACCGGGAACTTGAGATACAGGAGAACTATGTTTAATTTTATATATTACCTTTATTTTATTCTGGTTACATAAATTTATTACTGCATCATGAAAATCATCAACCAGCTGTGTTACTTGAGATTGACTAAACAATTTAACTTGTCGAAATGGAACAATAATATTATGAGTCCCTTTTTCAATAGCAAAATACTCTACTGAACCACTAGAGGTATTCCAGTGGAAGACACCGATTAAATTCATAATTCTCTCCTATTAGTTTTTGAACTATCGGAAATTATATTAAATTAGTTAAGTAAATAATTTTGAAATATGTTTAAAAATGTGTAGGTTAAAAATAAACTAATGATTCTGGTTAATACCTTAAAAATCAGTAACACAATTGACTTATTATTATTTCCCACATTACTTATTTTTAAAATACAGTTTCAGTTTTAAGAATAGATATCGATTTTAGCATTGTTACTAATTGGTAGTTTATGATTCTTCTTTTCTTTCAGTCGTATATTTTTATTTGTAGATTTCAAAAGGCTATCAAAACTTATACTTTCATTATTGCTTTCAGCATTTTTTAACTGGAGATATATCCATTTTGCTTTTTGCACATCGGTGAGCTTTTCAGATTTTATTTTATCAAAAACTTGAAATGGTAATTTACCATGAAATTCTTCAAGTAATATCGAGACCAGATCATTTCGTTTTAAATTAATCATTCCCTTAAACTGTTCATTAATTTGGTTCATCCACAAGTTTACTTTTTCACAGGCTGCCTTTGACAAAGTAATTCTACTTGTGGAATGAATGTTTTTTTTATTTTTTACCTTTACTTTAGTTTCGATATTTTCATTTATCATTATTGACTCCAGTTTGATTGCTCTAAAATTATATATTCCCAGTGGCCTTTTATAAATCGCTTGCCCTGAATTTTATCTTCAACCCATACACGCTTTACTTTTGGCCTTGTTAACTGAGGCACATTATTTATTGGAATTTTGTTTTTAGAAGTCTTTCTATGCTTTTTCTTTTTTTTGTCTTTAAAGGCAAGGTAACTTATACCTGTTCCAATGAGGGCACCAATTAAAAGGCCCTTGTTGGTGTTGCGGTGTCTTTCAGCGCCAGTGCCTCGGCTGTTACCAATTAGAGCACCACCAGATGCACCAATAGTTGCTCCGGTGATTAAACTCTCTTTCATAGTGGCACAGCCGGACATAAAAAAGAGAGCTGTTATTATTGTAATTAGTTTTTTCAATTTAAACTCCTTTGGTTTTAATTGTTTGAAATGTTGGAAGAGGTATTAGAAAACAATCCTCCAAAGAGGCTTACTGCAAAATAGTAAGCATAAGCTTTGGCTTTTTTTAGCATTTTTAAAAGTTTCGAAGTACATTCATTTTCAATGAGAGCGTTCATGTTTTCTAAAAATATTTTGTCTGCAATTTCTTGTTCTTTGTGATTTGTAGTTTTTGAGTACATGAAATCATGGATTGAACATGCTGATTTAATTTTTGTACCGAATAGGTGATCAGGTACTGGTAGAAGTGAAATTGCTTTTGGTCCACAACCGTTGCTTATAAAATTTTTATCTTCATTAGATAAGTTCCAGTAGGAATCAGGAGCAAATTGGTTGTGTTTTTTAGTGATTAATTCTGAGTTTTTCCATATATACATATATAACACCTTATACAGTCGCAGTTTTTATAGATTTGTTGAATTTGAAA
Organism: Pseudobdellovibrionaceae bacterium; assembly: GCA_018663505.1. Lineage (GTDB taxonomy): Bacteria > Bdellovibrionota > Bdellovibrionia > Bdellovibrionales > UBA1609 > JABJQG01. The sequence goes on along the minus strand of JABJQG010000063.1, from coordinate 32,019 downwards.
ATAGCTTGTCTTTTTGGTAACATAAGCGGTTATCTAGGATAACATTATGTGAACATGTGTTGTGGGTTTGTTGCGGGAATGTTCGGGCTTTGTTACAAATAAATTTCTGGATATTTTGATTTTCTTCTGGCCCAGAGATGATCTTGGATTGCCATCCTAAATTTAAAAAATCCTTAAGCAAAACAATGTTGTGAATATCATGGCCTTGATAGGATTTTTTCATACAAGACTGCAATCTTTGAACTAAGCCTTTGCCATCTAAAACCCAAAGTACTCTAAAATTAGCATCAAAGTCGGCATAATAATTAATAAGAGTTAATAGCTTAGAAGTTGCCTTGCGACTTTTTTCAACCTCTAAGGATATTGTCATTGAATCATTACCATCTTTAATACGGATGTAGCCATCAGGTCTATGAAGATCAGGGGAGGGGACCCAAGCTGGTAAATCCTCTTCTCTGTATCGTCTTAGTTGTTGTTCTGAAACCATAGCCACATTTTTTGGTTTATTTATAAAATAATCACCTTGTTGAAGGGCTGAACAAAGTAGGTCATGCCAATGGTATTCTGACCTAAACCCTAGTTCTTTTAAATCAGGTAATGAATCTTTAACCACTTCAAAACCCTTTCGGGTGAGCATCCATGCTGGCCTTTGTCCAAATTTGTCTGTGCGAGATATTATATAATTATTTTTTTTTAAGCGGTTTAACCGAAAGTAGCCTGTTCGTTCATTACATTTAGGAAAAAACTTGTGGTGAAGAGCTGCTGTTGTGGCAATTTTCCATTTCCAAATGTAAAGCAGCATAGGCAAATCTCTATAATGGTTTAATTTAATTCTTTTTTTCATTTAAAATACATCCTCTCTTTATTAGAATTCCTCACCTTGGATTTCATCACTTGATCTTTCTGAGTTGTTTTTCTCTTTTTTTTGATTTATATAGCTAGATTTCAAAATCTCCATGGCCTGATCTTCACCAAAAAATGGTGTTTGCACTTCAAAGCTTTCAGAACTGTTTTGCCAAACGGCACGGCCCTTTATATTGGGGAGGTCTAAAGCTCTACGGCTATCCATTACTGTCATGCTTGTGGCAATGTTGGGCACTCTAAAGCACAACTTACCAGTGAGGTTGGCTTTTGTTTGAGGGTCAACTGCAAACCGATCTGGCCTTTGGGTAGCGATTACGATATGCACGCCAACTGCACGACCTTGAGCTGCAATTTTTGAAGCATATTGCCTTGAGTTTTTAACAGAACTGGCATCAGCGTAGGGGCCTGCCATAAATAGATCAAAGGCTTCATCCACAACCACCACATGACGATCCAATTTAATATTTTGACTCACACCTTCTGGGTACGTTCTTGTATTTTTTGGAATTTTTAAAAAGCTATCAATATCCTTGCAGCTATTTAATTTTAATAGCTCTGAACGCTCTTTAATGGTTTTGGTTGCTAGCTTTTTTAATATGTTAATAGATGATCCCACATCTGACTGCACTTGAACTCTAGGCAGTTTATCAAAAATCTGAAACTCCAACCCCTCTTTAAGATCTATTAAATCAAAGGAGTAGTTTTTATTATTTAAATATAGAGATGTAATAAACTGCCTTAAAAAAGTGGATTTCCCCATACCTGTTTGACCAGCCACTAATAAATGGGGGGTATCGGCAAGATCGCCATAAAGCACTTTTGATCGACCTTTGCCAATTAAAAATGAGTTTTTATGCACTTCTTGAAAATCTTTAATATCAAAATGTTCTTCAAGCTGTTTATGGGAATAAACAATATCCACCGTATTGTTTCTACGGTCTTCGCTAAATTCATCAATGTAAACTTGAAGTCCACTTTCTAAAGAATCCTTAGCTCCCTCAAAGGATTTTAAGCTTTGACCATTTTTTGCAACTCTTAGACGACGCGTGTAATTATCCACTGGCTTATCAAAAATAAAGGCTGGCAATTTGCTAGTTGCGCTTTTTAACCCTGCATTTAAAAACACCTCTGTAAGCCTTTTAATTAGTCTTAGCTTTAAGCCTACCTGCACAAAACCCCAGATTAAAAATGGAGACCAAACAACTAGAAATAGCTTATAGAAAAAATGAAATGAACCCATGGGGTAAAGAGCTGCCATACCAAAGTAATCTATAATGAGGTAGTCGATTCCTAAAAAGTAAATTACTTGCAAAAAACAACTTACACTTAAGCATAAATACAAGGGCAGTCTTTTTGAATATAACCCATGAAAGATTTCAACAAAGGGCTGGATAAAAATTAAATTTAGATTTTTAAAAAGTTTTGCCAAGTCTACTTGGTCTAGATTTGATTTATTTTTTTTACTTGCCATTTTATTATTCCTTTCCAAAGACCACTAAGATCTCTGTACCTTTTTTCACCTCAATAATGGTTTGCTTATTTTTAAGTTCTTCAAACTCTTGCTCGGCGATACTTAAAGTGGCATCAGCGGCCCCATTTAAAAGAGCATTTTCTAAAGAGGGTTTAACAACAGCTATGCCACCTAGGTTTTCAGCTTTTTGCATAGTCTTTAAGGCACTTGCCACACCTATTCCCGCACCTGCCATAATTTTTTTTGACATACGTCCAATGGCAGAACCTTTTAGCCCTATTATTTGATCACTGTTGTCATATGCATTAGCACTTACATTTATGGCCTGGCCAGATACACCCACATATTTTGAAAAGCTCACCATTAAACGTTCAGTGGTTGATGTGCCCTTACCCCAAAGAATAGTTCCTTCTTTGATAAAAACTTCACCACTATACTCTAGGTCTTCTAATAGTTGAGCCTTCACAGGACCATTTGAAGCCCCTGTCATTAACCGAGCCCTTGCCTGACTGCCAAGTGGAATATCTAAATATCCTTTCCTGGATACCAAAGAAAGACGCTCTACTTTATAAACCCTTTTTTTAACCTTAGCTTTGGCTTTAATTTCGTTATAAAGATCAATAACTATTGGAGCAGCATAACCTGAGATATTACTAGCCCCCTGAATACTAGTGTCTTTTTTCGTCTGGGTGCCATTATCTTGTAAAACTAAAACACAAAGCCCTAAAACTGAAATAACTATTAGAGCACCTTTTAGTTTTTCAGATTTAAATACGAACTTATTACCTTCTTTACGGTAAAAAAGCCCTTTTGCCCATTGAGTTTTATAACCTTTGTCACGAATAATCTCCACCTCATCACTGGACATAGTTCACCTCAATATTTTTTTCTTTTGAATATTTAATTACCACAATGTCATCAGCCCTTGATTTTGTGGTTACAAGCTTAAAAGCACATCGCTTTTTACCAAGATAAATAAACAGGTTGGCATGACCACCAGCCGTTAATGCTTTAATGCCAATGTCATTTCCAATATATTGAAAATCAAAGCTGTTTCGCCCAGCTAAAGAATGTTTTGGCTTTTCAGGAAACTCCATAACCATTACATTAGCAAAGGGCACTCTAATAACAGCGGGGTATTTCTGTGGGCAAAACACATATCGGGCTTTTGAATAAGCCTCACTGGTAAATAAGAGCAGGATTATAAAACAATTTATCCATGCCCATTTATTTTTTGACATTCTCACTCCTTTTTTTAATTTCTTGGGTTTTAACTAAAATCAAACCATAGGGGTTTGTGGCGGTACGAGTTTTTGATTCAAGTTTTAGTTTAAGCTTTATAGGAAAGCTAGATCGCACCTTTTGCACAGAATAAAGCCTGTCAGCCTCAACAATGACCTCACTATTTAAATAATCAATTTTTCTTACAATCAAAAACTGAGAGATAGATTTTTTTTCTAATACGCTTTGCTCAGACTTTTTATTATTTTTTTCTTCTAAGGATAGGTAGCCTTCAGTGATTACAGTTTCAGAATTAAACCTTTGCTCTAAGGCTATTTCTATAAAGACATTCATTTCATTAAGGTTGGGTTTACTATTTGCTAAAGAGATATTTTTTGAGTAACAGCTTCGCTCTATAACAAGCGGTTCTTTTAAAGCTAATCGAGCCGTGGCAAAGCCGAGTAATAAAACACAGGCTGAGGTGATAAATAAAGCGGCTTTAAGGTTTAGATTTTCTTTGGCGATATTCGCCCAGGCATGAGTGAATTTCATGGGTGGTTCCTTTCGGTTTAGGTGTTGGTTTAAAGAAATAGACTTAAAATTATTAGATTTTTTAGGCAAGTTAAGTGCGCCAACGGATTGGCGCACTTTGTAGTCAAATAGGTTGATCCTTTTAATATGCTTTGCTATAGATTGTTGTATGGAAATAAATGAAATTTTTTATCTTTCTAAATTGAAAAGTGAACTAGCTTCTCGTCAAAAGCTAAACTCACATTATTCACTTCGAGCTTTTGCAAAAGATTTGGGAATTGACTCTTCAAACTTAAGTGCTGTGTTAAAGAAAAAAAGAAACCTACCTCCACATAGGGCACAAAAAATTTCTGAATCTCTAAATCTTGGACCCACTGAATCAGCTCTTTTTATTAATAGTACTTTAAGAAAAAAAATGAACCTTGATGATATAGAGGTAAAGGAAGAATCTAAAAAATATATTCTTGATGAAATTTACTATCAAGTTATTTCTCAATGGGAATATTTTGCTTTTTTACAACTTTTAAAGTTAGATGATTTTAAATCAGATATAAATTGGATTTCTAAAAAGCTTGGAATATCCAATTTAAGGTCAGAAGTTGTTATTGATGATTTGATAAAATTGAAATTTATCAAAAAAAATAGTAAAGGCATTTTTAAGCGCATTACAAGCTCTATTGAAACAAGTGAAGATGTAGAATCAAAAGCTCTTCAAAAATCTCATGAAGAAACCCTAAATCTAGCTAAAGACAAACTTATTCAAGTTGATGTGAATAAGCGTGATTATAGCTCAATCACAATTTCTGTAGACCCAGCTAAATTACCTGAAGCAAAAGCCCTAGTCAGGGAGTTTCAAGAAAAGCTCTATACTTTAATGAGTAAAGGGCCACAAAAAGAAGTTTATGTATTTAGTAGCCAATTATTTCCAGTAACAAAGGACAACCTATGAAATTATTAACCTTAATTCTACTACCAGTTATTTTTTCAATTTCTGTATTTGCACAAATAGACAGAAAGGGAAACGGTGGGGATATTCTTGTTTGTAATAATACTGGCTCAGCTCATCACTTAAAAATGCTTGATAGTTATGAGGCTAGCCGCTATGGCATGCAACCAATATGGGGGAAAAGTAGTAGTTGGCACCAGCTAGTTTTAGATCAGTTGTCCCGATGGCAAGATATTGCACCAAAAAGAGTAGCGCTATATACTTCTTGGTTAGATAAATTTAAATCTGAAGCTAATTTTTCTGATAACGTGAGTATCCCAGATATTCCAGATCATGGAAATGTGGTTTTACCAGAAGGGTGTAAGCCTCAGCAAGTAGCCCTCCAAAGAGCTGACGATGAACTTTTCCCAGGGGTGAAGCGGTATGAAATTGATAATAAATATTGGAATAAAATGAAAGCCCAAGAACAGGCCGCTTTAGTGTTGCATGAAATAGTATATCGTGAAGCCATAGCAGCAAAACATATTAATTCTATCCCCACACGTTATTTTACAGGATTTTTAATGGGTGGAAAATTAGATATGCTTACATATTTTAGAATTGTGGTGCAAATGCCTTTTACTTTTGTGGAATTTGGTGGTGGTGGCGTTGCGAGTAATGGTAAGTCTCGGTGTAGCAGGGGTGGCTGCAAGTGGGATGGCCAAATAGAGTTATGGTCAAACGGGCTGCCTAAAGGATTAACTATTACAGAACTATTAAACTCAAAGTTGGTTGCACCAGGAATTACTTGCTTAGATGCAGCTCTAACGGGCCGACGTGGCGGCAAAGGGGAATACACTGGTAGTATTGGGTATAATGAATATGGAAGTATAAACTCAATAGAGCTTATACGCTGTGAGAGTTCATCTTTTAAGCTTAATTTTAGAGTTCTTGATAGTCAGAGATTATGGAGTATAAAAACTATTTCAAGTTCAAAAGATATTTATTTAAGAAGATTCTATCCTGATATTGGAGACTTAGCTAATAACGCAATTTTGTTATTTCCCGGAAATGATGGGAAGGTTACTACTACTACTCAAAGCAAGGATGTTTATTTTGAAGAAAGTGACTATCTTGATAGTAGTATACGTTATTTGAAAAACTATGGTTGGATTATGATGCCCTTGAGCTTTTCAACTTCAAAGGGTTTCTTTATTATAGACAGGAAAAAATACTCTAATATTGAAAAATATATAACAGAGGAGAAATCTTCAAAGCAGTATGGTTATTATTCTAATATAGTTAAATTCAAAGCAAATGGGAAATGGTGGAAGTATAATGAAGGCTTGTCTGATTGGAAAAGTTTTGAGCCTGTAAAATAGTTCATTTACACAAAATAATCTACACACTCCGACATACAATTTATACCTGCCTATTTTTTATTTGATTACTAGGCAACTTCCCAGGCATATGTTTCAAATAAGGTGATTTGCGAATAGCTGCCTTGTCCATCTTCGCGTATTGCTTATTTTGCTTTTTCTGTTCTGCTTTATAGCTGGGGAGCTTTTCTGGAGTTCGGGTTAGCCCAGGATTTTCTTTAATAGCCTGGTTGTCTTGGCGCATACGATTGGCACTACGCATGGATTCAAAACTATTTCTTGGAAGCCCTCTGATATTGCTGCTCATTTTCTTCATAGGGGTTGTTGCCATAAGCTTTGAAGCCCCGTACATGGCGCCACCTACTGCGGCCCCTCCCACTTTGGCTGCGGCATGGGCAAAGCCTCCTGAAAATAACATACTTGATATTAATGGAGTAAATAACAAAGACCCTGCTAGCATTAGGTTAAATAAAATTACAGTTAAAAAATCTACTTCTGGTCCTAGTTTTTCTAAATCTATAAGAGCGGCACTCCATAGTAGTGTGGCGAGCACAGCCCATATGATTTTCCATGAGGCCACTTTAAAAAGTGAGCTGTACACACCCTTAGCTGCTTTTTCGGTCTGTGGTAACACATAAAGAGCAAAGCATATGGGGGAGAATATATAAAGCAGTGTCCAGGCATAAAAATATATGGCCTCAGAGATATACACCGAAATATACAAGGTAAAAAATGATAAAAACGAGATTACCACAATGGACATTTGTTTCACCGAGGTCCATGACCAAGAAAGTGCATCAAGCCGTTCACTCATTTTTGCAAGAACCAGCTTAAACTCATTAAGTTCACCGATTCTTAAGGAAACCGTGTCTGTAAGATCACCCAATAGGTTTAAAAACTCAGGGAAAGACACCAGCATTAAGGCAGCAATAAAGCATCTGCCAATCAAGGGGCCAAATGCTGGTAGACCACCCACGGAGAGTTTGAAATACTCCAAAAATATGCCTATGGCTAAAAGTGCGCCCATGAGTGCATAGAATATATTTTCAAATATTAAATGGATACTTTGGGCCTCTTGTGAGAGCCAGCTAAAATCATTCATCTAAACCTCGGAGTTTTATATTGTGGGTTATGGTTTTTCATTTTCCTTTTTAGTTTTTTTGATGACTCTAAAAAAAATCGAGTTTCATCCTTATCTTTCTTATTTTTTATGGCACTGTTTTGAGCCTGTAATTTTAAAATAGCACCTTGGGTTCTTAAGGACTGGTTCTGTACATGCAAACCCACTCCAATACCCTGAGCTGTTAATCTTGCAGCCCCTTTTGGGGAGACATGCATGCTTTGTGATTTAATGCTCTCACCAACATTATCAATTTGTTTTGAGTGCTTACTGAGTTTATTAAACATAAGCATGGCCTCAACAATACTGCGGTCTAAATGCCCTTGGGCGGCGGCATCTTTTGAATTTACAGCATGCCCGTAGATGGCCTCTGCTTTCCTAAAGGCTTGTTGGTAGTTATTCCAATCTTTGTAGATTTCAAGATTCTGGTCAGGGTAAACAGTTCTTGCCAAGTTAAGGGCTTCGTTAATGCCACGGTTAATATCGCGTACAAGATTAAGGTTGTTTTTAGCTGTTCCTACAATTTCTTTGAGCCGTACAAGCTGCTGAATGGCGTTTGATAGTATTTGGAAGAGCACAGCTACATCTCCACCCCATATGTCTGCTTTTGTAGGTTGTGGAGCACTAAAGCTTAAAAAGAACCCTATATTGACTATTAAAATATAATTTTTAATCTTTTGTAGATACATATAATTTTCCTTTTTATATATTTGTATAAATGGAGCTTTACACTCTTATTCAATTTTGCATTTGTAGGCCTAAGGCTTGCCTGAATTTACTTTGTAAGGTAGGTAAAGAACGTGCTATTTGAGGGGGCTAAATGTTAAATAAATTATTTTTAATTATGATAATTTTACTTAACGTTAAGCTTTAGGGACCTTTGTTTCTTATGTTGGTGAGTATCATGAAGCTATTGGCTATTTTAATTTAATGCGTATAGAAAATAATGAGTCTCAGAACCAACTGTTTGCTGTGTATTTCATAATAAGGATTAATTTATGGGAAGTAGAATCGAAAAAATAGTGTTTTCATTACCTCGATTTAATCATAGCTCTATTGAAGACTTCAATTTCCTTAAAGATATTTTTAAAAATTCTAAAGTTGATATTATAGGCGAGCAAATAGTTTTACATTCAACACTTAAAGAGGAGTCACTACCACTTACTACATTTGAACTTTCAGATGGCTCACAGATGTGCGTTAAGTTTATTTTGTGCGATGGCACTGTGCTTTATGAGTTTGGGAGTAACATATTTGAAGATAATATTGTTAAGAATGGCTTTTCTCACCTTAATCTAAAACAATTTTCTAAGCTTTTACCAAAAGGATTAGGACAAATAGACCATACAGGATTAGTAATTTCTGAAGATAAAATAAGTAGAGTAGAATGGGATAATTTAATGGATACTCTTGGCTCTCATAGTAATTTTTATAGCTATCCTACGGGTGAAGATTGGCCATTTATGTTGCCTGCTACAAAAATGGAATTTACAAATAATATTGAAATATTTGAAGAAAAAAGATTGCCTAAGTTTGAACTTGTTCATATGAAGAATACCATGTCCACTATAATTCAAATTGATATGGAAACAGAGTATACTCAGAAACAGTTATTAGAATTATTCCCAGATCCTGTTGGCATTTGTTTTTCAGGATTGGAAAAATATTTTAGGTCAATTTTTGTGAATACATGGTGGCCGGGAGTTACATTTCGTTTTGACCTAAGGTACAATGAGGAAATTGATATTCATGAGTGGAACTCTGGGAAATGGCTAGCTCAAGAGGGAAAAAGAATTTTATGATTTATAAATATATACTTCATAAGGAATTTATTTTGAAAAGTTTAAATAGTAAAATTATTATTAAATATGGATCAAAAAAAATAATTTTGGATGAAATTAATCGAATAACTCACGAGGATAAGCTGGTCGGTCGATTAAACCATTTAAGTACTCGATGAGCCTTGGGTACTCTTGAATTAAATTATGAGATTTTCCCCATCGGATTAAATACGCATAATTAATATCCAAAACGCTAAAATCTGTTCCTAAAAGAAATTTTTTATCACTTAAAGTATCATTTACTATTTTTATTGCTTTAGAAAAATCTGACTTTGCCATTTCTATAGCAAGCGAGCTCCTTTTTTCTTCAGGATAAAACCAAGAATGTTTTTCACAAGTCCATAAATGGCATTCAAGTTCATTAGAAGCGAAGAAGTTCCACTTATCATAGATTGCACGAAAGTTCGTAGCTGGTTTTGGTATTAATCCTTTATTGGGATATTTATCAGCCAAATAGTTACAGATAGCCGATGCCTCATGTAATCTTAAGTCACCATCAACAAAGGTCGGAACCTTTCCAAAAGGGTTTAGCTTCAAGAAATCACTTTTTTGATGCTCGCCTTCCATTAGATTGACTGTTTTATATTCGCAATCAACTCCGAGTTCTTTCAAAAGCCAACGTATTTTATAAGATCTTGTTCTTTTAAATTCATATAACTTCATTATATCTCCCCAGATACTGCCACGCTCAGGCGTAACATGAGGGGTGGCTTTTTGTATATAAAACAAATATCTTTATTTTTACTCAGTAAGTCAGTATACTTTTAGGAAAAAATCCCAACTGAAAAAAATCTGTCCAATACTATTGGTGTCATACACTCTATCATATTGAAAACTCAGTGAGTTCTTAAACATCCATTATCAGATTAGTAATTTTTTCTTTTGCTTTCTGGCTCGTTTTCCATTGAGTATCAAATAATTTATCAATCTCCTTACGCTGTAATTTGTGAATTTGGATAAGATTTAATAATGCTTTTTTCATTTCTTTTCGATTAGGCTTTGGGAAGCTCGGACTCATTGCCTCAATAAACTGAGTTTCTCCACGCTGCTCAAGCCTACGCATATTAAAATTATCTTCACCGTTCAAGCGAGCATGCCATTTGTGAATTATTTTACGAATATCAGCAATGAAGTGAACTTCCTCATAATATTCTCCACGAGCCACATGTCCCCATGAGGCATGCACCCAAGTCCAGAACCTTTCCTCTTCATGGATAACATTAGACCAATCAGGACTCAATTTATATGGTGAATTTACCTTCTTTAGCCACGAATCCAAAGAAACACTTTTATTATATGCAACTTCATATGGGCCACCTGCCTGCGGTGGTAAATTTTCAACTGTATAAAACGATACATCAACATGAATATGTGGTTCAAAAAGGTAAATAATAAAATATGGTTTAACATGGTCAGCATCCATCCTATGAAACCAATCAGACAAAGGCCAGTTAAACCGTCGAGCCCAAATTTTATCTTTGCTTTCTTCACTAGTACAAACAAATCCCAGATCCAAGTCACTATATTCATCCATATTGCCTGAAGCACAGGTACCACTAACAAAAGCAGATACAACTTCAGGTTGTTCATAAAAAAAGTTCAGAATTTTTTTGCAAAGCTCATTGTGCTGAGGAAGATTTTTCATATACTTTAAGGCTTCTGATTGAATCATACTTTTTTCTATCAAAAATTAACCCATAGGTCATCACTAATAACTTGAAAAAAAATTTTCAATTTATAAGCTTTGCCTCAATAGGATTAAATCACACTGCTCCAGGAATTCAGCATTTATTAAACAAGTCATCTCACACGATTAGTTAATCATCACTTCATGAATAAGTAAGCCAGGTTGCATTAGGGGTAATTGCTTAACCACTTTTCCCTTTGGGTTAATGACTGCTGTAGGACCATAGCTAACCTTTCCATCTATTCTCCCTGTAACATCAGATGAAATGAGCCATAAGCCAGTTTCAATACACCTTTGAGAACGGATTGAATTATGTTTTAACTTCCATTTTTCTGCAACAGAGTTTTCCAGCATATTATTTGATGGGCATATCAATAACTTCGCATCTTGATTTGAAACCGCTTCAGCAGATGCAGAAAAGTTGAGATCGTAACAAATATTGATTCCGAATTTAAGTCCATCAACTTCAAAGACGGGATAATTGCTACCTTGATTAAAAATACTTCTTTCAATTCCAATTAGATTATTTTTACGGTATTTTCCTAACAGTTTTCCACGTTGTATGACGACTGCTGTGTTAAAAGTATTCTTACCTTCAATTTCAATAAGTCCAAATACTAAAATAAGTTGAATACTCTTTAACCCTTCTAACAAATCTCTAAATTGTATTGAGGATAAATTCATACCCAATTTTCGTGTTTCAATATTGAGCTCATAGCCTTGTAAAAAACACTCAGGAAAACAAATGATTTTGGCACCGTCTTCTTCAGCTTTAGATGAATAGTTAATCATCAACTCCAAAGCTTTTTCAGGATTATTTTTGATATAAGGTGCTTGGCAAGAGGCCACAATAATAGAGTTCATTATAATAGAAATGTATTAAACAACATGCAAAGAGTCTAGTACATATTAATACAAAACAAGTCATCTCATACTTTAATAGACTGTCAGAACAAATTAAACCTGGTTTTAAGGTTTGTTTTAAGATTTCACATATAAATTAAAATTAATAATCAACTGCACCTTGTGGATAATCCACAGCCAACCTAAAAATTAACTCCATGGCATCCAATTCAGGATACTTATCCTGAACCTCATCCATTAAACTAAGATCCTTGGGATCTGTAGTAGCCAGCCAATATTCCTCTGGAGTAGATTCAATAGCAACCACTGATTTTTGATCTTCGCACATTAAAAATGCTTCAGAGTAAACACCTTTTTCTTGGTGTAGGGATGAGATTAAAGCCACTTCGGTATCGTTAAGTTCTAACACTTCTTTTAATCTTGATTTATCAGCGCCTTTTTGTCTTAAGATCCACTTTATAGAAGAATTTGTCATTATGGCGGCTGAGACTGAGCTTCTAGCAAAGTCATCAATGTTTTGTGAAATGGCAATACAGCTCATAAAATACTTGCGACAGGTTCTAAAGATTGAGCCTATAAAACTTGCGCCTTCACCTTCAAGCAAAGCCCAGCACTCATCAAAGACTAAAAATTTCATTCTTGAGCGATCTTTTTGTACTGTTCTTAATACTAGGTCTGAAATAATGAGCAAACATGATTTTTGAAGATCAGGGTAAGACTCAAGACCCTTTAAATCAAAACACACTACGGACTTATTAAAATCCACGTTGGTTGGACGATCTAAGAATTGCCCATAAGGCGTGTTACCACACCAGGCATTTAATATACGACCAATGCGTTTGATTTCAATATTTGGATGATCAATGAGTTTAGCTTTAAGATCTGAAAGTGTGGGGCAAGGGCTTGATTCATAAACCTGTTGAATGGCCTCTTCAATTTCGGAACGCTCTAGTTTTTTAAGACCAGAATCAGCTTCTTCTTTAGTCATACTTTCAATAAGAGCTAATAAGAATTTAATTTTTTCACTGCTAGGCTGTGTCTCACCAGGGGCTAGGTCAAATGGATTTATTGCAAGGTTCGAGTCTAAGCCCAGCGGAATATATTGGCCTGATAGGTTATCACAAACCTTTTTATACGAACCCCCAATATCTACTACAAATACTAAGGGGTCTTCTTTTAGCATTTGAATTAAAAGTAGATTAGTTAAAAAAGATTTACCGCTACCACTACCGCCAGAAACAATTTGATTGGCATTGGTTAAAGAATTTGAAAAGGGGTTAAATTTTACCAGACTTCCCATACGGGAGCGTAATAAAATTTTAGCTTCTTTGTGACCAACCCAAGGGCCATATACAGGCAGAAGGTCTGCAAGGTTTGATGTTTTAATTCTTTTTGTGCGCTCTGCCACTCTGGTATTAGGAAAGGCAAATTGGGAGTAAATATCAAAGGCGGCTATGGTTTCTTCCATCCCCTCAGATCCACCTAAATCTCGAAGTGTCATTAAAGTTTGTGAAACTTGATCATCGAGGGCGTCTTTTGATGTTGAACGTAGAAGTACATTCAAACCAAAGTGAAATACTTTTTCCCCTTGTGCGATAAGCTCTTCCACCAGGCCCTCAAGATCATTTAGTTTTGCTTCACTTTCAATATCTGAAACCCCAGACTGTTTGCCGTAAACCATAGAAAAAGCCACGCGTCTTTGAGTTTGCAGGCTTTCGATTTCTTTTGTTTGATCAGATACATTGATTGATAAAAAAAGTTTTGAATTAAAAGGCAGTGTTCTTAAAACTGAGGCCATAGTGGCAAAAGTTTGACTTGGTAATATTTTAAGCGAGATGACCTTATAATTCATCTTACCTAAAGAAAAACTATCCTCAGCAATAACAGTATCTGTAAATAAAATTGAATTTCTAATATCTGAAGGGTCATAAGATTTAAGCTCTTCATCACGTACAGGGTTCCACTGCATATAGAGTTCTTCAACAATGTCTTGAGCCTTTATTTGACGAGTATTTAATCCCAGATTATTTAAAACACCCATAAGGTCATCTTTTATACGAGCACATTTTTTAAGTTCGGTCTTTAGATTCGCCTCACTCATTTCATTAAACAATTGTGTGCCAGAAAAAATACTTGTTTTATTCATTAAAGACTTAGTTAGTTTTTTTCGCACTAAAATCTTAAGTTTGTGTACGGGTAAGTATCCACTTTTATCAATATTTTGTAGATGACTGACTCGTTTTAAACTAAGTTTTTGTATTTTTTCATTTTTAGAGGCTTTGCATAAAGTCTCGTTATCTAAAAGTGTTTGAGCATTCCCAGAACAAATGCTCTGAATAAACTGAACGTCAATATTTATCGGTAAAGCATTTAAAAGCTGACAGAGTTTATCATGAAAATCATTCAGGGCATATTCATCCCAACAGCTTACATCTATGGGAAGGGTTTCTAAGCAAAAGCCTAGGCTGCCATCAGAATAAATAATAAAGTCATCCTCCATGCCCCAGACTTGAAGTTTATCGGCAAGTACAGCACTCATAAAATAGTCTCCTTTTTAATTTTTGGTGGAAATGGGTTTTCTGTGGGTTCTTTAAAGGCTGAATAAACCCCAGGACTAATCTGATATTTAATCCAATGAACCAAAAAGTTTTCAGGTTTGCCCTTCTTACCATATTTAAGGGTTAAGCCTAATACTATGGGAGGCAGCCACACCAGAAGAAACTTCTGGTGTGTTTTACCAAAAACTAGGTTTAAAACGGCTAGTAAAATAAAAGTTAACAGTAGGTCTGGCATTTCAAAGCCAAAGATTAATGTTTTTTTATCTAGGCACTTACTCACCGGGGTTGCAGTTAAGCTCATATACAATCCTTCCTAGTGAACAAGACCACTAATAAACCCAACAATGGAAGGGGCTCCAAATCCTATAACGGCTCCTAAGATAGCAAGCATTAAATGCGACCTAGCGTTGGCACTACCCATTAAGAAGCTAAATCCAGCGATTAATAATCCAATAACAGCAAGGACCGGCAAGATGGTGCCAATAAATTTTTGTTGAATAGCATTTAAGCTTGATTCTACGCTGGCCATGGCAAATTCTGGGAAAAAACAGAAAGTTAAGCTACAAACTATCAAAATCGATAAGTTAAAAAAATTAATTTGTTTTATATTAATCATTATACAGACTCCTTTTTATATCTGTTGGTTTTATTTTGTGCCACAATGGTTTTTAAATACTGTGTGACTCTTATAAGTTGCTTGGTTTTATGATAAAGCCGTTTGTTTTTTCTTTTTTCTTTTTCTGAAACCGTATCAAGTAGAGCTTCAAGTTTTTTTATAAGCTGAGTGTTCAATTTAATCCTCCTACTTTTTATTGAGATAATTTAAGTAAAATAGATTCGATACATTTATAAATTGAAATTAATTTTTGGTTTTCAATAATTTCTTCGATAGATAATATACCAAACCATTCCCTGAGAATTGTTTTGATTTCATGAATATTCATCTCAATGTCCTTTTGTTAAGTTTGTTTTATTAAGCCGTAAGCAAAGAGGCTTGACCTTCTTGAAATTCAAACAAAACACGATCTTTCAAAAAATCAAAAGAGCCTTCCAAAATGTCAGAAACGGTGTTTACACTAAAGCCACATTCATAACTGATTTCATAAGGGTCTTTATCTTCCCAAAATCGCATATAGACAATGGATTGCTCCAGAGCTGGCAGCTCTGTGATTATATCTCTTAAAACTTCATTAAAATGCTCATTATTTTTTATATACTCAAGAACATCACTGACCTCTAATAAGTCAGATGCTTCTAGGTTTTCTGTTTTCATAATTTTTCCTTTATGTTAAAAATTATTTTTTTAAAATTAGCTTGCTTGTTCAAGTTGTCCGGATTTATTTTTTTCAAAATGAATCTGATAATCAAAGCGGTGATAGACTTTGTTTAAGGAACCTGCGTTTTGATAAAAAATTTGTTTGTTATAGCTCCAGAGAATACCTTCTAGATCCTCAAGCAAAGCCCAGTAGGCAGCATGATCATCCCCACTGACTTTAACCTCAATCTTTGGAATTTGACCAAATTTATTCTCTTGAAGTCTAACTGTTATAAGTGAAAAGATTTGTCCATTTTCTAAAGACAGACACCTTAAATCACGTTCAATAAACAGTAAAAGTTCTTTAACAGATAATTTATGTGTATCTTCATAATTTACCCCTGTGCAGTTTATTTTCATTGGTATTTGTTCTCTGATACTAATTTTTACAGTTTTCAAAATAACACTCCCTTTTTAAAAATCATAAGTGATGTTGGCAATATCCAGCTCTAGCTAGTCGCTCAAGATGTTCTTGTTTTATTTTTTCTAAATACGCTTCATCAATTCTTCCTTCAAACAAGATCCTATGAATATTCTTTGAAATTTTTTTTAATGTTATGATTAGCTTTTTCCTTATTCTTTTTGCTTTATATGTTGTTTTCAAAATTTACCTCCCTACTTATAGTGAATTTGTTGCCCTTGTTGCCGGGGGCAACTATGGCATCAGGTGTTTGACCTTTATTGCTTTGAGTTTCAGTAAAAGCTTGTGCCACATGGCTAACTAGTTTTTTTGCCAATTGCTTTAAAGCACGATCTCTAATTTTTAAAACAGAACTTTTATGTAAATTGAGATATTCAGCTATTTCACTTAACTTTTGTTCTTTCCAAAATATTGAATACAGAATAAGCTGTTGTTTGTCTGAAAGCTCTCTCATTAAGGCGCTGGTTATTTTTTTAAGCTGTGGTAGATCTTTTTCAGTAAAGATATTTTTATAAAACTGGTTATGATAATCTTGTGAATACTCTTCCGCATTTATAGGGTTATCAAAAAGAAGTTCATCTTGTTTCTTTTCAAAAGTTGATAAATAATCTTCCCATATTTCTGGTGACCATTGATTACAATTCACTTCAAGCTCCTTATCATCAAGTGGTTTTCCATTTTCTTTGACCCATGGTTTTTTTGTTTTTTTTGTACTCATAATTTTTTACCTCCCTACTTATAGTAAATTTGTTGCCTTAGTTGCCGTGGGCGACAAAGGCAACATTCCCCCTATAAGTGAGAGGGAATGTTTTCGAGAAGCATCTATTACATAGGCTGTGCCAAAAATATAAATTTGATTAAGTACTTGAATTTAAAAAGAATTAATAAAATTTGTGTTTTTGTTAAAATTTTGTGGGTTAGATTTTTTCATCAAGATCTTGAAGATGAAAATAATAATTTGTGTGTTTATGGGGAGTTATAAGGTATCAGTTTATTGATACTCAAAATTAAGATATTGTTAGTCCTAATAATTATTTAAAACCTAAAGTATTATCTGGATGACCAAAATAAACATATGGGGTACTGTTATTTAAAGTAGAGGATGATTAATGATTGAAGATTTCACAAGAAAAGGTTCCTTTTTAAATAGAGATGGAAAAGCCAGGTCTAATTCTGGCTCCCATTCAAATAAAAAACTTTGTTTTGTGTCTACTGACAAAAACTTCTTAATGGAACTTCTTATAAAATTATCTGACTTAAAGGACTGTTATTTTGTTAAATTAACAGCCGAACCCAAAGATGGGATGTATTTAGGTAGATGCTTTTTTACAAGTGATCAACTTGTTGGTGAATATTGGGCAAAATACAAACTACACCCTAAATTGATGTGTAATATCCAGGATGATGATTTTAGCAAATCGTTTAGGGACAAGGTTATGAGCTATGATTAAATCCAAAATTAACTATGCAAGTTGACCTTTTTCTTCTGCACTCAAAGAATTAATAAAAGATCTAAAGAGAGCAGCTCATACAGACTCTCTTCGTATCAAAGGGTTTTGATATTTATTGTTAAAAATTTCTGGAGTTAAAACAAAGTACCTTAAGTCTATCCAAGAATTGTTGATATACAAAAAATTCTTCCTTTCTGATTCATATAAAAACCCAAGTTTTTTGATTAAACAAATTGAGGCCTTATTCTCTTTTTTGATCCCAGCTTCTAACCTATGGAGAGCTAAGATTTTAAAAGCAAAAGGAATAAGTGATTTTGCACTTTCATAAGCATAACCATTTCTCCATGAGTGATTATAAATATAATATCCAAAATTCGCACTTTGAATGTCCGTGCGGTCAAATATAGAAAGATCTAGAGTTCCTACATTTAGACCATTCTTTTTTAGAAAAATACCAAGAACATATTTTTTATCTGCTTTCCAGTTTGCATTGTGTTCTTGTATAGATTTTTTATAGATAATTTTTGTTAACTGTTTTTTTTCTGGACACCCAAAATCAAAGTCATTAAGGGATGGTTGTTGCTTTCCTTTTGATTGAGACCAATTTTTATAATCAGAAAGAACATAAGGGCGAATAACTAATCGTCGGGTATTTATTTTTGTGGATAGTGGAACATTTGGATATTTAATTAATTTTCTCACAGCCTTTTATACTCTTTTAGATATTAATTTGCAATAAAGTTGGAAACTCTTGTTATTTTCAGATTTTCATTTGGAGGTGGTGTTTCACATTTATTTTTACTTTGATAAAACTCTTCATCGCTCATAGTAAAATAGTATATATCCTTAGGTTTTTCTCTGTTTCTTTTTCGTACTCGACTTATTCTTTCTTCAGTTGGTACTTCAAAGCTATAAATTTCAATATTTACCTTTGCTGAGTCAGAAATATTTTTAAGCCAGCTCCAGTGAGCTGTCCCCCCACCAAAATCAAAAACAACAGAATGGCCTTTGTTCAAAGATTGAATGGCTTTGGCCCTTAGAAGACCAAGAGCTTTCTCAACATTTGACTCATAATCTTTAAAGCTATAAATAGGTAAATTAAACTCTTTGATTGTTTTATCTAAAGAATAAAAAATAGCCCCAGTATCATTAGATATTTTAAGAGCAAAAGTAGTTTTCCCTGACCCCATAGGGCCGAGCATAGCATAAATTGTTGTTGTAGATTTGTACTTCACAATAAGTTCTTATCATAGAATGTTTTTTTAGTCACTACTTTGTATGGCTATGCAACTTAAGCTAAGGATGAAAATAGAAGCTAGGTATATATATATCATTTTGAAAGAGAGTATTTGCGGCAAAGTCTCATTTGACCATGATAAATTTGTTTAGATTCATTATTAAAAAGAAAACCAGATTTTTCTAGCACTCTTCTTGAGCCTATGTTTTCACTTGCAACAACACCTAAGATCTTATGGGTTTCTAAATTTGACAAAGCCCAATTTACAAGAGACGTAACAGCTTCTGTTGCATAACCCTTTCCACAATATTCATCAGAAATAGCATAACCCACTTCAATATTATTTTTATATGGGCTTAATCCAACATGACCAATTAATTCATTTGTATTTTTTAAAACAATAGCTAAAACTAATGGCTTTTCATCTGGTTTAAGGCTGCCTTGATACTGTGTTATTAGAAAATCTAAAACGCCTGCCGTTTCTTCCTCGTCCTTATATACCTGGTCAGGCATCCATTTTGCTAGGCTTAATTCTTGGCTAAGTTGAAAAACCTTAGTTAGATCACTCATAATAAAAGGTCTAACAATCAAGTTATTAGTTTCAATATCAGTCATTTTTACTCCAGAAATTAATTAGAAAAACCATTAGCCTATTCTAGTGTACTACCTTAACAAATTTCTACAATATATTCCTTAACTCTCAATAGCTAATAACAACTGGTCCTTCTTCAAATAATCACTCAAAAAAGCAGCGGAGCTTGAAATAGTCAAATTATCAAGTTGAAGTGAAGATTCACCATTTAAAGGTATTAAAAGATCTGCAATATTCTGGGCGGGCTCCTCATCAGCTTTCAATATAATACGCACAAGAAGTTCAAATATGGATATTTCAGATACTTTGCTGAGTTCTTTATCCTTAAGCTCATCAAGTAGCAGGCTAATTCTTGAAGGGAGATGATGTTTTAGTTCACCTTGTTTTTGAGTTAGTTCATTTCTAAGTTCTTGTGTTGATATTTTCATAACTCCTCCGTGATGTACTCATTAAATCATACTCATATATGACTATGAACAAAGTCAATACTTCACAGTATGATTATAGACCTAATGAAGAAAAAAGAATGGCTAGACAACCTAGCAAGAAACTTAAAAAATGAACGAGCTAAGTTAAAGCTATCTCAGCTTGGACTTGCCGAAAAAACTAGATTGTCTTTAGCCACCATTACGCGTATTGAACAAAAAAGTATTGAAAACCCAACATTAGACACCATCGATGCTTTAGGTAAGGCTTTAAAGAAGACTGACCCCTTAGATCTTCTAAAGAAATAATTTATTTTAAAAGAAAATTTTTCAAAAAAATAATAATATCAAGATCTTGATGGTTTTACAGATTTTACTTTTCTTTAGTGAAACCAGTCTGTTAAAAGAGCCTCATAGATTTGCCCTCAAAATCTTGGCGATACTAATTTAAAAGTAAATGTAAAGTTTTCTTAGTGATTCAAACTGCTTAAAAAGAATGCATCGCTGTTTAACTTACAAGTTATCAAGATCTTGACGGCTATTAGCTCTTTTATAAGCTTTGTGGTAATGATGCACGTAGTCTCACTTTGTGGGATGTGCAAATTAACCTGTGATTTCTTCAGGTTAGTTTTGTTGGCACTTAAGTTGCGATGGAGGACAGAGAACATTGTAGCTTTTGTTTTAGGGGGGCCAAGATGAGTATTAAAAATCCAAAGATATTAGTCATTGATGATGATTTGTCAGTACTAAGTGCTTTTCAAATTTATTTTCAGGATCAGCCTATAGAATTAGTTTTAAGATCTTCAGCAGATATAGCTGTAGATGAATTTCGTATTGCTCCTCAGGGTTATGCCTGTGCCTTTGTTGATTATCAACTTGTAAATGAGTTTGGTGAACAAGAGGCCATCGGTCATGAAATTGTAAAAGAACTTAAAAGTATTAGTCCAAGCCTTTACGTTGTAATGATGTCTGGGGATGATTCTAAAGAGGCTTTAAATCAATGGCTTTCCTCTGGGGTTGAGAAGTTTTTATACAAGCCTTTAAGAGAAGAATTGCTTCATACGTTTACAGAATTTGCTTTAGCCCAATATAAGGAACGTCACCCTCACTTAAACACTCAACTGATTAACCACTATGGCTTAGTGGGAGTTTCTGAGAATTTAAAAAAAGTAGTTAAGTATTCAAAAAAGTTTGCCCCATCGGATGAGGCAGTACTAATTATGGGAGAAACTGGCACCGGTAAGGAATTAGTGGCCCATAGTATTCATAAACAATCAAAACGTAGAAATAAGCCTTTTATAGCTTTAAACTGTGCTGCTATTACTGGAAGCTTATTTGAAAGTGAACTCTTTGGTCACACTAAAGGTGCATTCACGGGGGCTGAAACAAATAAATTAGGAAAATTTAGAGAAGCCCATGGCGGAACGTTATTTTTAGATGAAATTCATCACCTAAGTTTAGAGCAACAAGCAAAGTTATTGCGTGTGATTCAAGAAAAGCGAGTGCAACCGGTGGGTGACCGTACAGAACATGGAGTGGATTTTAGATTGGTCTGTGCCAGTAAGCCTAATTTAAGAGAACTGTCCTTAAAAAATGAATTTTTAATTGATCTCTACTTTAGGATTTCATCATTAAATATTGAATTGGCCCCATTAAAAGCTCGTCGAGATGATATTGAGCCCTTAATCAATTATTTTCAAAAAAATATGGAAAAAACAATAGGTAAATTTAAACGCTTCACCCCCACTGCACTTAAACAACTAAAAGACTATCACTGGCCAGGTAACGTAAGAGAACTACAAAAAATCATATGTGAACTTTATCTTGTGGTGGATCGAAACGCCATAGAATCTGCCGACTTACCAAAGGTGATTTTAGAAAGCACTCAGGTGGTTGATATTCAAGAGGGAATGACTATGGGAGATTTAGATAAAAGACAACGCCAACAAAAAAGATCATTGATAAAGTCTGTGATGGTACAGGCAGAGGGCAATAAAACAAAAGCGGCGCAATTATTAGGTATGAAGCGTAGCACTTTTATATGGGTTTTAAAAGATCTACAAATTTATGATCTTTATGAAGCAAAAAATAAGTTAAGCATGGCTCAAGAACCGCAGCTAGCTATAAATTAATCAAGGGGAGAAATATGAAAAAAATATTTATAATTATCACAATGTTTTTTACTTCGGTAACATCACTGGCTGAAAATACTGAATTAGAAGTTTCAGAAGAAAAATTAGAAAAAAGATTAAAAGTAAAACAACTGTGTGGCTTTTTGGTGAGTCATGAACTTGTAAAAAAAGCACATCCTTGCCAGTTAGCCATAAGTGAAGAGAGCTTAATTGATGAGCTTTTAGATCGTGGCATTTTAGATGAAATTGAAAATGTAACCAGTTCTATTTGTATAGGTGGTGGAGAAGAGAATTGAAGTACTTAGTATTTTGTATAACAATTTTACTTTTTATCTTTTGGAGAACAAATATGAGTCAAGAACAGTCCACAAGTGATTTTTTAAAAGTGGCCTTCCCAAGTAAGCAAAGTATCAGTGAATACGAGCCCACCCGTATTCACCTGGATTATGAATATATTTTATTAGAAACTATTTATAGTCCTTTAATTGATCTTTCAGATGATAAAGGCGCACCTATTGCCTCCATTGCTAAAGAACACTTTTGGAGAGGTAATGATTTACATTTGGTGATCAGAGAAAATTTAAAAACAATTGAAGGCTATAAGATTACAGTTGATGATGTGATATTTTCTTTAAAACGAGTTTTAGTTTTATCTGAAAACACACATGGCGATTTTAAAAGCCTGGTTTGTCCAAATATACATTTAAAAACTGTAGAGGATCATTGCCCTGGTATTATAAAAAGTGGAAATACCTTAATTTTAAAACTAGCAGCTAAAAGAGATTTTTTATTAACAATGCTTGCTTCTATTGATTTTGCTATTATTCCAAAAATAGCTGTAGAACCTTATAGCCTTAAAATTAAAGACTATAAAAACACATCAGGCCCATATTTTGTTAAAGAAGACCTAGGTGGTGGGGAAATTTTACTGGAGGTAAATCCGCAACATTATTTGTATTCAAATAAAATGGCGACTCAAATTAAATTGATCCCAACAAAAGGCTTTAAAAAAAATAAAATTGTAGATTTATTTAAAAAAAGAGAATTAGACCTGGTCACCACTATTGAAGGACTTAATGTGGAGGACTTTAAGGAGCTTGATCGTGGCCAAGTAAACTTTCATGAAACCATTCACATAAAAACAAAAGTGGCTTTTGTAACAGAAAAAGGTATGCAAAGATTTGATGCTAATCAACGACTTGCTTTTGCTAAAGCTCTACAAAGTTCATTTCACACCCATTTTAAAAATAAAGAACCCTATAAACCTGCCACTCAATTTTTCTTACCCTTTAGCGAAGGTGGATTTTCAAAAGACGATGATCAGAAATTATTGAAAACTATGGCTGGTATAGAAGCTGAAGCTTCAGGAGAAGGTATGCACCTCGCTGTTTATAGTTTTCATCAAAGCCAAGTGGATGAGTACTCACAAATCCTCAAAAAACAAATGCCTGAATTACGAGTAGATAAGGCTAATGGCATACCAGCTTTTACTCAGCTTTCTGACAAAGATATGCCCGATTTTATAATAGTATCTACGGATTCAGGGTTTTTAGAAAACATTAGCCTTTTGTCTTACTCTATGGCAGCCGGAATATTTGGATTCTCTAAAGAAGATGGGAAAACATGGTTAAAAAATTATATGAACACAGAAAAAAGAGAGGAAAGATTAGAAAATCTTAAAAAAATGCATTTAGAGTCCCTTACCGAGGGGCGAATGATTCCACTGGTAAGTACACCCTATGTGGCCATTGCTAATAAACCCTGGGTGCCACAACTTTCAGAACTTTTTGCTAATTGCCCATTATGGAAAATCAGAAAAAATTAAATCGTTGGTTGTTAGACCACCATAAAGAACTAGGCCTTAAAGCCACTCAAGTCACTTGGGTTAAAGAATGGCTGCCAGGCTTTTATGATTTTCAAGTGTCCCTATCAATTAACAATAAAACTCATATTGGGCGAGGTCTTGCTGAAAATATGGATTTAGCTTTCACTAAGGCCGGAGCTGAAGCCATTGAAAGAGCCATTTGTGTTGAAAACAGCATAGGCTCTTGTGGTGTGGCCGTACATACATATTTAGAAAAGGCTCAATTAAATGCAAAAAATGAATTAATAGAACGAGATCGCTTTTTTTGTCATTACCTCACTAAAACACCATTTCAAAAAATAAATATAGAATTAGCCAAGATCAATCTAGAATATATTTTAGCTAAGTTAAATTCCTATGGTGTTGACCTTCAGTTTTTTAAAATGACGAGCTTAAATAAAACAAAGTCAGTGGTTTGCATTTCAAAAGGTATAAGTTCGGGTTTAGTTCTAGGTTTAGGAGCATCAGAAAATATAGACATAGCCGCCAAAAAAGCATTTACAGAGTGTTTAACTAATACTGTAGCTGCCATTAACCAGCTTATAGAGCCACTGAGTTTAGATGATTTTTACTCAAAGCAAATTGTAGAGCCCGATGACCACCGTCGCTTATATTCTTCCACATCAAAACTAATTGAACAAAATAGTTGGATTTATAAAGATAAAAATAATCGAGACAATATCAAAAAACAAAACCCTGAGTTTGCAGAAGAAAGCAGCTTTAAATATGAAATTTTAAATTCAAATCATAAAATACTTAAAAATAGTCCACTAACGGCTATTAGATGTAAAAATCCTCATTTCCAAAAGTCGTTTTACGGTGAATTTGACAAAAAGTACATAAATCTTAATAGGCTCCAAGTGTTTTCAAATAATCCCATAGAATTAAATGATCTTAACCTATTGCCGCACCCATTAGGATGAATAAATGAACGATAAAAAGCTCAAAGATATTTCAAAAAAAATGAGGCGTAATATTTTATTAGTTCTAGGGATTTCATTATTTGTACTCATTGAACTTATGGTGTTATCCACTTACTCATTAAAAACAGAGCTGGCAGATCAAGTAGGCCGCACACTTGAAGGGAAAATTAAACGTGAAGACAAAAGGGAGATTGTAAATATACTGTCTGATTTAAAAGAAAATAATTTCAGAGCTGTTGATTTATATGACCGAAACGGCAAGCTCCAACTTACCTTTCCCACACAATTTAGACGACAAGTAAGTCCAGCAGTAAAAATATGGCGTAGTCTTACCCAGGCAACCTACGAAAAGCCAATTTATTATGACCTTAAAAAAAATGAGATAGCAGCTACAGTGGTTTTTACCTTTGGTATTTTTCAACTGCTGCCCATGACTCTCTTAATTTTTTCAATTGCAGCCTTAGTCACATATCCACTAGTAAGAAACCATAAGGCTCTTCTTTTAGAAAGTTTCAAAAATGAAGCTATAAAAGCACAAACAGAATCTATTACTGAGCTTGCACGACAAGTGCGGCATGATTACAAATCCCCTCTGACAGCAATTAATTCGGTAATAGAAAAATCAACAAATATAGACGAAGCCGAGCGAAAAACACTTTCAGTGGCTTATAATAAAATGATTACTATGCTCAGGGATCTTTCCCAAGAAAATATTCAAGATGTTTTAAAAAATGGAATAAAAAAGAAAAAAGCTAAAGCACTGACCCATGTGTATTCCACAATACTAAACACCGTGGAAGAAAAAAGAGCTAGATTAGGCTATAACTCAAAAAAGAAAATTCAGTTTAAGTGCAATATTGAAGATAAACGCGCTTATATTTTAATAGATGATACAGAACTAGAAAGAGTTATTTCAAACTTAGTGGAAAATGCCATAGAAGCCATTGATGATGAAGGCATTATAATTATTCATCTTCACACGGTAGGCACCATCTTAAAAATTGAAATTCAAGACAGCGGCAAAGGCATTCCAAAAAATCAATTACAAAAGATAGGAACAAAAGGCTTCAGTTTTAACAAAAAAAATGGTGAAGGACTTGGCTTATATTCAGCCATACAAAAAGCCAATCGCTGGGGAGGTGAAATCGCAGTGAACTCCGTAGAAAACACAAGAACCACCGTTGAAATCAAGCTCCCTGGGGCAGTAAAACCTAAGTGGGCCTGCTCAGAAATAAATTACAAAAACATAAATCAAGTAGTAATTTTAGATGATGACGAGTCCATTCACGAAATATGGACAGAAAAACTTAAAAGTAAAACCAAAGCACCTATTTATAAGTTTACTCATGCTCAAGAACTTGCTAAAAACTTAACTAAGTTTAAAGAAAACACACTGTTTCTTTTGGATTATGAACTACGAGGCCAAACTGAAACAGGCCTAGATGTTGCGGAAAAACTGGCGAATCATCAAAACTGTCACCTGGTAAGCAACAGCTTCCAAGACCCAAAAGTTCAAAGGGAGTGTAAAAGGCTTGAAGTTAAACTTTTCCCTAAAAGTCTATTGGGAGTGTAAAAGTGAAGGTGCCAAATAAGATAACTAAGGCTCTTCTTATAGTTTAAACACAAAGTGTCAGGGCTCATCTTCTTTCGTATTATAAATATTTGTGGTAAAAGTAAGGCCATTTAGCAGGGAGATTATTATGCAAGAAGTTGTTGATTGTTGGGATAAAAAAGCAAGCCAATGGAAAGATTGGGTTGGGGAAAATGGTGATAATAATAGGCGGTTTAACTCAGACCCGGTAATATGGAAATTTGCGGGAGATGTGATTGGAAAAACAGTTTTGGATGCGGGTTGTGGTACTGGTTATCTTTCGATTCTTCTTGCTGAAAAATCGGCATCGGTTATTGGTATTGATATTTCAGAAAAGATGATACAAGAAGCTAAAACATCTTTAGAAGACAAAAACATTGATGTTACATTTCATGTAGATTCGGCTTCAGATTTAAAGACTGTAGAGGATGAATCAATAGATATCATAGTCTCTAACTATGTTCTGATGGACCTCCCTGACCTTGTAGGAGCTGTTAAAAATTTTTATCGAGTACTCAAATCCAATGGCAGAGCTATTTGCATAATAGGGCACCCGTGTAATGGTGATCTTCCAAAGGACAAAAATTATTTCGATGAAAATAAAATAACTGATCGCTGGGGCCCTTTCGATACAGACTTTATATATTTTCATCGCCCATTGAGTCAATATTGGAAAAGTTTTAAGAATGCCGGTTTTTCAATTGAAGATTTTGATGAACTCGTAATTCAGGACATCAGTATTTCAGGATTTAAAGAAGAGTGGAAAGAAAGTTATCGAAAACAACCTTGGTCGGTTGCCTTTCTGCTTCAAAAATAACAGATTTTCATAAATGATTTTGTTTTGAACTATATGAGTCCAAACCACAGTCCTTTAAACTTTTATAGCGTGCTTCGATGGTTAATATACTTAATTTAGGATTCTGTCATGATAAAACTAATTATTAGTTTACTTGCAATCATTCCATTTTTTGCAAACGCAGAAGTTAAGCTACCTAAAGACATGGGTACATATTTTAATAAAAATCATTCAAGTTGTTTTTTGATTAAAAGAGTTGGGGGTTTGAAAGTTCAATCCTTTAATATGAAACAATGCGATTTGAGAAATGAACCATATTCGACATTTAAAATTTTAAATTCGCTTATAGGGCTTGAAACTGCTGCAATTAACTCTTTAACTATTATCCCCTGGGATAAAAAAAAGAAGTTTCTTAAGGCTTGGGAGAAAGACCATACTTTAAAATCTGCTATAAAAAACTCAGTAGTACCTTTCTATCAAGAATTAGCCCGAAGGATTAACTTAAATAGAATGCAAAAATATATTAATTTAGTGGATTATGGCAATAAAAAAGTTGGTGATAGAATTGATAGATTTTGGCTCGATGGACCAATTCAAATTTCAGCATCCGAACAACTTAACTTCATTGAAAAACTATACCGGAACCAGCTTCCATTTAAAAAAGAGCATCAAAGTTTTGTTAAGGAGATATTGATTAATGAAAAAGGACCATCAAGAATATTAAGTGGAAAAACCGGCTCAAAGTATAAAAAAGGACATTTTGTTTTTGGCTGGTTTGTTGGTCATGTGAGAAAAGGGAAAGATCAATACGTCTTTGTGATAAATAGTAAAGGCCAAGGTGAGTCTGGTAGTAGACTGAAAAGCGTAGCAATATCAATATTACAAGATATGGGATTATAATTTATACTCCACCCACTACAGATGACCCAAATAAAATGAGGATGGCAATTCTAGAACAGGTTTTGAGCGTCTAGGTCTTGTTGAATAATTTAGTAGAAGGTTCTGAAAAATTGGGTCAAAATATAATCATGAAAGTCATCCATCAAAATACAAATACTATCCTTGGAAATAACATTGTTAAGGCAACTTCTTTTTGGCGGAGGCTTCGAGGGTATATGTTTTATAAAAGTCCAAAACTAAGTTTTGATGGTATATTTTTTCCACAAAGCAGTTGCGTTCATAACTGTTTCGTCAGATTTTCAATTGATGTGGTTTTTATAGATAAAAATTGGGAAATTGTGAAAATATTGAGGGGGTTTCGGCCTTGGAGATTTTCAGCAATATATTTCAAGTCTTCTCACGTGTTAGAGTTTCCTGCCGGGACCATTGATTCTTCAATTTCTATTGGAGACAAACTAATAACACTATGAGGTGGCACTTTAATCAGTTCGATTTGAGGTCTTGGTCTTGTACATTCTATCCTATAAAGCAGACGATAATTATTTAGTTCAATTTCTTGTTCAACAAATTTATTTTAGATGTTATGTTTGGCTAGCTTAAAAGGATCAGTTATGAGGATATGTTTTATTTTATTTGTAGCTTTATTTGCCTATAGTTCAACAGCTTACAGTGTCGAAAATTTAGATTTTAAAGTGAGGTCTTACCCCTTGGGTAATTTGGTTTATCAACTTGATTGTATGGCAAAAATTAAAAATTGTAGTAGAGAAGCTTACGTGAAGCTCTGGAAGCAACAATTAAATTGGAATGATAGTGATGACCTAAACCTAAAAAAATGGTCTCTACTTCGAAAGAAATACCGAGGAGAAATAAAGCTTAATGGGAAAGAAGCTTCTCCAATGGCGTTACCTTGGAGTGGACCCAGAGGTATTCAAATTGGACATAAATTTTCAATAGCTACAACTCATGCAGATAGTAGAGAACAATTAAAGAGATTTTTGGAAGTTATTGTAGCCCCAGAAGATATGCAAAGAATTGATGAGGTCATTGACCACTTCTCCCCTCGATTTTCATCCTGGTGGAATAAAAATGTAAAAAACAAAGTTCAAAAAAATATAACTGAAACTCAAAATTTATTGGAAAAACCTAAGATCCAAAAAAGAATAAAAGAGTTTGCTAATTTTTATGATGCTAGCTTACCTAAAAAATATCTTATTTATATAAACTTATTTTATAGGCCAGAATTAGGTACGAGAGGTACAAAAGCAACAGTTTATGAAAACCATGCTCTTGTAGAGTTTATTCCAGGAAAACCCGCCAAGGAGAGTATAGGCGTTGTGATTCATGAATTATGCCATTTCTTTCATATGGTTAGTACAGATAAAAAGAAAGCTGCTTTTGTTAGCCGATTCGCAAAATCAAACAACCAATACGCAATTGCAGCACATAATCTTTCAAATGAAGCTTTGGCTACCGCATTTGGCAATGGCATTTTCGCGAAATTGATATTGAACCAGAAACGCTATTCTGAAAAGCTTAAAAAGAAAAATAGCTTTTATAACAATGAAGCAATTGATAAGGCTGCCAAATCTTTAATCCCATTCTTAGAGAAATGGCTGTCTGAGAAAAAAACTATGTATCACCCTACATTTGTAAATAAATTTGTAAAGCTACTCGAAAGTCGTATTCCTAACCTTTTAAAAAGGCCTGAACAGTTGTTATCTGAAACTATTTATACCTATAACCCTAAGTATTCTAAAATATTTGAAGAAAAAATTTCTAGAACATTACGTGGGGGTACGTATTCTGGGTCAATAGAGGATCAATA
Organism: Pseudobdellovibrionaceae bacterium; assembly: GCA_018663505.1. Classification (GTDB taxonomy): domain Bacteria; phylum Bdellovibrionota; class Bdellovibrionia; order Bdellovibrionales; family UBA1609; genus JABJQG01. The sequence continues at coordinate 2,086 of JABJQG010000063.1, read as the reverse complement.
TGTTAAAAAAAAATATGAGAATTTTCCTAAATTAACAGTAGTTGCCTTTGCTACTCTATCAGATCTAAACAAGTTAAAAGAGAACAAACTCATTTTTGATAAAGATCTACAGAGTATGAGTTCTTTTTTTAAAAAGAAGAAACCTTTTGTGTACTCAGTTTTAAGAAAAGATCTTGGTTATACATTTGTTATCAGTGGAGGCTCTTCATCAAATATTGAGTTAGAATTCAAAAGATTAAGGTTAGCAAAGTCACGCTTTGTTGGCTTTTTAAATTAAACTGGTTACCTGGAAGTACAAATAATTGTAGTTTGGCACATCGATCCTATTGAGTCTAGGGGTCGTGTCGGTGGTGTTATTTCGCCTTGGGTAAGGTTCTGAAGATATTTTAATAGGACAAAGCACTGACGGCAATTTTTATCTCAAATCATTTATTTTCTATACACTATTTCTATTTTTTAATTTAATATTTTGAAATATGATGAGACGATTTTTGCATTTTAAATCTAATTTGACGCCCTTTTACCTTGGATTATCTCTATTATTCACCAATTTAGTTACAATCAGAAGATTATATTTTAATGATGGATCTTTTCTTTACGGATATGGCTTACCTTGGCCTTGGCTTAAATTTGGCAATGTATCTTCAGGAGAGTACGTTTTTCACTTATTTAACTTAGCACTCAATCTTGCTGTTTGTTTTTTTATAATCCTGGTGCTTAACCGAATTTTACCCACAAAGAATTTTTCATCAAATACTAAATTAAAAAATTTTCTAAATATTATTGGGCTAAGTATTACAATTTTTTTCTTCATTTTAATGTATTTCCATTGGGGGAATTATACTTTTATTGAGGCGCTATTTGACAAAACCTGGACTCTTAAATCCACAGAAATATATTTTGGCATCGATAGAGCTTGGTGGCCTTAAAAATAAACCCAATAGAATACTATGTAACTGGAGATCCACAGAAAAGGCTCAGATGGTGTCAGCCAAGTAAGATGCTAACGTGGCACATATTTCCTGTCTCTAGACCAGGTCTCGTCTGTGGCGTTATTTTAAACTTGGTCCTGGGTGTATTTCAATAGGTAGAGCACTGACTTGTTGTGCAATTTTCATCTCATTACATTGATTTTTAGTGACCAAAAACTATAGGAGTTTTAGATTAAAAGTATGAGCAAACGTAAGATAATATTATTGGCAATAGGAATTATCCTAAGTCTACTTCTTGTTTACGAGTTTGTACTCTATCAATTTCTTGACCGTGATCCTAGCTATTATCAAATTGATCGCTGTATCGACTCTGGGAAGTGTTGGGATGGAGTTGATAAAGTTTGTCGTGGTGACGAGCCAAATGCACAAGATCTGTGTGATCGTGCAAAGGTTAACGGTAAGACATTAGAGCAACGAATTGAAGATAAGATAGAAAAGATTAACCCTGATAATTAAGCCCCTGGTTTAATATTAGATTTTGGCTGGAAATAGTATGAACGGATTTAAAATTAATTACGGTGTTGACGGACTAGATTGGGATGAAGTTGACCAACTTTTTACCAAAGCTCCTCTTGGTGCCCGATCGGCTTCCATGTTTCAAGAGGCGTGTAAATATTCACCAGTTATAGTGAGTGCTTGGGATGGCAATAAACTAATAGGATTTGGAAGAGCCTTTACCGACTTTTTTGCTTATGCTGCAATCTATGATATCGCAGTATTACCTGAGTACCAAAATCAAGGAGTAGGCAGAGCGTTGATGGAATCCATTATTAATAGAGTTGAAAAATGTGGGTACATTACTCTATTCGTAGCTCCTGGGCGTGAAAATTTTTACGAAAAATTAGGTTTTAAGAAGTTAAAATCGGGAATGGCAAAAATTAAAAATGAAGAACATGCTATTTCTAGAGGGCATATATAATGCTGTTTTCCAAAGGGTATAACAAGAGTCAGCTTGGCACTTCTCGCAATACAGACCTCTTGGAATTCTTCTCGAAAGGTCCTGTGGGTGAAAAGCTTGTGTTTGAGATCAATTAATTTACAAAAATCATTAGGTTTAAATCAGTTCATCCCAAACACAGTTTTCAAGAATCGAG
>JABJQG010000003.1 GCA_018663505.1 Pseudobdellovibrionaceae bacterium | reverse complement strand
TTCCTGGTCCCGGAACGATTAATATCTATGGATGGAAAAACGCGTCTATCAGTAAGTTTTCGATCCAAGTGGATTTCCATATTTCCTGTGCCTTTAAACTCTTCAAAGATAACCTCATCCATTTTTGAACCTGTATCAACTAAAGCAGTTGCAATGATAGTTAAACTACCACCCTCTTCTATATTTCTAGCAGCTCCAAAGAATCTTTTTGGTTTATGTAGTGCATTTGAATCCACACCACCTGATAAAATTTTCCCTGAAGGCGGAATTACTGTATTATATGCTCTAGCCAGTCGAGTAATTGAATCTAATAAAATAACAACATCATGTTTATGCTCAACCAAGCGCTTAGCCTTTGAAATCACCATATCCGCAACCTGTACGTGACGTGATGGTGGCTCATCAAAAGTAGAAGATACAACCTCGCCTTTTACAAAACGTATCATATCCGTAACTTCCTCAGGTCGTTCATCAATCAGCAATACAATTAAAAAGACTTCTGGGTGATTTTTAGCAATGGAGTTTGCAATATTTTGTAAAATAACTGTTTTACCTGTTTTAGGAGGAGCCACAATTAATGCACGTTGCCCTTTACCTAAAGGCGCCATTAAATCAATCACACGAGTGGTTAAGTCATTGGGGTCATGTTCTAAAATTAAATTATCCTCAGGATAAAGTGCCGTTAAGTTATCAAATAAAATTTTATCCTTAGCTTTTGCTGGCTCCTCATAGTTTAAAGTATCTACCTTTAACAGAGCAAAATATCTTTCGCCATCATTTGGTGGGCGAACCGTACCAGAAACACTGTCTCCTGTACGCAAACCAAATCTGCGAATCTGAGAGGGGCTTACATATATATCATCAGGACCGGGAAGGTAGTTGTAATCAGGAGATCTTAAAAATCCATACCCATCAGGCAAAATCTCTAAAACCCCAGTACCAAAAATATCTCCTAGCTTAGCAGCACGTTTTAAAATATTAAAAACTATATCCTGCCTGCGCATTCCAGCCGCATTTTCGATTTTTAACTTCTGCGCTAGAGTTGTGAGTTCCTGAATATTTCTTGTTTTCAATCCCTTTGAATGAAGATCTTTTTGTTCCTCGTCCGTCAAATTAATATCAGACAAATCCACATCGTCATCAATAGCCTCAATTTCATAATCTTGATACTGAGCCTCGTTCTCCTTATATGAGTTCCCACGATTTCCAGTGTTTCCACCACGTTGGTTTTTATTTCTACGGTGATGATTGTTGTTCTCGCGTCCTCCTGATCGGCTCCGACGTCGACTATTATCATGTTTTTTATATGTGCTATTGCTTGCACTAGTTGTATTATTACTTGAAGAAGCTTTTGCCTCTTTGTCTTCACTGGACTCATTTTTAGCTTCTGATTTTGCTTCAGCAGCTTCAGCCTTGGCAGCTGGTTTTGCCTCTGTAGCCTCTACCTTTACTTTTGCAGCTGGCTTTGTCGCTGCAGCCTCTACCTTTGCCTTCGCAGCTGGTTTTGCCTCACTTGATTCTGATTTTGCTTCTGCAGCTGGCGTTTTTGATTTAATTGTAGCCTTGCGGGTTCGCTTTTTTGGGGCTTCGGTGGGCTCTTGATTTTCCTCGGACATTTTTTCTCCTGAAATTTGTGGGGATAATATAATTTTCGAAATTAAATTAAAATTAAATAATTAATGAAGACGCTCTATATTTTTCCTGAAAATTAATGTTTTAGAGGCTTCAATGCGATTGGCAATTGATGAAGCTAATAATACAATATCTTGAAAAAAAGTAAAGTAAATATTATTATTATGTAGACAATTCAACAGACTTTTTTTCAAATAATGGCCCTATTTTGTCACTATAGTAGGCTTACGCTCCACCCACCGTCGTAAAATTGCCCTAAAGCAGGCCTAAAGGGCCTCCTCTCTATTTCAATACCTTCACTATGAATAGTTTTTATCTCAAAATGAACCAAGGAATCAGGCTTCAAAGTCATGAAAAAAGTAAATTTCAACGTCATCTTTTAAAAATCAAATTTAAGTGAAAAAATAAATGGAATGAGTCTATCCCCTATAGCAATTAGCTGAATACCATTCCAATTAATTTCAAAACAATAATTGTGTTCACAATATTCCCTCTACAACCTTCAGTGTTATTTATCTTGAATAATATAAAACCCCAAAATCCAGTAAGTTACGAATCTCACAAGCTCCGCCTCGACCATTGTCTTAATTTGATTTAAAAAGGACTCTCAATCTCTTATTTTAATACGTTCACCTATGTTATTACGCATTATCTGTTTGATATCACTCAAGTTCATGGATAGACTGACCGAGTAAGAGACAGTTAAAACTTAAAGGCGATGTGCATTATGAATATGAAAAACAACAAAGGTTTTACACTAATAGAGATCATTATGGTGATCTTATTAGTTGGTATATTAGCTGCTGCTGCTGTTACCCAATTTCTCAATTTCCAGGCAGAAGCAAAAGACGCCTCAGTCCAAGCCAGTCTCTCTGCACTTAGAGCAGGGATAAATAACCAGTACGCACAAATGCAGCTCAGATGCGGAGCCACGGGAAGTGCTTTTCCAGCCATGGCCGATATTGCCGCAAATGACATTACCACTGGGGGCTCAACTTGTGTGGCTGGAGATATCACAAATGTTGGTGAACGAAAATTTATCACTGGTGCTGTACCTGCTAATGCCTGGGGTGGTGTTAGTACAATTACTGCTTGCGTGGGCGGTGGGTGTACAGCCCGAACGAATCCATGTAACAACGTGGCTAGAGTTTTAGGGTGGTGTTACGATGTAAGCACTGGCGAGATTTGGGCCGACTCAGCACTGAGCGGAAACAACGAATATAGTTTTTAAACTCAGTTTGTTTCCCAAATATCCCGCTCATTTAGAATTAACATTACAACTCAACTAATAAGTCCTTAAATAGCAGGACTTATGACGTAGGTAAAATTATCTCTACGACCTTTCAGCTGGTTTCTATAGAGAACATGTCTTTTCACTGAGCCCTATCGTAAAATAACTATGTGGAAACTTTTTACTATAAAGCAAGAAATCGAAAAGGTAAGTCTGTAAAAGGCGAGGTCCTAGCTAAAAATATTACTGCAGCTAAAAAAGAAATTTCAGCTCTGGATTTAATTCCCATTGAGGTTTCAAAATCTTTTATTCACGCAACCATAAGTGAATTAAATAAAATTAAAGATAGATTTTTTAATTCAATCCCATCTATGGACCTTCTTGTTTTTACACAACAACTGCAAGTGGTTTACTCTGTGGGTATTCCATTACTACGTGGTTTACAAGTTATTGAGGAGCAAACAGAAAACAAAGTTTTAAAAAAAACTTTGCAAAAAATAATTGTGGATGTGGCTGACGGAAAGCAGTTGTTTGAAGCCATGAGTATACACCCCATGATTTTTGATCATATTTATATAAATATGATTAGAGTGGGTGAAGCGTCCGGGCAACTGGAAGAGCTCTTAGACCGGCTCTATCAGATACATGAAACCAAAGCTTCAAACTCGCTTAAAATTAAAGGTGCACTTTTTTACCCAAAAATAGTTTTTTTCTTTATAGTGATTGTTAACTTCTCCATTGTGTATTTTTTAATTCCAAAGATTAAAAATTTTTATGATCAGCTAGGTGGTGACTTACCAGCTGTTACAAAGGCACTATTAAAAATATCGGATATTGTGGTTAATTATGTTTCTGTTTTTTTTGTTTTAACTGTAATTTTATTTTATGGAGTTAAAAAGGCTCTAGAGCAACCAAAAATCAGATATATGTGGGACAACATCAAATTAAAGCTCCCTATTTTTGGCCCCTTGCTGTTGCAAGTAGAGATGAACTCATTTTGCGTTGTTTTTGGCCTATTATTAAAAAGTGGTATTAATGTTTTACAAGCTTTAGAAATCGTTAAAAAAACTTTAGCGAACCAAGTGATCATAAAAGATCTCTCTCGTTGCGAACTCCACGTAGAGGCGGGGAAAACAATTCGTGAAGGACTTGAAGAGGGTAAGGCCTTCCCATTAATGCTAAAAAATCTAATCTCAATTGGAGAAGAAACCGGTTCTCTATCTGAAGTATTAGAAAAAATATCAAAATACTATAAGATGCAAATGGATTATAAAATGGACAACCTCTCCAAAGCAATTGAGCCCATATTATTAGCTGTTATTTTTGCAATGGTAGGGTTTTTAGCAATGGCAATTTTTATGCCTATCTGGAAAATGTCGTCAGCTGTTCGTGGAAAATAGCTTCTCTGAACACGTTAACTGAATGAATTCTATTTCAAATATGTTAAACCAAATCGGAAGAGACCATGACGAAGGTCTCATTTTTTCTTTCAAAATGATCATAAATTATTTATTCATCGTTCACATATTCAGCAAATAGAACAAAGTCTAGTGAACTAAATTTTTCATCAAATTTTCCGAAAAGGATTACGGGAAACCATAATGGTTTCTGGGTTTTATTAAAAGTTAACCACGAAAAAAGAGAGAAGAATGTTTAATGCTTTTTACAATTTAGCACAAAATCCATTTTCAGAAACACCTGATGTGGATTTCTTTTTTCAATCTACTTCGCATCAGTCCGCTCTTTACAAACTTGTGCAAATGATAGATGCCGGATCTGGTTTTGGTGTACTTATTGGAGAAGTTGGCCTAGGAAAAACTCTCTTATCACGTGTACTATTAGAACTTGGCAATGAATCATTTTATTCTGCACTAATTTTCTACCCAAAGCTGAATGATGTAGAGCTTCTTCAGGCGATTTTAGGTGAGCTTGGGGAGAGTGCTTCTTCTAATAATCTAAAAGAATTATTTGACCAAATCACTGAAAATTTAATCTGCTCTTCTCAAGAAAATAAAAAAACAATATTAGTTGTAGATGAAGCTCAACATCTTAGCGTAGATGCTTTAGAAGTTATTCGCATGTTAAGCAATATTGAAATGAATAAACAAAAATTAATTCATATCATTTTAATTGGTCAACCTGAGCTTGCAAAAAAGTTAAACTCACATGAGTGTCGTCAAATCGAACAAAGAATATCTACACGAGTACAACTTGTGGCATTCAACTCTTCTGAGGTTTATTTTTATATTAAAGAATCTACGGAAACAGCTGGAGCATCTAATTACTTAAGATTTGAAAAAGAGGCCACAGACTATATTTACACTCTATCCAAAGGTAATCCTCGATTAGTAAATATGATTTGTAGCCTAGTACTCAACTATGGGGCGGAAAACAAAAACCGTTTATTTTTCAAAAAACAGATTCAACATGCTCTTGAGCATAATAATTACCTTCCTAGCAGTACTAGTCTCGTTGATACTATATACCAGAGAGTCAGGTGGGTTTTCACATGAGCAATGTCCTAAAGAAACTAAACCAACTTCAAAATGATTTTAAGGATTTAAACCTTAGCTCTTTTAAAGTTATTAACAATCCCACGATAAAACAAAATAAGTGGGTAAAATATAGCCTTATCAGTAGCTTCGCTATAGTCTGCATTGCTATTGTCAGTTATTTTATATATGGCAAAAATCACCAAGAAATCTATGAGAGTAATGCCGTAGTTCACCAAACTCCACAACAACAATATCTAAATAGACGTAATCAGGATATTAATATAGCCATTCGAGATCTCAACTCAGGAAGTGGCCAGTTGGCTGAAAAGCTTTTACTTAAATATTTTAAATCCGAAAAAGAAAACGAGCGAGTGACCGTTAATTTAGCAATGAGTTTAAAAAAACAAAATAAAAATATGCAAGCCATAGAAATTTTGAATAGTTATATTAAATCTAAAGGAAGTGAAAGCTCTATAGCTCACAATAACTTAGCCATAATTTTTCAATCTCAAAAAAAATATGATTTAGCCATTGCTCATTTTAAAACATCATATGAGTTAAATAATAATAACCCTGGAGTGATCCTCAACCTAGCTATTTTATTCGAGCAAAGAGGTCTTTGGTCTGTTTCAAACAATTTTTATTTGAACTACCTAAGTCACCCTATGGCCAGACAAACTCTAAAGGAAAAAATAAAAAAACGACTTTACTCAATTCAAAACCTTGCACAATTTGAAAATTCAAAAGGATCTCGATATGAACTTTCTGAATAAAAAAGATCCAGCAATTGGGATTGACATAGGTCATAGAGGCTTAAAAGCCGTAGAACTTAAAAAAACAGACAAAGGCATTATTTTAGAAAATTTTTTCTATCAAGATCTCACTCAAGGAAATGAAAATTACCCTCAGTTTCCTAATATGGAATACTCTTTGGAAGCTGCTGTTGAAGTTAACGGCTTTAAGAATAAAAAAGTCTGTTTTTCTTTAGGCAATAGTGAAATGGACTCCACGGAATTTGTTTTCCCAATGTTACCAAAAAAAGAACTTACCGTAGCTATTGCAAACGAGTTAGAGCAAACACTAAACATACCGCTAGAAAATATATTCTTCGATTATATTATATTTGAAAACTTAGGATCTGATGAGGAAATCCATGTAAAAGTATTTTATGCTATGAAAGATATCCTTTTAAGTAAAATCGCCACAGTTGAAACTGCCTGTCTGAAACCACAAGTTGTTGATATAGATATTCTAGCACTAGCCAGCATGTTGCAATATAATGGTTATACACCTTCTGAAGAACACTACTATGTTCTTATCGACATAGGAGAAAGTCAGTCATCAGTGGCATTACTAAAAGGCTCACAGGTACTTTATTCTCACACCACTCCTTTTTCATTTGGAATCATTATACAAACAATCATGGATCATTTAGAAATATCATATGTAGAAGCAAGTAAGATAATTCATGACTATAGTTTAACAACTCAAGAAGGTCTTGAAGAATCACTAAGAGAAATAGTTGAGCAAACCTTTGAACATTTTTTTGATTCACTACAGGAAAGTGTTGATTACTATCTTGAAAAAACCAAAAAAAAAATTGATACAATATTCTTAACAGGTGGCGGGAGCCAAAAGGCGGATATTAGAGACATCATAGAAAACCACTATCAACTAAAAGTTGAAGTAGTAAATCCATTTCGTAACATAGAACTTTTTCAAAAAAGTTCTGATATGTTAAGTGAAGAAAAAAATGAGACCATTATCCATATAGCACCACTGATGGCCACAGCCGTAGGCCTGGCTTTAAGAGGTGTGGCATGAGTTTTCAAAAAAAACGCATAAACCTTATGCCTGAAAGCTATTTGAAATCTAAACAACAGGGGCCAGATCTATTGATCCTAGCTTTTATGTTAGTTATTCTATGTTATGGAGCTATTTCTACTGTCAGCCTTCATTTTCACAAAAAAAACATAAGTGCTCAGCTTCTTCTAGTTCAACAAGTAAACAGAAAATTAAGTAAAAATATTTCCGAGATTGAAATTGATAACGAAAAAGGTAGGAGAAGTGCAGCACAAAGAAAACTTGTTTCGGGCATTACCGATAGCCAATATAAATGGTCCAAAGCATTTAAAGAAATTAGTCATCTAATACCCAGTGATACTTGGCTTTCAAAATTTGATGCAACAAATACAAATGGCAATTTAGAGCTACTTATCGAAGGTGAAACCTCCTCACAATATCAAATGGCAAATTTCTTCAGATCACTTGAGCGCTCTTACTATTATAATAAGGTGAGTATTTCGTTCTCAGAGATTATGGATCAATATACACCTGAACTTTTTAAATTTCAGTTTAAAACTCAAAATAGTAAAGTAGCTTCTGTCCCTAAAAATATCACCAAGGGGAGAAAATGATAAAATTAAAAAGTATTAAATTTTCTAATAGAGAACGTGCTTTAATATTAGTAAGCTTCTTGCTTGTTAGCTTTGCTTTTAATAAATATTGGTACTCAAAAAAAAGTATTGAAACAAAAGAAATGAAAGCAAAATTAACTAATTTAATCAACCAAGTAAGTATGCAACAAAAAAATCTTCTCCAAATTCAAAAATCAAAGAAAAATATTTCATTAAAATCATCTTTAAAATCTCAATTAGAAAAACACCTTAGTTCTAGTCGGTATTTTTCTAATCTTATTGCTGAACTTAGTTTTGAAAAAAACCCTGAAAAATTTAAAATTCAAAAAATTCAAGTTGAAAAATCCACAAAGTTTGACGGTTACACTAAAAACAAAATAAAGCTAGAAATCCAATCCTCATTTATAGGGCTAGGAGAGTTTTTAGAGGAGTTAGAGAATTCAAAATACTTAGTTGAAGTCAATTCAATTAAGTTGACGAAGCTCGATGATGATCTTTTAAAATGCACATCCATTGTAAAAGTAAATAGTTACACTTTTCTGAGGGAACAATGATGAATTTTACCCTTGTTACATTATCATTTATATTTTTAATCTTCAACAATGTTGCTGCCGAAGAACAGGTTTTCTTTGATTCCAACGCTCACTTACTTGAACAAAATATTGTAGAAAAATGGGCTCATGACCCTTTTTTAAAGTCTCCTGGTTATAGTGCAGAAGTAAAAACTAAATATGATTTTAAACTACAAGGCTTAGTGTATGAAGCGAATAACCCCATAGCAATAATTGATGGTAGAGAATTCTCTGTTAATCAATACCTTGATGGAGGTTTTCAAGTAAAAGATATAGGAACAAATTATGTGATTTTAAGTAACGGCAGCTCTACCCGAGAACTACAACTTCCATCTGTATTTAAAATGGCTGAGACGAGTGTTGTTGAAGAAACCGTGACAGAAACACAACGGGATATTGCATCTGAAAAGCAGAACAAGAAGGATACGAAATGAAAATATTTATTCTATTAATTATGAGTATTTTATTTCTGTCTTCAGATCCTGGTAGAGCACATACTTATCCTGAGGAATTTTTAAACAAAAAATTTACTATTAACTTTCATAACACATCACTAAGAAACGCCGTGGAGCTCTTAGCTAAAAAAGTAGATATGAAAATAGTGGTTTCTGAAGATGTTAAATCAAATGTTTCTTTCTCATTTAAAAATATATCCGCACGAGATGCATTAGATCGTATGTCAAACACACATAATTTTTCCTACACAATTAGTAAGCATGTTCTCTATATAACAAACAAGTCTACAGATTCTTCTGGCAACATTGCTCAAGGCAGTTCAATAAACTCTAAAATGATAGATGACTCCCGTCTTATTAAACTTAAATACCTAATTGCAAAAGATATAGAACCTGAAATCAGAAAATTGCTTAAAGAAAAAGAAAACTTGATAATTCATAGTGCCACAAACTCTATTGCTGTTTTAGGTTCTGAATTAAGTATTCAAAAAGTAAAATCTTTCATTAAAATGTTTGATATTATGCCACAACAAATCTTAATTGAAGCACAGATTGTGGAAATAAATAAAAATATGTCAAAAGAGCTTGGTTTATCTTATGGAGACTTAGATGACCCTACCTTAGTTAATGCCACAAATGTATCTGGTGCAATCCTTAACCCATCACCGAAAACTCCAAATTTTGCATTAAAAGCTGCCATAGGACAAGTGGATGGACGCAGACTCTTTGCTAGAATTCTTGCCGCTGAAACTAATGGAGATGCAGAAGTTATTTCACGACCAAAAATTATGACTATTAATAATCAACCCGCAAATATAACCAGTGGAATTACCTATAATGTAAAAACATTATCCACGGCTTCTGACTCCACTGATAGTTCTGCAGTGACTTCTGGAGTTGCACAAATTACAGCTGGCCTCACACTATCAGTGACTCCAACTATAGTCGGAGATAACAAAGTAAAACTTGTGATTAATGTTGTTAACAGCGAGGCGGTTGAAAGCACTGCTGTAGATGGAATACCCGGAATTATTGACAACTCTGCACAAACTACCATTATTGTTAATAACTCTCAGACAGCAACCATGGCTGGCCTTATCAAAAATTCTCATTCAAAGTCAGAAAGTGGAGTACCATGGCTTTCTAAAATTCCTTTTATTGGATGGTTATTTAAATCTAAAACTTCATCTGATAGAGACAAAGAACTACTGATATTAATCACACCTAAAATTATTAAAATATAATTCTGATGCCTACATACTATTAGTTAAACAAATATATATATGGAACAGGACTTTCGAAGAGTATACATAAGATATCACAAGACTTAAAATTTCATTAGAGGTCTTATGACTAAGCTTATAAATAAAAATAGTGGATTTACCCTAATAGAAGTAATCATGGCAATTTTATTAATTGCAGTACTCACTTCCGTTGCGGTTGTTGAAATTGGAGACAGCTTTTCTGAAAATTCTTTCGAGTCCACCCGTAATGAAATGTTAGAAATTCGAAATGCTTTAGTTGGAGACCCTAATCTAAAGCAAGGGGGATCACGAATTAGCTTTGGATACCTGGGTGACGTAGGTGGAATTCCCTCAGCAGTCCAGGGGCTGGCTGCTTTAACAGTTAATCCAGGGGTTCCCGTTACTGGCTGGGCTGTTGATGCAACAGAAAGAATTGGGGTGGGCTGGAATGGGCCATATTTAAGCTCTGGATCTTTAGCACAAGATTGGACCACAGATGCATGGGGGAATGCCTATGTATATGCGCCAACGGCCACCCCCCCAACACTTACTAGTAGAGGAGCTGATGGCGTGGCCGGTGGCACCGCTCTGAATCAGGATATTGTAATACAGCTGCCTGATAATACGTATAAAGCCAATGTGTACGGTGTGATCTTAGATAACGGTTCTGTTTTTTCGGGTGATGCTGAAGTGGTATTTAACTACCCCAATGGATCAGGCGTTTTGACAACCAGTACAGATACTGTTGTGGCGGGGGATAATGGATCATTTTCTTTCACTAACATTCCTATGGGAGTTCGCTCATTTACAGTATATTTTCCATCTCAAGCCTTACCCACAACCACTTATGGTCCAGTTGTTTTTAGTGTGGGATCTTCTGAATACTTAATTCCAGCAAACCGAACAAATCTTTTACCAAGTAACTGGGGTTGCTCGGGTCTCACCATTGGTTTTCAGTCTTCCACTTCAAATGATGCTGAAAATGTTTCTCCTGCTAACCTTATTGTAGAAGCCTCTGGATATTGTGGTTCGGATATGACTGTGGACTATGCTTTAGCTGATGGATCGGCCACAGGAGGAGCGGACTACACTTCCACAACTGGTACAGTAACCATCTTATCTGGAAATACATCTGCCAATTTACCTATTGTGATTTTAGACGATGGCGCCACTGAAACCGATGAAACTCTTACAGCTACTATTTCTAATCCTCATCCTGTTGGAACTATACTTGGAACTTCTGTACTCACCTATACCATTAATGATGACGAGAACCCTGCCGTCCCCATTGCAAAAGACCTTATCATCACTGGGATCGCAACTACAGAGATTGACATTGGTTGGTCCACAGACCCCGTTATTCCGGTCATTACAGACTACCAAGTGGAGTACAAAGAATCTGCTTCAGGTATTTGGCTCACCTTTGTGGATGGGGTCTCAGCAGACACCACATCAACTATCTCTGGGTTGACTGCTGAAACTGAATACAACTTTAGGGTAAAAGCCTTTAATGGTTCTTGGGGAGCTTTCTCTAATATTGTGACTGGGGATACAGCGCCGAATGATCCTTTCTTTGACCCCACTGTTCACTCAGCCTTTAACTTAGGGGGCGCCATAGATTCCGCGATTGTAGCCATAGAGGCTGGCGCCGTGATCACATTAACAAATGCAACATACCCCTCAGGCACAACTTTAACCACTCTTGTCAATGCGGGGGACACCTATCGTTTTACAAGTGTACTTAATGATCATTTATCTTCAGATAAAGAATTTTTTGTAGCTGGCCGCTTAGGTTCTGGGAATGATAATAAAAAAGGTAATATGGTTTGGAGCACCTCAAGCTGGGCCGGAAAAGATTTTATTTTCAATGGAAATAGAAACCCGCCACATAAAGTCAATGTTCATGCTTTTGAAGCCACAGATGTAGAAGTTTTTAAGGCGGGCGTTTCACAGTCCTCTGTTACCCTAGCCGCAGGTGATAATCACACTTTTTCACTGGGCTCAAATGGAGGCTATGAGTTAACCTCAACAGGTTTAATCATAGGATTTATTTACTCCACACAGTCATCACGTGTTGTGGATCCTCATCCTCTAATGCCAAGTAGCACAAGTTTACTTGGCATCCCTTCTAGAGATGCCAAGGTATCAACTACCATAACCAGTAATCCTTATAGCGGAGTTCATTCTAACAGTTCAACAAATACTGGAACCATGACATTAGGGTCGGTTTTAAATATAAACCAAACAGGAACTTCAGGCTTGTACAGGGATAATTCGTTTCGCATCACTGCAGATTATCCCATTATTGGAAATTCTTATGCTGATGCAGATGGGAGTTGCGCAGCCCCTCTCGTTCCCACCGGATTTTTAAAATACCGGTTTGCAATCAATGTAAATTCTGATTGGGTGGCCATGGCTTCTATAGCTCCCGGAACCATAGACATGATTGCCCCGGGCGGAGGAACCACAGAATTAACTCTCGCTCGTTCGGGAGCAGATCCTAACGCCCCATACAAGGTGCGAGTGGGCTCAACTAATGCTGGCCATCGATTTATTTCTACCAATGTGCGCTTTCAAGCTTGGTACCAACCAAAAACAGATACAGGTGCCGGGGATAGAGATGAGACAGTTATGTTTGGCTACGATTAAAGTTCGAAGCTTCAGTAAAAAAGCCAAATTACAGTGCTAGTGGTATTCATAATCTATTCTCTCTCTGACTCAACTTTTTTCAAGTTATGGATTGAAACTAATATCATCATTTCCGCCAGTGTCATCAGTTTGATCTGGTCCAAAACTATAAAAAATGCCTGTGGCATTATCATAAGAATAATCATTTCCCCATCCATCACGCTCATACTTAGTAGAATTATTAGTAGTTACTAAATCTAAATATGGACCGCACCATCCCTGCAAGGTTAAGTAGGTTCCACTGGCAGGAACATTGTCCATTGCACAAGCTCCACTTCCGTCGTCGGCAATTAAATCAGCAATATCAGTGGGGAACGTCCCAGCAACACCACCATGATGTAAACGATATTTGTCCAGAGCAACTCTCAGTTGATCTCCTATATCATAAGTTTTGTTAATAGCACTTGTTTGCATCCCTGGTAACATATCCACAAGCACCATACTGCCTAAAAAACCAATTGTGGTAATCATCAATATTATTCCAATGATTAATATTCCTTTTTGGTTTTGAATACCTGCCTCCACTAAGGATTAATATCTGTTTGCTCGGAAGGAACTAAGACATTTGGCTTATCCATAGTCACTAAGATTGGTCCAACCGTTGCTACTGGTGCAGCTTTACTATTTTCGTAAATAATAACAGAAACTTTACCATAAGGTACACTGGTAAACTCAAAGTGCCCATTATCACCAACTGTTAGAGTCACTAATGATGTTGTAACCGCGCCTCCTGACACATAATTTAAATCTACTTCGGCATCATTATCAAATGGTATGGATGCATTAGATATAAATCCATGCAGATCTCCCACTCTTTTTTCGTCAGGTAAGGTAATCGTAATATCTTGGTCATACCCAGTACCACCTGCCGCCGTATCTGCACCACGACTGATTATGGTTGGTGGAGAGGCGGTTGCATCGTAAACATAAGCTGTGCCCCAAGCATCTGTAGTGTAATCTACCCCACTGTCCCCGCCAGTTAAATAGGGCCCATTCCAACCTGAGCCTAAACGGGTCGTAGAATCCAATGACCAATTTGCAAGTGCGCCTGGCTTTGTAACAAGTGCAGATATACCTTCCAAGTTCGTTGGTATACGCCCAATGTCTCCCAAAAATCCAAAATTTGATCTAGAACCACCACTTACTAAATCTAACTTTCCAACCATTGCATCACGAATTTGCTTCATTTCACTCAAAGTATCTTCAAATTGAGCTTCCTCTAGTGTTCCTGAAAATTCTCTTATAGACATTACACTGATAATACTCACCAGAACCAAAACCATAATAATTTCTACTAAAGTAAATGCTTTTTGTGATTTAAAAGTATTAAAAAGAAATTTGTATGTCATCGCCATCCGTACAAGTTGCATTGGGTCCACAACTTGTAATCGTTCTTCCACCAGAACTGTATACTAATGCTGTTCCCCAACTATCATTATTATAATTTGTATCTGTATTTGATACATAAGGCCCACGCCATCCTCTTTTTGTAAAAGGATCATAGTCTACAGAACACGTTCCTGCACCAGGCTGAGTTATAAGGTCAGTCAAACTTACTGGTACTCCTTTACAATGAGCCTCATAACCCAAATTGGTGTATTTCCCTGCAGAAATACTCCTTGCATCACCCACAATTGCAATTTTTAATGCTGCTAATTTTTCACTCGTCATCGTTGCATGGGCATCATCACTAAAATTAATAAACTGACTTGTAGCAGCCGCACCAAGAATACCTAATAGTAAAATTACCATTAATATTTCTATTAAGGTAAAACCTAAATGATTTGATTTTATTATCATAATACCTCTCCCCACATTTTAATTCCTGCATGTTCTTATGTAAACGTGTCGAAGGTCTTGTTCATTCAAGCATAATACAAAGTCTAGCCCAGTTTATAAAATTGTAAATTAATACCGATATGTAGCTGAGGGGTAAAAGTGAGTGCTGCAAAAAAAATAATTACTACTGAAGATGGTTCTAAAAAGAAACTTCTAAAAAGAAGAATTCCTATTGGTACTATTTGTGTAGAACTTGGCCTCATTACTCAGGATGCCTTAGAAGATGCATTAGATCAATCTAAAGAACAAGGAGTGCGTCTTGGTAGCTATTTAACCAAAGAACAGATCCTAACTGAGAACGAGCTTTCGCAAGCTCTAGCTAAACAGTTTGAACTAGAATTTATTGACTTAAAAGGGGTTGTACCAGATCCAAAAGCAATAAAGCAATTACCTATCAAGATTGCTCAACAATATACAATCTTACCTTTTGATATAGAAAATGATGTCCTAAAAATTGCTGTTGCTGACCCTCTTAACGTTCTTAATATGAGTAAAATACGTAAGCTTATTTTAATGGAATACAAAATATATGTGGCCTCTTCATCCCAAATCACATCCATTTTACAAAATAGTTCACTCACTATTAGTAACCAAAGCTCCAGTGAAAATGAAACCTCTAGTATTGGCAATTTATTTAAAAAAGCTTCTGCCGGTATTGAAAAAGAACATATTGGTCAAATTGAGGCCCTAGTTAACCGTATCATTGAACAAGCACTTTCACACCAAGCTAGTGATATACATATTGAACCTCAAGAAGATGTTTTACAGATAAGAGAAAGAATTGATGGCATTTTGGAAAAAAGTCTGGAGCTACCAATATCCCATCATGCCGCTGTAATCTCTAGAATAAAAATTTTATCACAGTTGGATATTGCAGAAAAAAGATCACCTCAAGATGGTCACTTTATGCATACTTTTGGCGACAAAACTATAGACCTCAGAATTTCTACAATGCCGACTGTTAAAGGCGAAAAAATTGTGATGCGTATTCTAGATAAATCTAAAATGAAGTTAGATTTTTTTGAATTAGGCTTAAACACCCAACAGTCCGACCAAGTTAAACATCTTTTACATAATCCATACGGAATAATATTAGTTACTGGCCCAACTGGTAGCGGCAAAACTACAAGTGTTTATTCCATGATCAACTACCTTAACTCTGTTGAAAAAAATATTATCACTGTTGAAGACCCTGTGGAATACCAAATTAAGATGATAAACCAGGTCCAAGTTAACCCCAAAATTAACTTAGGTTTTTCTACAATTTTAAAAAATATTTTAAGACAAGATCCTGATATTATAATGGTTGGAGAAATTAGAGATCGTGAAACTGCAGAAATTGCCGTGCGAGCTGCTCTTACTGGGCACCTAGTTATCTCTACTATACATACAAACGACGCCCTCTCTGCTGTTAATAGGCTAATGGATATTGGAATTGATCCTTTTTTAATCTCGTCATCCTTAGTTGGTATAATTTCTCAAAGGCTTGTTCGCCGCTTATGTGACCATTGTAAGAAAGAACTTACTTCGGATGAAAAACAGCATCCACTATTAGAGGAACAAGAGCTAGAGAATCATAAAATCTACAAAGAAGTGGGATGTGAAAAATGCTACAACTCAGGTTACACAGGACGTGAGGGGATTTACGAAATTTTTGTACCTAATAAAGAAGCTCGATCTGCAATAAATTCTGGACAAACGTCTCAGGATTTAGAAAAAATTGTAAAAAAGACCAATTTCAAAACTATGCGTAATAATGGAATAGAGAAAATTGTGAGCGGAACCACAACTATTGATGAAGTCATTCGGTCTACGATTTAACACAAGCGTTTAATACATTAATTATATTTCTTGATTATAAAATCAACATTGACTGTTGCAGGTGAAACCAAGAAAATATTTATTCGGGGGACTAATGAGTGCTAAAATAATGATTATAGAAGATGATGAAGACTTAAGGGAGCTCTACCAGATTGAACTCCAAGATTTGCACAATGTAATTACGTTCTCTAGCCCTGTGGATGCTATAAATTATTACAAAGAAGACTCTGAATTTGATCTTGTAATTACTGACCAGGACATGCCTGAAATTAAAGGTGAAGAGCTTGTTCATAAATTCAAAGATATAAATGAGTCCCAAAAAATCGCACTTATTACTGGGTATGGATTTATGGTGAAATTCCCACCTCACTTTAAAGTAAGGGTGTACCCTAAACCAGCAAACATCAAATCTATTGTTAGCCTTTCTTTAATTGGTATTAAGAAATAAATTAAGTGTTTTTTTCGAAGAACTTATTCAGTTCAAACTCTAAATTTGTGGCTCCTTGTTTTTCTTCTCCCTTTTTCACTTCGCTTAACTTAGTTTGAATATTTAAAAAAGAATAATTTGCCAATTCATTATCTGTTTCATCACTTGTTTTCACAGAAGGTGATTTGTAGAATGGTATTTCACTTTTATGTATGCTGTGTTTTATGTCCTTATTAATACTCTTTGTTTTTAGACTCATTCCCTTTGCCTTAACAACAAGAAATTCTGATATAAGATCAGAAAGCAAAAATAAAAAAAATAATCCTGAAGAAATCGCGCCTAATAAATATGATATTTTGTTTTCAGACTCATTACCAGAAATTAAGAGGCCCAATGCTAACACAAATAAAACACTAGTGACAAATATTTTTTTCATATTATTACTCCACTTTTACTTTTGGTTTATCGGCTATGTTAACTGAAACTAGTTTTAAAGACACGGGAAACTTTTCATAAGAGTTTAGTGCGGCAGGGACCACAGTTACGTCCCAGCCAAACTGTTTGTATAAATATGTTTTAATTACTTTAACAGATCTTTCAGACACGGTATTGGCTTTCACTAAAATAATCTCGTCGATAGATTTCGAAGAATCTTTAAAATGATCAATAAACTTCACAAGATGCTGAGAAATATCTTCACTAATTCTTTTTCTTTTTAAGTCATGAATCAAAAGATTATCAGCATTTATATTGAGTTCCACATTTTTTTTATTAGAGATAATCTCAGCATTATTTTCACCATATGCATCTAAAAATATGCTAAATTTTTTGTTCAGCTTATCTCTATCTTTCTTATATGCCATCTGCTGAATCTTCTCGGCTTTTTTACTTACAGCAAATATACCCGCTATTTTATTTAATTTTTCCATTCGTGTTCTTAGCTTCTGTTTCTTGCTGTAAAGTTTTTCAAGATAAATGACTACTTTTTCCTCATTTTGATTTAGCCAAACTAAAGATTTTTCATCTTCTTTTATTGATGAATCAACCATAGCCTCAATTTTTGAAATTCTTCTTTGTGTTTCTTCATCCCTTATTATGAGGTCAGATCCTTTAAATTGCTCTGGCTGAATCCTTCTAATTTTTGAATTTTTTCTAACTTGTCTAGCTTTGTCAGTCTTAACTATTTTTAAGATCTTAGTATCAGGAGCGGTACGAACTATATCTTTCGATATGTCCTCATCATTACCCATAAGATAATTTAATGTTCCTAAAGCTGCACTAACAGTTAAGTTATTATCTGTTAGGATTGCATGTCCCCACCCAGCGCCAAGACTAAATAGAGCAATGAAGTATATTATCGAACGGTTCATTTATCCTCCTTGAAAAATTACTACATTTTTTAAATCGTCTCATTGTGATATAAAGTTTATAGATTTATAAAATTCAGTCCCTTTAGCCAGCTACATATTCTAGGGGCTTATAGAATAACTAGTAATTGAGCCTCATTTTTTGACTTTTCATTGTTTTATATCGAGACTTTTTTCTGAAAGATTACGGTTTTTTAATAAATATTTTTTTCCTTTCAATAAATCTTTTTTATGTAAACAGCATCCGATAAAAATTACGCGTAAAAACAGATGGTTATAGATCTAAGAGCCGCCGGCCTTAAGGCTTTTCATAGAAGTTTAAAATTACTCTTAAATCACTATTGACACTAAAGCTTTAGGTAGGTCATCCGATATATAAAGTGTATTTGGAGGAAGCATGATAGAAAATAACTTTAATAACCACCCACCAGCACCAAGGCTACCACTCAAAATGGATATTAATTATCGTAGAAACTATGCCCGTCAAAATGATTTGGGTTCTCTAAAGAATATCTCTATTACAGGGGCATTTTTAGAAACTGACCAAACTATACTTATGAGCTTGGAAGAAAAACTCACTGTAAGGTTTGAAGTATCTGGCCGAGAGCGGGAAATACATGCCAAAGTTGTCTGGAAAAACGAGTTAGGTTGCGGCATAGAGTTCCAACCAGATAACAATCGTGATGTACAAATAGTTGATGATTTGATGTACTTTGTTGAATCTAAAAAAGAATCAAAAAAAGATGTTCTTGATATTATCTTAAACAAGGTTTCTAATTCTTAATATATTTCATACGTTTTCTAACTAAAAAAAAGCCATAATTAATTATGGCTTTTTTTTGTTTGATCTATATTTTTTCTCTATTCTATTTGAGTATGAGTATTAAAATCCATTGTAGAAGACTTAGACTTCCTCTTTCTAGCATAAATTACTATACCAGCGAGAAGAAACAAACCACCAAGGGCAATATACATTAAATTATCTTTATCATCGCTCATAGCTACAGCTTTTTTCTTTTTCTTAGCTCTTCTTTTTCTCTTAGGTGGAGCTGGGGGGGGCGGTGGTGGTTCTAAAGAGCCTGCAGACACGGCCTCTGGGGGCGCTGGTGGGGGTGGAGGCGGCAAATCATTCATCGCCTGCTGTGGCGGCGCAGGTGGCGGTGGTGGTAAATCTGCAGGTGGAGCTGGGGGAGGGGGCATTTCGTTCATGGCCTGTTGTGGTGGTGCTAATGGTTCTGGAGTTGGTGGCATTTCTGGCTCGTTATTCATAGCCATATTAGGCATAGCATCTGTGGAAGCCCAATATCTTAATTGTGTTCCTTCTTCAATTTCACCTTTAGACTCAACATTTAGATTTGTAGCCCATACTTCTTTCCACGAATTTTCATCTCCAAGTAAACTCATAGAAACTTTTCTAATGTTATCACCAGCTTTTGAAACATATACTTCTGACGACAACCCTACATCTTCATAATATGTTTTTAAAATCGTATCATCAGATGGTCTGTTTTGAGAGTTATAATATATTTTATCACCAGTTTTCACACCTCGGCTTAATCCTGGATTTACCTTTAATATATCTTCTGTCTTATCTGCTCCAAATAACTTTGAGCTTATTGTCTGAATATCATCACCTGGTCTAGCTAAATAAACAGAATTCACTAAAATTCCACGCTTACTAAATGGAGCATCAGCAATCTTTTTCACTGGTATCCATGTTGGCTTTTCAGAAGGCTCCTCCGACGACTCTGAATTTTCATCGAAAGATGACTCTGTACCTGAGTTTTCAGCCATGGACTCATCCATAGGCTCAATAGCTTCCGAAGATTCTGCCACTTCATCTTGTGGCTCCTCAGCAGTAGTCTCATCAGAAAGAGCTTCATCATTTTCAGCTATTTCACCTTCTGAGCCTTCTTCGTCAGAAGGTGTTTCCTCATCCGCTAAAGTTTCATCTCCTTCTTCATCATCTCCAAGGTCAGACTCTAAATCATCGCCCCCTTCATCTGCCAACTCTTCGCCATCCTCTTCACCTTCGCCGTCAGCTAATTCTTCACCTTCATCATCAACTAACTCTTCATCAGCTTCAAATTCATCGTCGGCTCCATCTTCTGTTGCCCCTTGTTCTCCTGCTTCGGTTTTCGTTTCATCTTCAGCTTTATTCGAAGAACACGAAACATTAACTGTTGCCATTGCAAACAATAATAGTAGTGGTAATAATATTTGTTTCATCATAGGTGCATCCTTGCTCCAGGTGTTTTATTCATCATTAATATTAGATCACAGTAATATTTTACAATGAAGAATTTTATTTTCAAAACAGACTTAAGTTGGTGAAAGTATTACTTATATCCCTATAACTTTAGTACCAACTTCAAATTAGTATTACTTCTGCTTTAAATAGTGAAATTGAGTACCAACCTTTATGTTATTCTTTTTAAACCAACCTTGGTCTACTTCTAGTGCATATTGAGCAGGTTTTTTACTGGGATAACTTGGAATTTCTTTCTGAACAACCGTTGTTGCTGCCATCTGTTGAATGTCGACTAAAGTCTTGTTCGCATCAAAGTAACCAATAGAAAGTGGAATAAAGGTATTTTTCATCCAAAAACTTCTTATTTTTAAATCAGTAAATACAAACAACATGCCTTTATCTTTTAATATTTTAGTACGCCCCATAAGTCCACGCTGCCGCTTAAGATTAGTATCAGCAATCATAACAGTAACTTTGAGGTTCCCTAAAAGTATTTTTTTTTCGCTAAATTCACTGGCTCTAATATAAACAAAGCAAACAAAAAATGAAACAACAATAACCATCCTCATTATCATCTCAATGCCAATCCATATCTTAAACCTTTTGTAGATACCTTTAAATCGGGCAAATTAAAATACTCTAAACACTCATACAAAATACTGGCCCCTGCATAAATCACATGAGCTCTTTTTTCGTCCATTCCTTTAAGCAATTTAATTTCATTAAGATCCATTTTTGAAAGTCTATGAGTCATCAAATTCAGATCATTTAGTGTAATTCTAAACCCATGAATTTTATTCTCGTTAAATTCAATGGCTTGAATAACACCAGCGAGAGTCACAGGGGTTCCAGCAACTGCCAACATTTTCTTGGGAAAGTTTTCTTTAGAAAAGTTTTCTTTCAATAATTTTCTTATATACCCTCTCAAATCTTCTCCTTCGGATTTCTTTATTGGGTAGCCTGTAATAAACATTTCTCTTAATCGTACAGCGCCCATATCTATACTTTTGGCAAACAGGCCATGGGATTGTTTATATATAAATTCAGTGGATCCTCCACCAATATCTAAAACAAAACTCTCATCAATGTGTTCCTGATCAAATGTAGCCCCTAAAAAGCTAAGCTCGGCCTCTTTTTCACCAGAGATGATCTGAATATGAAAATTATATTTTAATCCTAAATCTAGAAACTCTTGTTTATTTGTAACATCTCTCGCAGCACTAGTAGACACAACTTTAATATTGCTCACACCATAGTATTTAATTTTTTCAAAAAAATGTTCAAATGCTTTATTAGCTCTCTCGAGTGCATCCTTATGAAAGAATTTGTGTTTTTGCACTCCTTGCGCTAACTGGGTAACTAAACAAATATCCTCAATAACACAAAGCTGCCCCTGGTCATCTCGTTCTGAGATCAGTAATAAAAAACTATTTGAACCAAGATCAATACTTGCAACTCTATTTATAGACATAACCTAAACTAGTTTAAAGGTTCGCCTAACTCAATAACAAATGCTGCCGCTAAGTGAACAAACTGCATAGCATGATCAATATTTACTAAACTTATTGTGTCCCTAGAAGTGTGTATACTTCTATTGTGATCAGAAAAAGAGGATTCAAAAGGAAAGGTGGCTGGAAAACCAGCACTGTGCCATCTAGCATGGTCACTACACGAATAACCACATTTTAAATCTAACAACTGAGCATCAGTTTTATTTAAATATACCTTAGCTAATTGCTTTACATAATTATTTAGACTCACATTTGTATTATCTGTTACAAAATGCATTTTTTGAATAGATTTTGTTGGTTGATAACCAATCATATCTAACTGCATAACAGCTTCCACCTGCATTTTGTTGTTTTTAAAATGATTAACAACTGATCTCGACCCAACCAGACCCACTTCTTCTGCTGAATAAAGAATAAAGTAAATTGATCGATCTAATTTTACTTTAGAGCTCAGCACAGCCTGCAAAACTTCTAGCACTGCTGCCGACCCAGAGGCATCATCATCTGCTCCTGGTTTATTGCGTTTCAACGTATCCATATGAGCTCCAAGAACAAGCCCTGGTTTCTCTGCACTTAACCCCTCCAAAGTAACAACAACTGATTTCTGGGGATAACGACTATTAGATACATAAAAAGCTGACAAATTTTCTGCTTTAAAACTTTCTTTTATACGAGTAACTTCGTCCATAATCCAAGTTGAAGCAGCCACTCCATTATTAGATGAGGCAGCTCTATCAGGAAAGTCTGTAAGGTTTTGAATATAGTTTTTATATCGATCTGCAGATAACAAGGATCTAACTTTATTCACATGAACCTGATTTTTAATTTCTTTATTATCAAATACAGGAAAATCTGCAAAGTTAAAAATTTTAGCTAAACTCTGATCTAACAGATCGGCCTTATACTCTGTACCTGCAAAAGTATATCCACCACAAGTATGCTTTTCTTCATGCATCACTTGAGCAAATGTTTTCCTTTGTTTTTCTGTCATCTTAACTGCAACTAAACCACTTTGGTTTTTTGAAACTGTTTGCAGGGTTATCCCCTTTTTCTGAGCCAGACTTAAATTTTGAAGAGAGGTCACATAAATGTCCTCTGCATGTATCTGAGGTATAAAAGAAAATATTAAAAATAAAATGATGATTTTCATGCGGGCTCTCCTTGGCTGGCTAATCAAAGCAAATTCCATTTGCTTCATAATTATCATTCCATTTTTCATAGAAAAAAACAAAGTTTCTATGGCTAAATTCTTCAAACTCAAAAACATGCTTGTTTTAGATGCAGCGTGGCGTCTCTATCTTTGAGATAAAACTGCCCATATATGTTTAGAGAATAAAACCTAAGCAGTAGAAATAAGCTTATTTTGTGTACATAATTTGAAGTTTTCATGCTGAAAGTGCAAATAAATACTAAAAGAGCTTTATATTTAACAATTTATTTATTAACATGATCAACGTTCAATCTAACCTTTGGAGGCACAATGGCTGATATATATGTAGTAACAAGTAAAATTAAAAAAATGATTAAAGAAGTTGGCGGATGCAACACTTCTTCAGAAACTATTCAAACATTATCTGAAGCTGTTGAAGAACTTTGTAAAAAAGGTGTGGAATCTGCAAAAGCTGACGGTAGAAAAACGGTTATGTCCCGTGACATACCAATGGGCTAAAACTCATTATACATTTCAAACAAAAAAAGCATCCTCTGTGATGCTTTTTTTGTTTGAAATACACCTAACCTAAACTCGTAGAGTTACTTTTATCCTAATTGCTAGCATTAATAGATCAACTTCATATAGGCATCCCAACTCAAAACCTTAACACCTAGCTCTTCAGCCTTCTTTAGTTTGGAGCCCGCGGATTCACCAGCTAAAACATAGTCTGTTTTTGCACTTACCGAGCCAGGACTCTTACCACCCAGCTTTATAATTTCAGCTTTAATATCATTTCGTGGTAAATCAAACGTTCCCGTCACTACAATGGATAATCCTTTTAATTTTTGCTCAGATGAATCTATTTTTGCTTCTACCTTAATTTTAAGAAGCTCTTCTAATATTAAAATCTCTTCTTGAAACTCTTTATCTTGAACCATACCAATAATTGACTCGGCAACTTTAGGACCTATATCCTTCACCTCAACCAAAGAGTCATATTCTGCTTTTAACAATGCGCTTAAGCTTCCAAACTCATCTGCTAATATAGATGCCGTCTGCTCTCCCACGTAACGAATGCCTAGAGCAAAAATTAAATTTTTTAATTTTACATGTCTACTTTTTTCAATACTGTTTAAAATATTCTCAGAAGATTTCTCACCCTGACGTTCCATCGATAAAAACTGTTCTTTTGTAAGTGCATAAATATCAGAAAATTTTTCCACCAATTTTAAATCAACAAGCTGCTCAATAATCTTATCACCCAACTTATCCACATTTATGGCTTTTCTAGAGACAAAGTGCTTTAAAGACTCCTTTAAAGTTCCCGTACAAAAAGGGTTAACACAAAAAGCTTTTGCCTCCCCTTCCCCTTGAAATGTTTCATGATCACAAATAGGACAGTTTTTAGGAATAAAATATGGCTTAGTATCTTTAGATCTTTTTTCCTCTAAAACTTTCACAACCTCAGGAATAACATCTCCAGCCCGCTGCACAATAACATGATCCCCTATTCGAACATCCTTACGATCAATTTCATCTTGGTTATGTAAAGTGGCATTAGAAATATTAACTCCACCAACATTAACCGGTTCCATCACAGCCACTGGCGTAATAGCCCCGGTGCGTCCCACCTGTATTACAATATCATTAATTGTGGTTTCACCCTGCTCTGGCTCATACTTCACCGATGTGGCCCACCTAGGCGACCGCGCAACAAAACCTAACACCTCTTGCAATTTCAAGTCGTTAACCTTAACAACCACACCATCAATATCAAAAGGAAGCTCATGCCGAATACTCCCAATATAATTATAATACTCCACTACTTCTTCAGGAGATTTACAAAGACGAGTTAAATTAAACTCCTGAAAATCATCTAAAACAGGTAAGCCTTGCTGTTGAAAAGCCGCAATCATCTGATTCTGATAATTATAATTAACACCTTCAAAAACACCCTGAGCATATGCAAAATACCTTAATGGCCGTTGGGCAGCAATTTTAGAATCTAGTTGCCGTAGAGATCCTGCTGCTGCATTCCGAGGGTTAGCAAATACACTAGCACCAGATTCTTCTTGAAACTCATTCAGTTTTTTAAAATCTTGCTTCAGCATTATTACTTCCCCACGAACTTCAAAAACTTCATAATCACTCTCGATAGAAAGAGGAATAGAACGCATAGTTTTTACATTTAAACTTACATCCTCGCCAACTTGCCCATCCCCTCGAGTCAAAGCATGAGAAAAAGTCCCCTTCTCATACACTACCTCTAAAGCCAAACCATCCAGCTTAGGCTCACAGTAGTACTCAATCATTTCCTCAGATTTCAACGCTCGCTTTAACCTTTGATCAAACTCAAAAATATCATCAGCATTATAACTATTCTGTAAAGACAACATCGGATGACGATGAGCTCTCTTTTCAAAAGCATCTAATGCCTGTCCAGTAATACGTTGTGTAGGAGAGTCAGAACTCACCCATTTTGGGTTCTCTTTCTCCATTAGCTGAAGGCGTTTATAAAGTTGATCATAATCAAAGTCAGAAATCACAGGAGCATCTAACACATAGTAAAGCCTATCATTAGCAATTATCTCATCTTTCAATTTCCCATATTCAATCTCAGTAAATTTCATGAACATACACTATACAAAAAAAATCAAAATGTCTAACCCACCCACATGTTGTCAAAGTTGTTAAGTCCTTCCCATCAGAAAATTCCTCTTTTTGAACCTGCAATATCTTGCGCCAAAAGCGAGTTCGGATCGCAGCCCGAAGGGCGAGAACCGCATGTCTG
Organism: Pseudobdellovibrionaceae bacterium; assembly: GCA_018663505.1. Taxonomy (GTDB): domain Bacteria; phylum Bdellovibrionota; class Bdellovibrionia; order Bdellovibrionales; family UBA1609; genus JABJQG01. The sequence goes on along the minus strand of JABJQG010000003.1, from coordinate 166,447 downwards.
AGCCTTTTGGTGTAAGATATTGCAGGTTCAAAAAGAGGAATTTTCTGATGGGAAGGACTTAACAACTTTGACACGATCTAAGACCGAAAAAAGCATGAAAAAACCTATCCTTTAAAACGACGACGATCCTTAATATTTAAAATCGGTTTCTCCTGGCCATCTTTAAATTGAAACATTTTTGCCTCACGATTAGGATTTTCACATGGCTGCAGCCAGACATAGGTTTTTTGATCTAATGCTTGTGTACATTCCACATCTTTAAAAGCAGAAGACCAAGTGCCACTATTTAAATGCTCCACTGGACCTAGCATTTCATGCCTAATTATATGTGTATGCCCATAAATCACACGACCAACCTTAGTAATTATTGCTTCTGTCCACATAAGCTTTTCTCGGGGTTCTTTATACTCCATAACCTCCGAGACAACAGACTTAGAGTAGAATACAAAAAATGGCAGAAATAAAACTAAAGGAATAAACATCCAAAAAAATGAGATCTTATATACATTATTAATAAATAAAAATAATTGAAAAATAATATAAAACATTACCAGTACTAAAAGAGCTCTGTCTAACCAAAGTTCTTTGGCAATAATCATTGGGTAACTAGACGCCGGCGGTACAAACAGCTCTTGTAGTTCTCTCACCATACGTGGTGTGGCATTTGCTTTTCTAGCAATCTCCTCCACTCGATCTTCATCAGTTAACAGCTCTTTATGTGAAGGAATTAAACGATCATAAAATGATTGAAATAAAGTAACCATAGACCAAAAAAACCATGTCACCATTAAAAATGGTTCTTTACGGATAATGTATTTAAAAAACAAAACCACATACTCTTTAGCACTCATTATAAAATTAGAATCTACATGTGGGTTAAAAAAGCCCATATTATTTAACATATATCTTGTGGTTAAATTGCCAAATGGTACCCGTACCTCAATGCGATTAAAACGTAAAATAAATGGATTCACTGGATCCTGACAAAGACAATAAGGGTCATATTGATTACCATGCTCTATCAAAGTGTCCTTATTACTTATATAAAACCACTCACAAAAACGGATCTTGTCCTTAAAATCATCTGGCACACCTATAGTATTAATTACTTCTTCTTGTACCAATGGCCAGTGTAACTCTAAATCATGGTTACCAATAATAAATATTACATCATGACCATTTAAAATAAAATCACGAAGGCCATCTGTAATTTGTTTGTGTGAAGATAAAATATGTTTAATTTTAAATAATGATTTTGGTTCCTGTGGATGCAGGCCACTATGAGCTTCTAAAAATGAAATCCTATAACTTGGGGATTTCGGCATCTCCGTAACACTATCAAAGTCAAAAATATCGCCATTTAAAACCAGCTCAAGAGGCTTGCCTTCAGCTTTTACTTCGATATGCTTTAAGAATTTACAAAAATCCTCATCAAAAAAGTACTCTGGACTCTTGTATCTCTTCCACAAAGGGGACTTGGGGTCAGGGATTTGTGCCTCACAAATATGTAAATCACTGATCACTGCCGTGCATATATCTGCCGAATCAGCGGCAATTTTCGTCGTCATATCAAAAATTTTACACTGTATTTGGCAAAAAACCACCTAAACATGTAAAATCTCAACTCTTATCCAAGATTTTCATGGTCTAGTTATTGCAAATTTATGGCTTATGATAGAACAAATCCAAAGCCCTAAATCCATACTTTTAAACACTTCTCTCTTTTTGGGCTTCGCCTTAGGACTACAGAATTTATATCTCAACCAGCTCTATACAGCTCCATCTTCTAGCAATAATTTAGAGATCAAAGCCAAATCAGCCTCTACTCAGCCCCTCAAAAAAACCATAGAACAAGTTGAATTAAAAACCTCCTCCATTGCAACCTCAAAACGCAAAGCTTCTAAAAAAACAGTTACTAATTTACGGAATAAGCCTCAACCCATCAATAAACAAATAGTAAAGCTAAAGAAAGCTAAAGTTTTAGCCATTGCTCCACCTTCACCTCAAAATCAAATCTTAGATCCTGAAGTTTCCCAAAAATTCAGTAAGGCACAGGTCCTTAATGACTTGGATCAACGTATTTCCAAAGATTTTAAAATTCATAAACGTTTAAAAAAACGAGTTGGATTTTGGTTTGATATCTATACAAAGCATGATTCAGACAAATACGTCCTCCATCACACAAAATTCCCTTGGTTGGTATACAAAGTGATTGATATCAAGCCCTTTTACAATGGTAAAGGACCCACTTGGTTAAAAAAATCACGCGGTGAAAAATTAGTTAAAAAAGAAAAGAAAAAATTAAAAAATAGATTGTTAGCTTTATCAAAAAGAAAAAATTTTAGGAACCTTAATGCTTATGATAGACACCTCTATAAGCTTATAAAAGGTATACGAGGACCAATAAGAAAAAATTTGAAAATAGCAGCATATAAGTTTCGTACACAAGTGGGACAAAAGAACTTTATCCAAACTGGAATACTAAAAAGTATCCCCTTTTTACCTATGATGGAAAGAGAATTTGAGAACTATGGTTTACCCACAGAACTCACAAGAATTCCCTTTGTAGAATCTAGTTTTAATGTAGACGCTTTTAGTCGCGTTGGAGCTAGTGGCATATGGCAAATTATTCCTCGATCAGGAAAAGAGTTTCTTATTTTAAACAAGCATATTGATGAAAGAAATTCTCCTTTAAAAGCCACCCAGTTTGCGAGAAAACATCTTCGACGTGATTATAGAATTCTACGATCATGGCCTTTAGCTATTACTGCTTACAATCATGGGGTAGGTGGCGTTAGAAAAGGAGTCAAAAAGCTTAAGTCCAAATCTATAATCAAGTTAATCTCCTATTACAGTTCTCCAAGTTTTAAATTTGCTTCTCGTAATTTCTACACTTGTTTCTTAGCTGTGCTTCACGCTGAAAAATATAAAGAACAGTATTTCAATGTTCCTAATGATACCACAACCTTAAATCTACAAAGCATAACAGTGAATAAGAAAAGTCGTGTTAAAAATATAGCAAAAAACTTAAAATTAAACCTTAAGACTCTTGTTAAACACAATCTCGATCTTAAAAAAGCCATAAAAGCTAATGTTCACCTACCAAAGGGGTTCGAACTTTTTATCCCAACAACAGAAAAGCAACTATAATTTTATTAGATGGGTTTATGAGTAAGAACTTTTGAGCTTTTAGTGCAAAATTGATAGTTTTCCATCCATGGGAGATTCATAGCTCAAAAATGCCTCTAAGACTTTGCTAACGACCCATACTTGTACTCACTTCATATACTTATTCCCACATATAGCCAGACTCCTTGACTCTACAGAATGCCCATGTAATTTTTACACGGTCATTCCATAAGGGGGAAATATGAAGCTTACAATAATTATGTTTATTTTATCAGCAACTTTTCAACTTCAAGCCAACGAAAGAACCATAGCTCGTATGCGAAATATTATGGATAAAATTGATATTGAACTGGATAATACGGATGCATCAGATCAAGAATTAAAAAATGCCAGGAAACATCTTAGACAATCTCTCAATATATTAATAGGCAGAGATGACCGACAGCCCAATCCCCGTTTTACTTACACATGTGTTCCTAAAGATGATGATGGTAGAAACCCCTATAGTCTTGCCGCCAAAAATACTGATACCTTAATTACAACAAAAATCCCGGGTATAGTTTTTGCGACTAAAACCTCTTGTACTGCTGCAATCAGTAAAAAAAGAGTTCTCAAAAATAATAGCGAAACCATTATTTGCGCTCCCACTGATAGGGACGGAAGAAGCCCTTATTCTATTTTTACAGTCTCAAATCTAACTGCTACAAAGCTAAGTATGACTTACTCAAGCAATAGATCTTGTGCCACTGCAATAGCTGACGGTATCGAAACTCGAAGTGTTTTTGGAACTTGTGCTCCTAAAGATAACGATGGAAGAGCCCCATGGGTCGCATTTTTATATAATTTTTCATCAAAAAGCGTTTCCAAAAATGGAGCTATTTTTAATAACTACACTTCCTGTAGAGCCTCCCTATAAACACATAAGGTGCCAGGCATCTTTTGCGGATGCACTTAGTCATGTTATTGGAGTATATTACTTAACTTCAGTTGTTCGAGAACTACTGAAGTTAAGATCTCATATATACTTATATACAATGTAATGCTTATTACAAAAATAACACTCAACTTTATGAAAAAAAATAATCAGGCATGAGTAATATGTAAATTTGTATACATGCTTAATTATTAAGAATAACATGGCATTGTTCTTGTAGTTACTAAACTATAAGGAGAATAAATATGAAACCTACATTGTTAACGCTGTTAATTGTCAGTATTCTATACATAAGTCCGCAAATATGGGCAAAAACCTGTATACAAACTTTTTCCCAAGTAGAGAATTCCAATAAATCACCTGATGCAATTTTTGGAGCAAGAAGTCCTCACGATTTTAATTCTAAGGATTATGATGAGGTACAAATCTTACCTATGCGCTCTAGGATTATACCCTGGCTTCGTTGGGCTACAGGTACTATTGACATTTCACCTAAAAACTCAATCAAAATCTTTGAAGCAAAATCTGAATTGATTAAAAATGAATTCCTTAATGCTGTAAAATCTGGAGAGGCTAAACTTCTTGGTGAAGCCTATGATGAACCCATTTTACATATGTGGGCGGATATAAATGGAATCGTCATGGGTGAAACTTATAATAAGAATTTCTTTCATCATGCACTAAGACATCGCGACAAACTTTATGCCTTTGAAGGCGAGTTGATACGATTACGCCCAAATGATAGCTCTGTGTTTATATTACCTCGTAAATTACACCACTATGCTGCCAAGTATTTAGATGGTGTTTCAGTTTTTCGAATTAGAAGCAGTTGGATAGAAAGTAATTTTATTCCTCGTTTTCCAATTTATAAAGACAACTTAGCTGATCATTTAAATTTAGAGTACTCAAGTTGGCATAAAGTTGAGCAAGGTTATCAACTTCAGTTTCAAAAGGGATTGTATCAGGGAGGATACCTATACATAAGAGTAGAATTTCGAGATACGACCACATTTGTACATATTAAAAGCCGACCCGAAGGAAAAAGTGAGTATTCACAAAGAACAGAAAAGGAAGCTAATGACTTTCTTCAAAGAATCTCAAAATCAGAAAATCTAAGCTCACTTAGTTTACTCGCTCAAATTTCTTTAATGAATAGAGTTCTCGAGTGGGAGGCAGGCAGTCAAACATCGAACTTTTTGATAGATCTTATAAATAGCTCTCATTTTGAACCCGATAATCCAAGGTGGTAAGCTTAGGTTCAATTTTTAAAAAGTTGTCAGGCATTTTTTCAGATGCACTTTGTCTTTTTGTATAGACAAAGCCTTCGCTTCATTAGTGCGAGATCCGAAATAACTGAATTCAAAAAACATTAAGACTTACTCTACAATAAATTCAAATTCTATATTCAAAATTTAAAATATCGAAAGCACTTCTGGTGAAATCATCAAAGCTTTAAGGTATTTAGAATCCGTTGCATTTTCTAAATTCACGGAAATTTGATTATAACCTTTTTCTAAATTAAAGAGTATAAAACCACCATCAATAGCTGGTTCAGTTGTGGAATGAAATTCACCTCTATGATTAAAAAAAACAATTTGCATTTCTTGATTTAAATCATCGTTCACTACTTCTATTTCATAACGTGTGTTATCCATAAATCCAATAGCAATACCTTTATCACTTTCTATGGGTACACCAATTTTTGCTGCCATTTGATTCACCCATGCTTTTTCCATGACCGGTATAATGGTATGTCTTGAATTTTTTGGCATCCAAACCTGTGACAATTCATATTCTTCACCAGCATCTATTTCTACATAGTGACCTTTATTTGTAGCTTCTACTTCAATTTCAAATAAATTTTTATTAAAACCAATAGATTGTCCGGAGCCAACTACCTGTAAATCCCCACTTAGTGGCTGAAGTTCGTTGGTGAATTTCACAATTTCACCGGTAATTTGTTCTTGATTATTCACTTCAATATCTACATATGACACATGTTCCGCTGCCACTGGTAATATTGTGGCTGGGTTATAAGTGACACGATCTCCCACTTCTTCATAAGTTCTAACTAACTTCATACCCTTTGGGACATTGATAAAAACAAAGAAACCATTATCAGATGTGCTATCTCTTTCAAGATCTGGCAAGAATCCAGAAAAGTATATTGGCTTCATATACTCGCCAGCTATTTCCACTTTTATATTACTTTGAGGCTTTCCTTCTTTTGAAACTTGACCCCAAATAATTCCAAACTCACTAATATCTTCTAAACTGAGTTCGCCTTTAGTGACTTGGTCTAAAAATGATTTTAAATAGTTTTTATGAAACATTTGGATTTGCTGTTTAACACCCTCATGCACTAAACTTAAGGCTCCCCAGTGATGAGGTGCTTTTGCCTGCACGACTAAAGAGGAATTTCTTTCTACATTTAATATTTCGAATCCCCCATCACTTTTAACGACGATGGGTTCGGCGCCATCGTAACTGAGAAGCTGCAGGCCATCTACCAACTGAATATCATCTTTATAACTATATGCCGAAATGACCTGTCCACGAATTCCAGCTTTAATAGATTTTAAAACTAGCTCCACATCTCTAACTTGATCTTCGTTACTTCCTAATGCTGGTAAATCTTTTATTTTTAATTCGCCATAACCTAATAATTCGCCTTCATCATTAAAAATTTCACCCACAACATAACCCAAAGCACCATTCAGAGATATATTAAAGCTAACTTCATCTTCTACTTTTATATATCCAGAAGCCATTCTTTGGTTGCCATAATATTGGCTAATAACTAAATTTCTACCTGTAAACAAAATGCCATCTTTAAGGCGAATAACTCCACTTACTGATCGTGGCTCATAATATTCCACTTGCTCTTGATTACCAAATAGGCCTACTGACTCCTCATCATTGGCTTTCTCTGTGCCAGCTTGTCCATGTGATTGTATTTCCTCTTTGTTTTTCTTCGTTCTACTAATATATACACCTGAAAATTTTGTGGAAGGATTTTTTGAAGCTGACTTTAGTTGTTCGCCAACAAGATAATTAACTCTTGTGACATAATCCATTTCATTCACTTTTGGTTTTTTATTTTGTCCAATAGTCTCAGCAAGATTAAATGGAAGTGCATTATTCACGGTACTTGCTGGTGAATTATTTATTTTTCCATATTCTTCTGCGCTTAAAACTTTTGGTCTTTGTTGTTTAATTGGTAAAGCCGCAGAAACCTCTATGCCTTTTAATGGCTGCCACTGTTTCTGAGAAATAGAGGATCGAGTACTTTTTGAACTGGCTATAATTGTCTCTATTTTCTTTCCTCTAAAAACAGGAAGAAAACTCTCACTAATTTCTAACTCTTGCAGATTTTCCATACTTTGCTCTCGCATAGTAAAGCTAATATCTAGACTATCGTAAAATGCAGCATAAACAGGAGTGGCAGTAGGTAACTGAATGGTGAGGGCTTGAGCCACACCACGAAAGTCATCTTTTTTTAAAGCCGTTAATTGGGGTAATACTAAACCCAAAATTAAAGCTAATTGTGAAAATCCACCGAATTTTTTTTTCAAAAATACCCGTCCTTAGGTTTATTTGATCTACAGCTCCATCATATTTAAAATACACGGAAATCGTCAATAACGTTCATATCTTCCCGACGATTGGTTAGCCTTTTTTTAATACCTTGGGCTATATGTCTAGCCTGCTGTTTATCATATCTTAAATTTTTATATACATGACCATTTATATCAGAATACCCAACTCTTTTTTGCACAAAGACCTTAACCTCAATGGTATAAGGCCTTCGGTCTCCCAAAATGGTAATTCTAGCCATATTTCTTAATGGCCGGCTCTTTGCGGCCACCGCTTTTTTACCTTTAACAACATAAAATTTAGACTCAAACTCTCTCCCGTTAATACTGCTCTTTCTAAGACCCAAAGGTAAGCTTTTAATAACACTCGCTTTAATTTGAACTAAAGGGTTATTTATTCCATCAACACTCATTGCGTGATTTGCACAACCTAATATGGTGTGGACTAAATTTAGTACGAAAATTAATTTCACTAATTTCATCAATGAGCGCCTGCATCTTTAAGAAATTGTTCAATCCCTCGATCAGTTAAAGGATGTTGTGATAGTTGCGAAATAACTTTTAATGGAACTGTGGCAACATCCGCTCCAATGATTGCCGAATCTAAAATATGTTGAGGGCTTCTAATGCTTGCCACCAAAATCTCTGTAGCAAAATCATAATTCGTAAAAATTTGACGAATTTGCTCAATAAGTAGCATTCCTTCGTTTCCAATGTCATCTAAACGACCAACAAAAGGAGACACATAAGTTGCTCCAGCCTTAGCTACCAGTAAGGCTTGAACAGCTGAGAAAATCAAAGTCACATTGGTTTTAATACCATCAGCGGCAAAACGCTTAACAGCAGGCATGGCCGACTCACCCATAGGAACTTTAATCACCACATTGTCAGCAATCTTAGCTAATTCCAGCCCTTCTTTGTATATTCCTTCAGCATCAAGACTTAATACTTCAGCTGAAACTGGCCCCGAAATTTCTTTACAAATTTCTGTAATCACTTCAAAATGATCTCTTCCTGTCTTAGCAATTAAAGATGGATTTGTTGTCACACCATCAAGTATTCCCATTTTGTTGGCTAATTTAATTTCTTCAATGTCTGCTGTATCTATAAAAAATTTCATTTTTCTCTCCTTTAAACGCTGTACTTAAACTAATTCATCACCTTGTGTGAAAAACTCACCCCAGTTATCCAATTGATATTTTTTAGCTAAATGACCAATGGTTTCATTAAGCACAGGATGATTATAATCGTGCCAGATATCTGCAGCAGGTACAATCAACTCTGGGCGATTGTGCCATTCAGGAAAGGGCAAACTTAAATCTTGAGTCATTTTTGTTTGCGCCTCAAAAGCCAGTAAGTAAATCTTAATTTCTTTCCTTATTCTGTTAGGGGATTTTTCAAGAATTACACTGATTTTATTTACTAATTCCCTAGCCTCAAGTGTTGTGGAACATTTTAAACAAACACATAATCCACGATAACTTTCTGTAGAGCGTATATCATGCACACTAGAGATATTTAAAGGTTTTCCCATCACCTGATATACAGAAGATATCTTTTCAATATCAATATAATCTTTTAAGTAACCTAAAACTGTCTTTAACACTGTTTGGTCTGTAGTTAAGTAAGAAACTACTGTAATTAGTGCATTTTTTTCCTGTGCCATTCTTAAAATCCCAAAACGTTTTTAAATTCGTAAAGTCCCTTGGGCTGTTTTGCCAGCCAAATAGCTGCACGCACAGCTCCTTTAGCAAAAACAGTTCTGTTTAAAGCCTCATGCTTTATACTTAAAACTTCTTCTTCAGAAAAAGCAAATAGTTGGTGAACACCAAACACTCCGCCACCTCTTAAGGCCACAGGTGCATCAACTGTTTTTATGCCATGTGATTCAATTTGTTTCTGTAGAAATTTAGCAGTTCCACTAGGGGCATCAACCTTGTGTTTATGATGGATTTCTTCAATTTGAAAATCAAAGTTTTTATTTTCTTCAAAAACTCGAAACATTTCACTCATTAAATGCACTCCAACACTCATATTAGGCGCCCATAAAACGGCTATACTCTCCGAGGCCTTACTAAGTTGTTGGAAATGTTTATCTAACAAACCCGTCGTTCCAGAAATAAATGCAATATTATTTTTGAGACAGTATTCTAAAGCTTGTTCAAAAAAATCTGGATTAGAAAAATCTATAAGTAAATCTGCGTTGTCAGTAAAGTCACCTAAACTGTCACCTTTAGAAAACCCTTTTGCCAACACTAAATCATTTTCACCACTAATGATATGTTGAATTTCTAAACCCATTTTTCCAGTGGCACCTGATAACAAAACTTTTTTCATTTTAATTCCCTAAAAGACCTAAGCCATCTAATGTGTTTTTCATATTAGCACTATTTTCTTCATCCAGCTCAATTAAAGGCAACCGCATTTCTGCAGAAGCAATAATGTCCATATGTTTTAATGCCGCTTTAACAGGTATTGGATTTGATACTATATATAATTGCTTTAGAAGCTCACTATATTTATTATAATCGGCAATATATGAATCATCTTTATTTCTAGCTTTCACACACAGCTCATTAAACTGTTTTGGAATCAAATGTGAAATCACCGATATAACACCAACACCACCCAAAAGCATCTGCTCAAAACAAGTAACATCATCTCCACTGAGTACCTGAAAACTAGGATCCAGTTTTGTGATCAACTTTTTAGAAAAATTCATATCACCCTGAGATTCTTTTACAGAAACAATATTCTTGTGCTCACTGAGCTGCAGAATACTTTCTAAATCTATAGGAGTAATTGTTCTTGTGGGTACATTATATAAAATAATTGGGATATCCACAGAGTTTGCCACAGCTTTAAAATGTGCAACAACGCCTTGCTGAGTGGGTTTATTATAATAAGGGGTCACAACTAAAGCACCATCTGCCCCCCACTGTTTGGCTTTTTCAGTAAGCTCAATGGTTTTTTTTGTGGAATTAGATCCTGTACCTACAATAACTTTCCCGTCAAATTCTTTACGCACAAATCTGTAAATGTTTTCAACTTCAGCTAAATCTAATGTGGGACTTTCTGCTGTAGTGCCATTAACCACAAACCCTTGAATCCCATTTGTTTTTTGAAACTCAATTAAAGACTTTAAACTATCAAAATCAACTTCACCCTTATTAAATGGGGTTATAAGTGCCGTATAAACACCAGAAAAATCCGTTGTCATAATAACCTTCCTTTGAATTCTCGTACTATTTTTTCTTTTTTGTATTCACTTTGTCTTCATCATCATCAGTTTTTTGTATATCCAAAGACGGAATCTTATCATAAGCCATTTCCTTTGTTGCACCTTGAAAATGTGGTTTTCCACGGCCCAGCACTGAAGGTTTTAAAGGTGGCCTAGGAGGACCTTTGACCCCACAAGCTGACAAATAAATAAAACTACAAATTAGTAATAAACGAATCATGGGTATGAGTATAAAAAAAAGGCTGTAAGAAATACAGCCTTTTTAATTAAATTGAAATTATAACTATTATGGTCAAATTAGTTTTTTTGGAAAGATTTAAGCTCAACAGTCACTTTACCAAACTGGCTATTTGAAAGCTGCTTTAACAAACCAGATATTGGAATTTCATTTGGATTAATCCAAGCTTCAGATTCGCTGTTATCCTTTTTATTAAGAATTTTCACGTATATACAATCAAAAGTTCCAGCAGGAACAGTAATATTCGCTTCTTGCATATCCACAATTTCTTGATCTTCAGGGTTTGGCATTTCTTGTTTCTGGCCATTTACTAAGAACTGAAGAACTTGACCTGTTGCTTTATCAAAAAGAATTTCAACTTTTGATTTTTGAATCATTAGATCAACATTTTGCTCAACCCAATATCCCTCAGAAGTTTCTTCTCTAACAAAAGACTTCATTGTTCCCTTAATAAATCCCATATTGATTGAGTAATCAGCACTATCGCCAACTTTCCAACCTAAATTTTGCGTTTCCGCTTGATCCATTACTGTTTGTTGTAATTTTGCATAATTAAAAATTGAAGTAATATTTAATTCTGCGGCAATGCTCGGTGCAGCTAATACTGACACTAATAAAGCTAAAATGATTTTCATAGTTATCTCCTTATAGAAAAATTATTTTATTTTTTATCATCGCAACATTGATCAAAATCCGTTGCAACACATTGACCAAAGCACAGCCCAATCTGGACTTTCGTAAGGTGCCAGCTCACCTTTGGGACTTACAGCGTCATAAGATTTACATAAGATACACCACTCTGAAACCTATCAGCCACCGATAACCAAGCAATCTATTTACCGTCTACATTTAAAAGAAATTAACAGATCTCTACTCCAGGTTTCGAATTTTAATAAATTATTACTTTCGTTTAATACGCCCGTTGTATAGTATTTGCTAGGTAGAGTTCTGTCATAAAATTCATATTCATATGTATTCCCTCCCAAGCTCTTAATATTAATTCTGTAGGCTTCTTTGTCATAAAACACCATGGAGGTTTTATCTTTAATTTTAAGTTTTGATTTTCTCATTAACTGATAATTCTCACTCAGTTCACAACTCAGTTCAGTGATGGCAGCCTGTGTAGTTACCACCTGAAACCCTATTGCAATTATAAAGCAAAAATATTTCATTTTTCCTCATAGGAATTAATAAGAACTTTTCTGGGCTTGGATCCACTTGCCGGGCCAACAACGCCCTCAGATTCTAATACCTCAATAACCCTTGCTGCTCTTGGGTAGCCTAAACGAAATTTTCTTTGTAAAAATGAAGCGCTCACTGTTTTCTGACTAGAGATAAAGGAAACAATCTCATCATACCTCTCATCATACTCATCATCTCCTGATTTTTCAGAATCACCACCTAAACCGCCAAGCTCAAATCCGCCACCTGTTCCATCTAAGGCGTTGATTGCAAGCTCATCATACTCAGGCTCCCCTTGATTAGACCAAAAACGGATCACTGTGCTAATTTCATCTTCGGTTAACCATGCTCCGTGATGTCGTTGAGGTTTAGAGACTCCAGGAGCTAAAAATAACATATCCCCTCGAGCTAATAATCGTTCAGCACCTGACTCATCTAGAATCACGCGTGAATCTAACTTGGATGCCACTTTAAAACTAATTCTTCCTGGAATATTGGTTTTTATTAAACCAGTAACCACATCTTTTCTTGGAGATTGCATAGCTAAAATTAAATGTATTCCAGCTGCCCTAGCCATTTGGGCTAAACGCACAACACCTTGTTCCACGTTTGCTTTATCCACTGCCATCAAGTCACCAAACTCTTCAACCACTATTACAATATAGGGTTGTGGCTCGTAGAAATACATTTCTGAAATCTTACCTTCTTCTTCAAACTGAGCATTAATCTCAGCATGTTCTTTGAGTTGCTCATCTGTTAGAGCCTCTGTTTTTTCATTAAAAGATTCTAAGTTACGAGCCCCAAACTGTGACATAGAACGATAACGTTTTTCCATTTCTCGGATGGACCACCTTAGAGCAATAACAGATTTTTGAGCTTCTTTAATGGTAGGCATAATCAAGTGAGGGATTCCGTCAAATAAAGAAAGATCCACTTGCTTGGGATCAACTAAAATTAACCTTAAAGTTTTTGGTGAATGCCTATAAATTAAGGCTGTCAAAATTGAGACCACAAATACCGATTTTCCAGAGCCAGTTGTTCCTGCCACGAGTAAATGTGGCATTTTCCTTAAATCAACAACTTTTGGTTCTCCATTAGCTTGTTGTCCTAAGGGTACTGGTAACTTTATGTCCTCTGACCAAAACTCATCTATAGCAATCACTTCTTTCAAATAAACTGTGGACTGCACACTATTGGAGGTTTCAATTCCCACAACATTTCGACCCGGAATAGGGGCAATGATACGTACAGACTCACTACTTAATGCTAAACAAAGATCGTCTGCCAAATCTAAAATTTTTGAAATTTTAACATCAGCACTAGGTTTAAACTCAAACATAGTCACTGCAGGGCCGGGTTTTATGGCTTTAATTTCACCACCAATATTAAATTGCGCTAACTTTTCTGTTAACAGCCTGGCTTTATTTGCTAACTCTTTCTCAGAAACACTCTCAGGATCTATAGGTGGATCTGCTAAAAATGAAAGTTTAGGTAACTCCCAATTTTCAATTCGTGTTTTAATAGCAGAGTTAATTTTTAATTTCTTTCTTTTCTTAGACTTAGCCGACGCCGATTTCTTATCAAACTTAAAGAACCTAGACTTCTTAGATTCTTCTTTTTTATTAAATGAAAACAAGCCCGACTTAGCTTTAGGAGTTTCAATCACAAAATTTGTTTCTTCTTCCTCATCCACTTCTTCCATAATTGCAAAATCACGAGCCTGTGTGTCAGCATCATCTTCTAATAAAAATTCACTCTCTTCAGCTGCTTCTTCTACTTCACCTTCATATTCGTACTCTTCTTCGCTTGCCACTTTTGTTGGTCTTACTTTTCGTCTATACTTAAATGACGAAGGAATCTTAATAAATTGAATTAAACCTAGACCCAAGGTCCACAAGCTAGTGCCTACAAAAGACAAAAAGCTTACAGAAGTACGTCTAGAGCTTTCCAAAATTTCATACACTGTTTTTTCTGTATAAAATACAAAAAGCACTATCGCCGATGACCACAACAGGACACTAGTCCCAGCTGTGTTAAAAAGTTTTTGCAACGAAGAAGAAAATAGTAGCCCGGTTATTCCTGATAGATGAATACTGTTATCAAAAATTTTCTCTTCGGGCCAGTATAGTCCAATAAGACTAGCAAATGTAAAAATAAGAATACCGCCCCACAGTATTCTAAACTTACCCCATAATAAATCACGTGCTGTGAAAATATTAAATGAAACCTTTACCGCACCAAGTACAAATATCCATGCACTTAAGCCAAAAAACTGATACATCAGATCTGCTAAAAAAGAACCAAAATATCCACAATAGTTTGTTACAATGGATGATGTACTGGAAGAATGAAAAGAAGGATCTAGGGGGTTATATGAGTACAAAGATAGGCCAACAAATAAGCCCATCATCACCCAGACAATGGCTATAATATCTCGTTTAAATTTCTTAAGAAGTCTATTCATATTAATATGTTAAATGAACTGTGTAAATCTGACTACACTTACTCTGTGGTCTTGACTAAGGGCCATGGATTCACTAAATCAAATGTACACAATGCTTAAAATCAATGAAATTTTCTATTCCATCCAGGGAGAGTCCACCTATGCTGGCCTTCCCACTGTATTTGTGAGAACCACAGGTTGTCCTCTACGCTGTACTTATTGTGATACTAAATACTCATACGAAGAAGGTGATGATTACACCTCAGAACAACTTTTTGCAGAGATAAAAAGTCATGGCACTAAGTATGTATGTATTACAGGTGGAGAACCACTGATCCAAAAAAATATTTATGCCTTTATGAAAAAACTATGTGATCTAGATTATATTGTTTCCCTAGAAACTAGTGGGCAAATTTTTTGTGATAAAGTTGACTCTAGAGTTAAAAAAGTCATCGACATAAAAACACCTGCTAGTGGGGCTAAGGACAGTTTTGACGAAAGAAATTTAAAATACCAGGATGTCAATACCGAGTTTAAATTTGTGATCTGCAACGAAGATGATTTTTATTGGTCTAACGATTTTGTGGCCAAACACCTTTCAAATGCACATAGCCCGATTTTATATAGTCCGTCATTTGATAATCATGATGAAAAGTGGCTGGCAGAAAAGATTCTTTTAAAAAAAATAAAAGTAAGGTTGCATTTGCAGCAACATAAGTATATTTGGTCTTCTACAGATCGTGGTGTTTAATCATTAAAAAGGAGAACTCGTTCATGTCAACAGAGTTGAATAATTCTAATCATCTTTTTGTCGATAATCTTCAGTCAGTTAGTTTGGAAAATCTTGTAAAAAGTAAACTAGAGGTTTTATTTGACCAACAATCTGAAGCTCAAGTAGAGCTTAACGGTTTATATAAAGTATTTATGGAGCAAGTAGAAAAGCCTTTAATTGAGCTTTCTCTAAGAGCTAATCGTAACAACCAAGTACGTACGGCTCAAATGTTAGGTATTAATAGAAATACTCTTAAAAAGAAAATTGATAACTACAATATTCAATTTAAAAACTAATATTTATCACTTTTTTGACTTCTACTAAGTCATCAATAATGTGACACCGGTGGGTGGCCCTCTTAGATAACCTCCATGATTTTGGCCCACAATTTTATTCTGGGGATAATAATGGATAATAAAGTGCCACCACAAAATCTAGACGCTGAGAAATCTATTCTCGGCGGTCTGATGTTAGACCAAGACGCTTGGGATGAAATCACAGAACTAGTTTCTGAACAAGATTTCTATAAACCAGCCCACAGAAAAATATATCATGCTATTTTCGAATTAAATAAAAAAGGTCAACCCACTGACTTAATTACTATTTCCAATTACCTTATGGATTCTCAAGAATTAGAACAGGTCGGTGGTGCTCCCTACCTTGCAGAGATTATTGAGTTCACACCCTCTTCTGCCAACATCACTTACTATGCTAAAATTGTAAATGAGAAGTCATTAATCAGAAAAGTAATCAGTACTTCAACTGGTATCATAGGTAAAGCCTATGAGCAGGACTTTGACGATATCCATTCTTTTATTGATGGTGCTGAAGCAGAAATATTTTCTATTGCAGAAAACCGTACTCAAGCAGGCTTGGTAGGAGCATCCGAGCTAGTGAAAGCTTCTTTAGAAAAACTTGAAGAACTTTATGCCAACCAAGGTGAGGTTACTGGGGTACCTTCTGGTTTTTTAGAACTGGATGAAATGACAGCTGGATTTCAACCTGGTGAGATGACCATTATTGCTGCTCGTCCATCCATGGGTAAAACTGCATTTAGTTTAAACTTAGCCTTACATGCCGCCTTAAATGAAAAGAAGAAAGTGGCCTACTTTTCTGTAGAGATGGCAAAAGAGGCCGTTATGACCAGGCTACTTTCCATTGTCTCCAGTGTATCCCTTTCTGACTTAAGAGTAGGTAAAATTTCAGATAAAGCCTGGCCTCAACTCATCAACAGTGCCGCTAGGTTATCCGAGACAAGTATTTATATAGATGACACCTCAGGTATAAGCCCCTTTGAGATACGCGCTAAGGCACGTCGTATGAGCGCTAAAGAAGGTCTTGATTTAATTATCATTGATTACCTTCAATTAATGTCTATGAAACAAAAAATTGAGTCTCGTGAACGAGAAGTTTCTGAAATTTCAAAAACTTTAAAAGCCATCGCAAAAGAACTAAAAGTACCAGTTCTTGCTTTGGCTCAGTTAAACCGATCTGTGGAAGGTCGAACAGATCGTCGACCTATGCTTTCTGATTTACGGGAATCTGGTTCCATCGAACAAGATGCAGATATTATCATGATGCTCTTTAGAGAAGATTACTACGATCGGGACAATCCTGACATTAAGGGCGTTGCCGAGGTTATTATTGGAAAACAAAGAAACGGACCCACAGGTAAAGTAAAACTGAAATGGGTACCAGAACGAGGCATCTTCAAAAACTTAGAAATGGGTGGACCTGGCGAATCTCCACCACCCCCTTCTATGGCCCCACCAGGTGTCACTCCCATATCTAACGGCGCACCAAAAAATTTCGCACCTGGCGGGTAAAAGCCTTTTGGTTATCATCATGCCTAAAAAAGTTTTCATTTATTCACTTCTCATTTTAAGCTGTAAATTTCTTCCCACTGGTCTTATTAAAGGCAGTGAGCTCACTGTTAAATCACGAAAAATATATATAGATATTATAATTCGTAATCACAAGCTTCGTTTTCTATTAGATACAGGCGCATCTTTCTCTGCCATAAGCAGGCCTTGGGCACACAAGCTTAATCTTAAAATGATTGGAAAAGCAAAAATTGCTGGTGCTCAAAGAAAATGGAAGAAAGTAAATATATATAGGCTTCCACATTTTCAAATTGGGTCAAAAAAACTGCCGAATATTGAGCTTACAGGATCAAAATTATCAGGTTATGATGGCATCTTAGGAATTGATATTCTAAAAAAGTTAAAAATCATCACCATTGATCTTGTTAAAAATAAAATTCACTTTAAACACATAAAAAATTTCACCACAACATCCTCATTCCAATTAATGCATGGTAAAAAAATATTAATCCCAATACGCATTAACAATAAAACCTTTAAACATTTTATATTTGATACTGGAGGAGGTACATCGGACATTTCGTATAATCTGCAAAGGCTTCTCCAACTAAAAAAGACTGGAAATACGGTCAATATAGTCGATGTAAATGGCGTCGTTGAAAAAAGTTATTTTGTTGAAGCTAGTTCTTTTTGCCTTAAAAATTATTGCAAGAAAAATTTCCAAATAATGCCAGCTAAATATCACAACTTAGTCACATAATATAAGCGCCATGGCCTGATTGGTTTTAATTTTATAAATCAGTCCATAGTTGAAATTAATTTTGAAAACAATACTCTTTCTATTGAATCCCTTTAATTTTCACACCATAAATTTTAATATTACCAAATATTCTTATACTTCGTTTAATCACTCTGAACATATAATTATATAAAACGCTATTCCCTTGGGTAATTTAAACAAAGCGCTGATTGTAAGCTTACTGTTTCACAGTCAGATTTTCTTTTTGAGGTCGACCCTTCTGAGAAAATACCTACACTAATTTTTTTAACTTCTTTGTATGAGCTGCTTAAAAGTACCAATCTCAGTCTTGGTTTTATTTCATGTGAACACTGGCATTCTGCTTTCATTCTATCAGCAATTTGAAATTTAGAACTTATGGCAGCCTTTCGACAATCAGATGCTCTTCTAGATGATGATCCATTACTGAACTCGCGTAAATCTGTGGTTCTTACTATTTCACCATCTTTTGAAATGATATGTTTCCTTAAAACCGGTTTCATACTTTCTGTACAACCAAACAGCGTTGTAAATTTCACAGGCTCTCTAGGCTTAGATAAGTTGTCTACAGCTACTGCCATCTTCATGTCAGCACAATACGCTGCTCTCTCCAGGTTCTCAGCTGAATCATAACAATCTCTAACCTGATCCTGCAAGCCAGCAAAAACAGTTACTGTAAATAAACTCATTAAAGTAATAATAGCTAATCGAGTTTTTTGAAATAATTGCTTCACACAAGCCCCCTTATATTACTCTTGCATTAACTATTGCCTCCTTAACCCTTTTTGAATAGTAAATATGCGTTAATTCCAATTTTAACTTACAAGAAATCAAGCTAATTCCCTTTTATCTTAGCTACTTAACCCCATCTCCATATCCCTACTTAAACAAAAGCACAGCCTAAAACAAAAATCCCTGTGCACTTAAATAGATTGGAAATAATTCCTAACGGGCTCCCAAGTTTTCTACTAAAGTCCAGTTCCCCCAGATTTCTTTGAAATATTTTAACCCTTTGCTTTAATAAACTAGTCAAAATACCAGAGACAAGAAACTGTAAAGTAACTTGTTTTAAGGATCCAGGTCTTGGCTTAAATCACTACTTGAAGCCAAGATTATGGACCGCTGTAGTACAGCAGCATGGAGAGCAAATAATTTGATCTCTAATTAACTATTTTGACAGGAAGTTAAAATTAATCCCAAGGAGGGGAAATGACTCAAGCTAACAACGCTTTTGAACAATTAGTAAAACACACTGGCCTACCTGCAGATAATGTAAGAAAAGAGTTAAAAAGATTAATTCTTTCTGCTGGATATGAACCCTCAAACATTTCTGTGGATGATCTAAGAAAAGTGCTCTCTTCATATCTACAAGACACTTTTGTTAACACAAAGGCCGAGCTTAATATTTCGTAAAATTGACTTTAATAATCCAGCTAAGTAAAAAAAAGCCCACTTATTTAAGTAGGCTTTTTTTATTTTTAAACTGCTATATTGCAATTAAGCATTTTAACTCAAATTAATTATTATTTGAGTTATTTTCTCTCTACATTAATAGAAAAATCAGACTTAATATCGTCACCTAAGTTTACCGTCGCTTTATGCTGACCCAAAACTTTAATGGCTTCAAATTCAATATCTTTTTTATCAATAGAGAAACCCAATTTAGAAAGAGCATTAGATACTTCTAAACTAGAAACAGAACCAAAAAGCTTATCCGCTTCAGAAGCCTGCATTTTAAACGTTACTGTAACGCCATCTATTTTACTAACAAGTTCTTTACGATCGCCTAAAACTTTTTTCTGTTTAATCTCAGCAAGTTTTTTTAGATGAGCCATCTCATTTTCTTTTTTCTCGCTAGCTTCCATAGCTAACTTATGTGGAAATAGATAATTTCTTGCATAGCCAGTCTTTACATTAACCAGATCTCCAACCTTGCCTAAATCCTTAACATCTTTTTGTAATATTACTTTCATTATGATCTCCTCAATCCTATTAAATATTTAAATACTTTTAATCTTCTTAGCTCTTTGTACAATTTTAAATCTGAAATTAAGCCAAAAATCAATAAACCCTATAAATGCAACAGCCACAAAAAGCTGTGTGACAACTAAAATCAGCCAAAAAATTCGCCAAAATAAACTTATTTTGAAAACATGAAAAAAACAACTGATAATAGCCAAGCCTTGAAAAAAGTATAATAAAACAAAGACATTTAAGGTATTTAGACTCGCCGTTTTAACTAAGTCGAAGCTAGCCCCTTGAGGCCAGTGAAAAAAACTACCTAAAACTGTAAATATCCCCACCCATATAAAAACACTGGGAAGTTTAAAATTATTTAATGATTTCAATAATTTTGCATCTGACGATTTTTTTACCCATGATGAAATTCTTTTTTCAAAAATCAAAGAAAAGAACAAAGACAGGCTCATTATCATATAAATTACTGATGGCGTTTGAATAACCATAGCAGATACAAACATCTCTGGGTCTTTTTCTGGTAACATCTGAGTAAGTTCTAAGTATTTCTGTACATTTTCCTGGACATAAGGGCGCCACATAAAACCGCCTGTAGCCTGAGAAATCAAAAATCCACCTATAAATAGAAAAAATGTTACAGATACTGCTGTGGCTGATGCACTCAAGATACTGTGCCCTGACTCATGAAGATCCGTAAATACTCCCACAATTAAAACCAAGCTAAGTAACCCAATAGCAAGGCCATACATCTGTAGAGCAAACAAAGCTAATACAATAACAGTTGACGTGATCCAATATGAAATACTGCCCAAATTCTGCCTCAATGCTCTCAATGGTATAGCTCCCAAAATAACTGTTATACCGGTAAGAGCAAGGGTTAGCAAAATCAGAGCGGTGTTTTTATATCGCTCCATTTATTCTCCAAAACAATAATGTTAGAAATTATGATCTCGTAGTTGGTCTTCTTGGTTTTTTAGCTGCTCGACGAGCTTGAGCTTTTTGCTCTCTCTCTTCAATACGCTTATTTGACTCTTTTAAAACCTCTTTAAAATTTTCTACATGCTTAGACAAAGTCACACGGTTATCTAAACGTGTGTGCATATAGTGGATCACATCTTCACTAATATTAAACTGTCTTTCCAATTCAGAAATACAGTCAGGCCCAGCATTAAAGGTTGTATGGAAATAAATTCCTCTAGAAATTTTATCCACAGGGTTAGCCAAAGGTCTTTGCCCCCAAACATCTAGATGATTAACTTCTCCAGAAAATGAAGCAATTGTCGCTTGGTTTTTCTTAAAAAAGGCTTTTTGAACTTCTTCTGTAGTATTAGGGTTTAAGATAATAATGGCTTCGTAGTTATTCACTTTTTCCATGGTTTCCTTCCGGTTTTAGCCCATTTGATAAGCCAAATGAACAAGGATTGATATAAGTAACCCAAGACTTTTAACATAAAAAAGCCTGGATTTTCAAGGAAATTATCCATTTTTTAATCAATCCAAGCTATTCTATAACCCATGCTATATCTAACAATTATCCGAGGTCCCCTTAAAGGACGCCAATTTCCAGTTAAAAACCGGCTTACGCTAGGGCGAAAAGGCACAGATATAATATTTCCCGACTCTAAGACCTCATCTAAGCATGCGCAAATTCAACTTAAAAATGGAAAATTTTACATAACTGACCTGGGTTCACGAAACGGTATCAAGTCAGAAGCTAAGACGCACCAATCTCTTCAACTTCAATTGGGCCTAGAATTTATAATAGGAGAAAACACCCTTAAGGTTATTGAGATTCAAGATGAACCTTTAGAAAAGCCCCAATTAGAAAAAATAACTCCGCACATAAGCACTGACTCTCCCTTATCCCATAACACTCCAATACCTAGCTCCACACCTAAGCAACTCACTTGGCAAGAGGAGTACTCTCAATTACTGGAGTCCTTAATTGAAAAAGCAGAGGATAAACATAATTCATCTCTTAAAACTTTTAAAAAAGATCTCACTCTTAAATTTGAACGAGGCCTGCAGGCAGAAACTCAGTGGAACATTAATTATGGACCTAAAACCATTGGGGCTGAAAGTCTAGAGTACCCCATCTACGAAAAAGGCGCTCCAGGCCTCTGTTTTCAAGTCTTACAAAATGAGCAAGGTATAGTTTTTAATACGCCTCATCCAAAAGTTGTGTTACTAAATGGAAAGTCTATTTTATCCGATACCCTTTGTAACGGAGATATTATCCAAATTTTAGAAACTCAAATAAAAGTAGAACTATGATAAAAGTTAAAAAAGAAACCGGACATTTTAAAAGCTTTGACGGAACAAAAATTTATTACGAAGTTCGTGGCAAGGGCACCCCAATTATATTTTGTTATGGCATAGGTTGCTTATTTAACCATTGGCGCCATCAAATAAAATATTTTTCTGAAAATGGTTACAAAACTATAGTCTTTGACTACCGAGCGCACCACCAATCAGATGTTCCAGAAGATCATGAGAATCTTGATATGGAATCTCTAGCAAAAGACATCAAGGGCCTTACAGAGCATCTAAAAATCAAAAAAGCGATTTTTTGCTCACATAGTTTTGGTGGGCAAATTATGGTAAAAACTTTTGATCTCTATCCAGAAATTTTTTCACACCTGATCTTTATAAACGGTTTTATTTCTAACCCAATTAAAGGCATGTTCGGTGGTGATGTTCCTGCAAAAGTGTTTAACTTTTTCAATCGAGGTTACGATCTGCTACCTGAAACACTCACTTACTTATGGAAATTTTCTGTTCAAAACCCTCTGGCCATACCATTAAGTGCTCTTGCTGGTGGATTTAATCTGTCTCTGACTTCCATAAAAGATATTGAAATCTATATCAAAGGAATTGCAAATTTAGATTTACAATCTTTCTTAGCTTTATTCGAACAAATGATGGAGTACGATGGACACCAAGTATTAAAACGCATCAATGTTCCCACCTTAATCATTGGTGGAAAAAATGATGGGGTCACCCCTGTTTCTTATCAAGAGGAATTGCACCGAAGTATTAAAGATAGCGAGCTCTCTATGATTCCAATGGGTTCACATTGTACTCAGCTTGACCTTCCAGATTATGTAAATTTAAAAATTGAAAAATTTATTCAAACTCATAAGGTCAAAAAACCAAGAGTTAAGAGAGCTCCTAAGGATGAGGTTTCTAAGGAAATTTAAGATTTTATTTTTATTTAATTATAATCTGCCAAATTTACATCCCATAGAACTTTCTCCATCCATGGGAGATCGGGCCTAAAGGCAGCCCGAACCCACCAATTCCCCCACGTCGTGTGGGGGAATCTAATATAAAAACACTTTCAGTGCACCTCAGATACTAAATTTTTATGAGATCTAATGGCACGATGCCATTTGATAGTGGAGCTCGAGGCGACCAGCCTCGATTATCAGGATGTTCAGCACTCAATCGAAGTGAATAAATCCAATCGAAAAAGGCCGGTGTTAAACCGACCTTTTTTAAACTTTTTGATTTCTACTAATTACCTATAAGAAATAGCATCAATTTCAAAGCCAAACTTATTTACACTTTTATCTGAATCAAATTGAATAATCATTTTTCCACCCGTAACTACAGGAGAAAAGCTGTCATCATTCACACCACTCATGATTCCTAAAATATTACCGTCGGCATCTTTGAAAGTTACTTTATCATAACTTTTTTCTGTGTCGAAACGCTTAAAATGTAAAGCCATTGCTGAAACACTATCAAGCTCTATAACCCACTGTTTAGATGTACTACCAAGATATGGATGAGCCGTTTCTAATTTATACTCTTTGGAAGCCCAATAGTAAGGGTCGTTTGGATCTTTAGGTGCAGGCTCATTAAGTAAAGCATAATAAGCATTTGCAACACCACCAGCTACAGTTTTGACTCTTAACTGTGAAAGCGGCTTTGCTGTGGCGATGAGTCTTTCTTTGATTTCTTTATGAGTCATTTCAGGAAACTCTGAAAGTAACAAGGCTGCAATACCCGAAACGTGAGGAGTTGCCATAGAAGTACCTGACCAAGATTTATATCCACCAGGAGTAGAACTTAAAATGCCAACACCAGGTGCTGCTACATCAACTGTTTTTTGCCCATAACAAGAAAACCCAGCAAGACGACCATTATTATCAATAGCGGCTACTGATACTACATTTTCTACGTCATAGGTTGCGGGGTAAGTTGGCTTTGCATCGTTATCACCAGAATGATTCCCTGCTGCTGCCACAAATAGTGCTCCAGCATCACTTGCTCTTTTAATAGCATCTTCAAGTGCCTGAGAATGACTACCACCGCCCCAAGAGTTAGACATTATATTTGCACCCATTTTAGATGCATAATCAATGGATTTTAAAGCACCTTCTAAAGATCCGCTGCCAGATTTAGTTAGAAACTTTAGAGCCATGATTCTTACATTCCATGCAACACCAACAAGGCCTTTTCCGTCATTACCCTTTGCACCAATAGTACCTGAACAATGAGATCCATGACCATGATCATCAATTGGATCAGAATCTGTATTTGCAAAATCGTAACCGTACACATCATCTATATAACCATTACCGTCATCATCTTTGCCCGCTTCACCGTTTAGTTCAGCATCATTAGTCCACATATTAGGACTTAAATCAGAAAGTGTATAATCAACACCCGTGTCGATGACAGCAACAATGACTTTCTTAGAACCTGTTTGAATGTCCCAAGCTTGTTCTGCTCCAATATCTACACCTGCTAATGCATTTCCTTTGTTTACTAAACCCCAAAGCTTACTAAGTTCAGGATCATCCGGTAAACGATTTGTTCTATATATATAGTTTGGTTCTGCATACTCAATTTCAGGCTGGTTATTTAAAGCCGTAAGAGCAAACTGTGTCTTTTCTAAAAACTCTCTTTTTACTAATATTGTATTATTTTCCTCAGAAATCACTCGCACACCCTGAGTTGCAAACTTTTCCAAATTTAAATCTGTTAAAGATTTAACATCATTTTTTAATTTTACTACATATTCGCCAGGTACCGCTTCAAACTGCTCAACATTTGCAAATGTATATTGTGTAAGCCCTATCGCTATCAAAGACACACATATTTTTTTTATTGAAATTCGTTTCATTGATCCTCCAATGTTGAAACAAAGCTGCCATTCCATGACAATTTTTCTTTAGTCCCAAATCGTATCAACGATCTAACGAATTTCTAATGATTATAAAATAAGCTGCGTAAATTTTAGACTTAAGAACCAGTCCTGGATTTACTCAATGGATGAGCTGTTTCTAGATCAAAGGCTAACTGTTTATAGTCTTTCTGTTTTCCAGTATTATGATTTTCATTAAATTTTAACACATTAGCCTTTTCTTGAAACTTATTTGTTCTTGGAGACTGCTCATTAGATAATTTTATGAGAGACCTAACAAAAGCTTTTTGCGCACCGGTTGGACCATTGGCATCAAATCCTAACTCTTTAAAAATATCTTCAATTTTTTTCACAACATATCCTTTACCTGGTTTAATGTTGTCGGAATGTTTATGAAATCATTGAAGAGAATCTTAGATGATGCTGTAATTTAGACAGCTATTTGTTTGTGAATGGTTAAATTATAATTTAATTTAGGATTTTTTGTTTATGAACTCTACACTTATACTATTATTAACTTTTATATTCTTCAGTTTACCGGCTCTGTCTGAGACAAAAAGCTCACAGTATACCTTATCTTTGCAAAAAGGTTTTTCATTAAAAGAATTTGAACGCCCTCCTTATGGTTTTGAATCTAGTCATCTACTGCCACCCTTAATCACTTTAAACATAAAAAAAGATGTCCCAACCTCTTATTGGCAAGTACAGCTTGATTTTATGAGTGTGGGCTTACCTTTTATTAACTTCGATTACGGCGGAAAGTTCAAACTCTCCCCCAACCTCGAGTTCACTGCAGGACTAGGGATTACATTAAATAATGTTATAAAAACTGAACCCTATAAGGACTCTCAATTTTCCTATGTAGCCTATTCACTATTTGCGAATGGTGAGTACCAATTAGGCCCCTTTTTAATTGGTACCAATTTTCGTTTTAAAGAAATTACTGAAACCACATTAGCTAGTTTTGAAAGTAAAACTACCAAAATTGATCATGACTCCGACTACATTCTTTCACCTTATATATTAGTGGATGTATATATTCTCAAACTGAAAGGCGAATACACCTTATACCAACTGGGTAGAACAGCCATTGCATCTGATGATTTTGGCTATGGCTACAACAGTCTTTCAGTGGGTATAGCAAAGCTTTCCGTGGGTATACCTCTTCCCAAAATGACTCTTTGGATTACTTATCAAAAGCTAGATAATATCAGTGATGAAACCGCTTTTATGTACCAAGCTCCCCATTTTTCCAGAGATTATTTGCTGGCAAAAGAAGCTGCATTTGCTAACCTCACATGGAGATTTTAATATGAAAAAAAATCCTCTCTTAGTTTTTATTCTCTCGTTCTTAGGATTGGGCTGTGATGGAAACATCTCTGTAACAGAAACTATCTACTTAGAGACTGACTCTTATATTAGCTCAAGTAATTCAGATAACCATTCTTTAAGCACCGTTTTAAAAATTTCAAAAACGGCCACATCTGAAGAGCGGATTATATTAAAATTTCCAACAGGTTCAAGAGATCAAGATACCAATATGGGCGATTGTTTGACCACCTATCCGTGTAATGTTTTTTTTCTACCTGTAGCCATAGTGACCTCATTACTTAATATTGTTGGCACATGTGTGGATGAAATAAAAAGTAACCCCGATAATTTAGATTGGGCCATTCTAAAACTAAATACTACCGATGGGTCTACACCCAACACAGACCTAATTAATTTAGATTCTTTAAATAAACCTTGGTGGCACACTGTCAGTTGGGATTATGCACACCCTTTTTCTAATGAGGGCTTATGGACATCCCAGGGTGGAGACATTAATTCTAACATTAACCTACTTAATAAAACCGCTGGTATGGAAACCACAGAAGTTTGTGATAGTGACACAATATGCTTTAATATTACAGATTACTTTAAAACCGTAGTCACTCAAACAAGCCCAACACATTATGGTCTTCTACTTTCCGCTGCAGACACAACGCTCACTCAAATTCCAATACATTCTGTACAAGCAAACACATCTTTCACCCCTAGAATTGTGGCTAAATACACCGGCACTTGTTTTACAACATCATCAGAGAAGGGTTCTACACACTACCTTGGAAATGAGCTTTACTAATACATCAAATGAGGAATTAGTTCCTTTAGAACTATAAACCATTATGTATATTTACATAGAATTAATCATTTTTTTATGTAAATAAACATAAATTATCGTTCTTTTATAGATGCCTTTAAAAATTGACGATTCATTCTAGAGATATTTTCAACGCTAATACCCTTAGGACATGCTGCCTCACAGGCTTCAGTATTAGTACATGCTCCAAAACCTTCAGTGTCCATTTGACGAACCATAGCCAAAGTACGAGCATCTTGTTCGATTTTACCTTGTGGTAGAAAAGATAAATGGGCCAGTTTTGCAGATACAAATAAACTTGCAGATGCATTTTTGCATGAAGCCACACAAGCCCCACAACCAATACATGTGGCTGCTTCAAAAGCTAAATCAGAATCTGGTTTATTAATCGGAAGGCTATTGGCATCTTGCGCTCCACCTGTATTTACAGATACATAACCACCAGATTCAATAACACGATCAAAACTAGATCTATCCACAACTAAATCACGAATAATTGGAAAAGCTTTCGCTCTAAATGGCTCTACAGTAATTGTATCTCCATCTTTAAATTTACGCATATGTAACTGACATGTGGTTATCTCTTTATCTGGGCCATGAGCTTCACCATTAATTACCATGGAACAAGTACCACAAATCCCCTCGCGGCAATCATGATCAAATTCTATGGGACGCTGATTTAACCTTACTAAATCCTCGTTAACCACATCTAGCATTTCTAAAAAGGACATTTCAGAAGACAAGCCCTTAGCTTCATGGCTAATAAATTCGCCTTTTTTTCCTGGGCCATCTTGTTTCCAAATTTTTAAATGAATTGTCATTTCAGTAGAATTATCATTTCCCATTATATTGTCCTTCTTATTTATAAGACCGTGTTACAAGTTTAACATTTTCAAACTCTAACTCTTCTTGATGTCTAGTCCAACCAGCCGAGTTATGTTCCCAAGCACCAACATGACAAAAATTTTCATCATCACGTTTAGCTTCATTTTCTGGTGTTTGATGTTCTTCTCTAAAGTGACCACCACAAGATTCTTCTCTTTCAAGAGCATCTCGAGCCATAAGCTCTCCTAGTTCTAAAAAGTCAGCCACTCTTCCCGCTTTTTCAATTTCTGCGTTTTTAACATTTCGATCATCAGGTACTCTAACATTTTGCCAGAACTCTTCTTTAAGCTTTGGAATTTCTTCGATAGCTTTTGTTAGAGTTTCTTTCGATCTCGACATTCCCACATTTTCCCACATGATCTTGCCAAGCTGTCTGTGAAAGTCATCCACAGTTTTTTCACCTTTAATATTAAAAAGCTTTTCCTCTTGAGCCTTCACTGCCATTACACTGGCCTTAAACGCGTCATGATTTTCATCAACAGGCGCTAAAGCCGTTGAGCCTAAATAATGTCCTAATGTGTAAGGAATAACAAAATAACCGTCTGCAAGCCCTTGCATTAAAGCAGATGCTCCCAATCGATTTGCTCCATGATCAGAAAAGTTTGCTTCACCTAAAACATGAAGTCCTGGAATGGTAGATTGTAAATTATAATCTACCCATAACCCACCCATAGTGTAATGCACAGCTGGGAAAATCTTCATAGGTGTTTCATATGGGTTTTCGCCAGATATTTTTTCATACATCTGAAATAAATTTCCATATTTAGCACTCACTGCATCTTTTCCTAATCTTCCAATAGCTTCTTTAAAATCTAAATAAACAGCAACACCCGTAGCGCCAACACCATTATTTTCATCAACTCTAAATTTTGCCTGACGAGAAGCCACATCTCTAGGCACTAGATTTCCAAAAGAAGGATAAATTCTTTCTAAATAGTAATCCCTTTCTGATTCAGGAATATCCACAGGGTTTTTGCCTTTGCTGGATTCCTTAGGGACCCAAACTCGTCCATCATTTCTTAAAGACTCAGACATCAAAGTTAGCTTTGACTGATAGTCTCCAGAAACAGGAATACAAGTAGGGTGAATTTGTGTGTAACAAGGGTTTGCAAAGAAGGCTCCTTTTTTATGACAGCGCCAAGCTGCTGTGGCATTAGAACCCATTGCATTTGTGGATAGAAAAAATAAATTTCCGTAACCACCAGTTGCTAAAACAACAGCATCAGCAGCAAAGGATTCAACTTCGCCATTTACTAAATTTCTAGTGGTTATACCTCGAGCCACTCCGTCTACAGTTACAAGATCCAGCATCTCATAACGAGTATACATTTTAACTGTACCTTTGTTTACTTGTCGCATAAGAGCAGAATAAGCCCCTAAAAGAAGTTGTTGTCCTGTTTGTCCTCGAGCATAAAAAGTTCTGGAAACCTGAGCCCCACCAAAAGAACGATTATCTAAAAGGCCACCATATTCGCGTGCAAAAGGAACACCCTGGGCAACACATTGATCAATAATATTATTAGAAACTTCGGCTAAACGATGAACATTAGATTCTCGAGAGCGATAGTCTCCGCCCTTGATTGTATCATAAAAAAGATTGTAAACAGAATCACCATCATTAGGGTAATTTTTTGCAGCATTAATTCCACCCTGTGCAGCAATAGAATGTGCTCTTCTTGCAGAATCTTGAACACAAAAGGATTTTACATTGTAACCAAGTTCACCTAAGGTTGCTGCTGCGGCTCCACCCGCTAAGCCCGTTCCCACAACAATCACATTAAATTTTCTTTTATTTGCTGGATTTACTCTTTTCATCTCAAAACGATGACGTTGCCACTTTGTTTGTAAGTCCCCAGAAGGCGCGTTTGATTTTAATTCTGTATTTGGCTTGATGCTCATTTTAAATCCTTTATTGAAAGAAGAATATGTAAACAGGTTGGGCGATAAATCCTAATGAAACAATAAGTGCTACACCTAGTCCAACAGTTCGAACTTTCGCTTCATACTGAGGGTGATTAAATCCAAAAGTTTTTAAAGCCGATTGAATTCCGTGAGATAAATGTAACCCCAACATCACCATACAAAGCACATAACCAACCACGAATAGTGGTGAAGCAAAAACTTCCACCATAAGTTTATATAAGTCTCTAACTACTAAACCATCATATTCAGCTGTATAATATGTTCCATATTTAAAAGTGATTAAATGTGAAACCATAAAAATAAAAATCACAGCGCCTTGTATCCACATTGCTTTTGTAACAGGATCTGTTTTCTTTTTTCCCTTAGCTTGCAGTGCATATTTATCTGGGCGAGCCACCATATTGCTAGCTGTGAGCTTAATGGCAACTGCCAAATGAACCACAAATAAAACCACAAGACCAATCTCAGCCACAATGATAAATGGATTCGAAATCAATTTGTAACTATACATATTGTAGGCTTCAGGTCCCACAAAGATTAAAAAATTTCCTAAAACATGAGAGAGAACAAACAGAGCAAACAAAAGCCCCGTGGTTGCCACAACATATTTTTGCCCAATGGATGATTTAATAAAACCAAAAATTCCCATGTTTATAACCTCTATAATGTAATTTATGTGTGTTAAATTAACTCGAATATTGCTGGCTGTCCATAATGATTTTTTTTTGCTTTCATAAATTTTATTTTTTACCAGGACCTTTGACCCTAACTGTTTAAACTTTATCTTTTAAATATGGGTAAACTTAATGCAGATTTTTTTGTGGTTAACCTCTCCTCTTCAAGAACATGACAAATATTACCTTTTGTCTATCTTAAATCTAATAAAGCCAAAGCAGTAAATGCCTTCTTTAAAAACTCTATGTAAAATTTAATATCTTAGGACAACAAACAATTAATTTCATTTCCCAAAATTAAACCCTCTACATTTCAAAAGTTCTTGCAACTTTAGCCTTCTGCTTGAGCTTATTTTAAAACACAATCAGAGGATCTAAAATATAATACACCAGCCTTCTCATAAACTTCTTTTATTTTCCTTAAAAAGCTTATATATTAGGCCTACTTTTTACTTTAAACATACTCTTTCCAAACACATGAGGTAAATATGAATATTTATGTTTGTATAAAACAAGTGCCAGATACGGAATCTAAAATTAAGCTTAATAGCGATGCTTCTTTTATAGACACAGCTGCAGTAAAATGGGTCATGAACCCTTACGATGAAAATGCAGTTGAAGAAGCCATAAAGCTTAAAACTTCACAAGAAGGCTCAAAAGTTACTATAATTAGTGTCGGGCCTAAAAAAAGAACCACTGAAGCCCTAAGAACAGCTCTTGCCATGGGCGCCGATGATGCGATCTTAGTGGACGGGCCAGATTATTTAGCCCCAAATCTCACAGCAAAAGCCCTAGCTAAAACTATTGAACAAGAAGGCAAAACAGATAATACTCAAATTTTTACCGGCAAACTAGCCATCGATTTTAACAACTCCTCAGTAAGTCAAATGTTAGCTGAACACTTAAACCTACCTCATGCCACAGTGGTATCCAAATTTGAAACCACTGGCGCTGAAACCACTGTTCAACGTGAAGTTGAGGGTGGTAGTTTTGAAGTTATTCAACTTAAAGGATCTAATGTTGTTGCCGCAAACAAAGGGCTAAATACCCCTCGTTACGCATCCTTGCCCGGCATAATGAAAGCAAAGAAAAAACCTTTGAAAGAAATCAACCTGTCTGACCTTGGCATCTCAGAAGAAGATGGCGCTCTTTCGTATAGCGCTTTTCAACTCCCTGCGGAAAAGCCCCCAGTACAAATGATAGATGGCGAAGCCCCCGCTCAAGCCAAAGAACTTGTTAGTTTATTAAGAAATTCTGCCAAAGTTATATAAGGAGATAAAAATGAGTAAAATTTTAGTGTTTTGTGAATTCAATAATGGTCTAATAAAAAAGGGAGCTTTGGAGCTCCTGAGTATTGCTAAAAATTCTGGTGCAGAAGTTATGAGTGCCATAATCGGAAAAGGAGCTCAGGACATGGCTCAACAGTCAGCCCACTATGGAGCTGCAAAATCATTTGTTTTAGAAAGCGATGATTTTTCTAACTATAACTCCGAAAGCTATACTCATGTTATGGCAGATATAATTCAGCAATCAGGTGCTGAAATTGTATTAGCTTCATCTAGTATGTTAGCAAAAGACCTTTTTCCAAGAGTCGCTGTTAAAACTAACTCTGCAGTTGCAAATGACTGCCATGAACTTGAAATATCTGGAGGCAATGTCACCGTTCGCCGCGCATTATATGCTGGTAAATGTACTGCCCAGGTGGATTTTAAAACTTCTGGCCCTAAAATAATTCTCATGCGCGCGAATCAACTTCCTGTAAACGATGCTGACACAGCTTTATCTTCAGAGGTTGTAGTTATTACCGCTCCTCAAATAGATCTGAAAACTTTAATTAAGGAAATCGTAAAAGGAACCTCTGAAAAACTAGATCTTACTGAGGCTAATATTATTGTTTCAGGTGGACGGGGCCTAAAAGATAAAGATAGCTATTATAGCTTGCTTGAACCTTTGGCTGATACTCTCGGAGCTACTTTGGGTGCTTCTCGTGCTATTGTAGATTCTGGTTGGTGCACACATGGCATGCAAGTTGGACAAACAGGGAAAACAGTTGCTCCTACTTTATATATCGCCTGTGGAATCTCAGGTGCCATCCAGCATATTGCGGGTTTAACCGGTTCAAAGGTAATTGTTGCCATTAATAAAGATCCCGATGCTCCCATATTTAAAAAATCAACTTATGGTATAGTTGGCGATGTTTTTGACGTTGTGCCTAAACTAACAGAAGAGTTTAAAAATATACTTTAATATATAGTATATTTTTAATTAAATCTAAATGACCTTTGGAGCAAAACTTAAAGCACTTATTATCTATTGGATTTATCGACTACTGATGATCACATGGAAATATAGAGTGCATGAAGGGCCTGATTTTCAAGCGGCTTTAAAATCTAATCAACCATTTATCTTAGCCCATTTTCATGGAGATGAATTAGCTCTTTTGTATTTAGTAACCAAGTACAAATTAGCCACAATGGTTTCAAAAAGTAAAGATGGAGAAATCATGAATCTCATGTACTCTAAATTAGGTGGTGCTACCTCTCGCGGCTCATCGTCAAGAGGAAGTATTGGCGCCCTTAAAGGCTTAATCCGACTTATGAAAAAATCTGGCTATTCTACCTCAATTGCAGTTGACGGACCTAGAGGCCCTATCCATAAGGCTAAACCTGGAGTTTTTGAACTCTCAAGACTCACTCATTCACCTATTTTCACTCTAGGTGTCTATGCAGAACAAAAATTTGTTTCTAACAAGTCATGGAATAAAGCTATTTTACCTAAACCATTTTCAACAATCCAGGTAACAATTTTACAACCAATGACCACAGTAGAAAAAAGCCAAGATCCTAAATCTAAGGAGCTAGCAGAAAAGCTTGAGCTGCAACTGTTTAACGCAAGAAGGCAGGCTTGCAAACTCATTGAAAGCCCTAATCATTAAATGATAGCCTTATCGCAACGCGGTATTTCCCCTGTTTGAAGGAGTTTGTATGTTGAAACTAATTTTATCTAGTCTATTTGTTTTTCTATTTGCTGTTACCTCAATGGCACAAGTGGTAGCCACTGTTGGAAAGAAGAAAATTACATTAAAGGAATTTAAAACTAAATACAGACAGTCGCAGGAGCTGCTTAACCCTCCAACTGCTGAACAATTTCTTGAAGATCTCATTCGATTCGAAGTTGGACTAATGGAAGCTAAAAAGAAAAAAGTCGAAAATTCACCAGAAGTTCAAGAAGCTATTCGACATCAAATATATGGATATTACATAGAAAAAGAAATTGGTTCTAAGGTTAAAGATATCACTATTACTGAAAAAGAAATGCGTAAACAATATAAGAAAACACCGGAGTTAAGGACTAGCCATATAGTAATAAATATCAAACTCAATGCTACAAAAAAAGAGCGTGCAATTGCTAAAAAAAGAGCACAAGAAATTTACAGTATTGTTAAAAAAAGTAAACGAGCATTTAAAAAATTAGTAAATTTATATTCAGATGACACTTTCACAAAAGCTGCTGGTGGAGACTTGGGATATCAATCTATGGTTACTGCATTACCCGACTACTACAACACAGCTTTAAAAATGAAAATTGGACAAATTAAGGGCCTTGTAGAAACAAAATACGGTTTTCATATTCTTAAACTTACAGGTAGAAGAAAATTTAAAGATGCAGACCGTCGCCAAATTAAATCCATCGTATTTGAACTTAAAAGAAAAAAAATATTTGATCAGCTTTTTAGTAAAACAAAAAGAAAATACAAAGTGTCGAAAAATAAAAAATTAATCCGAAACTTATAATTAATATGAAGTATTTATTTTTTATAACCACTGCAATTTTTCTAACTGCATGCAATTTTTCTTCTGAAAAGATTAAAGATGCTACCGTGTTACAGGTAAATACCTCTCAGCTCTCTGTGTCAGATTTTTCACATAGACTGGCATCTAAGCTTAAACAATATGACTTAATTACACTTAAAAGCGGAAGCTATATCAAAAGAGCTAAAGATCATATTGTTCGAGAGTTTATTATTGATGTACTTACAGATGATTGGGCCAAAAAAAAAAATATTATACTGACGCCTAATGAACTCAATCAAGAGATGGAAATCCTATTAAAACAGTTTCCAGATGAGTACGCCTTTAGATCAACTTTGCTAAAAGAAAAAATTATTTATGAAGACTGGAAACGGAATATAAGAAAACTTTTATTACAAAAGAAAGTACAAAATAGTTTATTTAAACCTCACCATATGCCATCTAATGCAGAACTAAAATCCTTCTATAAAAACAATAAAAAGTTATTCATTTCACCTGCTTCCATTAAAGTTCAACAAATTTTACTCTCTACCAGAGCAGATGCAGAACTTATCAGAAAAAAATTAAAAAAAGGTGCTGATTTCACAAAGTATGCTAAAAAACATTCTATGGGACCAGAGGGGCCAGAAAATGGTGGTATTTTGGGTTGGATACCCGCTGGAAGCACAGATGTCTTTGAAGCTTATATTTACAAGCCAAAAGGCTATACTTCTGGTATTATTAAAAGTGACTTCGGCTACCAAATTATTAAAATACTTGATAAGAAAAACAAAAAACAAAAAAAATTCATAGATTCAAAAGAAAAAATAACTGGCATTTTGAAAAGAAATAAAATGCAAGCCTTATACGCCTCTTGGCTTGAGGAACAAATCCGAAAAACGAATATTTATCAAGATGAAAAACTTATTTCAAAAATTAAAATTGAAACTCTGGGGAATCAATTATGAAACGTTTAAATATTACATTGCTAGTTCTTTTAGGTGTTACCTTTTCTACTACAGGAACGGCTAAAGTAATCGAAAAAATTGTTGCCGTTGTAAATAATGAAATTATAACTTTAAGTGATATCCATAAATTTAAGAAAAATATTAAATCCGGAGGACTTGTTAATTCGGCCCTTCTAGAAATGAATACCTCCGAAGATTTGCTTACAAATAATAAAAAAATTGTTAATTTTCTTATCGATGAAAAAATTATGGACTCAGAGGTCAAATCAAAAAATTTAGAAGTGACTTTTGAACGTGTAGAGCAAGAGATTCGAAAAATTACACAATCTAATGGTATTTCACGAAAACAGCTAAAAAGCACTCTTTCACAGAAAGGTGTTAATTTTTCAGAATACCAAGATTTTATGAAAAAAAGTATCCAACGCCAAGCTCTTATCAGCCAACAAATAACAGAAAAAATTAAAATTTCCGACGATGACCTTATTGCTTTTTATACTTCTAAATATGGCTCAAAATCTAATTTTTTTGAATATACAATTTCTCACATCTTAGTTCTTGATTCTAAACATACTGAAGAAAATGCAAAAGAACGTATAGCTGGAATATTAAAAAAATTAAAATCAAATTCAAATTCTTTTGAAGACCTTGCAACTAAATACAGTGAAGACCCAAATTTTACTAGCGGTGGCCTTCTGGGTAAACTTAAAACAGGCGAAATGCTTAAAGAAATAGAAAGTGTTGTCGTATCTCTTCCTGTGGGAGAATCTTCGGGTATCATTAAAACTAAAATTGGCCATCATATTGTTAAATTATTAAAAAAATCTTTAATAGAAAATCCGAAAATAACGCGACAAAAAAATGAAATTCGCGGAAAACTTATGGCAAAGTACTTTAAACAACGCTTTAGAGACTGGCTTGATAATAAAAGAAAAACAGCTTTCATTAAAATTAATTAAGCTATATATATCTGCTATGCAAAAGCAAAACTATATAATTACCTCAGGTGATGCCAATAGTATTGGTTATGAAATCACTGTTAAAGCTCTTTGTGGACTTAAGTTACCTAACAACTGCAATTTTTATATTTTGAGACATTCCCATGCTTCGGAAAAATATACTAAAATGCTCCAAGATAACTACCATGTGTATCGTTTTAACAATTTACAAGAGGCATTAAATTTTCAAGATTTACCACTTAACTCTGTTATAGAAGTTTTGAACACAGATTCTGCTGCTGAGTGGTTTAGTAGTTCAGTTAACCTGGCCAAAGACCCTAGTAATAATATTAATAGTATTATTACGGGGCCTATTTCAAAAGCCTCCACAGCGTGCCTTTCTCATTCCCCTCTTGGCCACACAGAAATATTACAAAATAACTTCCAAGAAGAAAAATTAAAAATGTGTTTTTTAGGAAATAAATTCAACTTAATCTTACATACTCACCATATACCTATTTCTCAAATCAGAAACCATCTTAATCCAGAAGAACTAGACCACACCATTATTACCGCATTAAAATATAGATCTCTACTCACAGGCTCTAATAAAACAAAACCAATTGGTTTTATAGGTCTAAATCCTCATGCTGGGGAGGGAGGCTTGCTGGGTGAAGAGGAAACTAAAATAATCATACCCACTCTGGCAAAATATAGTGGAGAAGATGTTCAAGGCCCTCTGGTGCCTGACGTAGCTTTTCAGGAAAAATATTGGCAGAATTATTCTTTTTATATCTCTCTTTATCATGATCAAGGGCTCATCCCTTTTAAACTAATCCATGGACAAAATAGTGGAATCCAAGTAACTTTAGGATTGCCTTTTATACGAACTAGTGTGGATCATGGAACAGCTACAGATATCTTTGATACTGACTGTGCAAATCCAGAATCAATGAAACTAGCAATTTCAAAGGCCGTTGAGCTTAATTTTACCTAAGGAGATGTAATGAATTCTTTTAAAATGTCATCAGTAATATTTCGAGAATATGATATACGCGGTGTATTCGACTCTGACTTTGATTTAGAGTTTGCGACACATTTAGGAAAAGCCCTTGTTAGTTTTATTTCTAAAACAAATAATAACAAAAATCCACGTATAACCATAGGGTATGATGCTCGTCTATCTAGCCCTAGTATTGCTCAAGCCCTTGAAGAAGGCATTGTGTCCTCCGGCGGGCATGTCATACGCTTAGGACTAATTACCTCACCAATTTCATATTTTTCTACTTTTGAGCTAGAGAACATAGAGGGTGCGTTTATGGTTACCGGTAGTCACAATCCACCAGAGTTTAATGGTTTTAAAATTTCTGTGGGCAAAACAACAATACATGGTAATGACATTAAAACTTTAGAAAAAATTATAACTTCTCAAGACTATTTACAATCCAATGGCTCTGCTGAAGACTTTAATATCTTTCCTCAATATCTTGAAAAATACAAAAAGGAATTTTCTAATCTTAAAAAAATGCCAATAGTGTTAGATTGTGGAAACGGTGCTGCTGGCTGTATAGCTAGGGAACTCTATAAAGTGGCAGGACAAGATCCTGAAATTTTATTTGAACAACCTGATGGTACCTTTCCAAACCATCATCCAGATCCAACTGTAGAAAAAAATCTTAAACATTTAAAAGAAGCTGTTTTAAAATCTGACGCTATTGCTGGAATAGGCTTTGATGGAGACGCCGACAGAATTGGGGTTGTGGACAATGAAGGAAAAATGATTTTTGGTGATGAGCTTTTAATTTTATATAGTCGCTATATCTTAAATAAGAAGGACTACAAGGGTGCGAAAATTATTGGTGACGTTAAATGCTCCGACCGCCTTTATGCTGACGTTGAAAAATCTGGTGGGATACCGATTATGTGGAAAACTGGCCACAGTTTAATTAAAGAAAAAATTAAAACTGAGGAGTCACCTTTTGGCGGTGAACTCAGTGGTCATATTTTCTTTGCAGATAGAAACTATGGTTATGATGATGCACTATATGCAGGCCTTAGGCTTATAGAAATCCTTTCTGAAACTAACAAAACAATTTCTGAACTCCTAGCAGACCTTCCAAAAGTATATAATACACCAGAAATTAGGGTGGACACCACTGAAGAGAAAAAAGTTGAAATCGTCAATGCCCTTAAAGAAAAATATAAACTTACTTCTGTAGATTATTTAGCAAATTTTCAGGATGGTGTTAGAGTAAGTTTTAAGGACGGGTGGGCTCTCGCTAGAGCTTCAAATACACAACCAGTTCTTGTACTCAGGTTCGAATCAACAAACGAAGCCTCTTTAGCTACTATTAGAAAAGAATTTGAGGACGTAGTTAGTCCACTGCTATAATACAATGGTATTATATTCTTAAAATAAAACCGTTGTGTTTGTATGTACATTTGCATTTTTGGCTTGGCTAAGCTACTTTCTTATATCCATCAATCATATTATTTAACTCATTTTCCGCATAATAGCTTTTATAGATTTCGAAATCTTTAATATCAATATGTAAATCCGTAACTTGCTTTTCTAAAAGACGATCTTTTTGCTGGTCCATTAGTTTTCGACCTTTTTTAAGGTACTTATAATATTTGTTATTTTTTTCTAGAAAAATATATGCTGGAAATTCTAAATTTTCATTAGGCCTGATTTTAGATAAATCAATAGCCGTTTTTCCTTTAAAGGTTGTTCCCTCTTCTATAATAATATCTTCATTATCAAAAAAAGCGGCTCCAATTTCAAAATCCTTATGTCGGCCTAACAAACTACAGTCGGATTTGTTATCCATCCAATGTACGTAATCTACCCCTTTAACTGGGACTTTCATCACTGTATCCACAGACATCTTTACATTTCTGAAAGTTAATTCTTGAATAAGTGTTGATCTAAAACTATTTAGATAATCATAAATATCTAAGCCACTGTAAGGAGCCGAAAGAGTAAGATAGCCTGTTACCTGCTCCGAGCGTAGTAAGATTACCCATAAATTTTTAACAAACCCAATTTTTTTATTCAATTGTTTACCCGGTAAACATGATTTTTTCATTGCGATTTCCAGAGATTTTAACAGCTGTGACTTTTTCTTATGTGAGGAAAGGTTTCCCTTATTTCTCATTCCTCTTTCGATTTCACTAACGCGATCGTGTAGAATTGGTATCTGATCCACTTCTTTTTCTTCATTAGAATTTTTTGCTTTTTCAAGTTGGCCTTTAGTTTCAATATCTAAATTGTTTATTTGCTCTATTGCTCTATGAGAATTCTCTTGATCAGGATTTTTACCAAGGCTATTTTTTTTCTCTTTTGAGGTGTCTCCTACTTTATTTTTTGATAAATTTTGTAAATCTAAACTAGATTTTGCTAAGTTATTTTCTTCAAATTGTTTTTTATCAGCAAGTTGTTCTTGGTTTTGATCTTGGGAATTCCCATTGTTTTTATTGCTAGCTAAGGAACTCTCATCACTTTTCGAATTTTTATTATCACCAAGTCCTCGTTCTTCATTATCATTATTTTTTCGCTCTAAATTATCCGCTTGCTGAATATCGAAATGTTTATTTGCACTGGCCCCTTCTTCAAGTAGTACACCATTTTTTTTCAAAGAAGATTTATCTAAATTTAACTCGTCTTGATAATTTTTATCTTGTTCGAGATCTAAATCAATCTCATCTTTGTGATTTTTATTTTTTTCTAAATTTAGGTTATTTTCATCCTTATTCTTTTTTTCAACTTCTGTTGCAAGATTAAGTTCAACACTAGCTTTTTTGCTTTTATCAAAATCTAATCTGTTTTCATTTTCAATAGTGTCCTTATCTTGAAGATCAGATGTATTTCCTTCAGTACTTTTTTCCTTATCATTAAAGGAGAACCTATTTTTATTTAATTTATCAATTTCTTCTTTCTCTAGATTCTTTTGTTCCTCCAGTGATAATGGAGTTTGATTTTTCATATCAGGTGATAGATTT
The DNA here is from genome assembly GCA_018663505.1 of Pseudobdellovibrionaceae bacterium. Taxonomy (GTDB): domain Bacteria; phylum Bdellovibrionota; class Bdellovibrionia; order Bdellovibrionales; family UBA1609; genus JABJQG01. The sequence continues at coordinate 125,858 of JABJQG010000003.1, read as the reverse complement.
GTACTGTGTGCTTCATCAGAATAGTTATTCATTTCTGATTTTGTATTATTATCATGAATTGTTGAATCTTCATCAGGGTCATCCTCCTCAAGCATCTTCATTAAATTTGCAATGGCATCTACACTTTTACCTTCTTCATTTTTATTATGATCAGGCATATAACCTATAGCTTTTTGGTTATTCTTTGATTCTTCTAAACCAATAAGATGACCTTGCCTAGAAGATGTTGTATTTAAAGCTTCGGATTTTAACTGTTTCCCGCCTTTAATATTTATAGTGTCAGTAGAATTATCATCCATACTCAAAGATTTATTCTCTACTGCAATATCCGTTTTCCTTGAATCTAAAATAATTCTTTTTATTCTTCGTTGTAAAGAAGGGCCACTCATTCCTTCATGCATAACATGAGGACACTTTGTGGTATTTAATTTTTTTGTAGTTTGTGAATCATATGTTTCACCAAAGACAATAGCTCTACAATTAAAAGTTTGTGCCAAAATAATTGGGAGTTTAGTAATTTTAGGATTGTTATGTGACATAGATACAATTATAAAATCAGGTACTGTTTGAGATAAAATTTGAATAGCTTCACCTAGATTTTTTGTCACAGATGTTGGCCAGCCTCTTCTTTCAAGAAAGCTACCTACTTTAGATTGCTTTGACAGATCACTAACAATCATAAGAATGTTAATTTCCATATCTTCTGGATCTAATAACTCTTCAACAACGGACTCTACCACTTCCTCTGATATTTCAGATTCTGTGGATTCATTCTCTTCCAAATGTTGTTTCTTTTCTTCATCAGACATTATACTAAATTCCTCGTTTAACTATCGGAATTTGCCTGTAAAAACTTAGACTTAACCTATCTTTAGATTTTTAAACTTGTATTTTAATGAGACAATCTTTGAAAAGAAAACTTTACAATATTGCAATACTCAAAAAATTACTGAAATCACTGTGTTTATTTAAACTAATAATGCAATTAAATTAGATAAGTATTTTCTAAATATTTTTTAATTTTTAAAAAATCTCATTTTGAAACTAATTGTAAATTTAATTAAGCTGGCAGTGCACTTCTAGTCTTTTTTTAAACGGGTATTTCCCTGAAAAATAATTGTAATCAATTTCTTTGTTTTTAAAACCATCCTAAAATTACTAATAAATGTACTATAAGAATTAATTGTGAAACAAAGATAAAATTATTGTTTATTTTATTACAAATTTACTTAACAAAATAAACCACTGAAAACTTTTTTTAAAAATGGTGTAGTTTTGTGAACTAAAACATAAAATGTTTTTCTCTATACAACTCTAATAAAAAAGGCACTGTTATGAGTGCCTTTTTTATTTTTTCCAATTAGTTTATCCAGCAATTTTTAGTGCAACAACTAGAGCATAGATAACTAGTGATTCAATTAAGACTAGACCTAAAATCATAGATACAAACATAGATTTTTGAGACTGTGGATTTCTTGCTATACCTTCAACTGCAGCAGCACCAATTCGACCTTGGCCTAAAGCTCCACCCAAAGCAGCAACAGCAATGGCAATAGCAGCTGCCATATATCTCATTCCGTCACCGTCACCTGAAGCTGCGGCTCCTTCTGCAAATGCAGGAACTGTTGCTAATAATGTTACGATACTGAATAGTATTTTTTTCTTCATTTATTTTCTCCTTTAGTGATCATGGGACACAGCCATAGATACATAAATCATGGTTAACATTGTAAATACAAAAGCCTGCATAAAGCAGACAAAAAATCCTAACAAATAAAATATTGCGGGTACAAAATAGGGCACCAAATTTAAAAACACGCCAAGCACTGCATGGTCACCAACCATATTTCCCTGAAGCCTTAAACCTAAACTAATTGGCCGAACAAGATGGGATATTAACTCAATAACTAACATTAAAGGCGCGATTAAAAGTAAAGGACCAAGAAATTGTTTAAGATATGAAATGCCATGTTCCTTAAAGCCCATATAGTTATATGCTAGAAAAGAAAACAAACCAACGGCAACTGTAGTATTTATATTATCAGTAGCTGGAGTCATACCTGGTAAGACGCCCATATAATTATTTAAAAGTATAAAAAAGAAGATACTTGCAAATATTGGTGCAAACTTCCTACCACTTTCACCACATACCATCACAGATACGTCGATAATAAACTCTATGATGAGTTCGAAGAAGCCTTTGATAGACAACCTATCTGAAGGAGTTACTGCCTTCTGGCCGTTACCTAAGGCTAATTTAGCAGTGAATGATAGTACAATTATTACAAATGAAGCCAGCAAGGCCGTGGCCACATGTACATTCGAGTGGGTTACCCCTGGTATTAACTGCGTCCAATTAAAATGCATAATTTACACTTTCTCTTCGAATAATTTAAAAGAAATCAAATACACGATGGCTGTAACAAAAATCGAACTTAAACCTATCGATAATGAAACAAAATCATGATTTGTATTCTTTAAAAATTCTCTTAAAATTAACCATAAAATCGACCACTTAAATACAATGGCTAGCATTGCTAAGGCAATCTTTTTTTTATTTATAAGTCGAATTAATGCCCAGTGAAAAGTAAATATGTACATATTAACTATAGTTAATCCATAAATTAATGAAACCAGCATGTGTTGCGGCGCGTAAGTAAATAAGTAGAATGCTACAAAAACTACGCTAACTGCAAATTGACACTTCACCAACAAATATGGAACTTTGACTTTACTCTTCGTCATTAAAATTATTCTTTTCGAATTCCTCTGCATCAGCCATAAATTTTTTAATTAGAAAAACAAAATGAACTGTCCAACTAATTAGACAAGCTGCAAGAACTATTAGTACACCATAACCACCTAGATCATATATTTGGTCAACTTTTTCTCCAATGTAAAGGCCACCTAAAACCAATACTAAAAGTTCAAATCCTAAGCCAATAAAGACAAAACCACTCTTTTCACCCATCTGATTACCTTAAAAATCCTCTCGCACCGGGAAGATTTTTCTTTCGCTCCATTAATCTCTTTATTTTAAGCTCAATAAAATCCGGGCTGGCATAATCTTCTTTAATACCATTTAAAATTTCAATGGATTGATCTAAATCTTCTAATTCTTCGTAACAAAGTGCTAAGGATATCCCGATATTTTGACGCTCCTTTTCATTTGGAAAATCAGATAGTAATTTTTTAAGAATTACTGAAGCTTTTTGGTATTCCTTTGTAGTAAGGTGTATATTTGCTCTATAATTTAACACTTGAAATCTAAATGTATCAGGTATCTTTTGTTTTAATAACTTTTCAATTTCAATTTGTGCCTGATAAAACTTATTCAAATTAAAATAAGATTTTACAATTTTGAGTCTTATATCATTTTGAACATCCGTATTTTTTTCAATTTTTAACAATTTATTGAACTCATTAATACTGCGATTGTAATTTTGAAGCTTATCATAAAAAATCGAAGCTATATGAGTTTGATAAACTCGAACTTCTTCTTTTTCCTTAGAATTTAAAATTAAGTACTCATATAGCTGCGTGGCTTTTTCAAAATCCAATAAATCAAAATGTAATATTCTTACTGCTTTTTTTGCAGAAATTATTGCTCTCTTAGACCGAGGATCTAATTTAATTACATTTTCATAATTTCTTACTGATTTTTTAAATAATTTTTGTTGATATGCTTCTTCTGCCTTATTAAAAGAAAGAATATCGCTTTCAAGAGAACATGAAACTCCAACTAAACAGTATATTAATATCAGGTAACTATTCTTGAGTTTCATCTACCTCTGCATCTAAAATGGCAACTCCAGTAACACGTTCACCTTCTTTTAAATTAATAACTTTAACTCCTAATGTATTTCTGCCTACTGTAGAAATGTCACTGCATTTCATTCTAATAGCCTGGCCATTATTAGTAGTTATTAATATTTGTTCTGTTCCACTAACCACATTTGCTGCAACTAGTTTTCCAACTTTATCGTTTACCTTTTGAGTTATTATTCCAACACCACCGCGTGTTTGCGCTCTGTATTCAGAGACATTTGTTCTTTTACCAAATCCACCTTCGGTAATGATCACGACTGTTGCATCACTTTCTTTTGGAATAACTGACATGCCAATGACTTTGTCATTTTTACCAATGGTAATACCTTTAACGCCTTTTGCAGATCGACCCATTGGGCGGACCTGTGTTTCATTGAAACGTATAGACATACCTTCTTGCGTTGCAAGAAATATGTCACTAGTTCCTGAAGATAATTTTGCTTGTATCAAGTTGTCATCAAGAGTTGTTGTTAGAGCTATAATTCCATTTTCTCTAGGTGAAGAAAATTTCTCTAAGTCTGTTTTTTTAATTGTTCCCTTTTCAGTAACTAAAACAACAAACTCATTTGGATTAAAATCTTTAACTGGTAAAATTGCTTTTGTTTCTTCATTTGAAGAAAGATTTATCACATTTTTTATAGATTTCCCTTTTGATGTTCTTGTGCCTAAAGGAAGTTTGTAAACTTTCGACCAATACACCTTACCTCTATCAGAAAAACAAAGAAGATTCGTCAAAGTATCTGCATAAATAACTTTCCAAACATAATCATCACTACTGTCCTTAACAGATCCTTTTACTCCTTTGCCTCCGCGTTTTTGTACACTATATTCTTCGGTAGAAATACGCTTAATCGATCCATTTTTTGTCATAACGACTATAGATTCCTCTAAAGCCACTAGGTCTTCATCGTGAGCTTCTTCTTCTCTAGGCTCAATCCTTGTTTTCCGAGGTGATTTAAATTTAGCTTTAATTTCAATAAGCTCTTCTTTTATAATTTTATAAATTTCTTTGATATCCCCAAGAACCATCTTTAACCAGTCTACTTTTTTAAGAAGTTCTTGATATTCTTTTTCGATTTTCTGTTGTTCTAAACCAGTTAGCCTTTGAAGTTTCATATCTAAAATGGCTTGTGATTGAATTTCGGAAAATCCAAATTCATTTTGAAGAGCTGATTTTGCTACTGAAGCTTCTTTTGAGGATTTAATTGTTTTTATTATTTCATCAATTTGACTTAAGGCTTTTTTAAGCCCCTCTAAAATATGTGCCCTTGCTTCAGCTTTTTTTAATTCAAAAATACATCTTTTAGTAACTACATCTTTTCTATGATCCACAAAAGCTTGAAGCATTTCTTTTAAATTAAATACTTTGGGTCTGTTTTTAGAATCTAGCGCCAACATTATAATACCAAAACTCACTTGCAATTGAGTGTATTTATAAAGCCTATTTAAAATAACCTGTGCATGTTCATTTCTTTTTAAAGTAATTACTGCGCGCATGCCTTCTCGTGAAGATTCATCTCTAATGTCTGAAATACCTTCTACTTTTTTATCTTTAACAAGATTTGCAATGGACTCAATAAGTTTGGCTTTATTTACTTGGTAAGGTAGCTCTGTAATAATAATTTGTTCACGATCTTTAAATGGAACAATTTCGGTTACTGCTTTAACAGTTATAATTCCGCGACCTTTTTTAAAGGCAGAATTAATACCACTAGTCCCAGATATTATCCCTGCGGTTGGGAAATCTGGCCCTTTTATATGTGTCATTAACTCATCAATGGTTAATTCTGAATTTTCAATTAATGCAATAGTCCCTTCAATTAGCTCATCTAGATTATGTGGAGGAATATTTGTGGCCATTCCAACTGCAATCCCAGAGGAACCATTGGCTAACAAATTTGGATATTTAGATGGTAATACAGATGGAATTAAAAGAGAATCATCATAGTTAGGTTGAAAAGGAACTGTTTCTTTTTCTATATCTTCCAGAATTTCATCTGATAGCTTGGTCATTCTAACTTCAGTATAACGTTGTGCCGCTGGCGAATCTCCATCTATAGAACCAAAGTTTCCCTGCCCATCCACTAATGGATATCTTAAAGAAAAATCCTGTGCCATTCTGACCATGGTGTCATAAACAGCTGTATCCCCGTGTGGATGATACTTTCCTATTACATCCCCAACAATACGGGCTGATTTTTTATAGGGCTTACTGTATGTATTATTTAATTCGTGCATAGCAAACAAAATACGACGATGAACTGGTTTTAATCCATCTCGAACATCTGGTAACGCTCGTCCAACAATAACACTCATAGAGTATTGTAGATAAGCATCTCTCATTTCACGATTGATATCAATTTTAGTAATATTATCTTGTGTTGGTGTATTTTCCATTTATGACTACCTTTAAATATTAAACATCTAAATCATATGCTAATAACGCATTATCTTGAATAAATTTTCTTCTTGGTTCAACTTGGTCACCCATTAAAATACTAAAAGTTTCATCTGCAGCCATTGCATCATCTACCTGAACTTGAAGCAAAGTTCTGTTTTCGGGATTTAATGTTGTCTCCCAAAGCTGCTCTGCATTCATTTCACCAAGACCTTTATAACGTTGAATGTAATATCCCTTTTTTGCACCTTCAAGAGTCTCTTTACAAAAATCTACGTAATTATCATAATTTGTTTCAGCTTCATCATTTAATGACTTAATGGGTAAGGGAACAACTTGTTCAAAACTTTTATATAAACTTTTAAGTTCTTTCCACTCCATAGATTCGAAAGTTTCAAAATCAAAATTAGAAATTGTCATATAACCAAACTTACTAGTCCTCACACTTAAATCAAATTTTTTATACTCTTCATTTTTCTTTGTTTCAAAACTAATGTCAGTCAATCCAGTAAGAGGATTTAATTTTACCCAATTTTTAAATGAATCCATTGCTTTTGATATCTCATCTTCTGAAGTTAAAATATCCCCAAGAGATTTTTCTTGTTTTAAGAAAAATGTAAGGAGATCTCTATCAAAACGAGTTTCTAGTGTATGCTGTAAGCGATCGAATTGTTGTATATCTAAAATGAACTTTTTTAATGTTGCCTCTGTAGTTCCATCCTTCAAGTTAGAAATTGATAGCTTAGAAAGACTTAGGTTTAATAAAAACTCAGTTAATGCAGCTTCATCTTTTAGATAAGTTTCTGATTTTCCTTTTTTCGCTCTATAAAGTGGAGGCTGTGCAATATACACATAACCATTTTCAATAATTTTTGGCATCTGCCTGTAAAAGAAAGTTAAAAGTAATGTTCTAATATGCGATCCATCTACATCAGCATCCGTCATGATTACAATTTTATGATACCTAATTTTAGAAACATCTAGATTATCTTTTCCAATTCCCATACCTAGTGCAGAGATCATCATCTTTACTTCGTTGTTCGATAACATTTTATCAAACCTAGCTTTTTCAACATTTAAAATTTTACCTCTCAAAGGTAATATTGCTTGTGTTCTTCTGTCTCTAGCTTGCTTTGCCGAACCGCCCGCAGAATCACCCTCTACCAAGTAAAGTTCACATAAAGCAGGGTCTCTTTCTTGACAATCAGCCATTTTCCCAGGAAGTGTTCCACTATCTAAAGCTGTTTTTCTTCGTGTTAAATCTCTGGCTTTTCTTGCCGCAATCCTTGCTCTTGCTGAATCCACACATTTATTAATAATACTTTTTGAAATAGTAGGGTTTCTATCTAACCAATCAGACAGCTGTTCGTTAACCAAAGTTTCTACGATTGACCGAACCTCACTGTTCCCTAGCTTAGTTTTTGTTTGCCCTTCAAACTGTGGCTCCCTAACTTTAACACATATTACTGCAGTTAAACCTTCTCGAATATCATCTCCCTCTAAATTTACTTTTAAATTTTTAAGTAAATTTTTACTAGTAGCATATGTATTCGTTGAACGTGTAAGTGCACCTCTAAACCCAACTAGGTGTGTGCCACCTTCAATTGTGTTGATATTATTACAATATGTGTAAATAGATTCTGAATATGCATCTGTCCACTGCATAGCAATTTCAACTTCGACATCTTCTTTACTTCCATTAAAATAAACAACTTTTTGATGTAGTACTTTTTTAGATTCATTTAAAAAAGAAACGAATTCTTCAATTCCATTTGCATATTGAAAATCAAATTTCTTATCAGTTCTCTCATCATGAATATGAAAACATAACCCTGCATTTAAAAAAGCTAATTCACGTACACGCTTTGTAATAAGATTTATATCAAACTTTGTACCTTCTTGATTAAAAATTGTTCTGTCGGGTTTGAAAGTAACCTTAGTACCTTCCTTGTCCGTTTCTCCAATTTTTTCTAATTCATTTACAGGTTTTCCAATTTCATAGCTTTGTTTATATATAAAACCACTTTTTTTAACTTCAACGGTTAAGTGGCTTGATAATGCATTTACAACTGATGCACCAACGCCATGTAATCCCCCAGAAACTTTGTAAGAGTCTGAATCAAATTTACCACCTGCGTGCAAAACAGTAAACACTACCTCTAAGGCAGATTTTCCATTTTTATGTTTTCCTATGGGAATACCCCGGCCATCATCTTCAATGGTAATAGATTCATCGGCATGAATACTTAAGCTGACATGATTACAAAATCCAGCAAGGGCTTCATCCACAGCATTATCTACAATTTCCCAAATAAGATGATGGTAACCCCTTACGGTGGTGTCTCCAATATACATGCCCGGTCTTTTTCTAACAGCTTCTAGACCTTCTAAGACTTGAATTGAACTGGCATCATACTCTTTAACGGGAGTTTTTGCTACCGTAACTTCTTGGTTTTCAGACACGCAATTCCCCTTTGAATTCTTTTTTAATAGTTCCATTATTCACAACAAAAATACTTACATCCTCTTTAAATTCTTGCTTTTTATCCAAAGCAAGCTCTGTAGAAGTTATAAAGATTTGTGCTTCCACAGCATTAATAAAATCCACAAGATAAGTTCTCTTTTCTTTATCAAGTTCAGAGAGCACATCATCTAACAACAAAATCGGCGCTTCTTTAAACTTTTTTATGTAGTTTAAAATTTGTGCTATTTTGAAAGATAAGATTATAGCCCGTTGTTGGCCCTGAGAGCAATAGTATCTTGAATCTTCCCCATCGCATAATATTGCTATGTCATGTCTGTGGGCACCAGTAAGTGAGCTTCCTGAGTGCATCTCTGCAGAAAATAGTTCAGATTGCCGCTTTTCAAGCAGGCTTTGAATCTCCTCCGGTTGCCAACCCAAAATGTTTTGTCCTGAAACCTGGTACTCCACAGAGATATCAACATTTTTATGTTGTATATGGGAGTAAATACTCTGAACTGACTCTATGATTGCTTCAATTGCGTGCAATCTTAATTGAGTTAAATTCAAAGATTGTTGTAAAAATATTTCATTTAAACTATCAATTAAGCTTAAAAACTCCACTTTGCTTATTTTTTCAGCTCTGTAGTCTTTTAGAATCCTATTTTTTGTTCTTAGCGTCTTAGTGTATTCATTGAGTATTTTTTGATTTTCAGGATTATCTAAAACTAAAATCTCATCTATAAGACCTCTTCGTTGTTCGGGTCCAGATTTAATTGCTGAAAGACTTTCAGGGCTAAACAATACTGTTTGAAATTTCTGTTGATTCATTTTCGAACTTAAAACTTTTTCGTTAAGTAAGTATTTTTTTTTATTATTTTGAATATTAAATTTTATTTTATTTTCTGCTCCATCTTTTAAAAATTTTGCAGACACTTGCGTGTGAAATAGTGGATTGTTATTTTTATTAATAATTGTGTTTAATTGTCCTGGACGAAACATACGACCTTGCGACAATAAATATATGGCTTCTATTAAATTTGTTTTTCCTTGGCCGTTATGACCTAAAATAACGTTTAAACCTTGGTTTAAATCCAAGCTCAATTCGTCATAGTTTCTAAATTTATATAGAAATAATTGGGTAATCCTCATAGTAACAACTTTATCCACATAAAATTATTCAATTACATACGCATAGGCATAATTACACATTTATATCTTTTATCACCTTCAGGCTGAATGATCCCTGGAGAAACATTATCCTTAACAGAAAGAACAATTTCTTTTTCTTCTTTAATTGAACTAAGTACATCTAAAATATATTTTGCATTAAATCCTATCTTAATTGGGTCGCCACTGTAGTTCACCGGAATTTCTTCTTGTGCGTCTCCCAATTCAGGATTGTATGAAGTTATTTCCAATTTTCCTTTGTTAATATTCAATGTTACACCTTTGGATTTTTGGTTTGATAAAAGTGAAACTCTTTTTAAAATTGACATTAATTTTTCTTTTTCAATTTTTATATTTTCGTTTAAATTTTGTGGAATAAGTTGTGTATAATCTGGATAAACTCCATCTATGAGTCTAATCATTAAAGTTGTGGGCTCATGTTTTACTATTAGCTGGGCACCTTCTATAGCAATTTCAAATTCTCCGTCTATGGTTTCTAATAGTTTTCTAATTTCATTCAATCCTTTTTTAGGAATAATAACTCCTGACTTTGGTTCTTCATTTTTAATATCAGGATCTCTGTCTACCATACAAAGACGGTGGCCATCTGTTGCTACCATTCTAAAAACTTTATTCTGTTTACTTAAGTTATTTTCAAAGTACACACCGTTTAAGTGATGCCTTGTTTCATCTGTAGAAACTCCATAGAGTGTTTTATCAATCATTTCCAAAAAGGAACCTGACTCCACTTTTGTAAACTGTTTTGTGGTGTACTTTGGAAAAATTGGATATTCTTCAATTTTAATACCAACGATATTAAATACAGACTTCCCCTGTTTAATTTTTAACCAGCTGTTGGATTGTTTTTCTAATTGAATCTCACCATCGTCTAACTCTTTGATTAAGTCGAATAAGCTTTTTGCGTTGACAACAACTTGACCCTCTTTTTCTGTAATAACTTTTGTTTTATCTATAAGGCTAACTTCAAGATCTGTTGCAAATATTTTTAGTTCATTGTTTTTAGTTTCCATTAAAATATTTATTAGAACAGGCATATTGTTTCTTTTTTCTACAATATTTTGTGCTCTAGTTAAAAGTATTCCTAGATCCTTTTTTTGAACTTTAATCTTCATTTTCATTCCCCTTATTTATACTTATATATATATTATTAAATAAGTAGTAGTAGTAGGGGCGTTGATATTTCGATTTGACCCTCAACCCCTTAATATAATTAAATTTTTCTTGTGGATAAATAACCCTATTATTAAGCAAAAACAACTTAAAAAATGTGGTTAACTATCCCCACATTTTTAGTAACAGCGTTATCCACGCACTTATCCACAGTACACATTCACACGCCTGTGACATTGTGGATTCTAGTTGTTAACTCATCGATATCTCTCTTTAATTCTAAATCTGATGACTGTTTTGCTTCTATTTTACGAAGTGCGTTAATAACGGTGGTATGATCTCTTCCACCGAAAGACCGACCAATATCTACAAGTGATTTATCTAGATGTTTTTTAATCAAATACATGGAAACCTGCCTTGCTATGACCAGGGGCTTTGACCTGTTTTTAGATTTTAAATCCACCATTCTAACACCAAAGTGCTTTGCTGTGATTTGCTGAATCTCTTCTAAAGAGATGGTTTCCGTTTCGCCATGGACAGCTAGAACCTTTTTTACCAAATCAATAGTGATATTAAATCCTTGGAGCTCCGAGAACATTTTGACTTTATTTAAATTTCCCTCAAGTTCACGAATTGACCTTTTTGAAATTCGCGCAATATAGTTGACTACTTCAGAGGATAAATTCATTTGTTTTTGTTCAGCTTTATACTTTAAAATGGCCATTCTTGTTTCTAATTCAGGCATTTGAATATCCGCAATAAGACCCCATTCCAAGCGAGTTCGGATTCGATCTTCCAAACCATTGATATCTTTAGGCATTCTATCGCTAGCCACAACAACCTGTTGTCCTTTGTCGAAAAAATCATTTAAAGTATGGAAAAACTCCTCTTGAACAGCTTCACCACGCCCTAATACTTGAATATCATCCATCAGTAAAACATCACACTTTGTACGGTATTTAATCCGAAATTTATCCATTTCTTGTCTTCTTATACTAGAGACACATTCGTTTAAAAATCGTTCCGCAGAAAGGTATAAGACCTTTAAATTAGGGTCTTTTTCAATAATATGGTTTCCCACGGCATTGAGTAAATGAGTTTTTCCCATACCTGTTGGGCCACAAATAAATAGAGGGTTGTAACTAGCTAAACCAGGGCTTTCTGAAATACTAAACGAGGCGGCATGAGCAAACTCATTGTTTCTACCAACTACAAAACTAGAAAACACATAATTACTGTTTAAACCTGCGTAATTATTAACTTTTTTTGTATCAGCCATGGAGTGCTGAGTAACCATATGAGTACTCAAACCTGGCCCTTGATCAGTAGTCTGCGTAGGCGGCTGAATAATCATTTCTGGACTATTTTGATCTGGGATTGGGGGGGAACCGTACTCAGATTCACTTTGAGTAACTATAAGCTCAACTTCAAAGGAGGATTCATAAATAGAAGATATTTCAGAGCAAATTCTATCTAATAAGTTTTGTGATATCCAATATTTATGCAATTCTGTTGGAACGCCAATTTGAAAGCAGCGCGAGCTCCCCTTATCTATTACGGACATGAGTTCTGTGGGCTCAAACCACATCTGTAGAGGCTTATTTGCGGAGTTTTTCTGTTTTAAAGCACTTTTAATGTGAGACCAAAACAGCTGGTTTTGTTTGTGATTATCGGTATTCACATAGACCTCAAAATGAGTTATAAGTTAATAGTAAATTAGGTATAATTTTTAAGCTTACAAAGAATACACAATCCCCTAGAACACCCTTTAGCATGGTGAAGTAAATATTTCAACACCTTGACTCAACCGCGTATTTATGTTTTTATCTTTCTTCAGAAAATAAATATACATTATAAAGACGTAATATGTCGTTAATTGATCTCGGAGTAAAAAATGAAAAGAACATTTCAACCAAGTCGCAAAAAACGTAAAACAACTCATGGCTTTCGTTTAAGAATGTCTACGAAAGATGGGCAGCAGGTTCTATCTCGTCGTAGAACAAAAGGACGTAAAAGATTAGCAGTTACTATTGGTGGAAAATAAGAAGATCTATCGCTTGCGAAGTAAAAATGACTTCGCATTGTTGTCCACACGCGGGCAAACGGTCTTTGGGTCACACTGGTTGATATTTAAAGTTCTCAATCACGAGGAAAAGTTTCATAAATTAGGCTGGACTGTTCCAAAATATGTTGGAAATGCTGTTTTAAGAAACAAATTCAAGCGTTGGCTCAGAGAAATTCTTGAAAACAAAAAGCAAATGACTTTAAAATTAAGCGAAAAACATTACAGCTTAAATTTAATCCTCAGGAAAAAGAATGCTAGTTTTTATCAAGATGTTAAATTTGAAGAATTTGAAAGAGCTGTACTAAATGGTCTTAGAAAGATTAAAAAAATTCAAAATTGAAGAAATGAAGATCATCTCTGATTTCTTTACAAGCATTTTTCTTTTTTTAATTCATACATACAGAGTATTATTTTCTGGAATATTTGGAGGAAGTTGTCGCTTTTACCCTTCTTGTTCTGCCTATGGTTTAGAGGCATTTAAAACTCATAAACCTATGAAAGCATTTAGGTTAACTTTTTTTCGTGTTTGTAAATGCCATCCTCTTGGCTCTAAGGGATTTGACCCTGTTCCTTTAAATTATGAAAGGCTTAAAACTAATGAATCAAAATAAACAGCAAAATTCTTTTATGGATCCAAAAACTCTTACTGCCGTTATATTGTCTATTGTTATTTTTCTCGGCTGGAGCACTTGGATGAAGGAAAAATACCCCAATCAGTTTGAAAAAGAACAAGCTGTTGTTTCGGAGGAAGCTTCTGTTGCTAACAAAGCTATTGAGCCTAACAACAAAATAACAGCTACCCAGGAAACTGATAAAATAGCACAGAGCAGTTATGGAGAAAGTGATGCTGTAAAATCAGAGACTAAAGATAAAGACTTAATCGCTTTAAACCAAGTAATTTCTGTTGATGATGATGTGTGGACTTTTGATGTAGTTTCAAAAGGAATGGGTGTTAAAAACTTAGTTTTGAAACAGTACTTTAACCGTGAAAAAGGACCCATGGCTTTTGGAGCTAGCAAAGGCACTCTGCCATTTGAATCTCATTTAACGGGTTACAATAATTTATTGCACTTTAAAATGGAACAGGTTTCTGCCAATGAAATTAAAGGTGTTGCTCTTAGTAATGGGATGAAAATTACAAAGGTGCTTAAGCTCGATTCTCAAAACTATTCTTTGAATACCAGTATTTATGTGGAGAATATTAAAGGTATATTTAACGGTGTAACCACATATATTTCTGAGAACATATCACAAAAGGAACAAGGCGGCTTCTTATCTGCTAATATGTTTGATGTTCAAGATTTCTATGTCTTTCATGCTGGAACAGATGAAAGAGAAATTGTAAATAAAGAAGAAAAGCTTGAAGTTTCTTTTTCTCAAGTGAACGCCGCCGCAATTGGTTCTCAGTACTTCACATTGGCTATTGCTAATCGATCCAAAGTATATCCCGAGATAAAATCAAAATCAGATTTTAACAATCAAACAATCTCAGGTATTTTGAGTTTCCCAAGAGTTAATGATAATAGTTATTTTGATATTGAATATGTGTCATATATGGGACCAAAATCTATAGAGCTTTTAACAAATGTTGATGAAAATTTTGCATCTTTAATTGACCTTGGTTTTTTTGGATATATTGCTAGTTTTCTGCTGAAACTACTGGTGATGTTCAATGATTTTGTTGGTAATTGGGGCTTTTCTATTATTTTGGTAACTATGCTTGTACGCATGGTCTTGTTACCGACAAATATATCTTCTTTTAAGTCTATGAGAAATATGTCTAAACTAAATCCTATTATGAAGGATATCCGAGAAAAATATAAAGACGACCCTCAAAAAAGAAACACTGAAATTATGGCTTTATATAAGCAACATAAGGTAAATCCTGTTGGTGGATGCCTACCAATGCTCTTACAAATTCCTGTGTTTTTTGCTCTATACCAGGTTTTAGGTAGAAGTATTGATCTTTATCAAGCTCCATTTATTTTTTGGATTCAAGATTTAAGTGCTAAGGATCCGTATTTTGTTTTACCTGTTCTAATGGGTATTACTATGTTTTTTCAACAAAAAATGACTCCAAGTACTATGGAGCCGGCACAACAGAAGATGTTTATGTTTATGCCGTTATTTTTTAGTTTTTTAATGGCTTCGCTACCAAGCGGACTGACTCTGTATATGTTTGTGAGTGGGCTTTTTGGTATTATTCAACAATTAATTTTAACACGATCAAAAACTGAAGATGTTAACGATCCTAAAGTTGTAACGATCAAATAAAGGAAAGTAGGAAATAATGGGTGGATTATTAAGTAAATTATTTGGAAAAAAGAGTTCTGAAAGTTCAACTGAATTTGACGATTTAGTTGAGGGTTTAGTGGTTGGTGTTATTGAAAAATCGAACCTATCTCTATCTTATGAAATCAATTTTGATGATGATGCAAATAGTGTGGAAATTGAACTTTTTGGTGAAGATGAGGGTCTTTTAAAATCTAGAGATGGTCAGTTACTTGATGCCATTCAGTTATTAATAACTAGAGTTATCCAGCATAAATTTGAAAGTATTAGAGCTTCTGTAATAGTTGATAGTTCTGGTTTTAGAAAAGAAGCAGTTGATGCCTTAGTAAGTTTAGCTGAAAAATTAAAAGGCATTGCCCTAAAGAAAAAAAAATCTGTTTATTTTAGAGCACTTCCACCTAGAGATCGAAAGGTCATCCATCAGTATTTAGCTGATGACGAAAGAATTAAATCTCACTCTGTTGGTGATGGTCTTTACAAGAAGATTAAAATTTACCCTATTAGACAAAACAACGAAGAACTCGTTGCTGCAGAATAGTTGTTAGAATATGTTTAACCTAGACCGTGACCAAGACACGATTTGTTCTGTAGCTACGGCTTCTGGTTTAGGTGGAATTTCTGTTATAAGAATTAGCGGTAATCAGTCTGTTGGTTTGATTAAAAAACTTTGTAAATTTTTACCAAGTAAAATGGAATCTCATCAGGTTTATTATGGTTTTCTACATGATGAAAACCATAATAAAGTGGACGAAGTTTTGGTTACTTTTTTTGAACATGGTAGATCTTTTACATTTGAAGATACTGTTGAAGTTTCTTACCATGGTTCTCCAATTATTTCTTCTCAAATTTTAAAACTACTAACATTTTTTGGCGCACGTATGTCGCAAAGAGGAGAGTTTACCTATCGTGCTTTTATTAATGGTAGAATTGATTTGTCTCAAGCAGAAAGTGTTTTATCTTTAATTGAATCTCAGTCTCAAAATGCCAGCAGACTATCATTAAGACAATTAGAAGGAAATTTATCTAAGGTTTATTTAAATCTTGAAGATAAGCTAACGGATGTTTTAGCTAACCTTGAAGCAAACATTGATTACGCGGCTGAAGATATTATTATTATGTCTGGTAGTAAGCTAATCTCTCAATTACAAGATATTATTTCACGTGTAAAAATTCTTTTAGATACATATAAGACAGGCAGTATCATATCGGATGGTTTTCAGGTTGCACTAGTTGGTCAGCCAAATGTTGGTAAATCCTCGTTAATGAATTGTTTTGTTTCTAAAGATAAATCCATTGTCACTCCTATATCCGGTACAACTCGAGATATTGTCGATGAATCCATTATGCTCAATGGGTTTAAATTTCATTTTTTTGATACAGCTGGGATTTGCTCCACAGATAATGTTGTGGAGCAAATTGGGGTTAACAGAGCACTTGATAAGGCTAAGACAGTAAATATTGTTACTTTTATTCTTGATCATAATTTTGATTTTTCAATTTTTGATCACTTCAATTTTTCAGATTTTAAAAGTACTGATTTTTTAGTTTTATTTAATAAAGTGGATCTATGTTTGTTAAATGATTCTGGTAAATTAGAAATGGAAAATAAGGTTAAAGAGATTTTTTCATTAAATAATATCTCTAGTAATAGTCTTAGCTATTATTGGATTAGTGCCCTTGAAGAAAAAAACCTGCAGAATATTTTTGCTTATTTTGAGTCTAAATCTCATATAAACTTTACAGAAAACTCAGCCACCTTAATGCAGCTGAGGCATTTTGAACTACTTTCTGCTACAAATATATACTTAGAAAAGGGCTTATCCCTAATCAAAAGCGATTCTTCTCCCGAGTTTATTGCACTTGAGCTTCAAACGGCTCTAGTTCAAATCAAAGAGATACTTGGTAAGGAATTTAATGATGATGTGATGGACCGAGTTTTTAGTAATTTTTGTCTAGGTAAGTAGAATATATGAGTTCTTATGGTTTAAAATTTGATGTTGTTGTTGTTGGAGGCGGCCACGCTGGTGTTGAGGCTGCTTTGGCTGCTATTCGACTATCACAAACAGTTGCTCTTATAACTTTGGATATACAAAAAATTTCCCATATGAGTTGTAATCCCTCTATTGGTGGGCTTGGTAAGGGTCATATAGTAAAAGAAATTGACGCTATGGATGGTCTTATGGGAATTGCCACTGACGAATCTTGTGTTCAATTTAAGAGGTTAAATGCCAAAAAGGGCCCCGCGGTACGTGGCTCTAGGGCTCAATGTGATAAAAACATATATTCTCAATTTATTGTTCAATTTTTAAAGTCAACTGAAGGACTCACTTTAATAGAAGCAGAAGCTGATAAACTAATAACTAATTCTAATAATGTTTGTGAGGGTGTTGTTTTAGCTGATGGAAATAGAATCAATTCAAAAGCTACAATTATTACAACTGGAACTTTTATGAATGCTGTGATTCATATTGGTCAAAAACAAATTATTGGTGGTCGTGTTGATGACAAAGCTACAGTTGGTATTTCTGACCAATTATTAGATTTTGGTTTCGAAATTCAAAGACTTAAAACTGGAACCCCACCACGTTTGTTAGCTAGTTCCATAGACTATTCTAAGACTTTAAAACAAAGTGGAGATTCTCAGTTTATTCCATTTAGTTTTAAATCAGACACTAAACTAAAAAATGAACAAATTTTTTGTTACCTTTCTAACACTAATGAAAAAACCCATGATATCATTCGTAATAATTTACATTTATCCCCAATGTATACTGGTGCAATTTCTGGTTTGGGCCCAAGGTATTGTCCTAGTATTGAGGACAAGATAACGCGTTTTTCTGAAAAGGCATCACATCAAACTTTTTTAGAGCCCGAGGGTATAAATTCTAACTCTATTTATTTACAGGGTATTTCTACAAGCCTCCCTGAAGATATACAGTTAGAATTTTTAAAAACAATTGATGGTTTAGAAAAGGTACAATTAATTCGCCCTGGTTATGCTGTTGAATATGATTTTATTCTTCCAAATCAAATAAAGCATACTCTTGAGACAAAAAATATTTCTTCACTTTACTTTGCAGGACAAATTAATGGTACAAGTGGTTATGAAGAGGCTGCTGGTCAGGGGCTTGTTGCCGGAGTTAATGCTTCCTTAAAAATATTAGAAAAAGAACCATTTATTTTAGCTCGTAATGAATCTTATATTGGAGTGTTAATTGATGATCTTATTACTAAAGGAACCCTAGAGCCCTACAGAATGATGACTTCCCGTGCTGAGTTTCGTTTATTGCTTAGAGAGGACAATGCGCTGGATCGCCTGACAAATAAATCTTATAACTTTGGTTTCGTAAGTGAAAATAGCAATGAGCTAGTGTCTCAAATTTTGTCTCAAAGGAACTTATTACATAAATATCTTTCAGAAACTAAAATTACTCCAAATAGTAAAATTAATTCTATTTTCGACAAATTATCACTTCCTGTTTTGAAAAAACAAACTAGTTTCAAAGAGTTAATGCGAAGAGACGACTTTGATTATTCAACGCTTGAATACTTTGGCTATTCAAATGACCACACTGATATAGTAAGAACACCAGTTGAAATAGCTATTAAATATGAGGGTTATATTAAAAGGCAGAATGAATTTGTATCTCAAACAATAAAACTTGAGAAACTAAAGCTATCTGCCGATATAGATTATGGTAAGATCAAAGGTCTATCACTAGAAGAAGTTGAAAAGCTTAATAATATCAAGCCCTTAACCTTAGCACAAGCTGGACGTATTAGTGGTGTGAATCCTTCTGCAATACAGTCTCTATTAGTTTATCTTAAGTCAAAGCAAAGGCAGGAAAGGGAAAATAATGAAGTTGGATCAAAGTCAGGCTTTAACAAAAGGTAAATACTGGAGAATCGAAGAATGGTTTTCTAAGGACCTAAGTTCTGAAGAGCATTCTTTGTTAAGAGCTTACCATATTGAGCTTTTGCATTTTAATACACGCTTAAATTTAATCTCTGTTCAAACCGAAAAGAATGCTGATCTTGTTCATTTTTCAGATTGTATTCTTGGTGCTAAAAGTATTCTAAATTACACAGATGAAAAAGAGATTTATGATATAGGATCAGGAAATGGTTTACCAGGAATTATTCTAGCTATCCTCGCTCCAGAACGTAAGATTTTTTTAATGGACTCAGATGCGAGAAAGGTTGAGTTCTTAAAGCACGTCGCTTATCGCTTAGGACTCAAGAATGCTTTTCCCATACATGCAAGGTTGCAAGATAGGCCTGATAACTCTATTAAATGTGCTGTTTCAAGAGGTTTTGCCTCTATTTCTAAGGCTTTATTGCTTTCAAGAAAAGTATGTAGCGTTGGAACCGACTACTTTCATTTCAAATCAAGTAGTTGGGTTTCAGAAGTTGTTGCTATTCCTCCACAGGTTTGTGCCTATTGGGCGCCCAGATTAGTTGAAGAGTACGAACTTCCCGGAGGATTTAACAACTTATCCGTGGTTGTTACCAAAAAAATTGCCTAATAACTTAGAATGTTCCACGTGGAACAATTTAAACGATCGTGTCCTACTCATATGACTACTCACGTTTATTTCTAAATTGTTCCACGTGGAACAATTACTTAGCTTTATAGTTTGGGTTTTTTTCAAATAGCTTTGGAACACGTGCGCTCCAATTTAAATTAATTTCTTTTAATCTATTGTTAGTTAGGTAGTTTTGGTATTCCTTGGGGTCTGGCCATGCTTTATTTTGACTAAAAGCGAGTTTATAGCTCTTTCTACCCTCAAACTTCCTATGTTCAGCGCGTATTTTATAATATTTGGCTTTTTGCTCAAGGAAAACCAAGGCTTTTACTGCCTTTTTATAAGATTTATTGGCCACAATCCTTCCCGGTGAACGAGGCAAGGATGATTTTAGGTCTTTCTGTACACTTTTAATCTCTTTCTTCTTATCCTCAACAAGTTTGGCAAACTCTTTTTCTTGTTTCTGTAAATGAGAGAATATAGGGTCTAACAACTCAGGATTTGGGTTTTCTTCTTTGCATGAAGTTAAAACCAAAGAAAATAGAAAAATTACAAAGAAAAAATTGTATTTTTTATTAAAGTAAGGCAAGTTTTAATCCTCCCATTGTTCCACGTGGAACAAATCGGAATAACACATGGAAATCTATAGGAAACAGTGAAAATTCCTATTATGAAACAAAGGACAGTGACATGAAAAGAGCAAAGGTTATATGCGTAGCCAACCAGAAGGGTGGAGTAGGAAAAACTACTACCTCAATTAACCTGGCTGCCTCTTTAGCAAGACTAGGAAAGTCGATTTTAGTAATTGATATGGATCCACAGGGCAACGCGTCAAGCGGATTAGGGGTAAAAAGGCACGATGTGCAAAAAGGGACCTCTTATGAACTGTTAATTGGAGAGAAGGATATTCGTCAAACTAGGCAAATGACTACTCAAAAGTCACTGCACGTGGTGGCTGCAAATCCAGACTTGGTAGGAGCAGAAATTGAACTTGTGGATATGGACCAGAGAGAATACCGTTTGAAAAACGAGATCAAGTCTATAAGTGATCAATATCATTACATAATTATAGATTGCCCGCCTTCCTTAGGGTTATTAACAGTAAATGCTCTTGCAGCTGCTGATACCTTTTTGGTCCCTTTGCAGTGTGAGTACTTTGCTTTAGAAGGTTTGTCACAATTATTAAATACAGCTGGAATCATTAAAAAGAATTTAAATCCAAATCTTAAGATAGAAGGCATCGTTTTAACAATGTTTGATAAGAGAAATAACCTTTCTCACCAAGTGGTGTCTGAAATAAAGAATCATTTTGGAGAAAAGGTATTTGACGCCATTATTCCTAGAAATGTCAGGTTATCAGAGGCTCCCTCTCACGGAATTTCAATCATTGATTATGATGCAAAATCCATAGGTGCAAAAAAATATATGGACCTTGCTAAAGAGCTTATCCAGAGAAACGAAGAAGTAATACCTATGGTAGTGCCAGAAGACACAATTAATAAAAATGATGGAGAGGCATATGTCTAAAATTCTCGATCACAAAAATAAAAAGAAGACTGGTTTAGGCCGCGGGTTAGGTTCACTATTAGGTGAAAATACTAAAGAGAGGGCATTTACAAATAATATTGATTTTGAAGAAGTGGAACTTCCAGAAGTTAGTTCAGAAGAAATTGAAGATGCAATTATTGAATCCACAAGTACTAAAATTAGTACACAACCCACTATTAAGGATGAAGACCGTATTTTTAATATGGACATTGAAAAAGTTATTGCCAACAAGTCTCAACCTAGAAAACTATTTGATGAAAAAAAGTTAGCAGAGCTTTCCTTGTCTATTAAAGAAATAGGTGTTTTACAGCCAATAATTGTTAGAAAAATAGAAGAGGGTTCCTATGAAATCATAGCTGGGGAACGAAGATGGAGAGCTAGTCAACGTGCAGGCAAGAAGCAAATACCTGTAATTGTTAGAGAATTTGAAAACAAAGAAGTTTTAGAAGTTGCCTTAATAGAGAATATACAGAGAAATGATCTAAATCCTGTTGAAGAAGCTGAGGCATTAAAACAGCTAATTCAAAAATATGGTATGACTCAACAACAACTGTCTGAAAGATTAGGAAAGGATAGAGCGTCCATAGCGAATTTACTTAGGCTTTTATCTTTATCTCCAAAAACTAAAGAGCTAGTTTATCGAGGAGAACTTTCATTTGGACAAGCAAAAGTTATCTTAGGGGTCTCTGATTGGACGGAGCAAGAGAAATTAGCTAAGTATGCTATTACAAAAGGCATGTCTGTTCGGGAAATTGAAAAACAAGTAAAGAAGATTAAAAATGGTGCTAAAAGTACAGTTGAAGAAGATCCAAGTGAAAAGCTAAATCAGCAATTAATTAAAGGGCTTGGAGAAGAAATTCAAAAACTATTAGGACAAAAAGTTATTATTGAATATAATAAAGGAAAAGGAAAGTTGAAGATAAACTTTCATTCCGATGAAGAACTCAACGAGGTTGTGAATAAAATAAGGACATCATGGAAGCAAGAGTAGAAGTTAGCAAAAAAGTAAGTTCAGAATCAAAAAATACAAGTATAAATGAAGGCCAGATAACGGCACTATTAGATGCGGGTTCTAATTTTGAAGGCAGGCTTACTTTTGAAGGAACTGTAAGAATTGGTGGAAATTTTCGTGGAGAAATTTTTACCAATGATACTTTAGTGATCAATCCAGGTGCCCAAGTTGAAGCTCAGGTCGAGGCAGAAACAGTTATCATATCTGGGTATGTAAAAGGCAATATTTTTGCTCGGAGAAAAGTTGTGATCCATCCACCAGCAATATTTGTTGGTACAGTGACAACACCTAGCCTAAGAATAGATGAGGGTGTTGTTTTTGAGGGGGCTTCCTATATGCCCAAAAACAACTAATTGATCAAATAAATTGTCATAGATATATTTGCAATAATTAGCTTTTTCAAAATCCTTCAAAATTTTAAATATATAAATGAGACTAAATACTAAACCTGAAGAGGCTGACTTATGTGGATTTCAAGTAAACTCCACACAACTGCTGTTGAAATAAAGACCAGCTTCTTTTATGTGGGGAATGGCAACGCGCATCGTTAGGTGCCTAAATTCAAAAAACGAAATAAATACAACTTGTCTATATATATAAGTAGTGATATTGCCTAAGCAAATTTACACTTATATAAGGTTCAAATTAATGGAATTACTAATTTCTTTGGGTATAAATCAGACCATTGCCTATCAATTTATAATATTTCTAATTACTTATATCTTTCTATATTTTCTTGTATTCAACCCTTACTACAAAGCATACGGCATGAGAATGGAAAACACTGTGGGATCTCATGAGGCAAATGAGCGCGTTTTAGAAGAGGCTAACGAAATTCAAACTGAATTTGAATCAAAAACAAGAGAAATGAATTCTGAGTATAAAAAAATATACTCTGAAGCTAGAACTAAGGCTCTAGAAGAATATGATGGAATTACTAAGAAAGCTCGTGATGAAGCAAAAGCAGTGTTAGAAAGTGCTCAGGCTACAATTAAATCAGAGTTTGAAAAGGCAGAAACTGAGTTAAGTTCTCAAACAACTCAGGTTTCATTACAGATAAAAACTAAAATTTTAAATTCGTAGGAAAAAACTTATGTCTCAAATTTTTAACTATAAGTTCAAACAAATTATTATTGCCATTGGGATACTCCTCTACGGAGCATCTCTTTTTGCTGCTGGGTCAAATCATGGAGAAGTCGTTGAAATACCAGGCCGGTATATTTTTCAACAAATTTTTAATTTTGCTTTAGCCGTTTTTATTCTCTGGTATTTTTTAAGAAAAGCTATTCGTGCTCACTTTAAGAATCGTCACCAGCAGTATCATGAAATAGTAAATCAAGTGGAATCAGCAAAAATCAAAGCAGAAGATATGAAAAAGACTCTTCAAGAAAAAATGTTAAGATTAAGTGATGAAGCGGAAAAAAATGCCCATAATGCAAAAGCTGAAGCTGAAGAAATGCATCATAAATTAATGAGTGAGGCCAGTGGATTGTCTGAAAAATTAATTAAAGAAGCGCAAGCTACAATAGAAATTGAACTTGTAAAAGCTAAACAACATTTAAAAGCAGATTTATTAGAAGCCTCAATTCTAAAGGCACAAGAGGAATTAAAGGCAACAATGAGCGATGAGGATCAAAAAAGATTGAAAACAGAATTTGTTGAAAAAATACAGGGGGTTCATTAATGTTAAATAATGAGATCTCAAATAGATATGCAAAAGCACTCTACTCCTTAGCTACAGAGTCTAATAAAACAGAAACTATATTTGAAGAAATTAGACAGATTAAAAATGCACTTAATGCTGATGATGAAATAAAAGAACAGTTAAACTCGAAAACTCTTTCACGTGATGATAGATCTAAAATAATTGAGTTAACATTTAAGAACTTAAAAATATCTGATGAGGTGCAATCATTTTTGAAACTTCTAGTAAAAAAAGATCGATTAGATATTTTTGTTGGTGTAGTTGATGCATATGAAAAGACAATTGATGAAGCTAATGGAGTAACTAGAGGTATAGTAAAATCCATGTCAATATTGTCGAATGATGAAAGAATAGCTGTGGAAGCAAAAGTTGCCAAAGCTCTAAATAAAAAAGTTATATTCACTTATGAAACAGATGAAAGTATTGTTGGTGGATTAGTTGTTGAAGTTGGTGGTTACCGCTTTGATGATACATTAGTAAGTCATTTAAGAAGATTAAAAGAAGAACTAAAGAGGAGTTCACACTAGATGGATATTTCAATTAGAGCTGACGAAATCAGCAGTATCTTAAAAGAACAAATTAAAAATTATAATAAAACAATAGAAATGAGCGAAACAGGCAGTGTACTTTCTGTTGGTGATGGTGTTGCGAGAGTTTACGGACTTGATCATGCTATGGCTGGTGAGTTAGTTGTATTCCCTGGTGAAATTCAAGGTATGGTTTTAAATTTAGAAAAGGACTCTGTGGGTGTAGTTATCTTCGGTGAAGATAGAAATATTAAAGAGGGTGATACTGTTAAAAGAACAAAACAAATTGTTCAAGTACCAGTTGGTGAAGCCCTTTTAGGCCGAGTTGTTAATGCGTTGGGAATGCCTATAGATGGACAAGGCCCGGTTGAAACAAAAGAGTATCGGACCGTTGAACTTAAAGCTCCTGGAATTATTGCTCGTAAATCTGTGCATGAACCTCTGCAAACAGGCATCAAAGCTATTGATAGCATGATCCCTATCGGTCGTGGACAAAGAGAGTTGATTATTGGTGATAGACAGACTGGGAAAACAGCTATTGCAGTGGACACAATAATTAATCAAAAAGGGCTAAATGTTCAGTGTTTTTATGTGGCTATTGGACAAAAAAATTCAACAGTTGCACAAGTTGTTGAGAAGTTAAGAGCTGCAGGAGCCCTAGAGTACACAACTATTGTTGTGGCCTCTGCATCTGAACCGGCTCCGTTACAATTTTTAGCACCATACTCTGGCTGTACAATGGCAGAACATTTTAGAGATTCAGGAAGACATGGTTTAATTGTATATGATGATTTAACAAAGCAAGCACGAGCATATCGTCAGTTATCTTTATTACTAAGAAGACCTCCAGGACGGGAAGCATATCCGGGTGATGTATTTTATATTCATTCAAGACTTTTAGAAAGAGCTTGTAAAGTAAATGATGATTTAGGCGCGGGTTCTTTAACAGCTCTTCCAATAATCGAAACACAAGCTGGAGATATTGCTGCTTATATTCCTACAAATGTAATTTCTATTACAGATGGTCAGATCTTTTTGGAAGCTGACTTGTTTAATAAGGGAATTCGCCCAGCGGTAAACGTTGGTAAATCAGTTTCTCGTGTGGGTGGTGCAGCACAAATTAAAGCCATGAAGCAAGTTGCAGGTACTTTAAAATTAGATTTAGCTCAGTTTAGAGAGTTAGAGGCTTTTTCAGCTTTTGCTTCCGATCTAGATTCTGCAACAAAAAATCAGTTAGAAAGAGGTAAGAGATTGGTTGAAATATTAAAACAACCACAGTACACGCCTATGAAAGTTGAAGAGCAAGTGGTTATGATTTATGCCGCTATTAAAGGATTTATGGATGATGTAGATGAGTCTGATATTGGCCGTTTTGAAATGGAATATATGGAGTTTATGACCTCCAAACACAGATCTCTTTTAGATAGCATACGTGAAAAGCAAAAACTTGCAGATGATCTTGTAGAGTTATTAGTAAAAGCACTAGAGGAATTTAAAACGGTTTTTAAAGCTTCTTAAGGATTTATAAGTATGGCTAATTTATCAGATATTAGATCGCGAATTTCCAGTGTTAAAAACACTCAGAAAATTACGCAAGCAATGAAGCTTGTGTCTGCGGCTAAATTAAAAAGAGCACAAGGTCGAATCACACGACTACGACCTTATGCAATAAGCTTACGGACTTCAATTGCAGATATTGCTGTCACTCAACGAGTGTCACACCCGCTCTTAAGTAGAAGTGAAAATCCAAAAAATGTTTTACTTGTAGTATTAACAAGTGATCGAGGACTTTGTGGTGGCTTTAATGCAAATATAAACAAGTTTGCGATGAACTACTACAAAGAGAACAAAGATAATTACCAAAAGTTAGACTTTATCTTCGTGGGTAAAAAAGGGAAAGATTACTTTAAGCATAGAGGAGTTGAAGGTATTGATACTATTTTAGATTTAGCTCGTGAAGTGTCATATGCATTAGCAGCAGAAGTTGCAGAGAAATTAAAACATGAATTCTCTGAAGGTGATTATGATGAAATTCGTTTAGTTTATAATGAATTTAAATCACCAATTCAGCAAGATGTTGTTTGCGAAACTATTCTTCCTGTGGATATTGGGCAGTCTGAGCTGAATAGTGAAGAGGTGTTATTTTCAAAAGATTTAATTTTTGAACCAGAACCAGAAATGATGATTGATGTTCTTTTAAAAAAACATTTTAGTACACAGGTCTACAGGGCAATGACAGAATCTGTAGCCTCTGAGCATGGCGCAAGAATGACAGCAATGGATAATTCAACTAAAAATGCTAACGAAATGATTGATAGCATGACGTTGACATACAACAAATTAAGACAAGCGGCAATTACTACCGAACTCACAGAAATAGTAAGTGGTGCAGAAGCACTAAATGGTTAATTTATTTATTAAATTTATATAGGATTTTAAGGAGATATATTAGATGGAAAACGGAAAAGTTGTTCAAATTTTAGGACCAGTTGTTGATGTTGAGTTTACAAGTGGAGTATTACCACCTATCACAACGGCATTACGTGTGACTAACAAATCAGTTGACAATAATGAATGGAATTTAGTTTTAGAAGTGGCTCAGCATTTAGGAAATAATGAAGTTCGTGCTATTGCCATGGACACAACTGATGGTTTAGTTAGAGGTCAAGAAGTTAAGAATACTGAGAATATGATTTTAGCTCCTGTTGGAGATAAAGTTTTAGGCCGAATTATGAATGTTGTTGGAGATCCAATCGATGAGGCTGGTCCAATTGAGTCTCAAGATAAATGGCCGATTCACCGTGAACCACCATCATTTGAAGATTTATCAACTAAAGCTGAAATTTTAATTACAGGCATTAAAGTTGTTGATTTATTAGCCCCTTATTCTAAAGGTGGAAAAATTGGTTTATTTGGTGGAGCTGGTGTTGGTAAAACAGTTTTAATTATGGAATTAATTCGTAATATTGCCACTGAGCATGGCGGTTATTCAGTATTTGCTGGTGTTGGTGAAAGAACACGAGAAGGCAATGATTTATTTATGGAAATGAAAGAGTCTGGCGTTATTGATAAAACAGCTCTTGTTTATGGTCAAATGAATGAACCTCCTGGAGCGCGTGCTCGAGTTGCATTAACTGGTCTAACTGTGGCCGAATACTTTCGTGATAAAGACGGACAGGATGTTTTATTTTTCGTAGATAATATTTTTAGATTTACTCAAGCTGGTGCGGAAGTTTCTGCACTTCTTGGACGTATTCCTTCTGCTGTGGGTTATCAACCAACATTAGGTACAGAAATGGGTACTCTTCAGGAACGAATTACATCTACAAAAAAAGGTTCAATTACTTCTGTACAAGCAGTCTATGTTCCTGCGGATGATTACACGGATCCTGCTCCAGCAACAACGTTTACCCATTTAGATGCTACAACTAACTTGGATCGTGATATTGCGGCTATGGGTATTTACCCTGCGGTTCATCCTCTTGATTCATCCTCAAGAATATTAGATCCTTCAATCGTTGGTGAAGAGCACTATAATACAGCTCGTGATGTTCAGGTTATTTTACAAAGATACAAAGATCTTCAAGATATTATTGCAATTTTAGGTATGGATGAGCTTTCAGAAGATGATAAATTAGTTGTGATGAGAGCACGAAAAATTCAAAAGTTTCTATCTCAACCTTTCTTCGTTGCGGAACAGTTTACAGGTATGAAGGGTAAGTACATCGAAATTACTGATACTGTTCGTGGATTTAGAGAAATTCTAGATGGTAAGCATGATGATATTCCTGAGCAAGCTTTTTACCTTGTTGGTGGAATTGAAGACGTTCTAGAAAAAGCAAAAACGCTTTAGTAAATATATATTAAAGTGAATTTAAAATAGGATAGACTATGTTTAACTTAAAATTACTAACTCCTGATAAAGTATTAGTGGATAACATTCCGGTCACTGAAGTTATTGTACCCGCATATAAAGGTGAACTTTGTT
This sequence comes from Pseudobdellovibrionaceae bacterium, assembly GCA_018663505.1. Classification (GTDB taxonomy): domain Bacteria; phylum Bdellovibrionota; class Bdellovibrionia; order Bdellovibrionales; family UBA1609; genus JABJQG01. Next base: position 97,207 of record JABJQG010000003.1, on the reverse strand, counting down.
TGCTGCCTGGGCATTCTCCACTTATGTCTACCTTATCTACTGGTATAATGAGGTATAAACAAGAGGGGTCATCCGAAACAAAATCCGTTGTCATTAGTTGGGGTTATTTAAATGTAACTCCTAACTCCATACAAGTACTCGCTGAAACAGCAGAAACTCCAGAAGAGATTGATACTGAGCGAGCAAAAGACGCAATACAAAAATCTCAGGATCAGCTTTTAAGTAGTGAAATTGGCCACGATGGTATTAAAAAATACCAAAGAAAGCTAAAACGTTCTGAAACAAGAATGAGTGGTGCTGACCAATAGGTCTGAGAGTTGTTGTCATAAACATTTTAATGTTATAAATTTGTCTAAATTAAAGTGGCTATGGCTCATTATTACGGTTGTTGTTTAAATTAGTGTTCAGTTGCAGGGAACCTATTACCGTTGTGGATACGCTTGCCCGTCCATTTTCCAGAGAGGTGATTTGTAGTATTGATATTTATAACATCTAAATATTGACTAGGTAAATCAATGATACCAGGGTAGGTGGTATTTACGATTAGAATTTTTTTCTTAGTTTTTATATCTAGTTTATTTAGTATTTTAGACGTGCCTATACCTGTAACATAGAAAACACCTAAGCGTTTAGGATCATTCTTTAATATGCTTTCAATAGACACCGTTTTTTTTGGAGTTAATTGGTAAAAATCATAATTGTAGTTTGAGTTTAATTTTAAGTGTTTATAGAAATCTCGATAAGCAGAAAATACAGAGACGGATTTAATCTCATTAAAGTAACCACTATTAGGTTTTTTAAATCTATTCATGTTTTGTTTTTTAACGGATGCTTTGAAATTCTTTAAACTAATTTCATTAGAAAATAATTTTAATTCTTTAAATGCTGTTCTTAATTTTTTATTAGTAGAAAGATGTGATTTTATATTCATACTATATTTATATTTAAATCTTAATATTCTTCTTAGGCTTTCATCAATTCTAGTTACATCTAGAGTATTATTTTTCACAGATTTAATAAGAAATCTTTTTGCAAAATCTTGTTTTTTATATCCCCAAGCTAACATGAGCATATCACACCCAGCATTAATGGCAGCCAATGCCCGTATACCAACATGCTCGGCACTATTTACAGATGCACCAGCCATTCTTAAATCATCAGTAATAACTAATCCTTTATAACCGAACTTAACTCTTAAAATATCAGTTATTAATTTTTTTGAATATGTAGCTGGTACACCAGAGTAATCTATGTTTGGAAATGAAATATGTGCTGTCATAATTGCAGATGGTATTTGAAGTTCTGCAATTTTCTTAAAAGGATAAAAATGTGTATCTTTGAGCTCATCATATGAAGCTAGTTTTTTTGGTAGTTTTCTATGGCTATCGTTTATGGTGCCGCCATGACCGGGATAATGTTTGAAAGTTGGAATTACTGATGTATCAAGTAACCCTTGAGAGAACTGTTGAGCAAAGTTTAAAACCTTTTTAGGGTCATTTCCAAAGGAGCGATTGCCTATAAAATTTTTTTTATAGGGATTTGAAAGATCTGCTACAGGTGCTAAATTAAAATTAAAGCCGAGTAAGCCCATAATTTTTCCAGTTATAAGTCCATAATCCTTAGCAAAAATTGGCAGATTCGTTTGTCCAATAGAAAGAGCACTTGGAGGCGTGAATTTGTGTTTGATTCTAGAAACAGAACCACCTTCTTGGTCAGTCATTATAAAAATGGGAAAATGATTTTTAGATAAGTAGTCCTTTTGTAATTTAAAATTAAAGCGTCGAATTTGTTTAAGAGATTTTATATTTCTTTTATATACAATAACAGAACCTGGATTAAATTTATTAATCCTTTTTTTTAATTTTCCAGTAAACTTTGTCCCATGAAATCCAAGAATAAAGAGTTGACCAATTTTATCTTTTAAAGACATACTGCTAATTTTTTTATTAACAAACTGATCAAACTGTTCGTTAGTTAATAAGTTTAAATTTAGACTGTCACTAAAGGATGAGTTGTTATTAATTTTATCAACATAGCCAGCATTAAGTCCTGTTGGAATAAGACTAAAATATAGTATAGAAATACAAAAGACTTGATTTAAAAGCTTATGCACTTTTAAAGAGCCTCTTTCTTGGAGAAAAAGTATACTAAATATATGTTTTTTCAAGTTTTTCACAAATATATCCTTACTCTTTTCCTTATCGGATTTATTGGGGTGAGTCTTAATTTAAATGCAAACATCATAGATCAAGGTCTCGAGGATGACTTAGTGTTTGTAGAGGCAAATTACATAGATTCTGATAAACAAAATATGGAGTACAAATTAATTCCTTATGGAGAGAGAAGGGAAGATAATGGATTGTCTTTTTCAATATTTTCTTCTCAATTTGACCCAAATGACTATCAACCAAAATTTTCTGTAAATACATTTGAACAAGTGTATGGAGTAAAAAATGGAACAGGAATTGGGGTAAGTTTTTCTGTCAAAAATCATTACTCATTTATGACATTTTCCTATGATTTTGGAGTTTCTTTTTACTCAGTAGAATCGTTGGCATCAGCAGATGATGTATCTACACTCAAAGTTACACCTTTACATTTTGGTGCAAAAATTTCATTTGAAACACTCATGAATGAGCCTTATTTTGTTCCTTTTATTGGTGGTGGAATATATATTGCCCAATATGAAGAACAACAGAATAATAATCCAACCTTCAAAGGAAATACTCAACCGGCTGGATATTTTCATCTTGGTGGATTAATTCAATTAGACTGGTTAGATAGAGATACAGCTAAAAATGCATTTGTGGAATCAGGTTTACAAAATACATTTTTATTTTTCGAAGGTAAATCATTTTTAGCGTCTTCTAATGCTGTGGACCCTAGTTTTGCAACAGATGTCCAATTGAATGCAGGCCTTCAACTAGAGTTTTAATTTTTTTAAAGTTAGTTTGTCAAGAGAGTCAGAGTTTAGAATGTTGCAATGAAATGTATATAACCAATGAATATTTATGAAAATAAACTGTTAGACTGCTAAATTGATATTTAGATTATATAGTTTTTAAATATGCGAGTTCATCGTAAACGCGAGGCCACGTAATCTCATTCATTCTTATTTTTAATTGGCTGCTTGGTGTAAGTGTATATTTTTTATTTGGTCTGTTTGTTAATCCGAGCACTTTTACTACACTTAGAGGTGTGTTTTCTGTAAAAGTTAGGGATAGATTTTTTGGACCAGCTGTTAGATCTCTAATTGATAAGTCTTTGCAGTATTTTCGGATAAGCATGATACCAATAAGATTATAGACCTGTTCAGGCGGCTTACCAAATTGATCTGTAAGCTCCTCTTCTATAACATCGACCTCTGCTTCTGTTTGAATTTGTGAGAGGGCTTTGTAGTAGGCAAGTCGGATACGAATGTCCGAAATATATATATCAGGAATGAGAGCTGGAATTTTAAGATTAATTTCTGGGTCTAGTTGTTCTTTTTGTGGCTCACCTTTTAATGTATTGAGTTCATTTTCTAATAATTCTAGGTAAAGCTCATACCCTACTGCATTAATCTGTCCAGATTGATCTTGGCCTAAAATATTTCCAGAGCCTCTTAATTCTAAATCATAATGTGCTATTTTAATGCCTGAACCTAATTCAGTATTCTCTTGGATGACTCTTAGTCTTTCTTGCTGAACAGAGTTTAACTTTCTATTTTTAGGAACCATTAAATAACAGTAAGCTCTTCGTTTGCTACGTCCTACTCGACCTCTGAGTTGATAGAGTTGGCTTAAACCAAGAGAATGAGCGTTGTCTATAAACATTGTATTTGCAGTTGGTATATCAATGCCCGATTCGATAATTGTAGTGCAAACTAAGAGGTCAATTTTTTGGTTAAAAAATTTCAGCATTGTTTCTTCAAGTTCTTTTTCTTGCATTTGTCCATGACCAACAGCAATTGTAACATTAGGTAAAAAAGATCGAAGCTCATCGGCAAGCGCATATATACTTTGTACTTTATTGTGGAGAAAAAAGACTTGTCCGCCACGAGAGAGCTCGCTTTCTACAGCTTTTTTAATTGTACCTTTATCAAAACGAGTAACAAAAGTTCTTGTGGGTAAGCGGTCCATGGGAGCTGTGTTTATTAGTGTTAAATCACGCATTCCCATTAATGATAAATTTAATGTTCTTGGGATAGGAGTGGCTGATAACGTTAGAGTATCCACCATTGTTTTTAGCTGTCGAATCTGTTCTTTGTGTTTCACCCCAAAGCGTTGTTCCTCATCAATAACCAATAAACCAAGATCTTTAAATTGAATATCTTTACTGAAGAGACGGTGGGTGCCAATAACTAAGTCTATTTGGCCATCTTTAATTTCTTGAATGTTTTGGCGTATTTCTTTTGGTTTTACAAATCGGTTGAGAACGGCAATTTTTATAGGCCAATTTTTAAAACGTTTTTTAAAATTTTGAAAATGTTGGAACGTTAATATAGTTGTTGGAGCAATAACGGCCACTTGTTTTTTATCTTGAATAATTTTAAAACAAGCTCGCATTGCGACTTCAGTTTTTCCAAATCCAACATCGCCACAAATCAATCGGTCCATGGGTTTATCAGAACACAGATTCTTTAATACATCGTCAATGGCTTTTTGTTGGCCAGGTGTTTCTTCGTATGGAAATTCTTTCTCAAATAACTGAAAGTCTCTATCCGGCTCTGAGTATGGTGCTCTAGTAAGTTGTGAGCGTGCCGCATAAAGCTTTAATAGTTCAGCGGCTAAGTCATGAATCTTACTTTTAACTTTAACCTTTGTTTTTTCCCAACCATTTCCGCCTAATTTATTTAATAATTGAGAAGCTTTCGGACCTGAATATTTTTGAATTTGTCCAATTTGATAAATTGGTAAATAGAGTTTATCGCTATCCTTATACTCAATTTGAATAAACTCAGATTCTATACCGGCAATAGGCATAGTTTTTAAACCCTTGTAGATTCCCACACCATGAAGCTTATGAACAATGAGATCATCAATTTTTAACTCACCAAAGCTCAGTGCATGTGCTTTTTCAGATAAAGTTTCAGTAGCGGATGTTTTGTAGGTTCTGCGTTTTCCTAGAATGTCATCATCAGTAATAAAGATAATTCTTTCTGCATTAAGATTAAATCCCTCCGGAATTTGCCCGTGGATAAGGTTAATTTTTAACAGATTCTGATTCTGCTCGTTAATCCAGTTCTCCCATTGGAAATTAGTAGAGTCAGACACTTCCACTTGAAAGTTTTGATCATCTAAAAGTAATTTAATCTTTTGAGTCTGTCTTTCAGATGATGAAATTATAAAAACACTAAAATTTTTATTTTTAAAGTCTATTAATTTTTCTTTTAAGTAATCAGAATGATCATTTGGGTCTTTTAACAAATTGTGAAATTTTTGACGAATTTCAATTAAAGGAGAGCATGGAAAAGAATAAGTACTTTTTTCTTCCACATGATCTAACACATGCACTTTTGAGAAATAAATATCTTTAGTATCTGGGGGAGGTGTGAGCTCTTTTAATACAACATATTGATCTTCCGGTTTTGGACATATGGGTAGGTCTAAAGAATTATCATGTTCTATTTTTAGATTTTCTAAAAATAGGTCAAGATGCTGAGTAATTGCCATTGGATTAAAGTGCCAAATATTTAAATTTGAAGAAAAGTGGTCTAGTGCTGACACCGCTTCTTTATAAAAATAAGAGACCAAGAACTCCTGTCCTTGAAAATAATGCCCTTGAGAGAGCTGACGTAAATAATCGGTTGGGAATTCTTTAACAAACTCTGATCTATGTTTTAAATCAGCCTGGTACTTATCCAAGGCATGTAGATAATAATCACTTTCCAGAACTGTTTCTTGGGCTGGTATAATTGCACATGTATTGAGATTATTTAGCGTTCTTTGTGTGGATTCATCAAACTCACGTAGTGAATGAATTTCATCGGCAAAAAGTTCAATACGTATTGGATGTTTATGAGCTGGAGAAAAAATATCAATTAGACCCCCTCGAATAGAAAATGTGCCAATATCCTCAACAACGGGAGAGGGTATATAGCCTAGCTTTATAAGTTCTTTGTGAGGGTGCTCAAAGAAGTCAGAACCTATTTTAAATAAGGATGTGTGTTTATGAAGGATACTGAAAGGAATGGTCTTTTGTGTGAGTCCCTCAATAGTTGCTATAAAAATAGTTTGAGTTGATCCATTTTGAGCTTGATGCATCCAGCCCAATCTTTGTGCAATAAGTTTTTTGTTAGGATATAGGTTGGAATAGGCCGAAATATCGAAACCAAATAATAACTGAACATTGAGTGACGGATTAAAAAATTGAAAGCATTTAGCTATTTTTTTTGCAACTTTGCTATTTTCAACAACAATTAAGTGTTGTAATCCAATATTTTTAGAATGTATGCCAGAAATCAAGGCAGATAACGATTCCTCTGATAAAGACCCTTCTATAAAAAAAGACGACTCGTGAGACTCTAGTGCCTTAATAAAATGGTTGGTAAAATTAATAGGTAGATCTTCAAATATTGTCATGGGCTATGTTTATGAACATGTTTTGCACAAAAATCAACGCCCCGCGCATCACAAGGTAGCAAACGCTGATTTTATTGTCATTACAGTCATTTATTATTAGTGTGTGGTGGATTAACACATTTTTTAAGAGCGCTAATTTCAGTGGCTTTTAGTAAAAGTATAAATTTTATATTCAGCTTTTAAGGATGATACATGGAAGAACTTGTTCCCATAATCGCGTTGGGTGTTTTTGTAGCTTTGTTTGGAACAGCTATTGTTGTGGTAACTTCGCTTATCGGACCTAAGCCAAAACAAAATGATGTAAAAGATGAGGCTTATGAGTGTGGTATACCCGGTCAGTTCTCTGGGCACTCTAAGGTTCCTGTGAAATATTATTTAACGGCCATCTTATTTATTCTTTTTGATATTGAAATTATCTTTATGTATCCATGGGCTGTGACTTTTGGAGACTCGATTACAGAGGGCTATGGCTTACAGTTTTTAGCAGCTATGGGAGTTTTTATTTTTATTTTTATTTTTGGCCTGTTTTGGGAAGTTAAGTCTAAAGCATTAGAGTGGGAATAATATGGGTTCAGATTTAGTAGAAGTTTTAATTAATTCTGTCAAATTAGTACTAATTTTTTTACTAATGGTTCAATTAGTACCAATTTTAGTATGGGTAGAGAGAAGAGGGTCCGCTTTTATTCAAAATCGATATGGTCCAAACCGTGTGGGGCCATTTGGTCTTATGCAACTTTTAGCGGATGCCGTGAAGTTTGTTTTTAAAGAAGAATTTGTTCCTGGAAAGGGACATAAACTTATTTTTTATGCAGCACCAGTGGTTGCATTAATTCCGGGGGCACTAGCGTTTGCTGCTATACCTTTAGCAAATACATTTCACCTAGAACCATTTATGTTCTTGGGAGAAAGCTGGGGTCCTTATGACATTAATTTTCAGGGTTATAATGTAGGTATTGGCATAGTCTTTATCCTAGGAGTCTCTTCTTTAGGTGCTTATGCACTTTTGTTAGCTGGTTGGGGATCCGCGAATAAGTACTCTTTGTACGGCGCTTTAAGAGCTGTGGCCCAGATGATTAGTTACGAATTGGCACTAGGATTATCCATAGTGGGTGCAATTTTAGTTTATAATACCTTTGATTTTCATTCCATTATTGCCCAGCAAGCTGGGGCTTTAAGCTTTACAATTTCAGGCAGAGAACTTGGTATTCCTTTTTTACCAAATTGGGGAATTTTTTATCAGCCTCTGGGTGCTTTTTTATTTTTAGTTGCGGCATTTGCGGAAACAAATCGCTTACCTTTTGATTTGCCTGAAGCTGAATCAGAATTAATTGCAGGGTTTCATACAGAATACGGTGGTATGAAAATGCTTATGTTCTATTTAGGCGAATACGGACATATGTTAGTGGCTTCAGCTTTATTGGTTACTTTTTATTTTGGGGGCTATCAACTTCCATTTGTATCTCATGTAATGATTGAAGACATGCTTAAAAGCTTTGGCCTCGGAATAAATATGGCCAATGTGCTTACGGCTTTTTTATTTTTTACAGTATTTATGATTAAGTGTTTAATATTTTTATGGATATATGTTTGGGTGCGCTGGACTTTACCAAGATTTAGATATGATCAACTTATGGATTTAGGATGGAAAACCATGCTTCCCTGGGCTTTAGCAAACACTATAGTTACTGCTGTTGTTGTATTTTTAGCTAGAATTTAATGGAGAGATTATGATTACAGGTTATTTATTTTATATGCTGGCATTTTTGCTCATCTTATTTTCACTGGGTGTACTTATGCACTCAAGCCCTCTGTTTTCATCTTTGAATCTTGTAGGGTCTATGATTGTCCTTTCTGCCATGTACTATTTATTACAAGTACCTTTTATTGCAGCAGTACAGTTGATTGTTTATGCTGGTGCGGTGATGGTGCTCTTTGTGATGGTCATGATGATGTTTGATTTAAAACATGAAATAAAGATTTTTTCTGGTGGTTTTATCTCTAATGCCATTAAGTGTGGATTAGCTGGATTTTTTGCATTTACCATTGGTGCAACAGCTTTTATGTCCACAGAAATGATTTCAGGTTCAGCTAAAGTCAAAACAGAGGTTTTGTCAGTAAAATCTATGGCACAGCTTTTATTTAAAGACTATCTCATAGAATTTGAAGTGTTAGGCGTTATTTTATTGCTTGTAGCTGTGGGAGCGGTGGCACTTTCTAGAATTAAAGGTGGAACACATGCAAGTTAATGACATGTTGGCCGTGGGGCTAAATCACTATTTATTTTTATCCGCAATAATTTTTTCCATTGGAATTTTAACTGTATTGTTAAGAAAGAATTTAATTGTCATTTTAATGGGTATTGAGCTTATGTTAAATGCCGTAAATCTTTCTTTTATTGCTTTTAGTCATTTTTCTAATAATGCTAATGGACCAGTTATAGTGTTTTTTGTAATGACTTTGGCTGCAGCTGAGGCTGGGGTTGGCTTAGCACTGATGGTTACTATCTTTAAAAGGTTTAAGGTAGTTGATATTTCAATATTCGAGAAACTGAAGAACTGATTAAATAGGTAGGACATGAATCATTCAATTTTATTTAGCATTTTAATTTTTGCCCCATTATTAGGTTTTTTCTTTAATGGATTTCGTTTTAAAAGTAAGGATTATAAGTTAGCTGGTAGTGTAGCCATTGGAGCAATGCTATTATCTTTTATTTCTTCACTGCTTCTTGTTTTTGATCTTATTGGTATGGATCCTTTGCAGCGAAAAATCAGTTTTCACCTATTTAACTGGATTAACGTGGGTGATTTTAATGCGAATGCTTCATTTGTTTTAGATCCCATTAGTGCCATTATGATATTAGTGATTACTGGTGTTGGTACGTTGATACATTTATTTAGTGTGGGATATATGTCCCATGACGAGAGACCCACCAAGTACTTTGCTTATCTGAATTTCTTTATATTTAATATGTTGCTACTAGTTCTAGGAGATAACCTTCTAGTGATGTTTGTTGGATGGGAAGGCGTGGGTCTTTGTTCATACTTACTCATTGGCTTTTGGTTTGATGATGCTGAAAAAGCCGCTGCTGGAATGAAAGCTTTTATTACAAATAGAATTGGTGATGCTGGATTTTTATTAGGGATATTCTTTTTGTTTATGAACTTTGGTACCGTTGAATTTTCTGAGCTTATTTCTAGAATGCCGGAATCTCCAGAAGCTTTATGGTCAAGTCCCATTCATTTAGCCTGTTTATTTTTGTTTATTGGGGCGATGGGAAAATCAGCACAGATTCCTTTATACGTTTGGTTGCCAGATGCTATGGCTGGACCTACTCCAGTTTCCGCATTGATACATGCTGCAACTATGGTTACTGCTGGTGTCTATATGATAGTGCGTTTAAATGGTGTATTTATTATGGCGCCAAACGTGATGATGTTGATAGCAACCATAGGCGCATTAACAGCAGTATTTGCGGCAAGTATAGGTCTTACACAATGGGATATTAAAAAAGTTTTAGCATATTCCACAGTATCCCAGTTGGGATATATGTTTTTAGGGGTAGGTGTGGGTGCATTTATGCCAGCAATGTTTCATTTAATGACACATGCTTTTTTTAAAGCCCTTATGTTTTTAGGATCCGGTTCTGTGATTCACGCAATGGATGGTGAGCAGGATATGCGAAAAATGGGTGGGTTAAGAAAAATTATGCCAATAACTTCTTTCACTTTTACATTAGGTTGGCTTGCCATAATTGGAATGCCACCCTTTGCAGGTTTTTTTAGTAAAGATGAAATTCTATGGCAAAGTTTAACCTCCACACAAGGTCACTGGGTTCTTTGGGTTCTGGGAGTGATAGGGGCTGTGTTAACGGCTTTTTATATGACACGATTAATGAGTTTGGTTTTTTGGGGAGATAGTCGAGTACCTAAAGAAACTCATCCACATGAATCTCCAATAAGCATGACAATACCATTGATGGTACTTGGAGCTTTATCTGTGGTAGGTGGTTGGATAGGTATACCGCATGTTATATCAGCTGTTTTACCAGGACATCCACCTAACGTTTTACATCATTGGCTAGAAACTTCATTAGTTGCTGTTCCCCTAAAACATTTTCCTGTGGTTATGGAGTGGGCGATAATGGGTATATCTGTTGGCTTGGCCGGTGTCTCTGCTTGGCTTGCCTATGACTTTTATATTTCACACAAAGACCGTCCTGCTAAGATAGCGGCAAAATGCTCACGCCCATATCAATTAATTTACAATAAATACTGGGTGGATGAGTTTTATTTTTCAAAAATTATAAATCCCTTGATCGATATAAGTAAGGGGTTCTGGGAATACGTAGATGTATGTATTATTGATAATATTACATATAAATTGTCAGACTTCGTTCAGTCCATGTCTCGTGGTTTTAAAAAGTTACAAAATGGACAACTTCAACAATATGGCTTCTATGTGTTTATCGGCCTTGTTGTTATCCTTAGCTATGTGATTGTGGGGTCTTAAAATGTTATTAAGTCTAATTACTTTTTTACCCGTTGTATTTGCTTTAATGATTTGGTTTTCTGGATCCAATGAAAAAGCATTAAAGCAGATGGCTATAGCTTTTACATTGATTGAATTTGCTCTCAGTTTACTTCTTTTTAGGTACTATGATCCGAGTGTTGCTACATTACAGCTAGTTGAGCAGCACACTTGGGTATCACAAATGGGTGTCAGTTACTTTATGGGTCTTGATGGTATTTCATTTTGGCTAGTTATATTAACTACCTTTTTAACACCAATTACTCTGTTAGGTAGCTGGACAGCTGTGAAATCAAAAACAAAAGGTTTCTTAGTTTGTATGCTGTTATTAGAGACATCTATGATTGGTACTTTCCTAGCAATGGATGCAATTTTATTTTATGTCTTTTTTGAAGTGTCCTTAATCCCTATGTATTTTTTAGTGGGTATTTGGGGTGGAGCAAACCGTTTATATGCCACCATGAAATTTTTTATTTACACCATGTTTGGGTCTGTATTCATGTTGTTAGCAATTATCTTTATGATGTTTATGGCCCAGTCTCAGCTTGGGTTCATGAGTGCTAGCCTTTTAGATTTTTACAAATTAGAAATTCCTTTTGTAGCAGAAACATTTTTTTCCACACAAACCTTATTATTTTTTGCTTTTAGTTTAGCCTTTGCTATTAAGGTCCCAACATTTCCATTTCATACTTGGCTTCCAGATGCTCATGTGCAGGCACCAACCCCTGGATCTGTGATATTAGCAGGAGTTATGTTAAAAATGGGGACTTATGGGTTTTTAAGGTTCGTTATCCCTATGTTTCCTCAGGCTACAGAGCATTGGGCTTGGGTTTTATTAGCCTTAGCTGTGGTGGGCATAATTTACGGTGCATTAGTGGCGATGGTACAAACAGATATGAAAAAACTTGTGGCCTATTCTTCAGTCTCACATATGGGTTATGTGCTATTAGGTTTATTCGCTTTAAATACCTTAGGGATTACTGGAGCTATTTACCAAATGCTAAATCATGGTATTAGTACAGGTGCATTGTTCTTACTAGTTGGAATGGTTTATGAACGTACACACACACGTGAAATTTCTAATTATGGTGGACTTGCAGGTTATGCACCCATCTTTTCAATCTTATTTGTTATTGTAACCATGTCTAGTATTGCTGTTCCAATGACCAATGGGTTTATTGGTGAATTTTTAATTTTACAGGGTACATTTTTAGCGAAAAAAGAGTTTGTATTTTTTGCGGTGACGGGAGTGGTATTAGCTGCTGCTTATATGCTGTGGATGGTTAAGAGAGTGTTCTTTGGAAAAATGGGAAAGGTTGTTCAAGAGTTTAAAGATAAGAACGAATCTTTGGACATTAATGCCAGAGAATTTGCAGTGATGTTGCCGCTAATAATTATGATTTTTTGGATGGGTCTTTTTCCAGGTACAATTCTAAAATGGTCAGACACTAGTGTGAAACATTTAGTAAATAATATTAGTAAATATGAATTAGTTATTCACAAGAATTCTGAGGCTAATAAAAGTTTATATTCAAAAAATGACAAATTAAATATTAAAGAAAAAATAAATTAACTTTATTTTTAAAAGAGGATGCAATAATGCTATCAACATTTACAACTATGGACCTTTATTTATTGTCCCCAATGATTTTACTTTTTATATTTAGTTTAGTTCCAGTTTTTACTAAAGTTTTAAATAAAAACAACGAGCCATCAGATATGATGAGTTTGTATCTTCCTTTAATAGGTATTGTTTTTGCTTTTATTGCTACATGTGGGATTATTTTAATCAAAATTGTAAATGGAGCACCAAAGCTTATTTTTAGTGGTTCAATTATGGTAGATGGCCTGGCTATGTGGTCTGTAATTATAGTTTTATTTATTACATTTTTTGCTTTAGTTTTAATTAAGGAAAGTTCCTTTACTCCAAAGCATTTATTTTCTGAATATGTAATGTTAATGTTAAACGCTGCTGTAGGAATGATGGTAGTTGCATATTCTAATGACTTTATTTTAACATTTATTGGTATTGAAATGGCTTCTTTATGTCTTTATATGCTCATTGCCATGAGTGAAGAGACAAGGCTTTCAAAAGAGGCCGCCATAAAATATTTTGTTCTTGGATCCTTGGCTTCAGCAATTTTATTATATGGTATAGCATTTATTTTTGGTACTACTGGGACAACTCAATTTGCCGAGATTACAGAAACAGCAGCGACACTAGCATCCACAAGCCGATTATTTTTAGTGGGCTGTGTTTTAGTTTTTGTTGGACTTGGTTTTAAAGTGTCCATTTTTCCTTTTCATTTTTGGACTCCTGATGTGTACCAAGGCTCATCATCTCCGCTCACAGCATTTATGGCTGCTGGAATTAAAGCAGTTTGCTTTGCAGCTTTATTAAGGTTTTTTGCCACTGGATTTTTAGCCGTGGATCGTGCATCTGGGTTAGTGTCTACTATTCAGTGGTTAGCAGTTATGTCTATGATGTTAGGTAACATAGCCGCTTTAAGACAAAATCACTTAAAAAGAATATTAGCTTATTCTAGTATAGCCCATTCTGGCTATCTATTAATGGGGCTTTTAGTTGTTGGTTTGTCTACAAATTCAGTGCTTGGCGCAAGTGGTACTTTATTTTACTTATTCTCTTATGCCATTATGACAATTGGTGCTTTTGGTTTTTTAAGTTTATTTGAAAAAAGTGAAAACTCAATGGTGACAGTGGACCATTTAAAAGGTTTGGCGTATCGAAGGCCTTACTTAGCCTTAGTCATTTCCATATTTATGCTGTCATTAGCAGGGATTCCACCTCTACTAGGATTTTTCTCTAAATTTTATATCTTCTCTGCGGCAATGAAACAGGGTCTTTATTGGTTAGTGATTTGGGGTGTAGTGAGTTCGGTAATTAGTGTCTATTTTTACTTAAAGCCAGTTGTTTATATGTATATGAAACAAGAAGATGAAGCTTTAGTAGGTGAATTCAAAGACTCTGCATCAGTGAGTTTTACTGTAGGTGTTTCTGCCGCTTTGATTGTTATTGTTGGATTAAGTTCTGGCCCACTATATGCTCTGATTAGAGGATCTGTTTTAAGTTTATTCTGATTAAGATCTTAATATATGTGTACGTAAAAGTATGGGTATGTAAGTGAAAAACTTTGAGGTTTTGTGTGGAGTTGGGACCTTTCCATCCATGGGAGATCAGGGGCTAGCCGCCCCTGAAACCCGCAATTCTTCAACATCGTGTTGAAGAATCTATAGGTAGTCAGTTTTCTTCAAGTTATTATGGGTTTTTCTTTTAGATTCCCCCACACGACGTGGGGGAATTGGCAGGTTCGGGCCTGCCCAGGCCCGATCTCCCATGGATGGAAAGGTTTCAACTCTGCACAAAACCTCAAACTTACCTACTTACAAACACAAACCATCCTATATAATTAGAACTTATATCTTCTAAGTTTAAACATTGCTGTTTTAAACCCAACTCTTACGATCTGTGCTAGTATGTCTGGGTTAAGACTAAAATGATCGTAAAAGAACATTTTATAATTTTGAGCACTTGGATGGATGTATAAATATTCCACATTTGGTTTGTAATTGGTTTTATCAATGAGAATATCCATGAGTTTATCTCTATTTTCCTGTGGTAAATCGATCTCTTTAAGGTAACCATGAACAGCGTTTACTAGATTTCTCAGTTCTGTTCTGTGTTTTCTATGTTTGTTTATCTTTTGCTCCACAGCTTGGTAAAGTGCCTGATTTAATATAATGGGCATGCCATATTCATGAAGAGAACCCATATCTTCATGATAATGGTATGGTTGAATAGAATATGAAGCAATTACTAGGTCCGCACCATGATCTGCGGCTACGTGTGTGGATAAAGTGTCGCGAATTTCACCATCAAAAAAGAAGTTTTCCTTTCCAGAGGCATTTTTGATACCATATGGTCGAAAAACTGGAGGCAGGCTGGCAGATGCAGCCACAGCTTCAGAAATTTTCGCATAACTGACTTTTTTAACATCATCGTCTTTATATGACTCCTCAAAATCACTGAAAATCACCTTACGAGAATAGTTGAGTTGCGTGGCTATAACATAAAGTTGAACTCCAAGCGATTCAAATGAGTTATCCTCAAGCACATGCTCTCTAAAGTAGCGCTCAATGTTGCGTGTGGAGAATATTCCATTAACTTTAAAACCCTTTTTCAGTAAAACCTCTAAGCCACCAGTGATTACAGGTTGTTTTTTCATTAAAGATGGAAGAAAACGAGCTGGGTGGTAGCCCCTAACATTCATGGCAAAAATGTCTCTGTAGGTGATAGGCTTTAATTTCTGATCTTTTTTAGATGTATACCTTTTTGGAATAAAGGATTCAGAGCCTGCGCCTTCAATAAAGGCCTCTATTATGGACTCGATAGTGTAACCAGCTGCTAAAAAAGTACTTATCAGTGATCCAGCACTGGAGCCTACATAGGTTTTTATAGTCATTTTGTCATCAGGAAACTGAGATTTAACCTTTTCAGCGTTCCCGCCGGCAAACTTAAATCCCTTTTCTCTTAATGCTAAGCATACACCAAGGTGAAAAGCGGCTGCTTTTACACCGCCACCACTGAGAACAAGTGCTGGTTTTGTTTTGTCTGAAAAATTAATCATAGTTAGTATCTCTAAGTTAGTAGCTTTATTATAAATTAGGAATATAAAAAATGCAGATATTCAAAAATTTTACTGACTAAGGTCTGACTATCCAAGCTCAAGGTCTAGCATTTGACTACCTAGAAGGCCTATTTTTAAAGGAATTGTTTACATTGCCTATGTATATGCTAAGGTTGGGTAGTCAGATTGAGAGGGAATTAAGACATGACGAATATGCAACTAACATTAAGTGACTACTCAAATAAATATAGAGTAAGCATTTCTACGTTAAGAAGACGCATAAAACGACAAGATCTTGAATTCACTTTTGATCAGGGCAAGTATTATATATTAGACAGACCATTACATGAGCATTCTTTGCCTCCCCGTAAAGAAGTTCAGAAAGATTCAGCCCCCCCACATAAGTTTAATCTTTCAGATGAAATCAATGTCATAAATGAGCGACCAAAGTTAAAAGAAACAACCAAGGTCGAAGAAAGAAAGACTTCCCACAAGGAGAGTTTGCAAAAGGCAAAAATAGCAAAAGATGAAGCCTCTTTTGCTGAAACAGCAAATAACCTGTTAGCAGAATTAAAAAAAGCGTATATGTTAATACTTTCTGAAAAAGAAGAGCAGGTCATGTACCTCAAAGAAGAAATTGCAGACCTTAAAACACTAGTTCGTGTTCTAGAGGAAGAGAATAAATCACTTAAACTGACTAATATTGATAGTATGAGCTCCTTTGATTTATAAAAATTACACAATCTAAACTAACAGCTTAATTGCCTAGCTCTAAGCTGTTAACCCTATTTAAAGCTTTAGGGGGTTAGATGCTTTTATTTATTCGAATTATTATACTACTTTTTAGTTTCCAAAATACATTCGCTTTAACACAAGTTGAGATTAATAAAATACAGACTGTGCTGGATCAGCAGGTGGAGCAGAAGAAAACCATTGGCATCTCTGTTGGCTTAATTGATGGTGAGCAAAAAATCATCCTTTATTCAGGTTATCGTGATCTAAATAACAAAGTGCTGTTAAACGGAACAGAGTATTTTGCCATAGGATCTAGTGGAAAAACGCTAACGTCACTTCTATTAGCAGTGGCAGTGGTTCAAAATAAAGTAAATATCGATGATAAGATTAATAGTTATATTTCTGAACTTGAGGGTCATAAAGTTGGGGAGCTGAGCTTAAGACAATTGAGCTCACATTCTTCAGGACTGCAGAAAGATCCTGCAGAATTGTATCTTCATTCAAAATACAGCCCATTTGAAAAAATGTCTAAAGAGCAGTTAATCAAAGAAGCGATCAATGCAGAAATTAAATTAACACCAGGCAAAGTGAAGTATTCTAATTTAGGAGTGGCTTTAATTGGTTTAAGTTTGGAGTCAGTGTTTGCAATGAGTTTTCAAGAGGCACTAGTTACACAAGTGTTTGAACCTTTAAAAATTAGCGATATGAAGGTTAAGGTTAGCGATGAAGACTTGAGTTTAATGTCGAAAAAATACACCACTGATTTTAAGGAGATTCCAGCATGGCAGGACCTCGGCTACTTTAGTGCCGCAGGTAGTATCAAAAGTGACACTAAAACAATGTTAAACTATTTATATGCTCAATTATACCCTGAAAATACATCAATCAGTGAAGCAATATTATTATCTCAGACAACACTTAAGGAGTATCCAAAATTTAATTTGAAATATGCTTGGTTTCAATTTGATAAGTCATACGGAAAAGTTTTTTGGCATAATGGTGCAACCTTGGGTTTTAGAACAGAAGCTTTTTATATGCCAGAGAAGAAGAAGGCACTTGTTATTTTTAATAATGCTGGAGCGAATATTGAATGTGTTCATCAAATTTTTCTTAAAGGTGAGGATTGTGAAGTAAAAAAAGTAGTTTTGGAAGAGGATCATATTTTAAATACATTTACCGGTGATTTTGTAGATAAGAATAATACCATTAGATTTATGGTCAGAAGCACAGAGCATGGATTTTTAACACTACAAGTATTAGGTCAGCAATCATCAGTGAGGCTATATAAAGAACAGCAACAAAATTTTTATTCTTTTCTTGGAAAAACAGGTCATGTACGATTTTTAAAAAATGAATCAGGCGAGGTTATAGGGCTAAATTTGTTACAAAATGGAAGTTTAATTGAAGCCACAGTAATAATTGAATAGGTCGGATGTTAAGAGTTTAGCTCTTGAAATTTGTTAGACTCTTTAGAGCACGAGTTTTAAAGAGTTTGAGCCACGATGACTCACTTTTCCTTTAAAGCAATTAACCCCAAAGTATCCACGCCTCCGAAAAAGGCCCAATCAACAGCATTATAATATTCGTTTATTATAATGCTGATCAACCTTAGGATTTAAAGTCAGTACAGGTGACAAAAAATGCATTAAGTAACCTATAGGACATCTCAATAGCTGTTAAAATGAGTTTCTAGGGTCGGTTTTAGGCATACTAATTGAATATAGACTTCATGTAAAACAAATTTTCTAAGGAAAAATACATATGATTATGCTTAAAGTTATTAGCCTTTTCCTAGTATCTGTCTTTATTTTGGGATTTGCGGGCTGTGATTCAGACACTTCACCTGTAAATACATGTAAAAAATCAGAACTTCCAAAAGATCTTAGTGTTCAAAAACCATCACAAGATGATTTATTGATTTATTCTTATAACATTTTGAAACTGAATTGGGAAGATAAAGGTATCTACACACGTAAATGGCGAAGTAATAAAAATGAAAAAAACAATGAGGAAAATAATAGTCAACTGGATAGAGAAGAAGAGCCGGAGTGTGAATATTGTGATAGAAAAATTTGGGTTAGCCAAGCATTGTGTTTACATAATGAAATTCCAGGTGTTGAGCCTCGTAATGTCATAACAGACAAAAAATATAATAAAGGAGTACTTCAGAAAACTTATGGATCTGTGGGTAGTGTGGTTGATGATCAAAAATGTGAAGGCAACAAGCCTGATATTATAGGTCTTCAAGAGGTATTAGGATCACAGTTAAAAGACTTTAAAGAAATTGTTAAGGATGAACAAACAAAAGATAATAGTCATTCATATTGCCTAATTTCTGGGAAAAACCGTGGCTCAAATGATGAATTTAATCCGATCATAATTAATGAAAAAAGATTTAGCTTGATTGATAATGGAACATTTTGGCTTTACTCTGATGAGTCCGTTTTAGGGCCAACGTATAAAAGTAGATTTAAAAAAGCCGCCTATAAAATTGCTAATTGGGTTTTACTAATAGATAAATCTGCCTTATTACCTTACCCATTCTATGTGGTGAATACACATATTTTTTATAAAGACCCAATTCTAAGGCAAAAACAAATTCAAGTGATTGCCTATACTTTAGCTGACGAAAAGAGGTTTAATTCCAATTATCCTGTGATTATTACGGGTGACTTTAATGAACGAAGTATTTCTCCAGGTATGGATTTTATTTTAAATCAAAAAAAACAAAAACTTAGAAAAATAAAGAAACCACCAGGTACAAGCTTTCCCAAATATGGTTATAAAGATTCGTTGTGCCATACTGAAAATAATATCCAGTTTCAGACTTGTAACCATTCCAGTTTTAATAATGAGATTTACAGTGATGTTTACAGTGATGTAACTAAGCCTGAAAATTCTATTAGTGTTTTGCAGAGTACTCAGGTTGTGGAAAATAAAACAAGAATAGATTATATTTTAACTAGTCCAAACATAAAAATTGTTGAAACTATAATAAAAGAATATCAAAGAAAATTTCCAAAGTCAGAAATCAATGATAGCAAAAAGCTTGGATATTTTAGCTCTGATCATGCGTTATTAGGCACAAGGATTAAGTTTTTGCCAAAAGATACTCCTTTGCAGAGTGACCTTTTTGCACTTAAATCAAATAGCATAAATGACAATACGGGATTATCAAACGCTAACCCACAAACGCTAGAAGTATCTAGTAAGGCAGCTCATTGCCAATCTTTTTCAAGAGTTGATCCTCGTGATGAATTAGAACCTGTAACTTGTGATGGTGATCAGTATAAAAATGGACATTTAATCATTCAGCTCAATACTTTAAGTATTGGCTATGAAAATAAAATTCATCTTACGGATCATTTTTCTAAGACTATGCATACGGTAAATGAAATATGTGAAAAATTAGTAGAAGACTTTTCTTTAGAGAGTGATCGCAGACAGGTAGAACCATCTGAATACTTTAAAAGTAATGTAATCTGGCAAAGAACAAAAGAACAACTCAGTAATAATAAAAATACAAAATTAAAATTTTTTATTGGCAACAATTTAGAGCAACTTACTTGTAAGAATAGTGAAGTAGATGGAACGTATAAAAGACTATTAAGGTATTTACTTGAATTAACTGAAAATTAAGCAGTTACCACACATGAATTTTTCATAACTCAAAGTTTACTCTGTGTAGTAGGAACCTGCACTATAACAAAGTGTTAAAAAAATAAATTTATAACTTATAAGCTCTATAAATAAAAAGAGAACCTCATGGTTCTCTTTTTATGAATATTAACAAATCAAGTTCATAGCTTATGCTGCAGATGATGCTGCAGCAGGTGTTTTTGGTTTTTTGCCTGTCTTGGCCGTAGTTTTCTTTTTCTGGCCTTTTTTGGCAAAAGCTACTGCAAAAACTTCGTCTACATTTTCCACAAAAATAAAGTTCATTTTTTCTTTAAATTCTTTCGGAATTTCTAAGGTATCTTTTTGATTAGCAACTGGCATTATAATTTCTGTAATACCTTGAGAGAGAGCAGCAAGTGCTTTTTCTCTAATACCACCTACGGGAAGAACTCTTCCGGAAAGTGTGACTTCACCAGTCATGGCAACATCATGTCTTACCGGGGTATCGGTCATTAAACTAATTAAAGCTGTAGTTAAAGTTACACCTGCAGAAGGACCATCTTTAGGAATTGCTCCAGCTGGTAAATGTATGTGAACACCATTTTGTTCAAACCATTTTTCTGAAATACCTAACTGTTTCCAATGCGCTTTAGCATAACTAAGGGCCGCTTGTGCAGATTCTTTCATTACATCACCTAATTGGCCAGTAAGAATCATTTCTCCTTTGCCTCTCATACTGAGAGCTTCAACGTAAAGAATCTCTCCCCCGGCTTGTGTCCAGGCAAGCCCTGTTACAATACCCACTTGGGATTCTTTAAAAGTTTCATCTCTAATAAATCGAGGTGGACCTAATAATTCTTGTACAGACTGTCCATCTATGACTTTTTTTCCTTTGTGTCCAAGAACTACTTCTTTGGCCACTTTTCTGCAAACTGAGCCCACTTCCCTTTCTAGGTTTCTTAACCCAGCTTCACGAGTGTAATGAGCTATCAGATACTGAATGCCTTCGTCAGAAAATTCAATATGGTCTTTTGAAATTCCATTATTTTCAATTTGTCTTTCAAGAAGATGTTTTTTAGTAATTAAAAGTTTGTCATTTTCAGTGTATCCTGAAATTTGTATGGTTTCCATTCTGTCACGTAGTGCAGGAGGGATATTATCAAATACGTTGGCTGTTGCGATGAACAGCACATTACTGAGGTTGAAATCAACATTGAGATAATTATCACGAAATGTTGAGTTTTGCTCAGGGTCAAGAACCTCTAGCATAGCTGCACTTGGATCCCCTCTAAAATCTGAACCTAATTTATCGAGTTCATCCAAAACAATAACAGGGTTATTTGTTTTAGCTTGTTGTAAAGCTTGTACAATTTTACCAGGCATTGCTCCTACATATGTTCTTCTGTGTCCACGAATTTCTGCTTCGTCTTTTACGCCACCTAAAGAGACACGAAAGTATTCTCTTCCCATGGATCTTGCGATAGATTTTCCCAGAGATGTTTTACCGACACCCGGGGGTCCAACAAAACAAAGAATTGGGCCCTTCATTTTAGGAGCAAGCTGTCTTACAGCAAGAAATTCTAGAATACGGTCTTTAACTTTTTCAAGGTCATAATGATCTTCGTCTAAAATTTCTTTAGCTTTTACAATGTCTAGATTATCTTTTGTGGATTTATTCCAAGGTAGATCAGCCATAAGGTCTAAATATGTTCTAACCATTGATGCTTCACTAGCATCTGGGTGCATCTTTTCTAAACGACCAAATTGCTTAAGAGCTTCTTCTAAAACACTTTCTGGCATTCCAGCTGTGGCAATTTTGTTTCTTAAATCATCCATATCATCAGATTTAGAATCAGTATCGCCGAGTTCATTTTTAATTGCTCTTAATTGCTCTCTTAAAAAGTATTCTCTTTGGCTTTTTGACATTTCGTCTTTAGCTGTGTTTCTAATTCTTGCTTGCATTTGTAATACTTCAAGTTCATTAGCTAAAATTTCATTTACAACCTCTAAACGTTTTTTAGGATCATCAGTTTCTAAAACGCTTTGCGCATCAGAAACTTTTAAACCAAGATTCGATGCAATAAGATCAGCTAATCTTCCAGGATCAGTAACATCATCAAGAACTAATAAAATATCTGGTGACAGGACTCGTCCGAGAGCAATAATTTTTTCCAGTTGCTCTTTAGCATTTCTTATCATTGCTTCATATTCAATTTTTTCGTGTGAAGCTTCTTGCTCTTCAATTTTTTCAGCTTCAACTTCAAAGAAATTGTCTTCCTGTACAAAGTTTTTAACAAGTCCCTTGGAAACACCTTGAATCAGAATCTTCACACGTCCATCAGAGAGTTTTCGCATTCTCATAATCATTGCGATGGTTCCGGTCTTATATATAGATTCGGCATTTGGATTTTCTTCGGTGAGTTCCTTTTGCGAAGCTAAGAAGATCAATCTGTTTTTGGAAATTGCCTCTTCGACTGCACGGATAGATGTATCTCTGCCGACGTAAAGTGGTAAAATCATATATGGGAAAACCACTATGTCGCGAACAGGTAGTAGTGGTAGAGTTTTCGGAATTTCTACTGCTTTATTATCAAAACTCATTAAGGGCCTCCGTCAAGGGCAAGTTGTTTTAATTTCTCATAGTACTTAACGGAAGAAGTTTAAAAGTTTTTAAGAGTAAACGTAAAAATCTAGGTCCTGTTTTTAAATTACAGGTCTAAGGCACAATATTTTTATAAAAACGTTAAGTTTTATAAAAACGTAATTTTCCCTCCTTTACAGAGGGAAAATAGCTTATGCGAACCTTACTTTAAGGGAATCTCGCATTTCTGCACCTTCAATACTAAGGCGAGTCCAAGGGATAGCCAAAAGTCTAGCTTTTTCTATGGGCTCGTAAGTTTCTTCGCAGTAACCAAACTGTCCTAATTGAATTCTAAATAGCGCGGATTCAATTTCACTAAGTCTTGAACGTAGTCGTTGGTTCTCTAATAACATCTGACTTTCTTGTAAAACAGTTGTGGATTGGTCAATTTCATCACCAGCTAATTTTTGCATTTGAATGTCTGTTCGAAAACTTGATATCTTATTAAGGATATCCGATTTCGATTTTACCAGTAATTCTTTGCACTTTTGTATTGTCTCCTTATTGAGTTCTTGCATCTCTCCCCCTTCTTTTGCGATCCATCCTGGATTCTTCTGGAGTTTATTCCCCAATTTTTGCCATCCTTGGCAAGGCAGGATATCCTTTCCTACCTAAGTCCCGTCCTTGGGACTTGTGCTATAAAAGACAGATGTGGGGCCTATTTAGGTTAAATATTATGAAATATAAATAATATGGCGAGCCATAAAATATACTTATATCAATGTCTTTATATCGAACACAGAGGCATTAAGGACGAGATATCAGTTAATTAGCTTATATTAGCAAGGTAATTAATACTAAGATCTAGTCCAGTTTTTTATTTTGATAGCTTAGATTTTTGCGGTTTATTTGGTGAATGAGCACCCAATATTTTTTGAATTTTTCCTTCTTTTACTTCTAGAGTATAAAGAGGACGTATAATCTCTCGCATATTATTGACCTTTAATTGCCCAAATGAGCCATTAAACTGGTAAATATTATTTAAGCTTTTTGAGAGATCTATTCGATTTTGAGATCCCGAGACAATAAGTTGTTGTAAAATCAACCCAATATCATAGGCTTGGGCTTCAAAAAGTGATGGCGTATCATTATATGTATCTTTATATAGTTTGTAAAATTCCGTTTTTTTAAAATCCTTATCTTTGCTTAACAAAACATCCATGAAAAAAGATTGATCAACAAATTTACCAGATCTTTGAATGAAGGTTTTGTTGTTCCATAAATTCGTACCCATTAAATGTATATCATCAATATCATGATAGGCTAAAGTGGGTGAGATTTGCCCTAATGCTTTGGTGTTATCAGGTATGAAAAGTGCTTGAAAGTCAATAACCGGTGGAAGTAGGTCATCTGGAGGGGTAACCCTTGAGTTTAGATATTTTTGTTTTCCATACCAATCTTTTAATAAAAATTGGTATTCACTAAGGCGATCTTCATAATAGAAAGTACCCACTAATCGACTGAGGGGACCAGAGAAATTTGTTTCTTTTGGTGGATATTTTTGCGCTCCAACAATTTCTCCACCTTGTGCTAAGACTTCATCCCAAAACAAATTGGCATATTCAACACCGTAGGGGTCGTTAGGGTATAAAATAGCAAACTTTTTAAGTTTTCTGATATGAATGGCCTCGTTTACAAGATGTCTAATTTGCATTTCTGCAGTGACAGCATTTCTAAATACATGTTCACCAATATTTGTTAGGCCAGGTTTTTGGGAGAAGCTAATATTGGGAACACCTAGCTCATCAGCCTTAGAAGCCACAGCAGTGGATGTCTTTGAGAGTAAACTTCCCACGATTGCAATCACATGGTCTTTTGCCACAAGTTCAGTGACAGCACGCCTGGCAACATCAGGGTTTTGACCGCTGTCCATTACAGATAAAGTGAAATTGGAACGTGTATTTCCGTATATTCCTAAACCCAGTTGTAGTCCTTTTAAAATTTTTTGAGCTACACTCTTATATCGACCGGTTAATGGTAAAATTACACCAATTGTTGTGGCATTTACTTTATTTCTGGCTAAAAGTTGCTCTAGCCTTTCTTTAGCATTTTCTGTAAAACTGGCATCAGGTGCGATATTTATGGAGTCAGTAAAGGCGTCTGTGGCTTGAGAGTATTCTTTTAGGTCAAAATAATAAAGGCCAACCTTGTATAGAGCATAGGCTCTTAAGATGCCAAATTCAGAACTGTTGGCCACAAGAACTAATTGGTTTTGATCTAATTTTGACTGAATATGCTCCATGGCTTTGAGAGTGTACTTTTTCTTGAAATCAGTTTTTAGGTTGATTTGGGTGAGTTCGTAAAGGGATCTCAGAGCATCAAGAGGGTCGCCAAGTTGAGAAAAAAGATGGTATCGCAGTTTATGTGTATTAGCTAAGGTGGATAGTTCAACATGTTCAGCACTTAAAATTTGATCTGTAACACCTAAGGCTTCGTTAAATCGAAAGATATTTGAAAGGGACTTAGCGCTGTAATAAAGTGCATTAGTTTCTTCAGGGCTATGAATATCTGAATTAACTACCGATATATATTCTTTATAAGCTTTTTCATATTTTTTTTGCTTAAAGAAGATGTGCCCTTTTAAGATTATAGCATCGTCAGTAATTTCGGATGCGGGGTATTTTTTAATGAGTTGGTTAAGATACTTTATAGCCATTACATACTTTTTTCTTTTTTCTTTTTTCTTGGCTTTTTTATAGAGTTGATGGGCCTTTAAAGGGGCTTTAGTGGGTGCAATTTTTTGTGGCTTTGTGGCACAAGAGACTAAAAGACTTAGCAGAATAAAAATAAGGAGAGACTTCAAGATGACCTCGAGGATTTGAGTTTTTTATGGTTTATCTTAAGAGTTTTTTATCGCAGTGTCTACATTGTCTATGACACGGAACTTCTGTTACTTGCATTGAATTCTCTCTTCTTAAATCTGAAGAATTTAACACCAAAAGGCTCAGACATGCGGTTCTCGCCCTTCGGGCTGCGATCCGAACTCGCTTTTGGCGCAAAATTCTTCAGATCTAAGAAGAGAGAATTCAAAGCAAGTAACAGAAGTTCGAACTGGTTGTGCTTCTAAGGCTAGCGAAATGAAAAAGTATAAAACATGTTTGAAACTGTAATCTTGATTAAACTGTGTGGATGAGAACAAATAAGTCACCGGAATGCGCTGCTTTTTTAAGTTGGGTACCTTCTCCTTTTATTTTCAATCTTTGTAGGTCCTTAGTCCCGGCGGGCACCTTGAGTGAGAGTTTTATTTTCTCTTTTTTCTTGTCATTAGAGCGGTAAAAAGTAATTTTTTTTTCGCAACCATAATTCGCCTCTGATTGAGTGATAAGTAGGTGGAAAATTAGGTGAGGTCCTTTGTCTGGGAAGGCAAAGTTTACTGCTTGTTTAAATAGCTTTTTATATTCGTCAAGAGAACCTAGTTTTTCTAAGTTAGGAGTAGGGTTGATTTGGGTGATGTCACCATTCTGTAGCTCTCTATATAACTGGGTAAGAATTTTAAAACTCTCCTCAGCCTTGCTATTTCCTGGATTTCGGTCTGGGTGAAAGGCGAGGGCTCCATCTAGGTAGATTTTTTTTAATTTTTCTGGAGAAATATTTTTAGCATTATTTAGAAGCTGTATATAATCATTCAGTGTTTTCATCTGAGGCAGAATCTTCTATGTCTTCTTTTTTTGGCACATCCGGTTCTCTAGCGACCACTACTTGCGCTGCTCGAATGACCTTATTATGAAGTTTATAACCTTTTCTAAACACAGAAGAGATGTAGCCAGCTTTAACTTTGTCTGTGGGCTCGCTACTTAAGGCTTCGTGAACATTTGGGTCAAACATGGTTTCTGTATCGCAAGCAATATTTTCTACACCAAAGTTTTGTAGAGCTTTTTCAAACTCATGGGAAGTAAGGGATACCCCCTCTTTAAATGCACTATAATTTTCTTCAGTAACTTCCATCTCTAAAGCTCTATAGAAGTTGTCTAGAACGCTTAAAATTTCATTAATAATTCTCTCAGATCCAAACTTAACAAGGTTAGACCGCTCTTTAATCATATTGCGCTTATAATTTTCAAACTCTGCCTTTAAATAAAGGTGCTCTGACTTGAGCTTTTCAAATTGCTCATCAGCAGACTCAGCCTTAATTTCTGCTTCAGGTGTTTCTTTATTAAGTGGAGGAGGTTCTTCTTGGTGATTCTCATCCTGATTGTTGTTCATGGATTCTTCTAGATCTCTAAGTTCTTTATCTGACAAAACAGCTTCCTTTATAAAAATAACGAGTAAAAACAAGTGGTTGTGTAGTCGAGTGCTTTTGACTTGCTAGCATGTATAAATATGGTTTTATATGGGCTGTTGTCAAGGTTGGGGAGCACCAAAAGTAAGATCTCTAAGAACCTCATTGAATAAATTTTTACCTTGAAGCGAGAGCTTAATAGCATCTTGATTGTGGTAAATATAACCTTTTTGTTCCAAAAGTCGAAATCTACTCTCTAAATCTGCTTGATAATCAGGATAGAGTTGGTTTAGCAAAGTTTGAGAGAGTCCTAGTTCTGTTCTTAAGTGCATATGGCAATAGTCTGTTAGGCTCTCCCAGGATTTTAGCAGCTCAAATCCCTGGTGTTTAAAAGCTAAGTTGTGAGTTAGGTCCCAGTCACCTTGAGGGGTTATACTGATTAGCTTTTCGTATTTTTCAATATTTTTAATATTCCAAAATCGACCACCGAAAGGCTTGACGATACTATGATTAAAATAAGAGTGAGCAGAAAGTCCTAAACCCCAATAAGAGTCATTTGACCAATAGATCTGGTTATGGACAGATTGGTAGCCTGGTTTTGCATGATTAGAGATTTCGTACTGGTATAGGCCCGCACGTTCTAAACTTTGAGTAATCTCCTGAGCCATTAAAATTTGAACTTTTTCTTCTGGGCGATTTTGAGCTAGGGGGTTCGACTTTGGGACTGTTAAACAATAGGTGCTTACATGAGGAGGGCTAAAGCTATCAATTATTCGTAGATCTTGTTTTAAATCATCCATAGATTGTCGTGGCAGAGCATAAAGAAGATCTAGGCTAAAGTTGGTGTTGTGTGACTTTAGAAGTTCAATTGTATTCATTGTATCTTCTGAGGAATGTATGCGCCCACAGGTTTTTAAATGTTGGTCATTAAAACTCTGTGCGCCTACACTAAACCTATTAAACCCCATTTTTAAGTAATCATTAAAGGAATTGATGCTTATGGTTTTTGGGTTAATTTCCAAGGTCATTTCAAAGTTTTTAGCAAAATGAAACCCAACATTTTTAAGAGCCTCTAAGATATCAGCTAGAAGCTTAGGATCAAAAAGGCTAGGTGTTCCCCCGCCCCAAAAGATAGAATTCACTTCTTTTAGGGGTACATGATTGTGCATTAGTTGAATCTCTCTTAATATAAGCTCAGTATAGTTTTCAGGCGAGATTATTTGAGATTGTTCAAAAGTGGTAAAATCACAATAAGGACAGCGCTGCACACAATAGGGAATATGTATATAAATGCCAAACTTCATAACAGCAAAGGTATAGTAAGATGTATAAAAAATTTCAATTAGATAATGGAATGAATGTCATTCTTGTGGAAAGCCATAAATCTCCAGTGGTTTCAGTTCAATTATGGGTAAAAACCGGAAGTGCGGATGAAGTCAAAGGTGAAGAGGGATTAAGTCACTTTATTGAACACCTGGTATTTAAAGGGACACGTAAATTTAAAGTGGGTGAAATAGCATCTATAATCGAGGGTTCTGGTGGGGAACTTAATGCTTATACCTCCTTTGATCAGACAGTGTTTTATGTAACTATTTCCAACAAGTTTACTGAAGTGGGCTTAGAAGCCGTGAGTGAAATGGTGGGATTTCCAAAATTTGAAGCCGAAGAGATTGATAATGAGAGAGAAGTGGTTCTTGAGGAAATTAAAAGAGGGTTAGATAGTCCCGACAGGCAGGCAAGCCAACTTTTGTTTTCTACTATGTACTCTAAACACCCTTACGGTCGTCCAGTCATTGGTTATGAAAAAGTAGTTAAAAACGTTTCGCGCAAAAAAATTCTCAACTACTTTCATTCTCGCTACGTACCTACAAATATGACTTTAGTTGTTACTGGTGCCTTCGACAAAAAAACAATTAAAAATGATATTAAAAAATATTATTCAGAATTTGTTGATGAAAAGTTAGAAAAGAGAAAAAGGGAAAAAGAACCAAAACAAGAAAAACCTAAAATTAAAATTAAAACAGGCGCTTTTAAGAAAAACTCAATGTATTTATCATGGCCTATTCCAAAAATTAATCATAAAGATATACCTGCCTTAGAATTATTGGCACTTATATTTGGTCAAGGTGATAGCTCTAGATTAATGGGTCCTTTAAGAATTGAGAAGCCATTAGTTCATAGTGTAGGATCCAGTTTGTACACCCCCTTAGATAAGGGTTTCTTCACGACATCTTTTTCTTTAAATATGGAAAATATAAATGAAGTACTAAAAATATTATTGGAACAGTTTGAATCATTATTATCAAAACATGTGAGTTCTGAAGAGCTTTTTAAGGCAAAAATAATCATGGACTCAGATGATTACTATTCACTAGAAACAGTTGGAGGCCTAGCGCAAAAAGTTGGGAACTACGAGCATCTATTTGATGACTATAAATATTCTGAAAAATTTAAAAAACAAATTCATGCAGTTACAGCGGGAGAAATTTTAAGTGTTGCTAGAAAGTATCTAAAACCTCAGTTAATTAGTTTTGTGGGGATGGTGTCCGAACAAGATGCTGAAGTTAAAAAAATGATAAAAAAATGGATAAAAAATTATGAAGCCATGTATGTGGTTGCTAAAAAACAAAAAAATAATCAAGAAAAATCAAAACAGAAACAAACTAAAATTAAAAACTATAAGACTAGCTTAAAAGAAGGGGCATTTAAGAAACTTCAGCTGAAATGTGGAGCCAGCCTTGTGGTCAAACAAGACTTTGAAACACCATTAATAAGCTTTAAAGCAGCTTGTTTAAGTGGTGTTCGTGTAGAAAAAATTCCTGGAAGTATTCAGTTGCTATCCAATATTTGGGCCACAGAAACAAAGAACTTATCGGAGTTAGAACTATATCACACGGTTGATTCTATGGCAGCAGCTATTTCCTCCTTTGGAGGCAGAAATACCATTGGTCTTTCAATGAATTGCTTAAATCAATTTCAAAAACCTATGCGTGATATATTTATTGATATGTTGAAAGCACCTGTATTGTCTCAAGATATTATTGATAGGGAAAGGCATATGTTAAAAGAGCAGCTGAAACGTCGTTCTGACAACCCAGCGCAAATGGCGGTGTTACAGTTTACTGAAAACTTATTTCAAGAACACCCATATTCAATAGATCTACTTGGCACAGAAGACAGTTTAGATAGCATTAATAAAAAGGATTTACTGGATTTGTATTATAATTCTGTGTCTACGGATAACTTAAACATAGTGCTCACAGGAGCGGTCAATATTGAAGAATGGGTAAAGTATCTAGAGCATGCACTGAAAGATATTCCTAAGGCTTCAGATTTCCGACAAAAGAAATTTAATTTTTCATTACCTCAATCGAAACAGCTTTATACTCATTCAGATAAAAACCAAAGCCATATTCTATTGGGTTATCCGGGGTTAACGTTTAAAGATGATAAAAGATACACGTTGTCCTTAATACAAGCGATTTTATCCGGACAAGGAGGGCGTTTGTTTTTAGAGTTGAGAGATAAAGAATCCTTAGCCTACTCTGTAGCTCCATTAAGAATGGAGGGGATTGATGCTGGTTATTTTGCTACGTATATTGGTTGCTCTCCTGAAAAAGGGAAAAAAGCCATTAAAATGCTCAAAGAAGAATTGAAAAAGCTAGTCACAGATAAAGTGTCTGAAGAAGAAATACTAAGGGCCAAGAGATACTTGATAGGTAGTCATGATATAGACCTTCAAAAAAATTCATCAGTTGCCACTTCAATTCTATTTGATGATATTTATGATGTTCCCTTTGATGAGACGTATAAATTTGCGGAGAAAATTAATAGTGTTACTGCTAAGGATGTACAGGCATTATCTAAAGAATTATTTTTACAAGAAGAAGTGATTAGTGTGGTGGGATCAATAAAGCCCTGGTGAGAGTTCAACAGGGTCGTGATTTAAAACTATTTAGTTATATTTGGTAACCCACATCTATTTTACACTTCGTGTTTGCATTCACGTCAATAGGGATAGTTACAGTATGGTTTTGGTTGTTAATATTAAAATCCCACCCAACCATATAGGTAAGTGTTCCCCCAGGTCTTGAGTATTTTGATCGTGATTTTTGAGTGTAAACAAAAAATGCAAAAGTTTTAAATTCAAGATCATTAACTTTCCAGAGCGAACCATCCTCTTTTTCTCTTAAAAAACACATTATTTCTTCAAAACCTGTGTGGTGATCTATATCATAAGTACAGTCATTTCCATTGAGTTCCATTTGAAAGGTAGACCCAAGTTTTTTAAATATTTCAGCTTTATTTTGATAGAGGCCTAAGTCGCCAGTTGTTATTGGTAAACTGGGATCAGCCTGAAGAGGAGTATTTTTGTGGTGGTCATTATCATATTCAGAATTGTTAAAAACCCTAAGAGCGATTTTTCCTCCCTTCATATCTAATAATTCATACCCCTTGGCGTGTCCACCCTCTTCTTCAACACAATTAAAGACCTTTTTTGCATCTCCTAAATTTGTAGCTGTATCTGCAGCTACGGCAAACGTCCCTTGTGTTGTTATAATTAAAGATAATAAGATAGTTGCTTTCATTTTTATTCCTTCTGATAAGTTAATACTCTTTTATGCAATATTGGCTTAAGAGTAAAAGAATCTTCTTGTAGCTGAAGAATGGTTTATTAATATAAGAAATATTTATGGGTCAAATCATTAGTTTTTGTTATCTGACATGAAGTTTAGACCATTCATCTCAATTCTAAGCCAATATAAGGTATAAAATTAATGCTTATATATTGTGTATGCTTATGTAGCCTATAAAAAATTCATAATAGACCCTTTTGCTAATTCAACTTTTTATTTAAAACATTCTATTCTAGTTTTATGGTGAGTTAATTAAAAAATAGCTTTTTAAGAGGGGAGATTTGAGTGCATGAGTTGAGGTTGAGGAGTTTGTTTCAAAGCTAAGTGGAGCTCAATTATTGTAATTCGAAATTAACTTAAAGTGATCTTTATTTTCTGGGGGGAAAAATGAAACGTTATTTTATAATATTACTGATCATGTCTTCACTAAATATACTAGCTAGTTATGATTTAACTTTGCCACAGAGAAACTTGATTTCTCAGGATGTTAAGAAGCTTGTTCAGCAGTTCAGCGCTAAACAAGAGAGAATACTAAATATTCACCAAAGTTGTGAAGATTTATTGATAGTTAAGCATTTCCAGTGTGATTCGGAAGGCTTAATGGAAGTTTTAAAGCTAAGATTTAGGTTATCTTTTAAATTTGCAAAAAATTTAGGGGGCGAACATTTTAATTCATTACAGTGGGCCAAGAAAAATCACCCCAATAAAAATTTTGTAAACAGCTTAAGTGATAATTATGAAAAAATTATTGCTGTAGTGAACTGGTTCGGATTTCAGAACAATGAGGACCTAGAATACATCAGAGATAACCAGATTTATCTATCAAAGATATATTTTACTTTAAATCAGAAAGAGAGAGTGAGTACACTACTGCATGAGATCAGTCACTTAGTTGGTGTGAGTGAGCAGCAGATGGAGGAATTCTCTAATTTAATAGATATATTTGCGGCTATACCTACCTCAGATACAGAGGAGCCCATGTATAATGCCTATGTTTGGGAACAGTTTTTTCAACATCTATAAACCTAGTATGGTTAAAAACACACCTGGGTCTGTGTAGCTCCGAAGGTATTTTAGATTCTGACGTAAGTTATTGTTAAATATTAATTTTTCTTCGTCTGAAATAGAGTTCACCATAAATTTTGTTTAAAATTTCCGAATTCATTCGAGAATTCGATTTTGAGACAAAATGTATCAATATGGAACAGATTATATGGACTTAAGTGGAGCTGGTTAATAAATTATTAAAAAAAAGTGAAAGGATGTTAAAATAGTTATAGGCCTTTGCCGTTAAGGGTTTAAGGGAGTTTAATTGGCAGATAAGTCTTTAAATTCAGAGCTCATTTTATCTTCAAAATTGTTTTTTGAGGAGGCTGTGGATAGTGCCTTCAAGCAATTAAAAATTAAAACCTTTCCATTAGTACAAACTTATTTAGTTTCAGTGTTAGATTATTACCTTGTGATGGATAATTTATTTGAAAAATCAGACAAGACAGGTCGTTATGATCAGAAGATGCTGTCGGAACTATACTTAGAGGCCGGAACACTTTCTAAAGAAAAAAAACTAGAAACTTTAAAGCAGCTTGGAGACTCTAGTCTATATATGAGTGGCTTTTTTGGGGATTCCTTATCTAAGAAAATTATTGATTTGGATTACTATGTAGATATGGGTGGAGCGGCCTATGGAGATCTCTCGACTATTACTAGAGATGATATTTACAGTCGATTATACAAAGAGATTTCTTATAGATTCGTGGAATTTATGGATGCTTTTAGTTTAATTAGCCAAAATAGCATGATCCAGTCAAATAAAGACCTTTTAAAGTTATATGATAAATATTTATCTACAGGCTCGGAGCTGGCGAAAGAGCAGTTAGCTAAAGAGGGTATATTAAATGCACAGTCCAAGCAGAAAATTAAAAAGCAATAGATTTTTATAAAGACTCAGGTAGAATGGTTAAGCAACACAGAAGGGTATTATATGTTTAATATGGGTTTTACTGAGATTTTATTTTTATCAGTAATAGCATTGGTGGTAATTGGTCCAAAACAATTACCCCAAATTGCACGAACCATAGGCCGATTACTTAATGAATTTAAAAGAGCAACTGGTGATATATCTGGTGCTTTTCATGAAACACAAAAACAGGCTGATGATATTTTTAAAGGCGAAGGCCCAAAACCTCCAAAAAAACCAAGTAATCAAGGTTTTCAGGGGCAACCCCAGGCGGCGACACATTTGTCAGAAGAAGTAGCTTCAGAAACTGTTCAGAAGGTTGATGCAGCAAACACCAAGGATGATAAAGACAGCGATGAGTGAAAATAATGATAAGGATTTTGAAAATCAAAGCCTAGTGGAACATTTAGGGGAGCTGAGAAAGCGACTCATGTATTCAGCACTCTTTATATGTCTTGGTTTTTTAGTTTGCTGGGGGTTTAGCGACATTTTATTTGATATAGTAAGAAAACCCATATCCCCATACCTAGTGACAGGTGAAGGGGGTTTGGTGTTTACGGCCCCTATGGATAAATTTTTAGCTCATATTAAGGTTTCATTTTTAGGTGGAGTTATTATTATGAGTCCTTTTCTTATGTATCAACTTTGGGCATTTATTGCTCCAGCCTTATATAAAGATGAAAAATTAGCAGGTTTATTTTTTATTGGCTTTGGTTCGTTTTTGTTTATTTCAGGCATAACTTTTGTATATTTTATGGTTTTCCCCATGGCTTTTAAATTTCTTATGACTTTTGCAGGTGGGGTAGATAAACCTATGATCACTATTGGGGAATACCTCTCATTTTTTATTACTACCACTATAGTTTTTGGATTAGCTTTTGAAATGCCACTCGTGCTCACTATTTTGGGACGCATGGGAGTTGTTTCACAAAATTTTCTTAGAGAAAAACGTAGGTACGCAATAGTGTTGCTCGCGGCTTTATCAGCAATGGTGACTCCTCCAGATGTAATATCAATGGCCATGATGATGGTGCCAATGATTGGGCTGTACGAGCTTTCAGTGATTTTAGTGGGTATTTTCGGAAAAAAGGAAACTTTGGTTTAATAGCATCTAAATTTAGTAGGTAAATAATATTTTTAGTTACTAAAAAATGACTTTTTCTTTGTACTGCCCAAAGACTTTTCTCAATGCATCTGAAATTTCACCCATAGTCACATTATTGTCCACAGCTTCGATAAATAAGGGAAGTAGATTATCAGTTCCTTTAGCTGCATTCTGGATTTTATCAAGGCATGATTTAACCTGCTTGGCATCTCTATTTTTCTTGAAAGTAGTGAGTCTTTGAATTTGCTCTTTTGCTGTTTGCTCAGAAATTTTTAAAATATCCAGGCTTTCAGATTCTGTTTGTACAAAATCGTTAACACCAATAATAGTTAGGTCTTTGTTGTCTACATCGAGCTGGTATTTGTAAGCAGAATTTTGGATTTCATTTTGAATCCATCCAGTTTCTATACACTTTATTACTCCGCCTAGATCTTTAATACGATCAAGGTAGTTTTTAGCGCCATCTTCGATTTTTTTTGTTAGGTTTTCAACATAATACGATCCTGCAAGTGGATCAATGGAGTTAGTGACACCAGACTCATGAGCAATTACTTGTTGGGTTCGTAAGGCAATAGTTGCTGATTTTTCTGTGGGTAAACCCAGAGCTTCATCCATGGAGTTTGTATGTAATGATTGTGTTCCCCCTAGAACTGAAGCTAGAGCCTGTATGGTTACACGTGCAATATTATTTTCTGGCTGTTGGGCAGTTAAAGTGCAACCTGCGGTTTGAGAATGGAATCTTAACTTTAAAGCTTTTTCATTTGTTGCGCCAAAATGATCTTTCATAATTTTTGCCCAGAGTGTTCTGGCGGCTCTAAACTTAGCGATTTCCTCAAAAAAATCATTGTGCACATTAAAAAAGAAACTTAGTCGTTGCCCAAAAGTGTTTACATCAAGCCCTTTGTCAATGGCAGCTTGAACATAGGTCATGCCGTTAGCAAGAGTAAATGCCACTTCTTGTATGGCATTGGATCCTGCTTCACGAATATGATAACCAGATATTGAAATTGTATTCCACTTTGGAATCTCTGAGGAACAATAATCAAAAATATCTGTAATTATACGCATAGAGGGTTTTGGTGGGAAAATGTAAGTGCCTCGGGCTATGTATTCTTTTAAGATATCATTTTGGATGGTGCCACGAATATCATTAAAAGAGATTCCTCTTCGTCTAGCCACGGCCGCATATAAAGCCAGTAAAATTCCCCCAGTGGCATTGATTGTCATGGAAGTTGAAATTTTATCTAAAGGTAAATCGTTGAGTAAAATCTCCATATCCTCGATGGAAGAAATGGCCACACCTACTTTACCAACCTCACCAATAGACATAACATGATCTGAGTCATAACCCATTTGTGTAGGAAGATCGAAGGCTACAGATAATCCTTTTGTTCCCTGTTTTAATTAATGTTTATATCGCTCGTTAGAATCTTTTGCTGATCCAAAGCCTGCATATTGCCTCATAGTCCAAAGGCGTCCGCGATACATGGTCTCTTGGACACCACGAGTATAGGGGTAATCACCAGGAAGCGGCAGGGGAGACTCTGTTGCTGGAGAGTCTTTGGCTGTATAAAAAGCTCCAATCTCCATATCAGAAAGGTTGGTGAATTTTTCTTTTCTTAAGTTTGCATTACCCATAAAATTATTTCTTTAAACTAGAGTTAAATTTGAGAACCTGGAGAGGGTGTTTAATATGTTTGGAGTTATGAAAAGGAAATCAATTTAACATCAGCTTCTACGGTTTGCCCTTCTTTAACATGCACAGCTTTAATCTTAGTATCTTTTGTAGCTAGCATTTCATTTTCCATTTTCATTGCTTCCATAATTAAAATGGGCTCTCCAGCTTTGACTTGGTCACCTTTGTCTACCAGTACTTTTAAAATTTTCCCGGGCATTCCTGACTTTAATTCTTTGTCATCAGATAGAGAATCACCGCCTCTTAAGCTTTCATGTAGCAGCATTTCGTCATTGAAAATTTTAATAGATCTATAAGAACCTCTGGTGTAAACGTCATAATTGATACCATCACCAACTACGTCAATGAGATAAGAACTATTTTTAAAGATAAAGCTGATTGTTTTATCTAGAGTTTGGTAGTCATTTTTTGAAACTATGTACTGAATAGGCTCTTTTTTGTCTTGATGAATTTTAATTTTCCAATCTAAAACACCTTCATTAACATGAATAGTATATTTCTTTTTATTAGATTCAGCTTCAAATAACATTATTGAGTCCTCATCGATTGAGCTCGGCCAGTGTTTTTCCACTGGCTTTGATAGTTATATTTAGATATGTCTTTTCTTTTTTCTTCTTTATAAGCAGTAATGGCAGCTGATATTAAAAAGACATGTTCATCAACATACATAAAGAAATCTTTTTGTTTTCTCTCGCCAAATTCATTTTCAATAAATTGAGTGGTATAGGTTCCATCTTTGAATTTAGGATGAGCAATTATATTTCTGTGTAGAACTAAATTTGTTTTAATCCCTGTAATCATATATTCTTGTAAGGCTCTATTTAACACTTTTAAGCAATCTTTTCGGTCTTTTCCCCAAACTATTAATTTTGAAATCATTGGATCATAGTATATGGGGATTTTGTAACCGGGATAGGCATAACCATCCACTCTAATAAATGGGCCTTTAGGAGAACGATAACGTCTTATTTTACCTGGACAGGGAATAAAGCTGATTGGATCTTCTGCGCAAACGCGAATTTCTATAGAATGCCCCTTTTTTTCAATTTGCTCTTGTTTTACAGAAAGTTTTTTTCCTTGAGCCACTTTGATTTGTTCTTTAACAAAATCGTGACCGGTGATCATCTCAGTTACAGGATGTTCCACTTGAAGACGTGTATTCATTTCCATAAAGAAAAATTCTTTAGTAGAATTATCAAAAATAAATTCAATAGTGCCAGCACCCTCATATTTGATAGATTTAGCTGCAGTTACAGCGATTTCTCCCATTTTTTGTCGAACCTCTTCAGGAACAGAAACACTAGGAGCTTCTTCGATAAGCTTTTGGTGGCGGCGTTGAACAGAACATTCACGGTCAAAAAAGTGTACTGCGTTCCCATGTGAGTCGCCAAAAACTTGAATTTCAATATGCTTTGGGTTTTGAATAAAACGTTCGATAAAACTCTTGAATCATTAAAGTAGTTTTCACCCTCTGATTGGCAAGCTCTGAAGGCACTTGGGAGCTCTTTTTCATCAAGGCAGACTCGAATTCCCTTACCACCACCACCAGCTGAAGCTTTAATAATAACAGGGAAACCAATTTCTTTAGAAACTTTAATGGCGTCTTTTTCTGATTCTACAGGCCCTGGTGAACCAGGAACTATGGGAACACCAGCTTTTTTAAAAAGTTCACGGGCGGATAGCTTATCTCCCATATCTTTAATGTTTTTTTCAGTGGGGCCAATAAAAATAATATCTTGTTTTTTTAATTTACGAGCAAAAGATGCATTTTCACTTAAAAAACCATAGCCAGGATGAACAGCGTCAGCTCCAGATGTTTTTGCAACTTCGATAATTTTGTCTATGACTAAGTAAGATTCGTTAGATGGTGCCGGGCCGATGCAGTAGGCTTCATCGGCTAACATTACGTGTAAAGAGTTTCTATCGGCCTCACTAAAGACGGCAACGGTTGAGATATTCATTTCTCTACAACTGCGTATCACTCGAATTGCAATTTCACCACGATTAGCTATTAAGACTTTTTTAATATTCATAAAAAATTTCCTTCGATAAATTAAAGTGGGATATTACCATGTTTTTTAGGAGGGTTTGTGTCCTTTTTATTTTTTAACATTTCAAAAGAATCAACAATTCGCTTTCTAGTTAAAGCGGGCTCAATGATTTCATCTATATAACCAACTTCAGCCGCTCGGTATGGATTAGCAAATTTTTCTTCATAGTTTTCAGTGAGTTTTTCTAACTCTCTAGCTGGGTCTTTTGCTTCTTTAATATTATTTCTGAAAATAATATTAACAGCGCCACCAGCGCCCATAACGGCAATTTCTGAGGACGGGTAAGCTAAATTAATATCACCACGCAGATGTTTTGAAGACATTACGTCATAAGCTCCACCATATGCTTTTCTTGTAATAAGTGTAACCTTTGGAACTGTGGCCTCTGCGTAAGCATAAAGAAGTTTAGCCCCATGAGTAATAATTCCAGCCCACTCTTGGTCTGTTCCAGGTAAAAATCCAGGGACATCTACCAAGGTTAATATAGGAATACTAAAGGCGTCACAAAAGCGTACAAACCGAGCCGCCTTTTTTGAGGCTTCAATATTTAGACAACCAGCTAGGATTTTTGGTTGGTTTGCAATGATGCCAACACTTCGGCCATTGAATCTTGCAAAACCTATGAGGATATTTTTAGCGTAGTGCTGTTGCACTTCAAGAAAATAAGACTCATCTACAATTTTTTGGATAAGTTCTTTCATGTCATATGGTTTTTTGGAATTATCAGGAATAAATTCGTTGAGTTCATCAATGATCCGATTTGGATCATCTTTAGTTGGAAGAATTGGAGCGTCATCCATATTATTAGAAGGAAGAAAATTAAGAAGCTCGCGAATCATTAACAAACAATTCTTATCACTTTCCGTAGCAAAGTGCGCTACGCCAGATTTCTGGTTATGAGTCAGTGCTCCACCAAGTTCTTCTTTTGTAACCTCTTCGTGAGTAACAGATTTAATTACGTCCGGACCAGTAACAAACATATAGCTAGTGTCTTTTACCATAAAGATAAAGTCTGTAAGGGAAGGGCTGTAAACAGCACCACCAGCGCATGGACCCATAATTGCGCTGATTTGTGGAACAACACCTGATGCCAATGTGTTTTTTAAAAAAATATCTGCATAGCCACCCAAGGATTCAACACCCTCATGAATACGTGCTCCACCGGAATCGTTAATACCGATGATCGGAGCTCCTGTTTTCATGGCTAATTCCATGATCTTACAAATTTTGTTTGCTTGAGTTCGAGACATGCTCCCGCCAAATACGGTAAAGTCTTGGCTATAAACGTAGGTTAATTTGCCGTTAACTCTACCGTAACCAGTGACCACACCATCACCATGGAAATGCTTTTTCTCCATACCAAAATTTTTACAGCGATGAATTCCAAAACGGTCCATTTCCACAAAACTCCCTGGATCTAACAAAACGTCAATACGTTCTCGTGCGGAAAGACGACCATCTTTTTTATGTTTAGCTATGCGGTCAGCGCCACCACCCGCCATGGCTTCATCGTTGAGAGCATTCATTTTATCAATTTTAAGTTGATTTAAGCTCTTATTTTTTTCTGATTTTTTTTTGTCTGATAAGGTTTCGAAATTTGTCATAAGATGGCATTCCCCATGTCACAGTTTCTGCGGTTTTTTTATACTGTAAATAACTATCATGGAGAGTAAAAAAGGATAAGTAAAACCACATTTTGCGACGCGCTATAACGAGCCTAGGGCAGCCCCTACATTCAGTCGACCTCGAGAGCTATTATTATAGAAGTCATCATTGTAAACACCTGATAACAAAGCAGATTTTATCTCATTAGCCGTTGCGTCAGGGTTGGCACTCCACAAAAGAGCTAGGGCTCCAGATACAAAAGGGGCGGCCATAGATGTTCCTGTCATATTGCCATCTACTCTTTTTGTACGGCTGTCAAGAGTGCTCATTATGCCTTCGCCTGGAGCAAAGATATCCACATGATTTTCCCCAAAATTGGAATGGCCGGCCATATAAAAATCATACTCTACGGAGCCCACCACAATTAATGAAGGAGCATCGAATGAAGCCGGGTAAACAAATTGGTGATCAATATCTTGGCTTTCATTTCCAGCAGCAGCCACAAAAAGTATATTTTTAGAAGATAGAGAATTGATTTTTTCCTCTAAAATGCTGGAGCATTGAGATCCACCCCAACTAGCATTAATAATTCTTGCTCCCATCATCTCGGCATAATCAATGGCATCCACTGCAGCACTAATACTGCCACCTCCGTTAGACATAAAATCTAAGGGTAGGATTTTTGCAGCAGGTGCTACACCAATAACGTCACTTGAGAACTCATCATGTTTCGCAGCTATTATTCCAGAAACATGGGTTCCGTGGCTTGAAGTATCATTAACTATATTTGAATTTTGTGCAAAGTTGTAACCTGCAAAATCATCTACATAACCGTTGTTATCATCGTCTTTGCCATTGGATGATTTGTTATTTCCATTTTCGTCCAGTCCCTGCTCACCCAGGTTATAAGCTATTTGACTGCGTAGTTTTTTATGAAATATATCCATGCCATCATCTAAGACAGCAACGATAATATGTTCTTCATTACCCTGAGCGTTCATATAACTGCCCTTAACATTTTGATCCCATGCTTCTTCAACGTTTATATTATGGACACCCCAAAGAGGGTCTTGTTTGTTACTTGAGTTTTGAATACTCAATTCAGATTTAATATTTAAAGGTATTTTAATTTGATAATCCTGCTCGACTATTTTTATTTGGTCTAAGTGTGCCTCTACAAATTCTTTTTCAAACTGTTCTTTTGATGAACCATATTCTAATGATATCTGTCCATCTTCCCATTGTACAAGAAATTGATTAGGAATGACTTGCTTTAGGCAACCACTTTTTGGTTCCTCAAAAATTCTTCGACCAGTTTCATTTTTACAACCAATTTGCAAAAAGATTAGAGCTAAGGCTCCAAAAAGGAGCCCCTTATTTGCCTCATCCATGAGACCTCACTTTCAATTATAGACCATCCTGGTCTTATATATATGATGTCATGAATAGTGCCTTTGGGTTAGTCCATTTTTTGTTTAAGACAGTCTAAGAGCCAATACTAGAGCTATATTCAGGACTTAATGCATGGTCTAGTTTTAGTATTTGATAACCAAGTGGAAGCTGATTTTAGTTAGATTTTTTTTATATGGCTTGTTCGAGAAATTATTTCCATGTAGCAAGGTTAAAAATTAATTCCCAAGAAACAGTTTAACCCAAAAAGGCTCAGACATGCAGTGCTCGGCCTTTGGCCTCCGCGCTGAACTCGCTTTTTGTGCTAAACTGTTTCTTGGGAACTAATTTTTAACCTTGCTACATGGATTCTAACTTGTAATATTTTTTTTGATAAGCATCAAAATATTATACGGTTAGAATTCGTTGTGGGTGATGAAGTCTGTTAGGATGTGGTTGAAAGTTGTTTCTACTTTAGCGGCGACATCTTTAACATCATCGTGGGATAAGGCGTCATCACTGAGGCCTGCGGCATAGTTAGTGATACAGCTGATTCCAAGGACGCGTTTGCCCATGTGTTTTGCTGCGATGGCTTCTGGCACGGTACTCATTCCCACAGCAGAGGCTCCAATTGTTTTTAGGAACTGAATTTCAGCAGGGGATTCGTAACTTGGACCTGTCATGGCGCAGTAGATGCCTTTGGAAAATTGTATTTGTGCTGCCACAAAGTCTTCTTCTAAATGTTCTATTAATTTTTGATCATAAACTTGGCTCATGTCTGGAAAACGAGTGCCAAATTTTTCGTAGTTTTTACCAATGAGAGGGTTGGTTCCCATCATGTTAATGTGATCCTCAATAATCATAAAATCACCAGGCTTCATGTTGGTTCCAATGCCACCAGCAGCGTTAGTTAGAATTAGTGTATTCACACCGAGAGCACACAAAACACGAGTGGGGAACACAACTTGGTTCATACTGTGACCTTCATAAAAGTGCACTCGTCCCTGAAGTACAGCTATTGGTGTTTTACCAATATGACCTAAAATCAGTTTTCCTGAATGTCCTTCGATAGTTGGTGGTATAAAGTGAGGTATGTCAGAATATGAAATGGCCATTTCAATATTTATTTCTTTGGCAAAGGAGCCTAGTCCAGACCCAAGGGTAAGCCCAAGGGTCGGGGTTATTTTGCACTTCGATTTAATATATTCACAGGCTTCATTTACTTTTTGAATTTCATTGTCCATAGTTATCTCCATAAATTATTTCTGATACAAGTGGGGTTTCTTTTTGTTTTTCAGCAGAATATTCTATTGTTTTTAATAATAAACCTTCTACTTCGGAAAAATCAGAAACTATAGAGCTAAAAAGGGTGAATAATTTCTGATTCTTATTGATTTTTTGTCCGAGTTTAAAATGTATTTCAATACCAGAAGATAAGTCTAATGTATCAGTAGATTTCATACGACCAGCTCCTAGCTTTAATGAAGCAACACCAATTTTTTCTGTGGCCACTTGGGAAATATGTCCATCATTTTGACTAAACACATCGTGAGTGTATTTAGCTGCAGGTAAATTGTAAACATCTGGGGCATTTTGAATTTCGGCCATTTCTTTGAATTTCTTTAAAGCTTTTCCAGAGCTTAATGCTTGTTCGGCAAGTTGTCGTGCTTCTTTGAGAGAATCCGCCTTTCCACATAGAAAAATCATTTGTGCAGATAAGTGCAGACTCAACTCTTTGGTGTCGGCATAAAAATCAATATTATTTTCCACATGCGATTTTCCTTCTAATATTTCCAGACATTCTTTTACTTCAAGAGCATTGCCAATATATTTACCTAAAGGCTGATTCATGTTTGTGAGTGAAGCTGAAATTTTTAGTTTATGATCGTGACCAATGAAAATTAGATTTTCTGCAAGAGCTTTAGCATCCTCTTTGGTTTTCATAAATGCACCGGTTCCAAACTTAACATCAAGAGCCAGAGCACCGATACCTTCGGCGATTTTTTTAGACATTATGCTTGCACAGATAAGGGGAAGAGACTCAACTGTGCCTGTAACGTCTCTTAGTGCATATATCTTTTTATCTGCAGGGCAAATTTCTTTTGTTTGGCCAATCATAGATAGCTTAATTTCTTCTACCATGTTTTTGAACTGAGGGAGGTCAAGTGATGTGCTAAACCCTTCCATGCTATCGAGTTTATCTAAGGTGCCGCCAGTATGTCCAAGGCCTCGACCTGAGATCATTGCTACAGGTGCTCCACAGGCGGCAACAATTGGGGCTAAAATAAGGGAAGTCTTGTCTCCTACACCACCGGTTGAATGTTTATCTACGCAAAGCGGTGTTAAATGAGAAAAATCCATTTTATCACCTGAATCGAGCATAATCTGAGTTAGAGATGACGTTTCTTTTCGCGTCATACCTTGAAAACAAATTGCCATAAGCCAGGCTGACATTTGGTAATCAGGAAGACTTTCGTCAACATAGGAGCTAATCAGAAATTGAAGTTCCTCAAAGCTGTGTTCTTGACCTAATTTTTTCTTTTTTATAAGTTCTGCAGGGATAAATTGTGAGTTTTGTTCCATCATTAGGCCTTTCTTCTTTAATAAAAAACGTGCTATGATTTTTATATGCATACTCAAGAAGTTTGTAAACATATAGTTGTAACAGGGAAGGTTCAAGGAGTTGGCTTTCGATATTATACTAAGAAATTTGCTGATGCATTCAAATTAGAGGGGTGGACTAGAAATTTAAGTTCGGGAGAAGTTGAGATTTTGGCAAAAGGTGATCTGCCTTGCGTTTTAAATTTTTTACAGAAAATTTCTTATGGACCTAGCTTTTCTAGAGTTGATTCCACTAAAGTAATGGATATAGAATTATTTACGGGAAACCTTAATAATTTATATGAGATCAAGCCAGATGGAGATCAATTATGGGCTTAAAGTATTTGAAAATTATTTTAACAGTGTGCTTATCGATGCAGTTGTTTTTGCCACAATTTGCTATGGCTCAGGCGGGTGTGGGCGAAGAGGTGGCAAGGACATCAGGACCTCGAAGACAGTTAGCTACTATTATTTTTTCTGGTCTTGCTGGTGCAATTTTAGGTTTAAGTACGTTAAGTTTTTATGGGAGACCCCAAGATAAATTATCAAATATTGCCATTGGTTTTGCAGTGGGTATTATTGTTGGAACGAGTTATACTACATAT
This sequence comes from Pseudobdellovibrionaceae bacterium, assembly GCA_018663505.1. Taxonomy (GTDB): domain Bacteria; phylum Bdellovibrionota; class Bdellovibrionia; order Bdellovibrionales; family UBA1609; genus JABJQG01. Next base: position 52,612 of record JABJQG010000003.1, on the reverse strand, counting down.
AAAACAGCCACTCAACCCTATGAATATTTAGGTGAATACGAAATGAATAGTCGAGGCCGAAATCTTCAGGCATCGCAGCTAACGCCAATGCTTGGTTATAACTGGAGTTTTTAACCAGATTTCTTTTTTCCAAAACCAAAGTTTTTTAACATATTCGATGCTGTTTCTTTCATAGCATCAGAACCATCAGATGTTGTACCATAAAATTTAATGTCACCTTCTGATACTGTAGGAGTATCATCTATATAGTTTGGGTCCCCTGTGACTTTAATGCCCTCTTGAGTTTCGGCGACACTTTTCCCAGAAGTTGCTGGGTTTACTACGGAGCCTGGTTGGGTCATCTTTTTAGGGGCATTATTCTGTATAGGCTTTTTTTGTGTAGCCGCCTGCATTTTTGCGGCAGAACCCATGGGAGGTCTAAGTGGTGATTTTGCTTTTTTTATGGCCTGTTTAGGTTTGTCGCTTTCACTATTGGAGCTACCTTCAGTCTTTTTCCTGCCTAGGAATGTATCAGCAGTGTCCTGAGAAACCTTGCCTTCCTTTACAAGTTGATTCATCGCCCGATCAAAAGTGATCATTCCATGTTGCATTCCTGTTTGCATAGCTGATGGAATTTGAAAGGTTTTTCCCTCACGAATCAAATTAGAAATAGCACTGTTATTTACCAAAATTTCAATAGCCGCACAACGACCAGGAACATCTTCACGTTTAAAAAGATTTTGAGCCACAACGCCACGTAAACTTTCAGCTAACATCACTCGAATTTGAGCCTGTTGTGAGTCTGGAAATACATCGATAATACGATCCACAGTTTTTGCTGCATTATTTGTATGAAGTGTTCCAAAAACGAGATGGCCGGTTTCAGCAGCTGTCATAGCTAACTGTATGGTTTCTAGGTCTCGCATTTCGCCCACTAAAATGATATCCGGATCTTCACGAAGAGCTGCTTTTAGAGCATTTGCAAAAGATTTTGTATGGCTACTCACCTCACGTTGGTTTACCAGGGACATTTTATTATCATGGACAAATTCTATGGGGTCTTCAATAGTAAGAATATGCTCTTTTCTGGTGAGATTTATTGTATTTAATATAGCTGCGAGTGTGGTTGATTTACCTGAACCTGTAGGGCCAGTTACCAGTATAAGGCCTCGAGAAGCATCGGCCAGTTTAATCACTTGCTGAGGTAGGCCAAGCTCCTCTACTGTTTTTAACTCAGTGGGTATGACACGAAACACTCCTCCGAGGCCACGACGTTGCATAAAAACGTTGCACCTAAATCTTCCCACGCCTTCAATAGCATAACTGGTATCCAGTTCCCAATCTTTAATAAAATTTTGTTTTTGTTTTTCATTTAGAATTCCAAAAATTAACTGCTGTACGTCTTCATTGGTAAGCTCTTTATATTCCAATCTGACCATTTCACCATGGATTCTTAAGTAAGGAGGTGCTCCCGAAGTAAGATGTAAATCCGATGCATCTTGACTGATCATTAATTTAAAAAGCTCATCAATTTGTGCCATAAAATACCTCTTTTATTGTTGGTAATTTATCGGTAAAGCTGAGAGGTCTTAAGAGCTTATAAGAAATAACTGGCCTTAAGTTGGATGCCCTAAAATCGGAGGACACATCTCGTTGCGTTATTATGCTTTTCTTGGCAATTTGAAGAAGCTCCATTAGATTAAGCTTATGTCTTCGGAAATATTGATAAATGTTAGACCCAATCAAGTTCGTGTGGCTGGTTGAAGAAAAAGAACTAGTTGATTTTACTCAGGAAAAGAGAAACTCACCTACTTTGGTGGGCTCTATTTTCCTTGGCAAGATCTCTAGAGTTTTACCAGGTATGCAGGCGGCCTTTGTTGATATTGGTTTGGATAGGGCTGCTTTTTTGTATATTGGAGATATTAAAGAAAGTGTATCTACTGCAGAAAATCTATTTGTGGAAGAGGATCCGTATCTTGGAGATCCACACAGAGCAGAGCAAACTGAGGTTGTAAAAACTAATATACCCGGCAAAACTATTCTAATTCAGGATATTCTTTCTGAAGGTGATGAAATATTAGTACAGGTGGCAAAAGATCCTTTAGGAACTAAAGGGGCAAGAATAACAACTCAGATTTCATTACCCGGTAGAAATATAGTTTATATGCCCGAGGTTAAACACTTAGGTATTTCCCGAAAAATCGAGAACGAAGAAGAAAAAGAACGGTTAACTAAATTGATTGAGGGTCTGACTCCTGATGGTGGAGTCATTGTAAGAACAGCTGGTGAGGGAGCTACAAAGGAAAGTTTTGTACAAGACCTGGAGTATTTAAACAGATTGTGGAAAGATATTCAAAAAAATCATCAAAAGAAGAAAAACCCAGGAATCATATACTCAGATTTATCTGTAGAACTTAGAACTTTACGAGACATGTTAAATGAAGATGTAGTTTCGGTGATTGTAGACAATAAACTGGTGCATAAAAAAGTCTTGAATTTTGTTTCTCAATTTATGCCAAAACATAGAAAAAAGGTTAAGATTTACGAGGGGAAATCACCCATATTTGACTCTTATCAAATAGACTTAGAGTTGTCACATGCTTTAGATAGAAAAGTTTGGTTAAAATCTGGCGGATATATCGTTGTTGATGAGGCTGAAGCACTTGTGGTTATAGACGTTAATACGGGTAAATTTGTTGGAAAAAAAGATTTAGAAGATACTATCTTGAAAACGAATTTAGAGGCAGTGAGTGAAATCGCTCACCAACTTAGAATTCGAAACTGTGGTGGCATTATTATTCTAGATTTGATCGATATGGAAAATGAGGCGAATCGTCAAAAAGTTCTGAGCACCCTTGAGGCAGATTTAAAAAAAGATCGTGCAAAAACGGCCATTGTAACTATGTCAGAAATCGGTTTAGTGGAAATGACAAGAAAAAGAATACGCCCTAGCTTGGTTTCTACACTATGTGAACCATGCACCTACTGTGATGGAAAGGGCTATGTAAAACGTCCAGTGACTGTAGCCAACGAAATATTTAGAGCTTTAGAGGTGGAACCCGAGGGCAGTTCGCCAGTGGTATACTGTCATGCGAATGTGGCTGATTGGATCTACGAGGGAGATAACGAAACCCTTGAGTTCGTTGAAAACAAGTTGGGGAATTCAGTAACTATTAAAGTAGATGCAAAGTTGCATATCGAAGAATTTGAGATTCGCTCTAAAAATATTTAAAAAATTATGAGTTTAGGAATGGGAACTTTAGAACTTTTAGTGCAGAGTTGATATTCTTCCGTCCATGGGAGATCAGGGGCTAGCCGCCCCTGAAACCCGCAATTCTTCAACATCGTGTTGAAGAATCTATTAATAATTAAATTCCTATAGGTCACTGAGAGTTTGTATTATAGATTCCCCCACACGACGTGGGGGAATTGGCGGGTTCGGGCCGCCGTTAGGCCCGATTTCCCAAGGAAGGAAAGGTGCCAATGGGGAATCCACAGTTCAATATTACCCACTCATAAACTCATAAAAGAAGGGTATGTTTTAATTATTAAGCAGATAGATGACGCATCCTATAATTAAAGAGTAACAAAGATTGTAAAATCGTTAAAAGCCCCTATAAATAAGGCAATTCATTGACAAAATATAGACCCCATGACAGATTCGTGGATCTTTGCATGTATAAGAACGACCATCGCGCAATAGAAAATAGCGATGTAAGAGTTAGAAGGAGAATTTCATGTACGCCATTATCAAGACCGGTGGAAAACAATATAAAGTTCAAGCGGGTGATTTATTAAAAGTTGAGCATTTAGGTAGAGAATTAGGTGATGAGTTTGAAGTTCCTGAAGTTTTAGCTGTGTGTGGAGATAAAAACTATATTGGTGAGCCCATTGTAAAGGACGCTTCAGTAACTGTAGTAGTTACTAATCAATCTAAGGCTCCTAAGGTTATTGTTTTTAAGAAAAAAAGAAGACAGGGTTATAGAAGAATGCAAGGGCATCGTCAGTTGTATACGGAGTTATTTATCAAAGCCATTAAAGACCCCGATGGAACAAGTGCAAGTGCTGAGAAAGAAGCTCCTGTATACGATCCAATGAAAAAAATTGAGAGACTTGAAAAACAAGAGCTTGAATATCAAGAAGCTAAAATGGCAGGTCGTGAAGAAGCTCAGGCTGCTAAGAAGAAAGTTGCTAAAAAGAAAGCAGCTAAGAAGAAAGTAGCCAAGAAGAAAGTCGCTAAGAAAAAAACTACAGCAAAGAAAACTGCTGCTAAAAAGAAGGCTACAAAAAAAGTAGCTAAAAAGACCACTAAAAAAGTAGCGAAGAAGACGACTAAAAAGAAAACTAGTAAATAAAATATTTAAATATTAAGAAGAGGAAAAGTTATGGCATCGAAAAAGGCAGCAGGTAGTACTAAGAATGGAAGAGATAGTAAGTCCAAGAGATTGGGCGTAAAAAGATTTGGTGGACAACCTGTTCAGTCTGGAACCATTATTGTAAGACAACGTGGAACAAAATTTCATGTTGGCAACAATGTTAAAATGGGACGAGATCATACAATTTATGCTGTAATTGATGGTTGTGTAAAGTTTGAAAGAGTGGATAAAAAACGTCTAAAAATTAGCGTTTACCCAAAAGCTGCTTAAATTACTAAGTAGATAAAAAAATAAAAAGGGGCCATCATTGTATGGCCTTTTTTTTTGAAGTGAAAAAAATGGTTAATTAAATGAAGTTTATTGATGAAGTTGAAATATCAGTTGGTTCGGGCAAGGGTGGCGCTGGTTGCGTAAGTTTTCGTCGAGAATCAAAGGTACCAAGAGGAGGACCTGATGGAGGTGATGGTGGCCGTGGTGGTCATGTGATCTTTAGGGTTGATCCAGGTGTGAACACTTTACTTAATTTTAAATTTAAGAGAAAGTACCTTGCTCAGAATGGACAACCAGGCCAAGGGTCAAAGCAATCAGGGCTCGATGGTCAAGATATGTTATTAGAGGTTCCAAAGGGAACTTTGGTTTTAGATGAGTTTAATGAAATTTTACTTGATCTTCAAGAAGGTGACGCCACCTTCTTAGAAGGTGGTATGGGTGGAAAAGGAAACACTTTTTATAAATCTAGTGTGAATCAAGCTCCAACGGTAGCGCAAAAAGGTATGCCGGGAGAAGAAAGAAAAATTAGGATGGAGTTAAAGCTCATTGCTGATGTGGGTTTAGTTGGCTTTCCTAATGCTGGTAAATCAACTTTAATCTCTCATTTATCAAAGGCTCGACCTAAAATCGCAGATTATCCTTTTACAACTTTAAAACCAAATCTTGGAGTTGTTCCTTGTGGGGAAACTAGCTTTGTTATGGCGGATATTCCTGGGATAATTGAAGGGGCTCATAAGGGACTGGGCCTTGGTATTCAGTTTTTAAAACATATTGAACGAACAAAAATGTTTCTATTTGTATTGGACCTTAGTGATTTGAATGTGAATGATGTTAGAAAAGACTTTGATATATTAAGAAATGAACTTAAATCCTTTGAAGAAACCAATAAAAGTTCATTTAGTCAGATACGTGATGACTATATTTCTCTTCAAGAACGTCCATTTATAGTTGTTTTAAATAAAATTGATGCTTGTAGTGAAGACAAACTAGAAGATATGAGGAATTATTTTTTAAAGTTAAAGCTTCCTGTTGCTACAATATCTGCAGTAACTGGGCAAAATTTATCTGAACTTGTGTATCAAATTGGAGGAGTTCTTTTTGGATCAAAAAGCGAATAAAATAGGAATTTTTGGAGGTTATTTTAACCCAATTCACAATGGTCATTTAAATGCCATGTTATCTATTAAGCACGAAATGGATTTAGAGCGTATAAAAGTGATTCCGGCTAGAGAAACTCCACTACGACAGAATATTGAAGGTCCATCTGCAGAACAAAGATTAAAAATGGTAGAACTTGGCTTACATGATTACCAAGATTTTTTAGAAATCGACGAGATAGAGCTAAATAGAGATGGGGTTAGTTATACAATTGATACTCTTATGCAGCTTAAGGAAACCTTGAATAATGAAAATCTATTCTTAATTATTGGTGCAGATCAGTTTTATAATTTCGATCAATGGAAAGATTATCAAGACATAATTAGTCAGGTGAACTTAGTTGTAACAACAAGACCGGGTTACAGTTTGCCTTTTACAAAAGATGAATTCCCAGAAGGTTTAAAAAAATATATTGAAGTGTTTGAAGGCAAACTGGCGTTGTTATCAACGGGTAAATCTATTCAGTTTGTTCGTTTAAAAGATATTGATGTCTCAGCTAGTGATATAAGAAAAAGGTTAAGGTCTGGAAAATCAGTGGATAGGTTTTTAGTTCCTGAAGTAGAAAAGTTCATTAGAGATGAAAACCTATTCGATTCAGTAAATAAACAAATTCAAGACTACGAACAGTTCACTTTAAGCTGTTTAAAAATATTAGCGGAAAAACAAGCCATTAATGTTCAAGCCTATGATTTAAGACTTATTGATAAACCCTCTGCCTTTAGTATTGTGGCATCGGCCTCTAATACTAGACAGGTGGTTTCTTTGTCGAGGCACTTATCTGATAGTATTAAGGATGAATTTGGTTTTTACCCATATAGTGTGGATGGTAGAGAAGAAGGGCGTTGGATAGTCATGGATTACGGTTCTTTAATAGTCCATATTTTTTATGATTATGTTCGTATGGAGTATAACCTAGAAGAACTTTGGAGCGAAGGTCGTCAACTAACTATTGATGGCTAGAGTATATGAAAATAATCTTTCATAGCTTTATGACTCAAAAATTGAGTTGGGCAGAAGAGGCCACAACTGAATTTGTCAAAAAGATCAATCATCATGTGCCTATTGATTATAAAATTATTAAATCCAAAAACTTTTCTCGAGACGATAAAGTTAAAAAAATCAAAAAAGAAGAAGAGCTGATTTTAAAAAAGATAGAATTGAAAGATTATTTAGTTTTATTTGATGAAACCGGCTATGACTTTAAAAACTCAATTGAATTCTCCCAAAAACTATTTGCTGTATTTGAAAACTCTGCATCAACCGTACATTTTTTAATTGGTGGAGCCTATGGAGTCTCTGATACCATAAAAAATAGGGCTCATTTAAAAGTAAAGCTATCTAGTCTTACTATGAATCATCACGTGGCTCAGATTATGGCGTTAGAACAGATTTATAGAGCTATTATGATTAAAAACAATAAACCTTATCATAATGAATAGTTGAACTGGTGGTTTTTATTCTCAAAATTATTCTCACAATGAAAGCATGTATATTGTCTCTTTAAACTGTCACGAAAATTGCACTAAGATTTTATATGAAAAATTGGGTGGATTTAATTTGTTTTCAATTTTGTGTTCATTGTGGTGAGTATGTTTACCAGGGTGAGAATATATTTTGCTATTCTTGCTTTCGTAAACTTTTAGATAAAACTCATAAAGTTAGTGGTTTACGTGAGATAAAGTCGGGTTATTTACATTTTTATTTATTTGATTGGGAAAAAGGGGATAACTCTAGCTTGGTTCATTCGTTAATTTATGGAATTAAAGGGGGGAGGGCGCAGGTTACTTTTAACAAATTGGCTTCTCAATTTGCTCTATATCATTCGAAATATGGATTTAAAAATCCGGTTTTTGTACCCGCCCCATCCAAGAATCATGAGGTTGATCATGCCGGGCAGTGGGCCATGGCATTGGCAAAAGTCTATGGGACACAATACTTTGATTTATTTGATCGCTCAAAGGATTTAGAACAAAAGCAAAAAAATAGAGCTGAGAGAAATAAGCTTAAGTTAAAAATTAAAGACAATCTGCCGCTAGGGTGGGAATCTTTTCTCTATAAATTTTCCGAGATTGTTTTTGTGGATGATATTCTTACTACAGGTGCTACGGCAAAAAAAGCATACGAATATCTAAAAATGTTTGGGAAAACTTCATGCATTACGGTAACTTACCGTCTGTAAAATATACTAAAAAAAATATCTCTAAAGTCTTGATACAGCATTAATATTGCTTAAAGTGTTTCTCTCATATATGTTAAATTTATGAAAAAGTTAGTTTCCTATTTTATATTATGCTTTTCTTTCCAAAGCGTTTTTGCTTCACAAACAGAACTAGAAAAGGTTTTGAGTAAATATTGGAATAGTACCAAAGTTTCTATGCATGTTAAAAAAACCATAAAGCAAGAACTGCTTATGGGTAGGGAAAAGATAACTGAAGGTACTCTTATTTACTCCAAAGGTCGTTTAAAACTTGTTTATTCTAAACCTGAGAATTCAGAAATAGTTATAGATATTGATAATATTTGGTTAAAGCAAAAAGTAAAATCATTTGGTAAAAGTCGATGGCAGGTTTCAAAGATAAAAAAATCAAAAGTATTAAAAAAATCTCAAACCCTTTTAGGATTACTTTTTGCTGATAATAAAATGCTTAAGAAGTTTGTTTTTGTTGAACATGCTGAAAAAAATAAATTAAGTAGTTATGTTTTGCGTCCAAAAAATGCTGAAGAATTTCCAGGTATAAATAAATTAGCTATAGTGACAAATAGCAGTTTTGAAATTGAATTACTGCGTCAGTGGGATAATTTAGGTAATGAAATTAGTTACAGAATTACAAAAAGTGACTTCCATGCTAAGTTTAAATTAAAGCAACTAGATTTTGTCCTTCCAAAAAATGCAGAGCTATTGCATTTTTAATATAACCAAAAAGAGATTTTATGAATACTGTTCACTTTATTAGTTTGGGTTGCCCCAAGAACTTAGTTGATTCTGAAATTATGTTAGCAACATTACAGAATGAGAACTACCAAGTGGTTGAGCTCCCGGAAGAAGCTGAAGTTATTGTGGTGAATACATGTGGATTTATTGAAGATTCAAAACAGGAATCCTTACAAGCAATATTTGACATGGCTGAATTTAAAAAAAAGGGAAAACTGAAAAAACTAGTAATGGCCGGGTGTTTAACTCAAAGATATAAAGAAGAATTAGTTAAAGAGCTTCCAGAAGTAGATTTATTTGTAGGTTCGGGTGCGTTTCAAGACCTTCCTAAGATTTTAAAAGATCATAATATAGATAAGACAAAGAAAAGTTATTTTCACCAATCTACTTTTTTACAACAAGAAAGCACTCCTAGGCAAAACTCTCAACCCAGCCACCGTGCATATTTAAAGATTTCTGAAGGTTGTAAAAAGCTTTGTGCATTTTGCGCTATTCCAATGATCCGAGGAGGCCTGCAATCTAGAACAATAAAGTCCATAGTGTCCGAAGCTAAATTGTTAGTTGCTGGTGGTGTTAAAGAGATTATTGTGATTTCTCATGACTTTACTGACTATGGTTGGGATTTAAGAAAAAAGCAGAATCTTCCTGATGAGACACCATATGAGTTACTAAAGGCATTATCTGAACAATCTGGTGCACAGTGGATTAGGGTGCTTTACCAATATCCGGATGCTTTGACCGATGAGATGATTCAGCTATTTAAAGAGAAAAGTAATTTATTAAATTACTTTGATATGCCTCTTCAACATATAAATGATGGTGTTTTACAGAAGATGAACAGAAGAATGGATAAACAAAAAATTCAGGACGTAGTTAATAAAATTCGTAAAAAAATGCCAGATGCAGTTATTCGTACTCAATTTATTGTTGGATTTCCAGGAGAGACAGAAGAGGCATTTAATGAGTTATTAGATTTTGTTGAGATGAATAAATTTGAACATGTGGGCTGTTTTCAGTATTCAAAAGAAGAAGGGACAAAGGCGGCCAGTTTTGAAAGCCAAATTGAGAATTCTGTAAAAGAACAGAGATTTAATGAATTAATGGCATTACAGAAGGAAATCTCTTATGAGGCACAACAAGGACATTTGGGGAAAACCTACCAAGTTCTCGTAGATGGAGTGAGTGAAGAGTCTGAGCTTTTACTTCAGGGGCGTACTTTTTTCCAAGGTCCAGATATTGATGGTCTAGTTTATATTAATGACGGAAAAGCTACAAAGGGCGACATGGTGAGTGTGGAAATCACTGAAAGCCATGACTATGATCTAGTTGGTCATATAATTTGAGTATTATTAAGGCTTTACAATTGACAGAAATGTTCATTATTGATGAGATATCTCTGAGTGTGTGTAAAAAGCCTCAGTGTAGGCAGATGAAAAAAGGATTTTTCATGTTTTCAGGTCAATTAGTGATGGTATTTGTTTATTCGGTTGTAATCTTTTTTGTAGTAAATGTTCTTGTGAATTAATCAGATATCTATATGTTTTTGCTTCTTGTGAACGGATTTCAAATTCATATAGAAAGTTGACCACCGCGTCAAATCATTATATATAGGGTTAATTTTTCACCACTTTGAAAGAGGCCCTTTGAAACTCCTAATATTCATGTATTCTATTTTTTTGTCCACTTCTGTATATGCTGTGGAATGGACAAATTATAATAGAAACTCCTTAAATAACATTATGCAGTTACAGCTTAGCTTTTACGCAAATGGTTCAGCTATAAACGAGAAAAAAAAATCTGTGTTCAGTGACTCTGTAAGCTGGGGTGACCTTTTTAGTTCAAATGTTAAAAGTTTTAAAAAGTCGAATTCAAATAATCTTGGTGCATTCAATATTGATAGTGAGGTTATGAAATACAACGTATCTTCACAGCAAACCATAAGAAGTATGGGTATTGTTATGGCATATAATTTATCTGATACTTGGAACTTATCAGTGGATATCCCATTTACTTACGAAAAAAGAACTACAACGATTTCACAGCTTTATTCAAGCCAGTATTCCATTTTTAAAAAAGAATTGAATATTAGTAAGAATGATGAAAAATCATTAGTGATTCAAAAACTCAGAGAGAAACGTGTCCACCTTCCAGGTGAAGTAGAAGAGTCTGTGATCGTAAAACATATTGATATTAGAAATAGTATACAGATAGGCTCAAATTATAATTCTAGAATAATGTTTCTAAATACTTTGAGCTTCCCATTGGAGAAACTAGATAGTCACCATGACATATATTATGACCCTAACAATGAGCCGACTTTAAATATAGATTTAGGCGTTTACTATGAATATTATTTAGCAAAAAATATTCAAATACATATTGCTGGTTCCAAAAATATTCATTGGCAAAATCAAGTTAGCGTTGGTTTAAAAAATGAAAAACAAGAGTGGAAATATATTAATGATTCACAGCTTCCCGGTGAAGACAGTAATTACCTATTAAGTATTTCAAAAAAATATAGAAAAGTTATTTTTGAGGTAGGGGGCAGTGTACTTAAAAAAGCCAAAACTTTATATAGAAACAAAAAGTTAAATTTAAAATATGCAAACTCAAGTGAACTACATAGCGAAGACTTGTTTGCAAAAGTTAATTATTTACTGGCAGAGAAAACTTCACTTTCACTACTAATGAACAGTCCACAGAAGGTTTTTAACATTTCTGCGGAGAGCACAATGACTTTTAGAATTTCTCATATGTTTTAGTTGGCGTAAGTATAAAGGTTTTTATAATTACGTCCAACCTCTTCAGAATCCATTCCATAGCCAACAACATAACGGTCATCGATGGTTTGCCCGATGTAGTCTGCTTTAATGGGGAGTTCTCTGCGAGCAGGTTTATCAAACAGTGTGACAACTTTTAATGAAGCTGGATGGGACGCCAAGAGCCGTGTTTTTAAAAAACTGAGAGTACGTCCGGCATCAATGATTTCTTCGGCAACCAGAAGGTGTTGGTTAGAAATATTAAGACTCACATCTTTTAAAATGCGTACATTTTCATTTTTTGGTGAAGTGAGATGAACAAAATCTAACTGAACTTTAAACTGTAATTTCCTCATAAGGTCTGCAACAAATAGAATGGATCCTTTGAGAGGGCAAATAATGATTACTTCTTTGCCTTGATATTCTCGATTTAAATTTTCCGCAAGTTCGTGGATAAGCTTATCTATTTCACTTTTGGTAATGAATGGATTCATATCATTGAGTAAGCGACTCATGGGAGACCTCATTAGTTATTGATTGGTTTGTAAATTCAGTTATATGTGCTCGGTTTAAAAGACTTTTTGCGCCCTTGTTTTCTGGGTCAATTGTTAGTACGTTTTCCCAAATTTCAACAGACTGAGTGATATTTCCTAAGTCATAGTAAATTTGCCCTAGTTTTATTTTGCTATTTAGATCTTTAGGGTATTTTTTGATAAGGTTTGAGAGAAGATGGATGGCCTTGCTAGTGGAATTTAGTTTTAGAAAACAGTCGCAGGCGCTGTGTAGAGGTTGTGTGCGTTGATTAAAAATTTTATATGCTTTCAGGTATTGCTCCAAAGCTTCATTGTATCTTTCGTAGCGAAAATACAGTTCGGCAAGTTCTTCGTGTTTTAAAGCTATTCGTTCGTTAATATAAGAATCTTCTTTTTTATTTTTTAATTTCATGTGAACTTGAGCTTCTTCAAAAACTTTCTGACCCTCATCGTACTTACCCAAATCATTTAGAATAATACTTAAGCCTATACTAGCATCAGTGAATGTGGGGTCCAACTGTAAGGCTCTTTTAAATGAGCGAACAGCCTTCTTAAATTTTCCTTGATCATAAAAAATAGTTCCAAGCATATGAAAAACATCAGGTTTTTTTGAACCCTTAAGTATCAGTTGGTTGAGGAGAGGTTCTGCAGAGCTGAAATCATTTTCTTTGAAAAAATCAACAGCAGCATGAAAGAGCCCATTTACATCATTATTTGAGTTCATTATAAAATTCCTCTTTTATTTCAGAAGCTTCAGAAGTTTTCGAATGAGTGCTTAAAAGTGTTTTGAAATGCTTTTTAGCTCGTTCCTTTTGATTGATTTTCATTGAACTTAAGATAGCACCTTTAAGGGCCCTGGGGTTGTATCCATATATTGAATATTTATTTACTATATTCTCATATCTACCTAATGCACTGAGGAATTTTTTTTGTTTATAGTAGTATTGAGCTACGTAATATTCTTTTTGTGTTAATTTTTTAAAGCAATCAATTCGATATTGCTTAGAATTTTTAACATATTTGCTAGTTGGGTGCGAATCAATGACCTCTTCAAAATATAAAATGGCTTCATGAGCAAGAGAGAGGTCTCGGTCTATAGAGTCAGGAAGCTGTTTAAAAATACTTAGTGCTAGTTGGTATGTTACAGCATCAATTATTTTATCTTTAGGATGAAGGTCTTTGTAAAGCTGGTATGCGTGTTGTGCTTCAAGAAAATCTTCTCTTTGAAAATAAATTTCAGCAATACTGATTTCAGATTTTTTAACAAAATGACTGTAAGGAAATTTATTCCTGACTTCTTGGAAGCCTGCAATTGCTTCTTCAAAGCGCTCGTCGTTCTGCAAATCTTTAGCTTGTTCGTAGGCACCTTTCGCAGTGTTTACGTTAAATTTTTCAGCAGTAGAGCATTGAATTAAAAAGGGAATGGTCAGTAATAATAATAATAATGATAGCTTCATGCAATGAGTGTACAGAAGAGGGGAAATGCTTGTAAGTTTTGACGCGGAAAATCACGGTGTAAATTCAATAAGATGCTTATAAACAGTTGTGGTTGTGACTTTTAATATGCTGGTCACAGGGATAGAGATGATCATTCCCAGAACTCCCATAACTTGTGCTCCAATAATAAAGGATATAATGACAGTAACAGGGTGCAAATCCACAATTTTTGCTACAACTAGGGGAATAATCACGAACATGTCTATTATTTGGGCGATAGCATAAGGTAGGAGCACTAAAAATAGGCCAATGAATGGAGTGCCATTTATTAGTGCAATGATAAGTGGTGGTACCATGCCAATAAGAGGACCAATATAAGGGATAAGATTTGTGAGCGCTGCAAATGTAGCTAAAAGTGGGGCGTAAGGAAAGTGTATAAGCCATAGTCCAGCCCAAACCACAAAGCCTACTATTGTGGCTTCTAGCATGCGTGCCCTAATGAACCCTCCCATTTGGTCATTGATTTGATGTTGAAGATTGATACTAAGTTCAAAGAATCGATTTGGAACTAAACTAAATATACTTTTGAGGATTCTTTGTCCGTCTTTAAGAAGAAAAAAAGCTAAAAACGGGGCTAGCATAGCGGTGGTTAATGATTTCGAAATATATTTTGGAAAATCCTCAAATAATGAGGATGCCCAGGTAGTCATTAATGATTCTACATACTCACTGAGATCAAAGTTAAGCAAGATGGCTGTTAAAAAAGAAAAATTGGCTTCGGTATCTTTGATTAACTGAGTGGTTCCGGTAATGTATTTAGGCAGGTCGGACTTTAAAGAGCTTAATTGACTGGATATTAAAGGGTAAAGTGAGCTGAGCCCAATAAATATAGTAAGACTCATTGCGGAGAATAAGAACATGATTGAAGCTACACGGTTGAGGCCTCGACGCTCCATATAATTTACTAGTGGGCCAAGTAAATAGCTAATTACAAAAGCGAGGAGGGATGAAAGCAATAGGTTGTCCACCTTAAGGATCAGCAAAACACTAAGTCCTAGAACGCTTAGAAAAGAAAATAGTTTGATGAAATGGACCTTGAGGTTTTTTTGCTGATGTTTGGTCAATTTAACTCTCGCTTTTTTGGTGTTTACTTAGCGTTTTCATTTCTTTTCTTAATTCTTCAATTTTATAACCAGTTTGTTTTAAACGTTTCCCTAAAACCTCACCTAGTTGAAGTAGTATTTTAACACCCATGGAAGGGCTTCTTTCAGTGATTTCAAGTAAGTCAGGTTTAGACAGGCCTATGAGTTGGACTTCCGTAGATGCTTTTGCTGTTGCCGTTCTTACATTGTCCTTTTCTGCAAGAGCAATTTCTCCAAAAAAATCACCTTGCTTTAGCCGTGTTACAAAAATTTCTTTTGATTCTTTTGTTATAAGGTCAATGTCTTCCACAAATATATCAACATTTCCCTTAGCTAGAATATATAAAGCGACACCCATTTCTCCTTGTTTAAAAATATTCTCAGCAATGTTAAATTTTCTAATGTGGACAATGTCCTTTAGAAAGAGAATCTCTTTAGTTGTTAAAGAGCTAAACAAAAAACAGTCTCTAAGTTTTTTGACGTGTTGTTTTTCTTTTGCATCTGGGTTGAAAATATTGTCCCATAAGTAATTTACCATAAAGGATTCTCCCAATGTTGAAATAAATTTTTCTTTAATACCCATCCTTTAAGTCCCTGAGGAAGCTCAACTTGAACCCAAGGAGAGACCTCCTTTTTTAATATTAGGTTTTGACTCTCATAAACCTCAAGAAGGGTAGAACTGTCTTTCGAGGGAGCTGATTTTAAAGTGGTGGAGGCCGTAATTACAGTAGCTTTGTTTGAGGTAATAAAGGCTATTTTTAAGCCGGCAAAACTGAGAAGAAGAACAAACAGCAAGGTGGTATAGATATCTTTTGCTAAAATTTTTGGTAGTGGATTATTATTAAGATAAGCCTCTTTTTGCTGGGCCAAAAACCTAATTACACGGTGCCCAAAGTAAAAACTAACTAAAAGAAGGAGGCCAATTAGAAGCTGTATGTGGAGTTTATTTAAAAAAAGCCGATTTGCTTTGGTTATAGGGTCTTTAAAAGGTAGTAGCTTGTATTTTTTTTGTAAGTCATTATTAACTTTTTCGAAAACTTGAGATTTCTTCATGAGGCTAGAGTCTAGCAACACAGCTTTTCGCCACGCGCCAATAGAAAGACCAAGTTTCTTGAGTTTTTCTGCGCTAAGTCCAAAGTTAAAAAGTAATTCAGGGTGATTTGGAGCCGCACTTAGCCCTAACTCAAAGCTATTAAAGGCTTTCTGAAACTCATTTTTTTGGTAAAACTGGATTCCAGAATAAAAATGATCCTTAGGTTGAGAAACTGATATTTCCTTCTCTATTTCTTGAGCAAATATAGGAAAAGAGATAAGATAAATCGCTACAAAAAAAAGTCGAAGTTTTATATATTTACATGTTTTCATATGTGATTCATATTAAGTGATTGCACATTGAAATGTCCACTAAGAAATAACAAGGAGCGATTATGACAAATTTATATGGGAAAAAGATTTCATCCTCAGCGGAGCTTGAAATTCAGATAGATAATTTAGTGGAAAAAATATCCACTCTTACTGAAGATATTAATGATATTAAAGAACCCTCAGCTATTCTAGGGGATGAAATCGGCTTATTGATAAAAGAATATGAAGGTAACAGAGGACGACCAATGTTTTATCCGTACATTGGTTCAGGAAGTGGTAAGGGCGCCCTTGTGGAGCTCGAAGATGGAAGTATTAAATTAGATTTAATAAATGGCATAGGTATTAATATTTTGGGACATTCTCATCCAGAAATAATAAAAGCATCTTTAAAGGGCAGCCTGCAGGATGTGACTATGCAAGGGAATTTACAGCCAAGCAAGGAGATGATTTTTTTACAGAGAAAGTTAGTGAGTTTGGCAAATAAAAATAGCGCATTAAACCATTCATGGTTAACTACTTCAGGTTCTATGGCTAATGAAAATGCTTTAAAAATGTGTCGTCAAAAAACGAATGGATCGAGAATGTTAATTGCTATGGACGCTGCATTTGCTGGTCGTACCACCATGATGGCTGAAGTTACCGATAATGACACTATGAGAGTGGGATTACCAAGGTATAATGAAATTTTAAGAGTTCCCTTTTATGATAAGGATAACCCTAAAAGTATAGAAAACTCAGTGAGTATTTTAAAAGAACATTTGGAAAAGCACAAAGGTGATATTTGTGGGTTTATGTTTGAGCCTCTTCAGGGGGAAGGTGGGTTTAAGGTAGCACCAAGAGAGTTTTTCGTACCTCTTTTAGACTTGTGCAAAGAGCATAAGGTTCCTGTTTGGGCGGACGAAATTCAAACATTTTGTCGCACAGGTGAATTCTTCGCTTTTGAAACTCTAGGGTTAGGTGAATATATAGATATTTGTACTATCGCTAAAACACTTCAAGGTGCGGCCACTTTATATACAGATGAATTAAACCCTAAACCAGGTTTAATTGCTGGGACGTTTGCGGGATCAACTGTTGGATTGAGTTCAGGACTTGCGGTATTAAACTATCTTGAGACTCATAATTATATGGGTAAAGATGGAAGAGTGGTAAAGCTGCATAATGAGTTTGTAAGTATGTTGCAAGATTTAAAGGAAACAACATGTAAGGGTTTAATTCAAGATGTAGAGGGTCTTGGGCTTATGGTGGCTATGACCCCCCTTGATGGCAGTAAAGAAAAGATGTTGGGGTTACTGAAGGCTTTGTATAAAAATGGTCTGATTGCTTTTGGCTGTGGCCGAGGTCCCTTCAGAGTAAGATTTTTACTCCCGGCAACATTAACTTCACATGAAATTCAAATTGCAAGGAAAGTAATTGAGAAGTCCTTACAGGGGTTTTCTTGAGCAGTTTTTTTGAATTTGCAAAAAAAATAATTTCCATAGATAGTTCTGTTTCTCAGGGTACTGTAGAAATTGTGGATTACTTTAATGATTTAGCTAGGTCTTTTGGGTTTCTCACAGAAATTCAGGAAGGCTTAATTGATGGGGTAGTTCAAAGAAACATTATAGTGAGTGACAAGCTATTAGAGAGTAAAAGTAATGTTCTTTTTGTGAGTCACTTAGATACAGTAGATCCTGGAGTATATTCTTTATGGGATAAAACTGAGTTTAATCCTTTTAACGCGAGTTTGAGTGGTGACAGTATATATGGATTAGGTGCGGCAACCGGAAAAATTGATTTTTTATGTAAGCTGCTCGCAATGAAAAGTTTAAAAGATAATGGTGAGCCTATTCTTGTAACTTTGTTAGGTAGTTATGGTCGTGAGTCCGGAATGGAAGGTATTAAAAGATTTTTACAACACAATAAAAATAATTTTACTTATGCCTTAGTTGCGGAACCATCTTCCAATGACTTTATTTGTTCAAGTATTGGTTTGGTTAATATCGAAATTACAATCCCATATGCTGATGAAGAGATGGTACAATTAAATAAGAGTCTGAATAGTGAAAATTTTGAGACACAAAGTCGTTTGTTTCAGGGTAAAGTTGCTCATCCATTGAGTCCCGATTGGGATGAGAACGCTATACACAAAATGTTTGAATACTTGGGGCAATTACCAAAAGGTTTACTTCTTGTTGATTTAGATGGAGGGAGCCACTTTAATATAGTTCCAGAACGGGCATATATTGAGCTAGAGGTTGATGGATGTATTAAAGAGTCCGTTACAGAGAGATTACTTGGTATTTATGATGCTATTAAAAAGCTACAAATGGATTTTAAAAATCATAGCTGTGAAGGTTTTGAACCTAACTATCCAACAATTAATATCGGGCGTGCAAAGAAAAATGATAACTATATAAGATTACATGGAAGCTGTCGAATTCCGCCCTCTATCAGTGAGACGTTGTATTCAAGTTGGATTCAGCAGATTAAAGTTACTTGTGATGAGCAAAACGCCACATTAAGAATTATGGATTACAAACCCTCTTATAGTTTATCTTTAGAAAACCATTTTGTTAAAAAATCATTAGAGCTGGTAGAGTGCTTGCCAGGGCCTCTTGCAACTTCTAAGAGCTCTCGTTGCTCTGAGGCTAATGTTTTAAATCGAAGAGGTATTGAAGCAGTAGCGTTTGGGGCTGGAATAGCTATGGGCAATATATATGAACCCAATGAATGTGTGAATATAAAAACATTATCTCAATCTAGAGCAATTTATGAGGTTTTTTTAAGAGGAGTTTGTGAATGAGTTTTATAGTAAGGTCTGTAAGACGTAATGATCTAGCTTCACTGTTGTCATTAGCAAAGCAGTTTACATTATTAAGTTTGCCTGCAGAAGAGATTGTCATTAAAGATAAAATAGAATTGAGTATTTCCTCTTTTAAGGGAGATGTAGCAAAAGAAGATGCTATGTTCTTATTTGTTGGTGAAGATATTGAAACAGGCGGAGTGGTTGCGTGTTCACAAATTAAAGCTAAAAAAGGCACAAAAGATAAACCATGTTATAGTTTCAAGGTGCTTAAAAGAGAGCATTTTAGCCCTGATTTAAGCATAGGCTTTATTCACCAAATATTAAGACTTAGGATAGACACTAATGGTCCTTCAGAAATTGGGGGGTTAATAGTTGATAAGGCTTATAGAAGAAGGCCTGAAAAAATTGGTAAGTTAATTAGTTTAGCTCGATTTATGTATATTCGACATTTCCCTGATTTTTTTGAATCGAAACTATTAGCAGAAATGGCGCCACCTTTGCTTCCAGATGGGCGCAGTGATTTTTGGGAGTCATTAGGGAGAAGATTTACAGGTATTCCTTATAAAGAGGCAGATGCTCTTACTGAAAAAAACAAAGAATTTATTCGTAGTTTATTTCCGCAAGAAGATATTTACGTATGTTTACTGGATGCTAAGGCTCGACTTGCATTAGCGCAAGTAGGGAAGGAAACTGTTCCTGCTTTAAAGATGTTGAAGGGCTTAGGTTTCTCATATCATGATGAAGTGGATCCATTTGATGGTGGGCCCCATTACTCTGTGGGCAAGAATGATAATAAAATTGCAAAGGAAGTTCAGTCTTTGTATGTATCTAATGATGGCGTGTCTGAAAGTTGTGGAATGGGGTTAGTATCCGTAATAGATGGAGATGAGTTTAAATGTTGTTTGAGTAATTTTGAAATTAAAAGCAATAAGGTAAACTTACCTAATGCCACAAAACAGATGTTGTCTATTAAGGAAAGTGAGCAAGTAAATATTTATCAACTTTAAATATGTAATCGTTAAAAAGGATAAAAAATGGAAATTAAAAATATTGAATACCTAGGTGACTATATAAATGGAAAATTTTTAGTTCCTCAATCTCCAGAAGAAGAAATTAGTAATGCAAGTCCTGGAGATTTAAAAGACCATGTTTATCAGGGCAAGGTTCAGTATTCACATGTTGGTGAGGCCATTGAATCAGCAAACTTTGCTTATAAAAAATGGAAGAGAACCTCATATGAAGAAAGAAAGAATTTATTACTTAAGTTAAAAGAAGAATATAAAAAAAATATTGATTTGATCGCCCAGTCGATTTCGCGAGAGACAGGGAAGCCTCTTTGGGAATCCACAGGTGAAGTCAATGCTATGATTGGAAAAATCGACATCACGGTGAATCACTCTATGGAACTTGTGCAAACAGTGACTCATAAAGAAGCTTTGCCTAATGTTGATGGTGTCATTCGCTTTGTTTCCCGAGGTGTGATGGCTGTTATTGGACCGTTTAATTTCCCAGGACACTTGGCAAATGGACATATCGTTCCAGCTTTACTTACAGGAAATACAGTCATATTTAAGCCTTCAGAAAAAACACCATTAACAGGTCAGCTAATGGCACAATGTTTCCATGATGCTGGATTTCCAGAAGGTGTGTTTAACCTAGTACAAGGTACGGTGGAAACGGGTAAACGGTTAGTTTCTGATTTGAATATCGACGGGGTGTTGTTTACAGGATCTTATGATGTTGGATTAAAAATTAAACAAGATACTCTATCGCAACATTGGAAAATATTGGCCTTAGAAATGGGGGGAAAAAACACTACTATTGTTTGGAATGATGCTGATTTAGAAAAAGCTGTGTATGAAACCCTTGTGGGTTCATATTTAACTAGTGGGCAAAGATGTTCATGTACATCAAAGGTTGTACTACATGAAGCTATTAAAGAAGAGTTTCTAGATAAGTTTCACTCTGCGGCAAAAAAAATTAAAGTGGGTCATTGGAGTGAATCTCCTTTTATGGGTCCATTAATTAGTGCTGAATCTCGTGAAAAATATATTAGATTTCAAGAAATTGCAGTTAGAGAGGGCGCTGAAAGTTTGATGCGCGGTAAAGCTCTTGAGCTTGAAAGGGAGGGTTACTATATATCTCCTAGTATTAACTTGGTGAAACAGGTGGACGAAAAATCAGTCTATCAAAATAATGAAATTTTTGGACCTAATGTTGCCGTTTACTCTACTCAAGAGCTTGAAGAGTCTTTTAAGATTTCAAATATGGGAGGCTATGGTCTTGTTTCAGCTATTTTTACATCTGATAAAGCAATATTCCAAAAAGCTCTAGAAGAGTTAAAAGTAGGGCTGTTGAACTGGAATAGGACCACTAATGGAGCGAGTTCTAAACTGCCTTTTGGTGGAAGGGGTAAATCAGGAAATGATCGTCCATCGGCTCATTTTGCTGTTAATTACTGTACGGTACCCGTGGCCTCATTAGAAGATCATGGAACATTTGATGCCAGTAAAACTTTTCCCGGACTAGGTTATTGATGAAGAAAATAATTTTTATATGTTTGTTAGCTTTACTTTTTCTTTTGGGTCGTGGTTTTTATTTTTTAACTTACTCAAGTGGTTTAGCTGATAATAAATTAATCTTTGAAATTAAGCCAGGGATGGGAGTAAGTCAGATTGCTCGAGGCCTTAAAAATCAGAATTTGATATTAACGACCACTGAGTTTAAAGTCTTCGTAAAGATAATGGGAGCTTCTCAGTCATTAAGAATAGGTGAATATGAGTTAAATAGAGGATTGATGCCTGGGCAAATTCTAAATATTTTTAAATCTGGAAAAAGTATAGCTAGATCAATTACTTTTCCTGAGGGATTTAATATATATGAAATGGCAGAGCTATTAGATTCAAAAGGTTTTGTTAAAAAAAATATTTTTTTAAATCTTTGTTATGACTCTAAATATATTAAAGAGCTATTGGGAAAACAACAAAAAAGCCTTGAGGGGTATTTGTTTCCTGATACTTACAAATTTACAAAATTTGAAAAGCCTAAAAAAATAATATCGACTATGGTCCAAAGGTTTTTAAAGACATACAAGAAAATTAGAAATGAAAATAGATTTCAGGTAGATTTAGCAATTTTACCAAATAGGCATTCAATAGTTACCTTAGCAAGTATAATTGAAAAGGAAACTGGTGCTGCAGAGGAACGGCCAATAATTTCTTCTGTTTTTCACAATAGGCTTAACAAGAAGATGCGTTTGCAAACAGATCCAACTGTAATTTATGGGATATTAGATAAAACTGGGGTGATGACAAAAAATATAAGGAAGAAGGATCTGCGCGAACCAAATAAGTACAATACGTATACTTTTCGAGGGTTACCTGTTGGCCCTATTGCAAATCCTGGCAAGGAGGCTCTTTTAGCGGCCTTACAGCCAGAGCCCACTGATTTTTTATACTTCGTTAGTCGTAATCAAGGGACGCATGTTTTTTCTAAGAATTACCGTGATCATACAAATGCTGTTCGCCGCTTTCAGCTAAATAGGGCTGCTCGTAAGGGTAAGTCTTGGAGAGATTTGAAGAAGAAAAAATAAAATTTCTGTTATAAAATTCTTTCTGATATATAAACCTGAAAGATCTCAAACTCATAAGCAATAGAAGTGTTGATAATTTATTTTTGAGTTTTTAGTGCAAAGTTGATAGCTTTCCATCCATGGGAGATCAGGGACTTGCCGCCCCTGAAACCCGAAATTCTTCAACATCGTGTTGAAGAATCTATAGGTAGTTAAATTTATTCAGGTAACTACAGATTTCTTTTTCTTCAACAGATTCCCCCACACGACGTGGGGGAATTGGCAGGCTCGGGCCGCCATAGGCCCGATCTCCCATGGATGGAACGGTGCCAAATGGGAGTCTCACACCTCAAAGCCACCCATACATAAACCTATATGTTTTTCTTAAGCGCATCAAAGACTTGGAATTTCATTTAAAATAATAACTATAAACTATGGAACGAGAATGAACTTCACTCGTGTGGTAATGGTGAATTCATTGTGAGAAAACTGGCTTCTTAATTCGTATCCAGATTCAGTTTTGGCCTTATCAGTTTGATAGAAGCTGTATTCATAGTTATCGACAGATTGCTTTTTCTGATAATAATCCTTTGGAGACTCAATAGATTTATTCTCATCTTCGCTGGGAGTATAAGAGACTTCGGCACCTTGAGGAGAGGATCCAAAGATAATTTGATAATTTCTAAAAGCAGAAACTTTATGTAATTTACCAGTGATATCCATTTTTGACATTTCAGAGTAAGTAATATCAAACCCATTTTTTCTATATTTTTCTGCTCCACGAACGCACTTTACGTAGCTATTTAAAATCTTTTCTTTCGTAGATTTACGAGTAACCCAATTTTCTTGAGCTTGAAGTATAAAGAGATCCTTACCCTTTCCAGAAGTGATAATGGTTTCAGTTCCATTATATTGATATTGACCCGGAAGTATTGTTGAGGAGCCTAGAATCTTTTTTTCTAATTTTTTATCAACTTTACTTTTGGGGTCACCAGCAACTGGTATTGCGGTTGCCATTTTTGCGGGACAGTATTCAAATTTGTAATTATTTAATCTTGAATTGTTGTGGCAACCAACAAGCATCAACAGACAGCCTAAGCATACGAATATGAGAACGAATCTAACCATAGATGCTAGAAGTATCTTCTATGGATCCTTTAGGTCAAGATGTTACTGAGGATTAATAAGTAACTTTTTAATGCGTCGCAGCAATACAGGTGATATGGAGCCATTTTTTTCAATTTCATCGCAAGCTTCAGTGGGTGTAAAGGCTTTATTTCCGATGCTTTTAGTGGTTAGTTCATCAAACTGATCCGCAAAAGATAGGATTTGAGCATCTTCACTTATTTTCATTCCTGGCATGGCTTTAGGAAAACCTTTTCCTGAAAACATTTCATGGTGTTGTAGAATTGCCTTTTCTACGTTCTCAGTAAGAATCATTTTTCGTGACTTCACTAAGTTTACAGAATCTAGAGGGTGCTGATGGTATTTTTTAAGCAAGTCCTCTGGCCACTCGCTATCTGGTTTGTTTAAATACTCTTCAGGGAAGTCGGCGAGGGAAATATCATGTAAAAAACCACTCATTGCTAGATCCTCAGGAGCTTCGTGTCCTAGACCCATGGCAAACATGGCCGCATATGTAGATACGTTTGATGAGTGGCTGTAGCCGCCGCCAGATCCACCAATAGTATGAATGAGTTGATTATACCAATTACTTCCCGAGTCACCAGTAATATAAGTAGAAACAATATTTTGGCAATTTGAAAGCATCTCTTTACCAGTCTCAAAGTCAGATTTTGTAGATTTATCAAAGATGTCGTTAAATAAACCTCTTACGGCTCCTTGTAATTTTTCCTCTCGCTCAGTTTCACTGAGTGGTCCAGTACCCTGTGCAAGGTCTTTTAAGTTTTCAGCAGTGTAGTCATAAAACGCACCCATGTCTTTTTGTTCGATAAAAAGATCGTTTGCATTTTGGTCTTGTAGTTTTTGAAATTTTTTTTCACTAAGAGACTGGTCTTTATTGGATAGCTTTACGTATTTTTGATTAAGCGGAAGAAAAACAAATGTATCAAAACTTAAAGAGGTATCGGGTTTTAAATCCATTACTTTTACGCTCCTAAAACTTCTTGCAGAAAGAGCTTCGGGGCTGAGGCATTCAATAAGAGCCTTAGATACCATATCTTTATCCAGTGGCAGTAGAAATGTATCAGAATATCCATTTTTTTCTAAAATTTTGGGTTCATAACTTTCGCGATTGAATGTGATGAAAAATGAGGGCGTTCTAGGGCATTGATTTCTTAAAATTTGTGCTGCTTCATATGCAAATGAGTTTCCCATTTGAGTAGAGCAAACAACAACAGCAAAATGACTGTCGTCAAAATCGTCAAATTCTTCTTCGAACTGTTCTTCATTGGTTATAAGTTTAAATTCACAGTTAGAACAGATAGATTTTAACAAAGCATGGACCTCTTCAGAAAGAGCTAAGCCAAGAATAGTCATATTGTTTGTTGATTCAGACATAATCTGTTTTAGTCTCCGTGTTCCACTAGGATTTCAACGTCAAAACTTCCTGCTTCTGTTCTAAATGGTAATACAATTGCCGGATAAGGGCTTCGAAACTGAACTTGTAGCTTTTCACCGATTAGAACAGTAGGAATAGCTCTTTCTAGTTTGTAGCCTTTAGCCATAAGTGTGGTTTTTGCATTGCCAAAAATAATATTTAATAATTCTCCAGCACAATCGGCAACATCTTCATCGATTGTATCGATAACCTCGTCAACCATGTTTTCATAGATTTTTAGGAATACTTTAGCTGGAAAACAAAGAGCGATGCTTCCTTGAAATTGTTCGCAGGTAAGGTTAATAATTCCTGCAATTTCAGTAGTAGACTCTAAGGTTTTATCCTTTTTAACATAGGCTTTTTCTGGTGTAAGAGCAGTGTTTGCTTGAGTTTCCAAGGTCATCTTTGTTGCTGCAATAAATGGGTTTAGAAATTCAGGGTCAATTTTTGGAACTTTATTTTCTGGCATGCTTTATCCTTTGCTCTTTAAGTGGTTTGCTCTTTGTATCACTTGGTTTAAGTCTTTTACGGGCTTAAATATGTCCACAATAGCTTTTTGTTTAAATTCATTTTCTAATATAGCTGATACATTAATAGAGTATAGTTCTTTTGAATTTTTTAGAATTTTATTTCTAAAAAGGCTAAATTCTCTTGATATTTCTTGGTCTAAGGAAGAGGTGCCTTCAAAATTAAAGAGATATAAATCACAGTCATCAAGTAGCCATTGCTTTGAACTGGAAATAAATTTTTTTAAAGAGTCATCTTGATGCAAAGGCGGCATGGTGATCACTAGAATATTTCCCTTTTTTTCATTTTTAAATTCCAAAAATAATCCCTTTGTTGGTTAAAAATATTACGTACTATAATTATCCTAAATCCTAATTCTAAAAACAAGCTACTGGCACTATTAGTGTGACGAAAGTTGAGGTTGATTATAATTATCTATGTAATTGCAATAACGTGGTAGACAGCACATGGACTTTTGAACATGTTTAAATGAAAACGTTCAGATATCCCACAGGTTTGCCGAAAATATTGTTAAGCTAGTGTAGCTATATTTTAAAAGGAATCGTGAACTTATGAGCAAAGAAGATGAACTGTCCCAAATAGTTAAAGACTTTTTAGTTGAGTCTAACGAAGGTATAACAACAATCATACAGTCCCTTACTGTGTTAGAGAAAGACCCAAATAATGAAGACCTTGTAAATGAAATTTATAGAGCAATGCACACAATCAAAGGTAGCTCTTGTTTTTTTCAGTACTCTAAATTAGAAAAAATAACACATATTTTAGAAAATTTGCTTGGAGCTATTAGAGATGATGGAGAAAAACTCACTTCTAATAAAGTAGATATTCTTTTGGAAGGTACTGACTTAATCCAAAGCTATCTCAGTACCATTGAAAGTACATCTAAAGAACCTGAAGGTGATGTAGAATCTGCAATTAAACAGATGGAAACATTAAGTGAAAAATTTGGGTTTACATTAAGTAGTGACTTAGTTTTATCTGAAAAATTGTCGAAAACAGACTTAAGTATGGAAGAGGTTGTAAATAGCGACACGGCACCAGTTGTGGAATTTGAAAAAGAGGTCGTTTTACCTGAGGTAAATCTTGCAGTAGAAAAAGCAGTAGAGCCTGAAGTTAAGGAAGCTGTTTCAGTAGATCTTGTAGAACCTGAAGTTTTGATTGATTTGGATGAAGGAAAAGTGACAGACAATATTACCAAGAAAAAAAATGCCGGTTCTAAGGTTTTAGATAGTGTGGTAAGGGTAAATGTAAGTTTATTAGACAAAATTATGAATGTAGCCGGAGAACTTGTATTAAACAGAAATCAAATTTTACAATTTGCCACAGAAAATGATGATCAAGATTTAATTCGTTTAGCATCACAATTAGACATTATTACAACAGAACTACAATCTGATATTATGACCACTAGAATGCAGCCTGTTGGAATGGTTCTAAATAAATTTGAGCGATTGGTGAGAGATATTGCTAAGCAGAATAATAAAAAAGTGGAATTAAGAATTTATGGAAAAGAAACAGAGCTTGATAAAACTTTATTAGAAGCAATTAAAGATCCAATGACTCACATAATAAGAAACTCTGTAGATCACGGCATTGAGCTCCCTGAAGATAGGGTAAAGGCGGGTAAAAAAGAACTTGGTTTACTTGAGGTTAAGGCCTATCACGAAAGTGGACAGGTTGTTATTGAGATAAAAGATAATGGAAAAGGCTTATCTCTTGATAAGATTAAGGCTAAAGCTCTAAGCAGTGGTGTTTGTAGTAGTGAAGAGTTAAGTAACATGACCAACAAACAACTTCAAAAATTAATATTTCATCCAGGCTTATCTACAGCAGAAAAAGTTACAAGTATTTCAGGGCGTGGTGTTGGAATGGATGTTGTTAAGAACAATGTGGAGAAAATTGGTGGACATGTTGATATAGACTCTGTGGCAGGGGTGGGCACAACTTTAACACTTAAAATTCCACTAACATTAGCAATAATTCCTGCTCTAATTGTAAAGGGTCAAGAGGAATTTTTTGCAATTCCTCAAAATAGTATACTTGAGCTTGTTAGAATTGATGATTCATCTAAACAATCAATTGAATATGCATGTGACTCTGAATTTTTACGTTTAAGAAGTGAATTGATACCTATAATTCGTTTAAATGATTTACTTCAATTAGGACAGGAAAATGAAACTTTAGAAGAAGTTCAAGAAGACAATTTCGCGTGTAAAAATATTGTTATTGTAAACACTGAAGGGCGTGTTTACGGTATACATGTTGATGACATTCTAGACACACAAGAAATTGTTGTGAAGTCCATAGGGTTTCACAATAAAAAAGAAAGTGTTTTTGCTGGAGCTACAATAATGGGCGATGGTTCTGTAGCATTGATCCTTGATATTTTAGGGGTAGCACAAGCTAGTCAACTACAGTCTGGAACAAATAAAGAAGATGTAGATCTAAATGATTCTAAAAATGCTTTAACCGATACACAGTCTTTTTTACTATTTAATTTAGAAAGACATTCTGAATCTATATATGCTATCCCACTAGTGTTGGTGAATCGGTTAGAAGAATTCGACTCAACTCAGGTTGAGATGATTGGGTCACAAAAAGTAGTACATTATAGAGGGGGTATTATGCCTCTTATATTTACAGATGAACAAATAAATATGAAGGAGAAAGAACTTCGAAAAAATAAGGTCTATAATGTTTTTGTGGTTAACTTACATAAGAAATTATATGGCTTTGTTGTTGAAAACATTCTTGATATTTTAGAGTTAGAAACAAATGTAGATAGCTCTGTAGTAGACCAGAATAATATTCTAGGATCATTCTTTCATAATAAAAGAGCAGTTACTGTATTAGATATATATTCGATGATTGATAGCCAGGAATTTACTAAGCAAAACCAAAAAGATATTGTAAGTGAGAAAAGAAAAGAGAGCATTTTAGTTGTTGAGGATAGCCCTATGTTTAGAAAAATGGGAGTTGAACTACTTAAAGATAATGGTTTTACAGTCATTGAAGCCATTGATGGCCAAGATGGGCTTTTGAAACTTAAAGAAAATTCAGCAATTGATGTAGTAGTTTCAGATATTGAAATGCCTAATATGAATGGTTTTGATATGGCATGTGAGATTAAAAATACAGAAGCTACAAAACATATCCCAATGATTGCCGTGACCACTAAGTTTTCTGATAAAGATATTCAACGTGGAAAGGACAGTGGATTTAAATATTATTTAGAGAAATTTAAGAAAGAAGACATTATATCAGCAATCAATAGTGTATTGCAAAAGGCAGGGTAAACTATGAGTGCAGCAGAAAACATAGATGTATCAGCAGATACATTACAAGTGTGTGAGTTTAAAATTGGTCAAGATTTCTTTGGTATTTCTGTTTTAAACATACAGGAAATAATTAAACCGCAAAAAATAACAAAGGTTCCTCTTTCTGACAACTATGTAAAGGGATTAATTAATTTACGCGGACAAATTGTAACAGGTTTATCCTTACGAACTCTTTTTGGCTTAGAAGAAAAATCTACTGAAGAAAACATGAACGTTATTGTACGTCATGAAGATCAACTGATCTCATTTATGGTAGATAAAATATGTGATGTACAAGATTTAGAAAAACAAGATTTTCAACAAACGCCGGACACAATTAGTCGAAAAATAGCGCAGTATGTGAGCGGGGTTTACAAGCTCGAAGACAGGCTATTAATTATATTAGATATAAACAGGTTAATGAATAATAATAATGATCAACAGAATTAAAAAATAATAAGGGGAAGAATAATGGGTGTGGAAGCTTTAAAAGAAGAGAATGAACAAAAATTAGATTATTTTCAAATGTTGAACTGTATATCTACTAATGTATTTTATGCAGATACAGATTTTAATTTAGTATTTATGAATAAATACGCTGAAGAAGCATTAAAGGGATTAGCTGATGCAGTGAAATCAGAATTTGATCTGACTCTTGATCAAATAATGGGAATAAATATAGATGCTTTTCATGGCAGTAAAAAAACGGCTATACGAAAAATGTTATCAAACGAATCAAATTTTCCCATGAAATCAGAAATTACATTTGCTGGTAGAATTCTGGAGTTGAACATTGAGGTTGTTAGATCAAATAATTCTGTAAATGGATATATTGTAAATTGGTTTGATATAACGGATAAAAAAGTTTTAGAAGATGAGCAGGTAAGAATGAGGCAAATGATTGAGTTTTGTCCTGTTAATATCATGTCAACAGACTTAGATAACAATATTAATTATTTGAATAAAAAATCCAGAGATGTTTTAGGAGAACTGCAAAAGCATTTACCTATGCCAGTGGATCAGATTGTGGGTTCTTCCATAGATAAATTTCATAAAAATCCTAAATTTCAAAGAGATATACTTGCAGATCATACTAATTTACCGAGAAATGCTAAGATTTCCTTAGGTGGTGAAACATTAGACTTGTTAGTATCCCCTTTGTTTAATGCTAATCAAGAGTACATTGGGCCAATGGTAACATGGTCGGTGATTACAGAAAAAGTGGCTTTGATGGAAGCATTAACGGAAACAAGTGGCAAGCTTGTTGATTCGGCTCAGGGCCTCAGTTTATTATCTGATTCATTATCAGAAGCATCGGTTGATACTACATCTCAGTCCACTACTGCTGCAACTAATTCTGAAGAAGTAGCTTCTGGAATTAATACAGTGGCAACAAATATGGAAGAAATGGTCAGTTCCATAAAAGAAATTTCCAAGCAAACTAATGAATCCTCGTCTCAAACAGCAGAGTCAATTAAGCTAGCTCATGCTGCTAACAAAATTATTTCTGACCTTGGTGAGAGCAGTACAGATGTAGGAAACGTAATTAAGGTAATCTCTTCCATAGCTCAACAAACTAATTTATTGGCTCTAAATGCAACTATTGAAGCAGCAAGAGCTGGTGAAGCAGGTAAGGGTTTTGCAGTTGTTGCGAATGAGGTTAAGGAATTAGCTAAAGAAACAGCAAAAGCCACAGAAGAAATCACATCAAAAATTGAAAGTATTCAAGCGGATTCTACCGGAGCTGTTGAATCTATTGCTAAGATTTCTTCATCAATAGATAACTTAAGTGGTATTTCAAATACAATAGCAGCTGCCGTAGAGGAACAGTCAGCAACTACAAATGAAGTTACAAGAATTGTTTCTGATTCTGCAACAGCAGTTCAGGGAATTACTGTTAATGTAAGCAAAGTAGTTGATATGGCTAAAGGAACAGAAATTAGTTCTGGTGAAATAAAAAGTTCTGCAGAAGTTTTACAAGGTATTGCTACAAACTTAAATGATTTAGTACAAAAGCTAAATAATTAATTAGGGAAAAAATGATGTTTAAAGTATTAGTTGTTGATGATTCAGTTGTTTATCGTAAAGCTATTTCTATGGCGCTGGAGAACGAACCGTCCATTGAGGTTGTTGGTTCTGCACCAAATGGTAAAATTGCAATTGAACGTATTAAACAGTTTTCTCCAGATCTAATAACGTTGGATCTGGAGATGCCAGTAATGGATGGTTTGGCAACAATTAAGGAAATACGTAAATTTAATAAAGATATTCGTATTTTGATTTTTTCATCTGTAAGTGTTCGTGGTGCGAATATAACTTTTGATGCATTATCCAGCGGTGCTGATGATTTTTTAACTAAGTCTAATATTGGTGCAGCAGATTTTGATGAGAGTATAAAAGTGTTAAAAAGTGAGTTAGTACCAAAAATTATTCAGTTTAAATCAAAGTCGCCGGTTAATTTAAGTTCAACAATGAATACTATTGGGAGAATAAAGAGTCAGCAGAATATTTTAAGGTACCCAAAAGCAATAGGCATTGGTTCTTCCACAGGAGGTCCTGAAACACTAAAAACTATTTTTAAAAGCTTTTCAGCAAATAATTTTATTCCAATATTAATAGCTCAACATATGCCAAAACTTTTTACAAAGCAGTTAGCTGGAATGCTCGATGGGTTATCATCTTACGAAGTGAAAGAAGGTGAAGATGGAGAAGTTGTAAAAAATAATACAGCTTACATTGCACCTGGTGATTTCCATATGGAGGTATTAAGTATTAATAACAACTATGTTTTAAAAATGAATCAAAAAGAAAAGCTACACTTTGTGCGTCCAGCAGTGGATTACCTATTTGAATCAATGGCAAAAACTTATAAAGAAAGTACAATGGCTTTTATTCTCACAGGTATGGGTGAAGATGGTTATAGAGGTGTTGAGGCCATGAAACAGTATAATGTACAAGTGGGTATTCAGGATGAACAAAGTGCTACAGTTTGGGGGATGCCAGGGGCTGTTTATGAACGGTCTTTGCAAGATCGCATTTTAACACCCGAGCAAATTTCACAATGGATTAATGAAGTAAATATGCAGTTTATGAGTAGAAAGGTTGGGTAGTTATGACTGAAGATGAAGCCCTATTAGAAGAATTTAGAGAAGAGGCGCAAGAGGCACTAGATGAAGCTGAAGACGCTCTAATAAAAATTGATCAAAATAGCGAAGTTTTTGACGAATGTTATCCAGCGGTTTTTCGGGCATTTCATAGTTTAAAAGGTGCTGCAGGAATGTTTGAGCAAACAGAGGTTCAAAATATATTTCACCACTTAGAAGAGCTGTTAGAGAAGCGAAAGCAGTATAAAAATATTCCGAGTATTTTGGTAGATTATTTTTTAAAAGGTATGGATGCAGCTAAGATTGTCCTACTAGGAGAGCAGATGGATTTTAAGTTTTATGATCCGTTAGCAGAAGAAAAGGTTGTAGATAAAGTTGAGAAGGAGAGTGTTGCAAATGTTGATCCTCTTAATGAGCAAGTAGAATTAGATAATCAGATTAAACCTGATGTTGATAAACAAGGATTGGTTTATGTAGTGGATGATGAGCCAGATCTTGCAGAACTAATTTCTGAATTAGTTCAAGACTTTGGGTTTGAGACTGTGATTTTTACTGATGCCATGGATTTATTAAAAAGTTTGAAATCGAGAAAACCCGATGTGGTTCTATCAGATATTAAAATGCCTAATATGACGGGTATTGAAATGATAGAAGAAATACAACAAATTGATCCAGATGTGCCAGTGGTTTTTCTTAGTGGCTACTTAGATAAAGATACTTGTATTGAAGCCCTTAGTTTTGGTGCATATGCATTAATGGATAAACCCATACAAGATGAAGAACGGCTGAATGCTGTTTTAAGAAATGCCTCCAGGAAGCACCAATCTATGAAACTTTTAAACAGGTCTATTAATTTCATTATGTATCAATATTCAGATTTAGATCAAATGTTAAAAAGCCAGGGTAAAGAGAGCTTAAGGGAAATGATGAAGAAGGAGTTTCAAATAATTTTAGAAAATAGACAATTTTTAAAAAATATTAAAAAGTCAGTTATATAAATGGAGAAACTAATGAAAATTTTAATTATAGATGATTCAAAGGTCGTACGTTCATTCACAGAACAGATGCTTGTAGAACAAGGATATGAAGTATTCCATGCTGAAAACGGACAAGAAGGGATTGATTTAATTTCTGGAGGCGCGAAGTATGACTATATACTTTTGGATTGGAACATGCCGATTCTTGATGGACCTGGTTTTTTGGAAAAATATGCGTCACTTCGTGATAACCAATGTCCCGTGATTATGATGACAACGGAAAGTTCAAAAGAATATTTTCAGAAAGCCATAGAACTAGGTGCCAGTGAATATATAATAAAACCATTTACTCCAGATATTCTTTTTGGAAAAATTGAAATGGTAAAGGATGCAGCATGACGGACGATAAAATTTTAGAATATTTTGCCAAATATATATATGATCACACTGGCATCATGTATACAGATACGAATTTTTACCAATTAGAGAGACGTCTGCAAAGTTTATGTACTCGTTTTGATGCTAAAGATTTTGCTGAACTAAGACTTATGTATTCACAAAATAAAACCTCCGAAATGCACCAACTTCTAGTTGATTTAGCCACTAATAATGAGACGTCATTTTATAGAGATGGACATCCATTTAAGGTACTAGCCGATGAAATTATACCAAGTATTCTTGTGAATAATAAGGACTCTAAAACACTAAATATTTGGAGTGCAGGTTGTTCCATGGGCCAAGAACCTTATAGTATTCTTATGATTTTGGAGGAACAATTTCCTGAACTAAAAAGTTGGCGTGTTCAGTTAAATGCTACTGATATAAGTACAGTTGCTTTAGATAAAACAGAGAGTGGTGTTTACACTCAATTAGAGGTACAACGTGGATTACCAATTAAGAAATTGATGCAATATTTTACACAAATTGAAGATGGAAGCTACCAAGTAAAAGATTTTATCAAGAAAAATTTAACAGTGAAACCTTTTAATTTATTTACAGATACCAATGGTATCAGTCAGTTTGATATTGTGTTTTGTAGGAACGTTTTAATTTATCAAAACGTAGAAAATAAGAAAAAAATTATTCAAAACTTAACTAACAGCTTGAAGCCCGGAGGTTGTTTATTTTTAGGTAATGGCGAGAGCTTAATAGGAATTGATAGTGAGCTAGAAAATGAAAGACATGAAAAAGTGACTGTGTTTAGAAAGCCGGTAATTGGGATGAGCAAGGCTGCTTAACAAGCAATACTGTAGGTAAATTATGGATTTAAGTCAGTATAAAATTATGTGTGTAGATGATGAGAAAGATGTTCTCATGCTGCGCTCTGATTTTGTTTTAGACTTAGGTTTTACTCCTATTTTAGCTACTAATGTAGAAGAAGCTATTGCCCATCTAAATAATTGTGGTGAAGAAATAATATTTATTCTATCTGATTATGAAATGCCTGGAACTAAAGGACTAGAATTTAGAAGAATGATATTTGATGATTTTAGTCAGATTCCATTCGCAATCATTTCAGGGTATTTAACTAAAGAAATGGCACTTGAAGGGATAGATTTAAAAATTTGTGCTTTCCTGGATAAGCCAGAGGACGAAGAAGTTTTAAAACAACTAATTAATAAAGAGACTTCTGCCTTTATTGAAGAAAAAGAAGAAGAACTCGAGCTTATTGAAGGATTTATTGATGATACTAAGGGCCTTTTAGCAGATATTGAAGAGATTATCTTGCAGCTGGAAACTGAGCCAACTGAGTTAAGTAATATTGACGATCTTATGCGCCTACTACACACAATAAAAGGTACGGGATCATGTGTAGGTCTTAAAGTACTTTCAAAATTTGCACACAAATTTGAGGACTTAGCAACAGAAATTAAAAAAGGAGAGCGACAGGTAACAGTAGACCTGATAAATGGTTTTTTAAAAGCTTACGATTATTTAAAATTTTTAATGGAAAATGCTGTTGAATCAGAAAAAATTGATATTTCTGAAAATCTAAAATTACTTGATATTTCAAAAACTAATAATGATGTGCAAACGGCCGAGTCTCTTGATGTTAATACTGAGCTACAAGCTAGTGGTGGCAAAAAGAGTAAAGATAGCCTTGTGAAAAAAGAAGAAATTAGTGTGGGTATTGATATTTTAGACAGTTTTATGGAGCTTAGCGGTAATCTAACAGTGTCTCGTAACACTGCCGTAAAAATGATTAATAATATTCAAATCGAGTTTACTAATAATAAAAGTATTGAAAGCTTATCTACTGCACTTAATGAAATGAACAAAGTGTCCACTCAGATGCAAAATTTAATTGTTGAAACTCGCAAGGTTTCACTTAGGAATGTTTATAAGCCATTACCACGAATTGTGCGTGATGTAACTAGAGACACGGGGAAAAAAGCCACTTTATTATTTGAGGGTGATGAACTCAGGGTAGATAACTCCATTGCCAAAGTACTCACGAATTCTTTAGTTCATATGGTTAGAAACTCAGTGGACCACGCCATTGAAAGTCCTGAAGATAGAGCTTCCGGTAAAAAAGTTGAACAAGGGAAAATAAAAATTTGCTCTTATGAAGAGGGTGAAAATGTTGTAGTGGAAGTCAGTGATGATGGTAAAGGTATTAGCACAGAACTTATTAAGAATAAACTGATATCAAATGGGGCATTTAGTGAGGCTGAAATTTCAGAAATGTCTAAGAGAAAACTACTTTCTATGATTTTCCATCCAGGATTTTCAACGGCAGCAGCGGTTACTGATATATCAGGCAGGGGTGTAGGAATGGACATGGTGATGACCTCAGTGAAGAAACTGGGTGGTCAAATAATTACTGAATCCAAGGTAGGCTTTGGAACGAGTTTTAAGATGATTTTACCAAAGCCCAAGTCAGTATTAATTTTAGATTCTTTATTTGTTACAGTTTCAGATAAAAAATTTGCAATTCCACAAGATGAAATTGATCGTGTAATTCATCTAGATGAAAAAGTTAAGAAGAACCTGAGGTATGCTAATAATAAAATGTTTTTAAAATATGAAGATGATAAACTGTTACCAGTTATTCATATTGATGAAATATTAGGTTTAAACAAGGTGGGTAAAGATAAAAAGGATTTGAAAAATGTAACTTCTTTAATTGTTTTAAGACATGATGAAACTCAATGTGTAGTGCTAATAAATGAGATTTTAGATGTAGAGGAGATTGTAGTTAAAAAGCTTCAACATAGTTTAAGGGACCTGGAAGTATTTTTAGGTGTTACATATGGTGAAGGTGATGATTTATATTTAGTGTTGAGTACAAAGGGACTTTTAGAAGCGGCACAAATTTCTTTAGATGAAGATACTGTCGATGAAGGTGAAGATGAAGTTTTGGAAGTTGCAAATTACACAGATTTCATTGAGGTTGGCTTGAACTCTGAAGCAAACTATATGTTGCCTTTAAGTCAAGTGTATAGTCTTGAGAATATTAAAAAAGAAAATATCCAGTATTCAGTAGGGGCCCCTATATTATCATATAAAGAGAATACTCTACACTTATATTGCCTCGTTGATTTAGTAGATGGTGGAAATGGTTTAAGTTTGCCAAATAATTTAAGTGGTGAATTTAAAGTTATTGTTTTTTATTTACAGGATATTTTTGTAGGATTTGTTGTTCCAGACATTCTTGATATAAATAAAGTTTATGATGAAATCAATGATGGTTTATCTGATAATAAATCTATTTTAGGTGCCATTAGATTCAATGAACGTATTATTAATATTATTAATATTTTTCATTTATTTGATGTTATTGGACTACATAGAAAGAAAACCATTAAAGAGGCAGAGCTAGACATAAGCCAAGCAGCTTAGTTGTTTTGTTTTACTAGTCTTAAATTGGTTTTTTGTTTATCTAGTTCTTGATACATTAAAAGTTTGATAAACTTATAGGGTAAGGTAATTAAATAGATTAACAAAAGAGGTAATTAAATGTTTGCTCCAGAAATAAGAATTTTAGTCGTTGATGATATGAAAACAATGAGAAAAATAGTTATGAAGTCTTTAAAAACGTTGGGTTTTTCTGATTTTATTGAGGCAGAGGATGGTGCAAAAGCATGGGAACAGCTTAATAATTCTGAGAGTAAAGTAGGCTTAATTGTTTCTGATTGGAATATGCCAAATTGCACAGGTTTAGATTTTCTAAAAAGAGTTAGAGCAAATGCTACTTATAAAGAAACTCCATTTGTTTTATTAACAGCAGAGTCTGAATTAGACCAGGTGAGAGAAGCTGTTGCAAGTGGTGTTGATAATTATATAGTTAAACCTTTTTCCGCAGATATTTTAGGTAAGAAGCTTGAAGTTGCACATAAGAAGCGATTTGCTTAGTTATAAAAATTTATTAATATTCTGAAAGTAAAAAGGACTTACTGTGAGTCCTTTTTGTTGTAAAGCTCAAATTGTTTTGAGATTTCGTTAAAGCGATATACATTTAAGTGTGCAATTAAATTTCTGTCAAAACTTGGAACAATGATTTCATTTTTGTTATCTCCATCTAGGTCATCTAAAGCTAAGTTAGTAGACTGTCCTTGAAATATAAAATAACCATCATTTTGGTCTGGAAGTTTAATTTTAGAAATTAGTGGTTTAACATTGTTTTTTCCATGATAAATTTCTAAAAATATTCCTTCATTAGTTTTTAATTTTACAACTTTTGTGAATGAGTGTGTATCCACAATAGTACCTGAAGCCGTGGAAAGAACCTGTCGGTAATTATTTGTCATTAAATGTTTGATGCTTTCATTAAGCTGTGGATGTAATGCTAAGCCTGCTGAAAATATGCATGACGCTATGATAAATAGTCTTCCAAATTTTTCCATCGTTTCCCCTCTTTTATCATATAGATTACAAGATCTAGGCCAACATATGTGTTTAATAGCTCTGCAAAATCAATAAGTTATGTAAGTATCAGTTGATCAAACTATTGACAGATGACTTTTATGATCAATTTATTTGAAGCCGTAGGGATTAAGTATATAATATTACTGGATAAAAGAAAATTGATAAGTTTTTTTACAGAGGGTTTGAATTATGACATTTAAAAATCAATTTTATGAATTATTACGCACGAGAAAATCAATTAGAAAATATACTGATAAGCCAGTAGATAGACTGATGGTAGAACGTATTTTGAAGGCTGCTATGGAGGCCCCCTCCGGTAAAAATAGGCAAAATTGGAGGTTTGTTGTTCTAACAGGCGAGAAAAAAAATGAGTATTTAGAGTATTCACAAAAATCATGGCAGGGTATTAAAGACATACTTAAAAAGAGACTAAAGCCGTCATTGTACGAATTTACAGAGAGATTTTTTTATACTCTGGGTGGAGCGCCTGTAGTTGTGCTCTGTTACTCTAATAATGATGAAACAGAAAAAAAATTAACTAGTATTGGTAGTGTTTATATGGCTATTCAAAATTTAAATCTTGCAGCAGTGGCAGAGGGGTTAGGTGCATGCACTATGGGTGCGCCACTAGAGATAAAGGATGAATTAGATGCATTTATTGATGTTAAAGAGCTGATGGGAGAAGACAATACTGAGCTTCTTTGTGCGGTGACCCTAGGGTGGCCAGATCATGATCCACCAAAAGCTAAAAGACAAAGTGAGAATAGGGTGTTTTGGCTATAGGTGTATGTAATCACCCAAAGAATAAGAGATTTGTATATAGCTTTCATGTGTGAAATTGCAAAAATGAAAATATCGGACGATCAGCATTGATTTCAGGAAATATGGCTAAAAGTCTAAAGTTCTCATAATGAGATCCGATAAGTATTTTGTGAAGTCTTACTTTATTATTCTATTAGGTTTAGTTGTTTTACCGGTATTATTTAATGCCTGTGAAGGTGAGTTTAAGGCTTCTCAAAGTTTTGGTTCGCTAGATCTGCATTCCACTTTGTATACCCAGTTAGTTTGTCCGGAGGAGATAGCGATAAGCCAAAAAACTATGCAAAACAATGATGTGTTTGCAACAAGGAAAGTACAATTATTTTCTCAAGAAACAGGCACTTCGGAAAAATTAAATTTTCAAGAATTAGAAATAGGTACAGAATTAAGTGCTAAAGTGAGTAACATCTGTATAGCAAAAGGTGACTTTGATGAAAGCTTATTTTTAAGCCCTTCAATAACTCTATCAGATTATCAATATATCTATTTTAAATTAGATAAAACCATGACATTAAAAAGTTTTGAGGCAGAGGTGAATGCTAATCCATGTATAGTTGGTGTTGGTAAAAGTCATCGTTACAAATCTCAGGCATTACAGGTACAAGATCAACATATAGGAGAACAGCTTTCCTATTTAAGAGCCATAAAGGCTGATGGTGTTTTTAGACTTATGGGTGAAGAGAATTTTCCATCTTTAGATTTAGATGAAAAAGTGATTGTAGCTGTAATTGATACAGGAGTGGACTTTACTCATGAAGATTTAAAAGAAAATATTTGGTTTGATGCAGAAGGTGTAGCCGGGTTTAATGCTATTTATCAGGAAGATATCTCTGACACTATGGATGAAGATTACCATGGAACTCATGTGGCAGGGATTATAGCTGCGCAAAATAACCAGTTAGGTATTGTGGGTATCTCACCAACAAACACTTTAATAATGCCCATTCGAGTATTAGCCGGAGAGAACCGTGGAGGTCGGTCTTTTGAGCTCGCTTCTGGTATACGATATGCCGTGGAAAATGGAGCTCATATTATTAATATGTCACTCGGGAGTGTGGGGTCAGCTAGTGATACGGATGCTGTGGTAAAAGATGCCATACAAGATGCCATTAGAAATGGCGTATTTGTTGTTACTTCCGTGGGTAACATAACTTCTACTGATCAGATATTAGATCGTGAGATATCAAAAACAGGTTATCATTTGATGCCTTCTATATATTCCACAGAGTTTGACGGTATGGTTTCAGTGGGTTCTTTTGATTCAGAGACAGGGGATTTTAGCTATTTTAGTTTGTATAGTCCTACTTTACTGGAAATTTCTGCACCAGGGGCTATTAACCAAGATATACATGTTTACTCAACGGTTCCTTATATAAATACAAAAGACAATCACCAGAGTTACACTTACTCATATGGAACATCCATGGCTGCGCCTATGGTAGCAGCGGGGGCAGCTATACTAAAATCAGTTGCCAAGCAAAAATCTAAGACTTTAGATCCAGCCTTAGTAGAGTGGTATATTCTTAATAGTTCTGACAGTGATGGACATATTTTTGATTATGTAGAAAATGGTCGAAAGCTAAATGTAAACCGTTTGTATCAAATGGCCCATAAGTGTTTATAGTAAGTTTATTGGTGTAGGCGAATGCGGCTGCTGTAACTATTAATTTAATCATATTTTTTTCAGCCTTATTTTCTCGCAAAATGCTTCGCATTTGGCCGAGATTAATAAAGGGTTAGAGCTAGGAAGGCTCACAGGTGAAAGATGTGGTTTTAAGCATTTTAAAACTTATCAAATAATAATTTTAGATCATCTGGAGAAGGCGTTTTAAACATCATTTGTTCACCTGTTTTCGGATG
The DNA here is from genome assembly GCA_018663505.1 of Pseudobdellovibrionaceae bacterium. Taxonomy (GTDB): domain Bacteria; phylum Bdellovibrionota; class Bdellovibrionia; order Bdellovibrionales; family UBA1609; genus JABJQG01. The sequence continues at coordinate 12,268 of JABJQG010000003.1, read as the reverse complement.
AATAAAACCAAGCTCAGCAGCATGTAGTCCTAGGCGATTTAAATCTTTAATCCCATAGGTTTTTTTAATTCTTTTAGCACCATAAGTTGCATCGCCTATAACAGGGCAGCCCAGTTCGGAAATGTGGATTCTGATCTGATGTGTTCGTCCTGTTTTTAACTGGCAGTGAAAAAGAACAAGGCCATTTTCTAGCATACCTTGGTGAGTAAAACTTGTGATGGCTAGTTTTCCACTCTGGTAACGAGGATCTTCATTTAGTGGCTGTGAAGAAAATCTTTTTCGGTCATTTGGGTGTCGGGCCAAATAAGAATTCACAGTAAATTGATCAGAATTATTATCTTTATCATAATAGTGTCTAGGATCTTTTTTATTGATGTAAAATGGGCCGTGACATAGTGCCCAGTAGACTCGATGAACTGTTTTTTCTTTAAACTGTTGTGAAAGGTGAAGCAGGGTTGGGTGATCTTTTGCAACCACTAGGGCCCCACTGGTGTCCTTATCTAGGCGATGAACAATTCCTGGTCTATTTTCATTCATACCCACTTGAAAGTTAGGGTAATGGTGGATTAGTGCATTGACTAAGGTGTCCTGTTCGTGTCCATAGGCTGGGTGAACCACGAAATTTGCAGGTTTGTTGATAACCAATAGGTGTTCATCTTCAAATAAAATATCTAAAGGAAAATCATAGGGGATGAGTTCTGAAGATTGGGGTTCTGGAAATGAGACTTGAACTGCATCCCCGATTTGTGTTTTGTATGAAGATTTGATTATTTTATTATTTACTTTTACAAAACCATTTGTAATGAGTTTTTGAAATTGTGAACGGGTAATATCTGAAAACTCTTGATTTAACACTAGGTCAATACGAAGGTTTTGATGTTGTTCTTCAATAGTAAAATTTTCAGTTTCTGATGTCATTCTAATGTAGATTTATAGAGTTCCAGGTAGGTTCCGGCAACTTTTTTTTCATCAAGTTCTAGTATTTTTGAAAATTGTACTAAAAAACCCCTTATAAACACTGTGGCGGGCAGAACTTCGTAATCATTACACTCTATTGCTTGTAAATAGGAACGACTGATTCGAATATTTTTGATAACCTGATCTGTTGTCACATTTTTGTAGAGTCTGATTTTTTGTAGGAAAGGCCCATCAAAAAACTGTGCATTTTTGATTTCATCTTCCATTTCCTGTTTGACTTCATATACCCCAAATTTAGTTTTTTTGAAACCCTCGGGAACGGTTTCAGTAAGTTGCTGGTTTTTACTAGAGTGAGCTGTGTCGGAAAAAGACGCTTCAGATTTCCAATTTTGTTCTTGGACTTCGTTATAGCTTATATCTGGGAGCTCCTCTTGTTTAAGCTGAGGTTGAATTTTAGCATCATACTGTTCTCTTGAAATTGGGTTGCTTAGAACTGTGTACGCTTCTTCCACGAGTTTTAGTAGCTCATAGGCTTCCTCTTTAGTGAACATTGAGTATAAAGCAGCACTATCCGTAGAGTAAGTCTCCTTAGATTTTAAATAGGCCTTTAGGATTTCGTCAGCACTAGAAGTGGTAGAAATCTCAAGAATATCATAAAATGTCTGCTGTTCGTTAAACAATGATCTGCCCCATCTTTTTTAAGCCACTTTATTAAGATACTCATTTTTTTTAGTAATGGCTCGTGTGATATTCATCAGTTGAGCATATAACTGGCTGTGCGGGTATTCAACCAGTAGGTGCTTTCTATTGCGTAAGGATTGCCAGACAGCATTATCATGATCTACATGGCCAAGAAATTCCCCTTTAAGACCAAAATATTTGTGACATACACTTTTAATGGAGTAGCCTAAGCTAATATCCCTTGGGCTTCGAGTTTGATTCAGAATAAAATAAGGACTGAATTGGCTGAGGTTCCTCATAAGTTGCTCTCCCTTTTCTTTATCACTCATGTAAATAGCTTTTAAGAGATCATATGGGCTTTTTATATTTAGGGCTTCTTTGTTGCTCATTAAATGCGCAACAGTGTCTTTTATTCCCATTTGATTTTCAATGCGTTTAAGTTTTCTATAGAAAGAGGATTTTAAGAAGCGATATGCATTTTCAATACTTGATGGCTCTGGTGTAGTTACTAAAATATTGGAGTTACCCATTAAGTAAAAATCCAGGGTTGTTTCGGTGGTACCGGCACTTAAATCAAAAATAATATAATCAGCTTTTAGTTTGAACAAGGCCGACATCAACTTACTTTTTTGTAAAATATTGATCTGAGAACTATCAAAATTATCAGGATCATTGGTGGTTATTAAACCCAGTTGTGGAAATGAAGTTGGAATTATATAGTTATCTAGAGCGGTATCATTAGAATTTAAAAAATTAGAGATACCTTTGTTGATTTTGTTGAGACCAAGATAAGTATGAAGATTGGCACAGCCCAAATCAAGGTCAACAAGTACGGTACGGTACCCTTGGTTGGCTAGGAAGATGGCAATTGAGGAACTGATAAATGACTTACCAATACCACCCTTACCGCCACCGACGGTAATAATATGGCTTTGAGGTTTTGTATTACCTCGTAGAGTATAGTTTTGCCTGAGTTCCATAAACCTTTACTTTAAAATTGTGGCAAAGGTTTTAATAACCCTCGCTTTTGATTCTCTTCGGCTTCTGAGCCTTTTAAGTAAAGGGGAGAAAGGTCTGGCCAGCGTATTTTTTTTAAGGATTCCAAATTGTTATGAACATATTGGTGAATAAAAGGGGTTTGAGGGTGTGCGTTAAGCTGCGGTTTGCATAACAGAGAATTTTTTATTCCTTCGTCTAGAAAATCAGAATAAATATTTAGACCATCGCCTAGGCAAAGTGTGGGTTGAATTGAAGATTCATTGAGTTGTTGAATGGTAATAAGTCTAGGAGACAGCAGTTCGCTACATAGACCCTTGTTTTGATCCAAAGAATATTGCGCAAAGAAAACTGAATTTTTTTGCGCATTCTGAAGACATGTTACCGTTGATATTGCTTGGGGAGAATATAGCGCATTTAGGCTGAGGGCTTTTAAGGAGTTAACTTGTATAATGGGGATGTCACAAGTAAAACTTAAAGTTTTTATAAAATTTATAGCTACGCGAATGCCGGTAAAACTACCTGGTCCAATGGTTGAAACAAGAAGGTCAATTTTATTTGGAGAAGCTTTTAAATGATTTAAAGCTTCTTGGAAAATTATTGTAAGAGCTTCAGAGTGTGAGTTCTTAGCTTGCGACTTATTGTTGGTACGACTCCATGATTTATGAAATTCAACCTGTGTTTTAGTGTCTACTAAAGATAAACTTCCTGTGGGAGTGGAAGTTTCTACAGTTAGAATAATCATTAAAATCCAATACCAGAAAACAAATTTGTGACATCGTTAAATAGCGAGAAGACCATCAAGGAGAGTAATAGCACCATACCGAAAGTTTGAGCCATCTCCATTTTTCTAAGACTGAGTGGCTTGCCTTGCAGCGCCTCAATACCAAAAAACACAAGGTGTCCGCCATCAAGAACTGGGATAGGTAATAAGTTTAGAATAAATAAGTTAATTGAGATGATGGCCATCATTTTTAAAAAATGATATATACCCATAGCGTAAGAGATACTAGCAATTTTACCTATAGATAGAACGCCTCCAATATTTTTTGTGGAGACTTTATTTTCAGCTAGGCGAACAAAAGTCATTATCGTAAATTTGGTCCAGTGAACGGCCCTCTCTACTCCAAAAAAACCTGCAGCAATAATGCCACCAGCTTTTTTTACAACAGTTTCAGGATATACTTGCGCTTGTGCTGATGCAAATCCAACTCTGTAGCTTTGAACTCTGCCACCCTGTGGAGTTGCGTACTCAGTCATTTCAGGTTGCATATGAAAGGTGAATTTTTTTTCTTCTCTGTAAATATCAAATTTGAGCTTTTTCTGTTCGGGTTTATAGTTTTTAATTATAGTTAATACGTCACTCCAGGATTTAAGAATTTTGTCATTGATGGCATAAATTCTATCTCCTTTTTTAAGCCCAGCCATTATTGCTGGAGGAGGGTCTCCCTTTACAAATAAGAAGCTATTTGCCTTAGCAAGATGTGAGATATAAAGTTCTGATGAAACTAAACCAAAACTATTAAGAAGCTCTTCATTACTCAAATCTAAATTTGGTTTCCAGTTCGAGATTGTTGAAGATTTAATTTTTGGGCGCTTTGATTGAGCATCATCTAAGTGTTTAGATTTAACAACAAAGCTAGTGGGTGCCTTTTTGATCAGGCTGGCCAGTTGTCTCCACTGTTCTACAGTTTCTCCATTAATTTCAGTGATGACATCAAGAGATCGAAGTCCACCAATATAGGCTGTGCTTTTAACATCGTTTACGCCAATAAGGGAAGAACGAGAAATGGGGCTAAGGCCCTCAATGGACCCAACTACATTTTGAGTACTGAAAATATTTCGATTACTCTGCTGAGTAGGAGTTGCTTGAAAACTATGTATTTTATCTTTAGGGGTGCCTTCTTGGTGCACGTCAATAGTCAAAGATTGGTCAGCATTTTCTTCAATAATTTTCGAAAAACCAGTCCAGAAATAAACTTTTTGGCCATTGACCGAGATTACTGTGTCACCAGATCTAAAACCTGTAGAGTAAGCCGCCGAATTGAGGTCAACATCACCTACTTGAGCTGGTAAAGTTGGCCCGCCAATAAGTCCCATCACAAAAAATATTAAAATTGCAAAAAAGAAATTTATCAGTGGTCCTGCGGCGACAATCGCAATCCTTGGCCAAACGGGTTGATGTAAAAAGGAATATTTTTTTTCTTCCTCGGGAATGTCCTTAGAGGGGTCATCGCCAAACATTTTTACATAACCACCAAGTGGTATAAGTGAAAGGCAGTAATTGGTATCACCTTTTTTGTATTGAAAAATTTTTTTACCAAAGCCAATACTAAAGACTTCAACTCGGACTTTAAAAAATTTCGCCACCGAAAAGTGACCAAATTCATGAACGAAGATCAACACCCCAAGTAGTAAAAAAAAGGGAATGACGTAATCTGTGACCATACTTATAACTGACATTAAAATTTCCATAGTCTTCATTCTAAATTTGAACAGATTGTTGATCAAGAAGTCTTACACAAGTGCCGTTAATTGACTCGCCTCAGCTGGACTAAATGATGTGCTATTAAGTGAATTGAGAGAAAAGTACAAACAAAGTATAGAATACGGGCGCAGCAAAATAAAACCCATCTAGGCGGTCTAATATTCCACCATGCCCTGGCATTATAGATCCAGAGTCTTTAACCTTTGCAACTCTTTTAAGTAAGGATTCAAATAAGTCTCCAGTTTGTGAGAGAATTGAAGTTATAAAGGAAAGAATAATGAGAAAACCCAGAGGTAAGGTAACTTCTGGAATAAGATAAAAATAGATCGTTGTACAGCCTACTGAGCCAAGAAGTCCACCCAATGCCCCTTCCATGGTTTTTTTTGGAGAAAGACTGGGCATAAGCTTATTTTTTCCAAACTTAAGTCCACTAAAATAAGCAAAAGTATCGGTGGCAAACACATTGATCATAAAACCTAAGATAACAAGGTCACCATTTTCAATTAAAAGAATTCTCAATGCATAAGAGGAAAAGATTACGCAGTACAAAACTCCTAATAGAGACAATGCTAGATCTTTGAGTAAATCATCAATATGAATTTGATTTCTATTTACCCATATTTGTACAGATACCATTAAACTGAGTAGAGCGGTGATTAGCATACTTCTTTGCTCAGGTAATAAAAAAATAATTGGCAGTATTAGTAAGCTAAAAAAAAGAAAGATTATTTTATTTTTCATTTGAGAGGGTTTTTTATATTTTAAACTGGCAAATTCAAAGATACCAGCTGCAATGACTGCGGATCCAGATATGGCTAAGCCTTTGCTACCAAAAAAAATATAAATAGCAGCAAATATTATTATGACCACTGCTGCAGATAGTATTCGTGTGACAAGAGCGTTCATTAAATATTCCTTAAGGTGATATTGCGCACAGTTTTTACGAACCAAATGCAATTAGCCAGTATTATATGCTTATCTCGTAAAAAACTTCAAACCCATTATTATGGGAGTTCGGAAAAATAATGGGTTTATCAACAAGAATTGAAATACTGTTTGCTCATTAGTTAAGTAGTGTCACTGTATTTGGCGTATGAACTTCTTGTTGCTTAAGCTGCTCAGTGATAAATCCAAACCGACGCTCTTTATGGGTGTATTGTCTTATAATTTCTGTCAGGTCTTCCGAATTAAAATCAGGCCAATATTTTTCCACAAAGAAAAGTTCACTATAAGCGGCCTGCCATAGAAAAAAATTAGATAACCTATATTCGCCACTGGTTCTAATAATGAGTTCTGGTGTGTCTTGATAGGCTGATGGTAATGATTGGTTTATGAGGCTTTCAGATATGTCATTAGGATGCAGCTTCTTTGATAGAACTTTCTCTGCAAGCATTTTAAAGCAGTGAGTGAGCTCTTGTTGGCCACTATAGTTAATTGCAAAAGTGAGTGTTAATCCGGTGTTATTTTTTGTATGTTCTTTTACATCTTTTATTTTTTCTCGAATATTATCAGGTAATTGACTAAGATTTCCAAGGGTTCGGAACTTCACATTATTTGACATTAAGGTTTGTAGCTCCCTGTCTAGCTGTCTAGAGAGAAGCGACATAAGGAAGTTAACTTCTTTTTTTGGTCGATTCCAATTTTCGGTACTAAAAGTAAATAAAGTGAGGTGTCTTATTTTTAATCGACTACTTGCTTCGATAATTTGTCGAGCCGCTTTGGCACCTCGAATATGTCCCCATAGGCGGTTGTGGCCACGCTCTTTAGCCCATCGGCCGTTACCATCCATTATAATTGCAATATGTTTTGGGCGTGGATTCATGGGGCCTCTTATATGGTCATCAAGTCTTTTTCTTTGTCCACAAAAATTTGATCAAGGTTTTTAATATGATCATCAGTGATCCTTTGAACTTCTTTTTCTGCCTTGCTCTGTTCATCTTCACTAATATCTTTGTCTTTCTGTAACTGTTTTAGCTTATCATTGGCGTTTTTTCTTGCCATACGAACAGAAATACGACCGTCTTCAACGATTTTTTTAATTTGCTTTACAAGGTCTTTACGCCTGTCTTCAGTGAGTTCAGGAACTTTAAGCCTCACCATTTTACCATCACTTTGAGGGGACATTCCCAAGCTCGCTTTTAAAATAGCAGCTTCAATATCTTTAATTACAGCAGTTTCCCAGGGTGTAATTAAAAAAGATTTTCCATCAGGACATGCTATGGTGGCTACTTGATTGAGAGGAGTGGGGTTGCCATAATAACTCACCATGACAGCATCAAGCATTGAGACTTGAGCTCTCCCAGTTCTTACTCTAGAGAGTTCGCTTTTTGTTTTATCTACGGATTTTTCCATTTGATCTAAAGCTAAATTTTGAGTCTCGCTAATCATTGTTGTGTCCTTTTCTCTTTAGGAAACTATAGTTCCAATGCTTTCTTTTTTAATTGCCCGTGCTACGTTACCTTTTTCATTTAAGTTAAAGGTGATAATAGGAAGTTTGTTGTCCATACATAAACTAATAGCAGTGGAGTCCATGACCTGTAGTCCTTTATTTAGAACTTCAATATATTTGATGGAGTCATATTTTATTGCATCTTCATGTATCATTGGGTCTTTGTCATATATGCCATCAACTTTAGTGGCTTTTAAAATGACGTCGGCATTGATTTCCATTGCTCTTAGTGCGGCAGCTGTGTCTGTAGTAAAGTACGGATTACCTGTACCAGCTGCAAATATAACAATTCTTCCTTTGTCTAAGTGACGAATTGCTTTTCTGCGAATATAAGGTTCAGCGATTTCCGCCATCTCAATGGCGGACTGAACTCGTGTTTGTAAACCACGTTTTTCAAAGGCGTCCTGTAAGGCTAAGGCATTTATACAAGTGGCAAGCATGCCCATGTAATCTGAGCTAGATCTGTCCATGCCTTTTGTGGAGGCGGCAACGCCTCTAAAAATGTTGCCACCACCAATGACGATGCCTAATTGAACACCAAGATTGCTGGCTTCTTCAACGTCAGCAGCAATGCTCTCAATTGTAGGAAGATTTATTCCAAAACCTTCATTACCAGCGAGAGCTTCACCACTCAGTTTTAATAAGACTCTTTTATAAGTTTCAGACAAGAACTTAACCTTTGTTAAGTGCAGCTACTTCATCTGCAAAATTCTCTGATTTTTTCTCTATGCCTTCGCCAAGTTCAAATCTAGAAAAACGACGAATAACGATGTTTTCACCAATTTTTGCAACTAGCTCCTGAAGTGCTTGCCCAATTGTTAGATCTTGATTTTTAACAAATTTTTGATCTAGTAGGCAAATTTCGGAGGCCCACTTTTTAATTTGACCGTCTAAAATTTTATCCAAAAATTCAGCTTTCTTACCTTCTTCAAGGGCTTTTGCTTTTAGCACAGCTCTTTCTTTTTCTCTGTCGGCTTCAGAAATCTCGTCTACACTAACGTAAGTTGGAGCTAATGCAGCAATATGCATTGCAACGCCAGTGCAAAAATCTTGAAAATCTTCGTTTTTGGCAACAAAGTCAGTTTCAGAATTGACCTCAACAATAACACCAATGCGTCCACCCGCGTGGATATAGGATGTTACAGATCCTTCAGCAGCAATTCGACCAGCTTTTTTTGCAGCCTTTGAAATGCCTTTTGTTCTTAGCCAATCCACAGCCTTTTCAAAGCTACCTTCAGTTTCTGTAAGCGCTTTTTTACAATCAAGCATACCGGCACTTGTTTTGTCTCTTAAATCTTTTACCATTGCGGCAGTAATAGTTGTCATAAATCTAATCCTTTTTGATTCAATTATTAATTAAGCTTAACTTTCTGTTGTAGTAGTTTCTTCAGTAGGCTCTTTTTTCTTATCAAGTTCCATTTGGATTTCAACATCTTCTGCGGTTCCAACAGCAACAAATTTTCTTACTTTTGAGACTTTTTTAACCACATCAACACCAGAATCAGAAGCAGGACTAGCTGACTCTTCAGCTTTTGCTTTTTCTTCTTTTGGCGCTTGAGCTTCTTGTTCCGCTTGTTCTTTTAGGAAAGCTTCATAGTTTTTTGCTCCTTCAATAAAGGAATCAGCCATAAGGTTGGAAAATAACTCGATAGAGCGAATAGCATCATCGTTTCCTGGAATAGCAAAATCAACTTCTTCAGGATTGGTATTAGTGTCAGTGATAGCCACAACTGGAATACCTAATTTCTTAGCTTCCTTAACAGCAATATGCTCTTTGTTAATATCCACAACAAACATAGCTGCTGGAGCCTCTTTCATGTCCTTAATACCCTCAAGAAAGGATAATAATTTAATGTATTCTTTTTCAATTTTAGAGCGTTCTTTTTTAGAAAAATAGGAGAGTTCATCGTTTTCTCTCATACGGTCAATTTTTTTAAGTCTATCAGTAGAGGCTTTAACAGTAGTGAAGTTAGTTAAAGTTCCACCTAGCCAACGTTTTGCCATGTAATATTGGCCACATTTGGCAGCAGCAGCTTTAATAGGAGCTACAGCTTGTTTTTTTGTTCCCACAAAAATAAGTCGTCCACCTTTTGCAGATACTGTTGAAATAAATTCAGCAGCACGTCGGGCAGCGCCTACAGATTTTTGTAGATCAATAATATGGATTCCGCCTCTGTTTGTATAAACATAGGGCTTCATTTTTGGATTCCATCTTGCAGTTTGGTGACCAAAATGTACACCGGCATCGAGCATTTCTTTAATGGTAATTTGAGCCATTAAGTCCTCCTTGGTTAGTCCGCCTCCCCAGATTCCCCTTAAGGGGACCAAGGCTCTAATGACATAGGGTCAAAAAGAGATTGGGAAGTGAGTCGTTATCTATGGAAAATGCCATAGCATTTGTTTAAAAAGCCATCAATAAGTACCACTAATGAAAACTAGATGCAATGGGTAATTTGGGGGATTTAGCTGTGTTTATTAATAAATTTCAGCTGAAAGTGGTAGGAATGGCGATTTATTTTATTGGATTGTGAGTAGGTCGTCTTGAGTTTTAGAGTTTCCATTGAGACGTTTCCATCCATGGGAGATCGGGCCTAAAGGCGTCCCGAACCCACCAATTCCCCCACGTCGTGTGGGGGAATCTATAAATATTTAATTATTTATAGATTCTTCAACACGATGTTGAAGAATTGCGGGTTTCAGGGGCGGCCAGCCCCTGATCTCCCATGGATGGAAAGCTATCAACTTTGCACCAAAGCCCCCACACTCACAAACCCATAGACAGACGCATTGGACGAAAAAAAAAGGAGACCATGAAGTCTCCCTTTTTATTCTAAATTTTATAATCTTAACTATTAGTCACATACTGGAATTTTGTAAGACTTAGTAAATAGAACTTCTGACATGCCACTATCTCCAACTTCCTCACCAAGGATTTCAATTCTGTATCTCAAAGAACGCTTAGTAACAACAGTTTCAAAATCATCGTCCCACATGCAGTTTTCTTTTAAACAATATTGCTTAGAGTATGATCTAGGAGCATAGCGATAAGCTTTTCCAACAGGTTCTGGAGATGCATTGTCGCCTGAACCAACCCATTTATAAACATTTACCTTTCTTGCTGTTCGGAACTCATTTTCAGCTGATTGGCAAACGTCTAAAACCGACATGTAAAGTGTGCTTGATCCAGAAAATGCAATTTGTGGAGCTTCTACTGTGACCGAATTTGATCTACGAATTTGTTTCCGTGAACTATTTTTATTTAGTTTAGCAAATGCTGTTGATGTTAATAATACTGTAGCTATGATAATTAGTTTTTTCATTTTAATTCCCCCTGGAGTTTTTGATTGAGATGAAACTAAATCCAAGGACAGGTTGGGTCAACGAGGATTTATGAAGTGGAGAATTTATCGTTCACAGATGTGTACACCCTGATTAATAGTATTTCTGTAGGTTCTATTTATTATTGGTCTTGAGAGGGACGAAATTTTCCAAGTAGGTCGATTTCAGTTTCAATATAAAGAACAATTTTTGTCATGTAATCCTATATACTTATAGATTCATAAGGGTTTTAAGCTGGGTGTTTTTGGCGCCATTTATACTGAACTATAAATAAAAAGAGGAGATACTAAGACCTTCTTTTTAATAATGCGTTAAATATGTTTCAATAATTAATACCGCCGACTTGTACCTATTGTTGTGAGCAAGGAAGAATCAAGAAGCTTCGCACGAAAAATTCTCTATTGGATTCATCTGACTCCTCATTTTCGTAAGCAATGTAGTCAAAGATCTCTACTTGAATTTGATCACCCCTAATCACGATGTTATCCAGCTGGTATTCATCGTCAATAATTAGAAAGTTTGACGACCATATTCCTCTAACCGTACTCCGTGCATTACCTGTGTAGCACATTGTATCTTCAACACCACATGATTGGACATTGTTGTTGGCTAGCAGATTTGGGTAATCAGTAAACCCCATGCATAAGAGCTGATCCTTATTGGAATTCATTTTAATACTTAGTAAAAGCTTTTTTGCGTCATAACTCTTGCTATCGATTTGGACATTTAACAGATCAACATGGCCATGTATATAATATCTGGATTCGTTTTCTCTCGCCTGAAGTTTAGGGTCAGTAGAGTTCATACAGACTCTCAATTTACTAACCATATTTTTATAGTACCAATTAAACTCACTTTGAAAATTTAACTCTCTCTGTTCAGAGAAGTCTTTGGTTTTACTTACAATAATTTGCGCAAGCTTATGGGTGAAATCATCATTAATTACTGTAATGTATTTTTCAGACCATTCTTTATTGTAAAGAACAACTCTAACATCATGCCAAAATTCGTTTTCAATAATTACTTTATTTACGTATCCACAGCGTTGAGCTGCATTAATTTTTCCCAACATCATAAATGTGGTCAATAAGGCTAATGTAAAGTTTATCAATTTATAATTCATGCATCCCTCCTAGGAGTCTTAAAATTAGTAGCTTGAAGGGGCGATATTGGAAATCAAAACCTGATGAATTAGTAAACATTACAAAGCTTCATGTGTTGCTGATGTTCTCGCATAATACGAAAGCTAAAGAATTTTGAGTAATACGGGAACATCGATGACACTAGCTCGCCTTTTTATCCACCCAGTCTAGATATTGGCAGTATCGGTCCTTGTATGACTTTCTTTTAGCTTTTTTAGGCCCTGCAATCATTTCTATTCTTGCCGAGCCCATTTG
>JABJQG010000004.1 GCA_018663505.1 Pseudobdellovibrionaceae bacterium | reverse complement strand
TTTTCAAAGCATTTTTGTAATTTGATTTATATTTCAGCAGTATTCTATTCTTATTCTGATACAATTTAAGTAAATATTTGATCTTTTTTGAGATTTATAGGCTTTCTTCAACAAAAATAACAAAGAACCAGGAGCAAGCCTAAGATGAGCTTGGTATAACTGTATTATCTCAAATAAGCACTTAAGTCTGAGTGAGAAATTCCGATAATTATATATGTTTAATGTTGTACGTAAAATCCTCTTTGTTTTACTGTTCCTAATGGGTCTTCAGATTGTTGTAGGTTGTACAAGTTCAATTCCAGAAATCACATCCCTCTACCCGAGTAAATTAAATGTTTCTGCAAATGCACTTTTGCTATCTGACGGTAGTGTTACAAATAGTCAATTTAGCAAATTTACCTCTGACTTGTCTGACCCTAGAAACAATTGTGTTATGCGCTCAGATCGAGAGCAAATAGATGGGTATGACACATACACTATTATGACAGGTTTGTTGGCTGATAGTCATGGATCACTTCCATATAATATAGATCCAAGAATAGTTTCGGCAAGTTATAAACCAGACACATTGCAATTATATGGCTTAATGTCTTATGGGTTAATTGTTGAAATTGATCAAACTGGAACTCCAAAATTTGGGGGTCCTTGTCCTTTTGAGGCCGGTTGTGATGGCTATGTTCGATTTAAATCATTTAGTGCAGGATATGGGGACCGTTTATTTGTTTTAGATGAAGCGGGCCAATTATTTGAAGCTGGAAATTTGTCTAACCCCCTAGAAACATTTTCACCTAGAATTTCTCAGGTGAGTTATTTTTAAAGGAAAACTATTATGAAGTACTTATTATTATTCGTCTCTTTTGTTTACACACTTTTATCTTTGAACGTAGCTGTTGCTGATCGAGAAGTGAGTGTTTACCCACATGATGGTGGGAATTCGAAAAGCATTATGATAACTAATCCTTCAACTCAAGTTATGAATTATGATTTATCTTGTTCTTCCTTTAATGGTGGTGCCTCTCATGCAATCACGGGAAATTCATTGGCCTCTAAAGCTTCAAATGTACATTCTGTTGGTGAAGTGAGTAGTTCAGCTTGTAGCTATGGTTCACGATCGAATCATTTAAACGGAACAAAAGAATGTTGGGTTGGGTCAGCCACTGGTGATTGGAAAATGTATAATAACATTGTCAATGCATGTAGCCCCGGTCATCATGCCTGTAGTCTTGATGAGTGGCAAAACACAAAATCAGGATTACCAAATGAATTTGCTTTTCTGGGTAATAGTGGAACCTTCTCTACCACATGGGATACAGGTGGCACATGGAATGATTATGGTTATCCAAATTATATCCCACATATTTATAATAACGCAATGCCGGCTTATATGTGTAACAACGGGAGTATGGGCGGGGGAGCTGTTAGCTCAGACAACTGTTCCTACACAATGGCTAATAGTACATCAGCTGCAAGCATAATGTGCTGTAGCGATTCCGGAGTCGCACAAACACCGGTTGCAGGAGCAGCCTATTGTAAAATTAAAGTGACCGGTAATGACGGCCACCTAATCTCTCCAAATTTCAAAAACGGCACTCCGTTTTAAGATCAAAATCCTAATCAAAAAATATCCTCCTCAATGGATGTAGGTTTCATATGGAAGTACAGGCGATCCCACAGGGACAGATGCTCCTTAATTTTTCCTAATTTAGATTTAATTTGGCTAGTGGAGTCACTCTTAATAATTGTTACACCGAAGTATTTGCTTATAGCCTTTAAAAACTCAGGATTTCTAGCAAAATGCACATAAACTTCAGAATTCACTCGATTTAGCTCAATTTCTTTATAGACTTCTTTTGCTAAGTAGTAAAACCATAAGCGCCTTTTTTTACTTTTAATTATTAAACCTTTTAAATTAGATTCAAAAAGTTGTAACAAACCTTCAACCTTTGCTTTTTCTATACCTATCAAGGCTGTTCTGTTCATGGCATAGGCTGCCCAAAATACTTTTCCTTCTGATCTGGTTTGCAGATTTGGACTTTTGCTTAGTATGTCACTCGCCTCTTCGGGCTTAAAATTAGCTAAGATCTTAACCTGATTCTCTACATAAACAGGGTCTGCCCACCATGTCAATTTTCCAATGATTGGACCCGGTAGTTCTATTTGACTAAGCAAAATTCGAACTTTCTTTCGATTTTCTTCATATGCTTGCCTTGTAGGGTGTGGAAAGTCTCTTTCTTGAAATAAAATATTCAGTTTTTTGATGCTCTTATTAATGACAGCCTTTAAAAGTAAAATTTTAGCTCGATTAGGGAACTCAGCATTGCGCTCTCTAAAATAAATTCTTCCAAAACTCTGCATACTCTGGTCAAGAATTCCGAATAAACTTCCTAATCCATGTTGGCCATTAATGTGATCGCCAAATCCAAGCGTTGGGATTAATTTTAAAAGATCAGAGAAAAATTGAGGAGAGTTAATATTTTTTCCATTTAATAATGCCGAACCTCGACCACTTGCTAAATGACTTTCTAATTTTAGAGACCAGAAATTGTTGTCAGCAATGACTTTATCAACAGTTTCTCTCAAGCTAGTTACTTTTGGGTCAAAAATAACTACATTTTTTACTCCATCTAATTGAGATTCACTACCCTTTTGAATAACTATAATTGCATTTTTAGGAATTTTTAAGTCTCCTACTAAAAAGGTATCGTAGGCATTTATATTTACAAGCTGACCTGATTCCACTAAATTTCTTAAAGGTACAATTACGGCTCCTAGCGAATTTTCGTGGTTATTACCATAATGTTGTGGCATTAGAGCTCCTAACGTCCAGTGAACTGTGGGACGAAAGTGAGGGAACTCAGTGTCACCAGGCTTCGTACCTAGCTCTACTGGGTTTGCAATTAGTGTTCCTCGTGGTGGTATAAATCTAAATCCATGAACGGCAGGAATATAATCTAAAATGGTATCCACAGAATATTTATCTATATACCTTTCAAAGTTAAAGATGTTTCTACATTGATATGACTGAGAGTAAGCTAAAGTGGAAAATAAAGTTAAAAGGATAACTGCAAAATTGATCACCATATGGAAATTCATTAATGAGAAGACAATCGAAACAATATTATGCATTGTTTATTCCTATCTATAGAACGTGTTTTATTTTTAAATATTGAAGTCACTGTATTGTTTGATGATTGGACAATATTGTTGTTTGACGTAAGATGATCACGAATATTTAATCTATGATTGAGATAATCTACAATGATTTGTTTCAAGTTATCGGACTCAATAGATTTTTTTCTTAGCTGTAATTTTAGGTGTTCGACTTTTTCGGCAAATTTATATATATAAGATTTAACTTTGTTTAACTCTATAAATTTATAGAGAAATGCCGAACTTAAAACCGTTCCCAAAACTAAAGCAAATAGAGACGTTAAAGCAGAAGCATCGTGTTGTATAGCCACAAAAATTGGAGTTGCTGATAAAACAAGAGCTGTACCCAAAATAGTGAAGATTATACCACTTTTAGCGGCTCTATCTGTTAGTTTTGCAGAAAGAGGCAAAGACCTTTTTACATTCCACCCTTCATTATCCCTTATGATATCTGAAAATCTAATCATGAACTCACGAGAATGATTTAGTAGTATTTTTTCTGCAGAAGGTCTATCAATTTTTAAAAGATCAGTTTTGGATAGAGTTGCTGATATATTATTTATATCTAGAGCTAATTGTGGATAATTGACTCCGTTAATAATAATACCACCTAATGTTCTGATATTGTTTTTAACTTCATATTTATACTCAATTTGAATATTTTTTTCTGAATTGAGGTCTGATATAATCATACCATTTTCTGGATAATTTGAATAAAGTGGCTGGATGTTTACAGCTTTTGAAAAATGAGTATTAAAAAAATCGATTAACATGACCATAGCAGCAGCAGAGCTTGCAGCTTTAACATTACTCTTGTTCGTATTCTGATGTATAGATGCAATTGATGCTGCTGAAACAGAGGCCTGACTCATTACCACAAAGAGTATTGTTAATTTTCTAAATATAGCACTTAAGGGTTTTTTCACATCTTTTTAAGTGCAAGATCTGTGCAGTGAATTAGTATTTCATAGCCTATAAATATCAATAACTTACGCAGCATTAGCCTATTTAAATTTAAAATATATTATTCAAAACAACAAATATTGTCGGTTTATTACCTTATGAATCAATTAGATCGTGTAAATTTTACCCTATATTGCAGCCACCCATATAAACCTTGAAAATTATTTGAAATTTCTCTAAAAAACTCTCTATACATGAGTCTTATAAGGAGGGGCAAAATGTCAATGTGTCTAAATAATCGTTTGCTGGTACTATGTTTTTCATTATTTATTGTGATTCCACAATTGGCAGCGGCTGACCCCGTTTTTGATCGGTGTGAGAAGCTGAATAAAGAAAGGTTAGATAAACTAGAAACGCTAAATTTGAATATTGAGACAGAAAAGAGTGAAATGCTCAAGGCGTTTGAATCTTTTAAGGCTCCTCAGGGGGAACTGCTTTCTAGCTTACTGACTTTCTTAAAAACAAAGACGGAACTTGTTGAAAACATGCAAGCCTATAAGTTGGCTTTTGATGAAGGTAATTACTCAGATGATGAGATTGATGAGCTTTTTAAAGAGGATATCGAGCAAGAAATTGAGAACACATTTTATGAGTACGGAAAAAATGAGATGGATCAGATTGTGGGGATTAGGGCAAAAAAAAGTTTGGAGTGGGAAAAGCATGGTGTTTCGGTACTCAGTGATCACATATATGATTACACATCTGAGGCTACAAAAGCTGGTTTAATCGAGGCGTCCAAAAAGCTTCCTGGCTCAATATACGGTAAAACTGATTATGCTCCATACCGATTCTTTATTGGTTTTTCAGCTGAGAAGGGGCAGCTAGGTCTTTTCTTAAAAACCTTCTATCGGAACCGTTTTGCTCGGACATCCGCTCGAAGCCTTTTTGACTTATATGTCCCTATTTTAGGTCATGACACAATAACCACTTCAGTTGTCTTTTTTGAAGACGATCGACAGTGGAAGAAACAAAAAAAAGTGCTTTCCCTGGACAGTTTGCCCAGAGTTTGCGGAAGGTTTAACTGGCAGTAGTTACCGAAATAAGACAAACGTGTTCACAGCAAGTATTGAAGCTTAACAAGTATAAAGTACGGACTGACTTTTGGTGGCGTAATTATATTAGACTAATGACTAAAAAAAACTCCGACACATCAAGCTTCTTGCTCTATCTGAAGGTTTTGTTGATAAACCCATTTTTTGAGCTTTCAGTAGTAGTCGATAGGCATTGATAAACTCCACATAACTCCATGTTAGATTTTCAATGCCTCTTTTAAACCCCGAATCTTTGTCAATAATTTCAGTGAGTACAAAGTCGTCGGGTCCCGTATGGTCCATAACTCGGTAAAATATTGATTTGGAGCGTCTCATTAAGGCGTTCATAATTATTTCAAATCTATAATCATGTTTTTTTATGGTTCCTGTTAATAAGTGGTCGCTGAGTCCGGTCTCTAAATTTAAGAAGTATTGGCGATCTAGATTAGTAATCACAAATTTACCTTTTAAAGAGCTTTCAATAGCATCAGAAAGATAGCCCTTGATTTTTGCTAGTGTTGTTAATGTCCAGATTTGACCGCCAAAATGCCTGTCTCCCTCATAGCGTCCAACTCCATATCCTTTTATTCTTTTTCCAGATTCTGTAACCCCGTTACTATTTATGGCGTACATCCTCATAAAATTCTGTCTTTGTTGCTCTACAGTTGCCCTAAACCATGGGTTACTCGGAGATAGAAAACTATCATTACTGGAGAGAGTTTTGGGGGTATGAACTTGTAATAACCCTAGGTTAACTTGTGTGTCTAAGTTGCCTACTTTATCCCTCATTAAACTCATTTCTTTTTCTACACCATGATGAGCCAATATGTAGCCGTACTCTTTAGAAAGGTGATCTTTTTTTATTTTTGCCTTAATCAATCTTTGGGTAGTTCTTATTTTATATAGTAGATTTTTTAAATTTGAAATATCAAGATTTGTGTTTTGAGATTGCAGCTTGTGATAAAGGGCTTCTGCTTGAGCTAAGGCCTCTCTTTGTACCATAAGGGTAGCAAAGTGAGACTTTGCTTTTACTTCCTCCCAGGTATCTACACTTAACTGATTGTAGTTGTGTATTGTGTATTCAGTATTTGTGATGACGGTTTTAAGAATGATTTCTCGAAGTTGTGAAATGGAATTTAAATCAACAGATCCCTTTACCAGAGTCTGTAGATGATTAAAAAGTTTTATAAGAGTTAAGTTCTGAAGAGCTGGTCCATCCGTTTGAGGCCCACCCCACTCATTGGGGTTAGGAGAATTATTAAGAGTGACCTTAGCATCACCAATTCCATAAGTGCCTTTTTCTAGATTAACTTGATCTTGCCGAGAAAACTCAACGTAGTTTGACATGATTTCAAAAAGCTCTTTGTTTTTATTGTGAAAGTAGCCGTGCTCCCATAAATCTAAAACAGATTTCATAACAATGGCGGCATCTCGTTTCCATGTCCAATTATAATCATGAACTTCATTTGTTTGAGTGTCTACATTAGTACTAGGGGCTGCTACCACGGCTCCGGGATTGCCTCTAGTGTCAGCACTGGCCGGCATGCCATTAAGAATTTGGGTTGCACCTACAATATTTTTTAAAATAGCGTCAATGCCAAATTCAAATTCTTCTATTCTCCACCAATGAATTCGAGTTTCATTTGTTTGGACATCTTCAGTGGTGCTAGGGTTCTCTGTATTTTGATTAGCCGCTAATAGAGGGTTTGGGAGATTTATTAAAAGAGTTAAATATAAACTAAAAAATAAAATGTTTTTTATTGGCATGATTTCCTTTTTGTTGTCTTTGTAGCGAGAATACCACAAATTATTTGCGAGGAATAAAAAGCATTTATTTTTGTAAATATGTTAAAGAAGTCAGGATCGATGTGACGTGGCTAAACCCTCGTATTGAGGTGTTTATTGATTTTACTATTTTTTTACCTAATCACAGGCATAGCGCCCTATTGTATGTATGTTTAAATTCTAAACATAGTTAATTAATTCTAGAATTTTGAACTCTTAAAAAAGCAGAAACTTGGTCATGTTTCACAAGTGCTAACCAGTGCCATGTGTTTGAGCCTTTGTCTCGTCTCATGATA
This sequence comes from Pseudobdellovibrionaceae bacterium, assembly GCA_018663505.1. GTDB lineage: Bacteria > Bdellovibrionota > Bdellovibrionia > Bdellovibrionales > UBA1609 > JABJQG01. The sequence continues at coordinate 33,369 of JABJQG010000004.1, read as the reverse complement.
ATTCTATAATTAACATCCATCACTTTTATTTCCCAACAGCTTTTATCTTTCACAATATACATCAGTTGTTTTATGCCATTTTTACTCTTGTATGATACTTTCCCGTGTTTAAAAGCCGAGATCCAGCTGTCAATATTCATTTGTTTTTTGGACAAGTCTTTAAGTACTTGTGGTGATATTTTAATATATTGAATGTCTTTAAGCCCTTCAGATTTTATCATAAAGTCATGTACATAATAGAGGTTGTTTGGAGAATAGCTATTTTCACTAAATGACTCTAGGTCCATAGCATTATCTTTAACTTTTATTTCGCCTTCACTCAGTTCATTGAGATCCGAAGCTATTTTTTTCGTTGAGTTCTGTTTATTATGTTTCCTTTTCAGAGGGTTTTTAGGTGGAGGTTTGCTGACAATTGAATTTCTATATATAAACTTCACATTACTGATATTAGACTGAGTGTCATTTATAGACGGTGCAGCTTTCAAATTGGCTCTAAGATCCACATTTATTTTATTGATACTAACCAAAACCTCAGGCTTATGGGTAGTCAGCTTTCTCTGAACAGGTACATCCAAGGCAATGTAAGAAAAGAATTGGTGAAAAACCAAAAAGACATCTTCATTTGAACCTTGGAAGTTCTCTTTTAGATAATTATCTAAATTTGTATGTGGATGATTTGAGTTTCTGACAATCATTAGCTCTTCTAAGTGTTTAAAGAGGTACTTGCTTAAGACTTCTGGAATAAGATCAGCACCGACTTTTTTGGAAGCATTTGAATTCTTACGAATTAGTTTGTATATATGAAAAGCTTCAATACCATTGTTTCCAAAGCGGTTCATGCAGTAACTTTCAACTTCCTTCATCGATGATGTAGGCGAGAGTTTGTGCTCAAACTCGGACTGTTTTAAGTTTTCATTATACTCTGATAATGAATAATTTTTTCTTGCCAAAAAAATCTTTTTTTGTTCTTTGTCCATATATTTAACGCTTAAAATATCGAAAAATAAATTAAAAATATACTTATTTGCTTGCAATAATTCTATTAGAGGAGGTGGCGACCAATGCCTTCTGTTGTATTCGTTTATAAAATCATTAATTCGTCGACCTAAATGGTTAATATCTGTAAAGTCTAATTCTTCAGTTAACGTTCGGGATTTAAAAACCACAGGTGGTTTAACGCCACGAAGATGGTAAGCTAGCAAAACTAATGTTTCCGCTGGTAAATCGTTTAAGAAGTGATTTTTTAATTGGAAAAATTTATTAAACACGGATTCCATCTTTGGATCTTTCTTAGATAAATATTGCTTCCAAAAATCATAGGGAAATTCTTTGTATTTACTTTCCTTTGAAAGAATTTGCAAATCGGATTCTGATTTAACACTTTCCCACAAATGACTAGACTCTAAATGTTCAGATAAATTTAACCAGTGCTCATTGCTCATGTTTTCGATGAGGTCGATAACATTTTTTTGTCCATTCAATAAGGGCCTTAATGAATTCCTCTTATATATTGTAGTAATTTGTTCTTCAGTAAGTTTGTAGCCAAGGGGAAATTCAAAGGAGTTTGTTTTAGAGGAGTTATTAAAAATTTGAACACACAGACCCGAGGAGGCAAAAACAAAAGTGTGAGAGCTAAGGCTTGCTAAAAATATAAGAAACCGAGCTAGAATAGCTATGTGGAACCTTAGTTTTTTTAGAGTTAAGCTAGTATGCATATAGTTTTTGTAGTTCATCATTTATGCCATGCTCTAGACTGCATAGATTTACTCTCAATGAATTATGCATAGCTAAATTTTAAACGGTAACAATTTTTGAAAACATCACAAAAACATAATGTTAGTTTTAGTGTGCGAACAAAGTGGGTAAAAATACCATCAGATTTAAGGATTTGACTCGAAATTACAAATGCTTATAAAAATACAAACAAAGCTATAGAAAGGCTTCAATATCTAACTCACGTTTTAGTGGGCGGGCTAAACTAATGAAGGACTCTGTGGAGTCCACCTCAGGTATGGCCTGCAACTTTTTAACTAGGAATTCGTGGAAATGGTCGATGTCCTTTACGGTAATTTTAATAAGTAAGGCATAGTTGCCAGTGGTAAAGTAGATCTCAGTGATTTCGTTAAGGCGCTTTAGCTTCTGGATGACCTTTTCGTTGTCTTTGGCTGACTTTAAGTGAATTCCTAAAATAATTTCCATATTAAAGCCCAATTTTTTTAAATCTACCTCTAAGTGAGAGCCTTTAATCACTCCTAGCTCTTGCATCTTTAAATACCTTTGGTGAATAGTGCCGCCAGATACGTTGAGCTTTCGGGCTATTTCTAAGAAGGGTTTTCTTGCATCTTTTTGTAATTCCTGAATTATGGCCAGGTCGGTGCTATCAATTTGGTAGTTTAAAGTCATTTTTTACCCCTTATTATACGAAGATATCAATATAAATAGATATAATCTATATAATAATCAAGATTAACCTTTTATACTTAACAAATTGTCATAATATTACGATAAATAAGATGTATTTATCATTAATTGGAGGAAATATGTGTGGATTTATGACGGGACCTTTTGCTAAGGGGGATGAACAGCAAGTTGAAAATGAGTTTCAACGTATTCAATATCGAGGCCCTGACCACTCCAATAAAGTATGGTTTAAGGATCATTTTATTGGTTTTCACAGGTTGGCAATAATGGATCTCTCCCCTTCAGGTCACCAGCCATTCGTAAGTCAGCAAAAGCATTTGGTTTGTAATGGGGAGATCTATAATTATAAAGGCCTAGCTAAACAACATGATTTAAAACTTCATTCCAATTCCGATTGTGAAGTGATTTTGCCTTTAATAGAGAAATTTGGTTTACAACAAACCTGTTTGCAGCTTGATGGTGAGTATGCCTTTGTGATGTTTGATGAGCAAAGGGCAACTTACGTTGCTGCTCGTGACCCCATGGGTGTTCGCCCTCTGTTCTATGGAAAAATTAAAAATGATAAGTCCTGTAGATATGCGTTTGCCAGTGAGGTTAAATCACTTTCAGCACTCTGTGAAGATATAAAACCCTTTCCACCAGGTCATTATTTTGATGGAAAGGAGATAAAGCCTTATTTAATTATTGAAGAGGTTAAAAAGTTTTCCACTCATTCAGAAAAAGAGGTTTTAAAAAACATTAGAGATTTGTTTATTGAGGCAGTGAATAAAAGATTAGATTCTGATGCTCCATTAGGGTTTTTATTAAGTGGTGGTTTAGACTCTAGTCTTGTATGCTCTATAGCCACGAAGATTTTAAAAAAGCCAATTACCACCTTTGCCGTGGGCATTAACGAAAAGCCAATAGATACGAAATATGCACAAGTGGTAGCAGAGTATATTGGATCTAAGCATCATGAGGTTTTATTTAAAAAAGAAGATATCTTTAGAACGCTACACGATTTAATCTACCGTTTGGAAACCTATGACATAACTAGTATCAGAGCCTCCATGGGCATGAGTTTGCTCTGTGAGTACATTCAAAAAGAAACTGACGTAAAAGTACTACTAACAGGAGAGGTCAGTGACGAGCTGTTTGGCTACAAATATACGGACTTTGCCCCTAACGCCTACGAGTTTCAAAAAGAGTCTGAAAAACGCATAAAAGAGCTCTATATGTATGACATACTACGAGCAGATAGGTGTATAGCTTCCAACTCCTTAGAGGCCAGAGTCCCATTTAGTGACACGGATTTTGTACAATACGCTTTAAGTATTAATCCAGAGTTAAAAATGAATTCCACAGGTGTTGGAAAACATCTTTTGCGAAAAGCTTTTGAAGGTGACTTTTTACCTCAAGATATTTTGTATCGAGAAAAAGCAGCCTTCTCCGATGCCGTTGGTCACTCCGTGGTAGACTATTTAGTTGCTTATGCCGCTACTCAATATTCGGATAAGGATTTGTTTTTAGCACAGGTAAAGTATGAACATGCAACCCCAAGAACAAAAGAGGCTCTGTTGTATAGAGAGATTTTTGAATCCCGTTTCACAGGTCAAAGTCAGTTGGTTAAAGATTTTTGGTTACCCAATAGAGACTGGGAAAACTGTGACGTTGAGGACCCTAGCGCAAGAGTGTTGCCAAACTATGGGGCTTCTGGTGTGTAGAGGGTGTTTTATGGTAGATTTGGCTTTGAGGCTTTTAGTGCAAAGTTGATGATTTTTCCATCCATGGGAGATCGGGCCTAAAGGCGACCCGAACCCACCAATTTCCCCACGTCGTGTGGGGAAATCTATTGAAGGAAAGAAAATGAATTCAATAGAACACGATTATTAGTTTTTTTTTAGTTTTAATGGCACGATGCCATTAAATTGCGGAAATCGAGGCTGGCCAGCCTCGATTTCCCATGGACGGAAAAACGCCCTAATCTTCATAAACCTCAGCTGAGTGTCGTATGATTTTGCCTTCGATCATATAAATCACATCTTCAGCAATGTTTGTGGCATAATCCCCCACACGCTCTAGATGCCTTGAAATTGATAAACAATGAACTAGAACTTTTACGTTTTCAGGTGCTTTTTTGATTTCCTCATATACGCGTTTGTACATCTTACGATTCATATCATCAATTTCTTCGTCTTCATGAATCACTTCGTAGGCAAGTTCTGTGCTACGAGTATAGAGGGATTTTAAAGATTTTTTTATTAACGCCATAGTTTTTGTGGTCATCTCTTCGAAATCAAAAGAAATTTCAATATGACTTTTTTTAGACAGGTAGATGGCTCGTTCTGCAATGTTGACGGCTAAATCTCCGACCCGCTCAAGATCGTTGTTGATTTTTAGTACGGCTGTTACATACCTTAAATCAATGGCCACAGGTTGGTGAAGCGCTAAAATTTTTAAGCAATCTTCTTCCACTTCCACTTCCATCACATCAATTTCTTCATCTCTGGTAATGACTTTTTGAGCAAGTTCAATGTCGCGGTTTTTTAAAGCTTTAATGGATCCCTTAAGTTGCTTCTCTACATTATGGCTAAGTAAAGATAATTTTTCTTCTAGGGAGCTAATTGCGTTTTGTAAATGATTTGGCATATTTATTCTTTCTTTATGACTTTTTATAAGCCTGTTTAAATTTTTAATTCAATATTCATTTATAATTTGCGTGGCCATTAAGACTCATTAGCCAAATCGCCCTGTAATATAATCCTCAGTTTGCTTCTCCACTGGATTGGTAAAAAGACCATCAGTTTCGCCAAACTCCACAAGCTCCCCTTCATATAAGAAAGCCGTATAATCAGACACTCTTGCCGCCTGTTGCATATTGTGAGTAACGATTAAGATGGTATAATCATCTTTTAATTCATCAATTAGATTTTCTATACGAATGGTAGCTTTTGGGTCTAATGCCGAGCAAGGCTCATCCATTAAAATAACAGAGGGGTTCATGGCCACTGTTCTAGCTATGCATAGTCGTTGCTGTTGGCCCCCAGATAAACCAAGTGCCGAATCGTGTAACCGATCTTTTACTTCGTCCCAGAGAGCCGCCCGGCGTAAAGATTTCTCCACCAACTCATCTGGATTTTTTAAAAACCCATTAATTTTTGGTCCCCAAATAATATTATTGTAAATTGACTTAGGAAAAGGATTTGGCCTTTGAAATACCATGCCGATATCTCTTCTTAGCCGGGTTGGATCCAAATTTTTATCAAGGATATTCTGATTTTCATAAACCACTTCTCCCTTGGTATGTAAAATATCAATGAAATCATTCATGCGATTGATGGACCTAAGAACCGTACTTTTACCGCAACCAGATGGGCCAATGATGGCTGTGACTTTATTTTTATAAAAGTCCAAATTAATCTTGTTTACAGCCTGGTTATCCCCATAAAAAATGGAAAGATCCTTAAGTTGTATAATAGCTTGTTGATCTTTGTCCTTAAGTTCAGTCATTTTTGTACCTTTGAAATTTTTCTCTTATAAACACGGCAATAATATTAAATGTAAATAAAACAGCTAATAAGACAATGATCCCGGCTGCGGCTAGTCCATGAAAGGCCTCCTGAGGACGCCCCACCCAGTTATAAATTTGAACAGGTAAAACAGTAAAGGGGTCGGTGATGCTTTCAGGAGTAAACGCTACAAAACTTAAAGCTCCTACCATAATTAAGGGAGCACTTTCTCCAATGGCTCTAGACATAGATAAAATAACACCAGTCATAATGCCAGGAATTGCCGCCGGTAATACTTGGCCAAACACTACATGGTATCTTCTTGCGCCAAGGGCGTAAGCTCCGTACCTGATGGCATCTGGAACGGCCCTCAGTGCTCCTTGGGTTGTAACTACTATTACAGGTAAAATGAGTAAACTTAATGTTAAAGCACCTGCAATTAAGCTTCTGTCCATTCCTAAAAATCGAACAAATACGGTAAGACCTAAAAGGCCATAAACAATAGAAGGTACGCCCGCTAAGTTTGAAATATTTAACTCAACCAGCTTTACCCATTTGTTTTTTCGATTTGTATATTCTTCTAGAAATAAGGCCGTACACACACCTACGGGGATGGCGATCATAGCTGTAAGTCCCATAATCCAAAGACTACCAAACAAGGCCGACTTAATACCAGCCCTTGAAGGGCGTCGAGAAGGAAAGTGGTTTAAAAAATCAAAGTTTAAATAAGCAAACCCCTCTTTCATAATGTGATAAAGAAGAACTACAAGTACTAAAAGTGATATGGCTGTAACTGCTTGGCAGGAAAATTTAAACAAGGAATTTTTTTGTGATCGTGAGAGACTCATTAAAAGCCTCCGTGTTTAGATTGAGTCATTAACTTATGTCCAACAATATTCAATAAAAAAGTAATTAAAAACAGAAGTCCAGCCACGGAAAAACAAGTTAAATAAGCGGCTCCGCCCTGCTGTGTATCGCCAAGACTTACTTGGACAATAAAAGCTGTCATTGTTTGAATGCTTTCTAATGGATTAAGTGTGAGCTTGGCAGTGGCCCCAGCAGCTAAGGTTACGGCCATAGTTTCTCCTATGGCACGTGACATGGCTAAAATAACTGAGGCGCCAATACGATTTTTTGCAGCTGGAATAATAACTTGTGAAACAACTTCAAAGGGCATTGCCCCTAGGGCGTAGCCTCCTTGTTTTAAGGAGCTTGGAAGTGAGGAAAAGGCGTCATCACAAAGTGAAGAGATCATAGGTAAAATCATAATACCCACAACAATGGCCCCAGAAAGACCATTGAAAACCTGTGTGTCTGGCAAAAAATTTCTAATAAGGGGGGTGATAAATGTCAGAGCAAAGTAACCATAAACCACAGTGGGGATTCCAGCTAAAATTTCTAGCAGTGGCTTGATTATTTTTCTTGTTTTCTTAGATGCGTATTCGTTGAGGTAGGCCGCAATAACTATGCCCGATGGAATAGCAATGATACTTGAACCAATAACAATGATCAGTGTCCCAGTAATTAAAGGTAAGACTCCAAAGGATTTTGGCTCTAAAAAGGGTTCCCATTGTGTGCCGAAAAGAAAATCTGTCACAGGAACCAGTTGGAAAAAATTATAGGACTCTATCCCTAGAATACCCATGATAACAATGGTAACGCTCACACTAATTAATGTGATAGCTAATAAAACTAGGGCAATACTATAGTCATAAATTTTAAGTCTATCTGTAGTCATAATTTACAGCAACATTTACCCTTTTTGGGTTATAAAAGATAATAGTAATATTAGTTATTAATTAATATTTGCGTACAATCTACTTATTTTGCAAATAATTCAAATGTTTTTGCTTGAGCTTTGTAATCTTTTTTAGACATAGGCACATAACCCACTTCTTTTGCCAAAGTTTCGGTTTCACTAAGGTAGAACTCAATAAAACTCTTCACCTGTGGCTGTTTTGTAGCAATTTTGCTCACATAAATAAACAGAGGTCTTGATAATGGATTGTAGGACCCGTTATTGATACTCTTTATTGAGGGCAGTACTTTTTCACCTTTTTTGTTTACAATGGGCACAGCGTTTAATTTGTTCTTATTTTCGGCATAATAAGCATATCCAAAGTAACCTAGCGCACCTACATCTCCAGCTACGCCTGTAACAAGCACATTGTCATCTTCACTTTTTGTATAGTCAGCTCTGGAGGCTTGTTCTTTGCCATTAATCACTTTAGTGAAATAATCAAAAGTTCCAGAGTCAGAGCCTGGCCCATATAGAAGAATTTTCTTTTTTGGCCATTTAGGATTTATGTCAGACCACAATTTAACTTTGCTTTTCGGCTTCCAAATTTTATGTAAAGTAGCCACATCTAAAGACTTCACCCATGTGTTTTTCTTATTAATAACTACGGTTAATCCATCATAGGCCACAGGGATTTCTAAGTAAGAGACCTTATTTTTTTTGGCTAACTTCAGTTCTTTAGATTTGATTCCTCGAGAAGCATCATTAATGTGAATCTCACCTGTGAGAAACTTTTTAAAACCTCCGCCTGTACCAGACACACCCACCGTTACTCGTACTCTTGGGTTTTTTATTTGAAATTCTTCAGCCACAGCTTCTGTAATAGGAAAAACAGTGGAGGAGCCGTCTATTTTTACAGAACCAGAAAGCTTGGAAGCCAGTGTAATAGCGGGAAAAAGGGTTAAGCAAAGTACAATTTTTAATAAATATTTAATTAGATTTTTATATAACGTCATGGAGTTTCACCTTTGTTAAGTTTTAATTGCGCTCATCTTGTGTAAATATAAAAACAGAATCAAGAGGAAAGTATAAAATTGTATTATCTTTTTCCGATAGCCATGCGAACACGGGAAATCACATCCTGGGATCTCTCTCTAGCTTTTGAGGCCCCCTCCTTTAAAACAGCGTCTATACTGGACTTATCGGCCATCAGGTCATCATAAACTTGCCTCATGGGACTAATTTCTCGGTTCATTACTTCAAATAGATTTTGTTTTACATCGCCCCATGCCACGCCCTCTTTATAGCGTCCTAACATAATCTTAACTTCTTCATCTGTGGCAAATTCTTTAAAATACTCTAAAGGCAATGAGCCTTCAGGATCTTTTGGCGCTTCTGGTGCTAAGGAATCTGTTTTTACTTTCATCACAAGTTTTCTTAATTTCTTTTCTGGGGCAAACAATGGGATGGAGTTGCTGTAACTCTTAGACATTTTTCTGCCATCAATGCCTGTGATTAGTTTTGCCTCCCCTTTTTTAATAGGGTTTGGCATTTTTAAAGTTTCCCCATAATTATTGTTAAATTTTTGAGCAATATCACGTGCAAACTCCAAGTGTTGGATTTGATCTTCGCCTACGGGGACTTCATGAGCGTCAAAAGCTAAGATATCCGCCGTCATTAACACCGGGTAGTTAAATAGCCCCATATTTACGCCAAAATCTAAATCTTTCTTCCCGTTCTGTTCATTTTCAGCAATTTTAGCTTTGTAGGCATGAGCTCTGTTCATAAAACCCTTGGGGGTGAAACAGGATAAAATCCAAGCCAATTCAAAAATTTCTGGTACATCAGACTGTAGGTAAACCACTGTTTTTTTAGGGTCTATACCGCAGGCAATCCATGCAGCGGCCACTTCGTAAACCATTTCCTGAAATGTGGCTTTATCATGAGTGGCAGTCAAAGCATGGTAATCCGCAATAAATAAATAAGAGGTATCTTGAGAGAGTTTACAAGCTTCAATGGCTGGCTTCATAGCGCCCAAATAGTTACCAATGTGAATTTGTCCGGTGGGTTTAATTCCAGTAAGTATGGTTTTCATTTTGTGTATCCTCTCAATATTTGTAGGATATTTATAACTATTTAAGCAAAGAAAAGCTACTGTGAGTTAATATTTAAAAAAATAATTAGAGCTCATTTAATAATCAGGATTAAAAAATTGCTGTTTATTTATTCACTGCCTTAAGTCTCAAACTGCTTAAAAAGACGAATAGAAAGACTGCGTTAGCAGAATATGTGGTTTTTGTGGTCACAAGGCATTTAATTTGCTAGTCTTTTTTGAAATAACGGAGGTTCCAATGAAGGTTCAAGTTTATAAAACATTTACTGCTGAAGAAGAAGAAACCTGGAAGATTTTATTTACTAATTTGATAGAAGAGCGTGAAAACTTAATTCACCCCTATTTTAAAATTGGTTTAGAGGCCCTAGGCGTTAGTGAGGCCCATACCCCAGATTTAGCAGAGGTTAATCAGCGATTAAAAGCTAAAACCGGTTGGCAGGGAGTTCCTGTTGAGGGGCTTGAAGAAGGAGATAGTTTCTACCCTGGATTACGCGATCAAAAATTTCCCATAGGTAATTTTTTACGATCTAAGGATGACCTCGCCTACACTCCTGCGCCGGATGTTTTTCATGACCTCTATGGCCACATCCCATTTTTATTTGAACCAAAATATGCCAAATTCTGCCAAGAGTATGGAGCATTAGCTTCAAAATATTTGGATGATCCTAAAAGACTAAGAATGTATGAGCGTTTATTTTGGTTCACCATTGAGTTTGGCTTAATTAAAACAGAAGAAGGCCCACGTATTTTTGGAGCAGGCATTGTTTCCTCAAAGTCCGAGTGTCATTACGCTTTAAGTGACAAACCCGAGATCCTACCTTTTTCCATAGAGGCCCTGGCTTATCAGGAATTCGACATTGATCATATCCAGGAACGTCTATTTATTTTGGAAAATGAAGACCAGCTCTATGATTGCTTGGCTGAATTTGATGAGGTTGTTAAAAACGCAGATGATTCTAAGGAAATTCCAGCTATTATGAAGGGCTAAAAGAAGGCCCTCCACATAGTTTTGACAAATATTTTAATCCAGTATCTTTTAAACCCTAGACCGTGTGGCTCTTTATAGTGTTTTATTTTGAATTCATGTTGGCCCGCTCCTTCAGAGAAGTTAGCTCATATGCTTGGCCGATGTTTTGCAATTTTGAAGTTAGAAACTAAGAAATTAGGCGGGTTCAAATTCTTAACCCATTGATTATTCATGATTTTTTTATGAATAACTGTCGTTCGAAATGACGATAATTGGCTCTTCTTAGTTTTCTGAACATGAGTAATTTTTGGAGATGGCCGTGAAAATATTATTTTGCTTTGCAGTAATAGCAACAATAAGCTTTAACAGCTACGGGGCTTTACTGGATTTTGATTATAAACTGACTTGTAGTAATAATGGACAGATGACAGATCTTGATCGTGTCACAGAGAGGCTGAGCCAAAGCTGTATAAAAAATAAAAATGGAGTCCCAGGTTGTCTAGATACAAAAGGTGGTTTAGACACCTCAGAAGGCTGGATTGATCTTCAAGATGGCATGAAATCTTACTATAGTAATAGATCCGGTAAATATTCTATAGAGATGCTTAAGGAAGTTATTCGCTATTCTTTAAATGAGGGGTTTGATCCCTTTGTGGCCTTAGCTATAGTTTCTATGGAGTCTCCTCAAATTTATAAAGGGCGTACAGATCAATATAGAAACAGCTGGGGAAACCCACCAGTGGATGGTCCTGCGGCAGCATCTGCTGTGAACTGTATTAGAATAGGCAAAGGGGATATTGGTGAGATTCCTGTATCAAACAGAAATAGTTCATTAACTGAAATTGTGATAAACACTCAAGGGGAACGACTACTTTTTAGTATGAATAATATTGGCATGACTTCGACCTTTGGTCCCGTGAGATCTAATGCTGAAGTACAGGAAATCCTTAAGAAGGTGAAAAAAAATAAAGCACCAAAGGGATGCTATTTTTGGGTATCAGGTGTGATGGTCGATCATATAAAATTTAACCCTGATACTGAGCATTTGTATAAAGAGGAAAATTCAAAGATCCGATCACAAATGGGCATTCTTTTTATGAAAAAAAAATTTAATCATGTGAGGCACTTAATTTCTATGGACAAGGGTGTTTGGGTAAAGACACAGACTTGGAAGGATAAACATGAAAATCCCTATTATCAAATGAGTATGATGGCTCAAAGCTATAATGGCTATGGAACACTTGGTGTCACCGAAGGTCTGGATAATATGTGTTTAAATGGAATGAATATGTCTGAAAACCCAATTTATGGTTCCGGTGTAATGCACTTGGCTTTAAATATGTACTTAGGAAATTCAGATATTCATTTGATGATTGACGAAGTTGTAGTGGAAGAAGGGCTTTCGAATCGGACCAGTGAGTTTTGTAAGTATTTAGGTCAGGGAGAGCATCATATAAATTCAAAATCCTTTTTAGGTGTGCAACAAAATATATTAAATTCACAGCCAAACTGTCAAACGTACTGAAGCTTCTGACTTAAGTATAGATTCTACAATGCACATAAATTTAAGTAATGGTTCTTTAAAGCAAAAAATGACCACCTCTTTGTATTTTGCATCTTAAGGCTCTTTTATATAATGAGTGACTTACTGGTGATATGCACACATCTATGCAAAATATATTCATCTTTAAACTGTTCACTGCCCTTTTTATTTCGCCTATCTTGTTAGCACAAGTACAGAGGCCACCTATAGGGCAACTAGGAGAGTTAGAAGAAGGTTCCAGTATAAATATTCAGCTGGTGGGTCGTTTTCAAAACTACAATGAAAAGGTTGAAAACTCCAGGGACGTTTATGATACGGAGATTTATTCACCTAAGTCCGTTAAGTTTCACCCAAATAATCACAAGGTTTACGTAAATTCTTTAGAGGGATTTAAAACTATTGTGTACTCTTTGGATAAGGGAGAGTGGGCTCCGCGTAAGATAAAAAGTATTTACCATAAGTTTGGCAAAACCACGTTGCCTTTATTTCAGGATCTAACCACGGTTTTTAATTACCCATTTTACAGTGAGTCACCAGGTAAGAATCCTAACTTTTTTAAAGGTAAGCCTGTGGAAATGGCGTTTTCCCATGCTGGACGCTATCTTTGGGTGACTTATTATCGACGAGATTATGATTCTTATGCACAGTCCCCCTCAGCGGTTGCTGTAATAGACACAAATACAGATGAAATTGTTCGAGTCATTCCCACAGGTCCAATACCAAAAATTGTTGTTGTCTCTGAGGAAAAAGGACTGGCAGCTATTGTGCACTGGGGTGACAATACAGTGGGCGTATTGGATATCTCCTCTGACAACCCTAATGAGTTTCAATACATCTATCATCTAATGAAAAATCGCCCTATGTCTCAAGAGGGCCTGGAGGGCACTAATCGAGATCGAACTTGTGGCTTTTGTTTACGTGGCGCAAGCTTTTTGCCCCAAAGTAATTTACTTTTAGTGGGAGAAATGCGAGGAGGTGATATCCTTGGCTTTGATATTGAAGATGGAAAATATTTAGGAAGTTTTGAGGGGGTGCCTGCCACTGTAAGACATATGGACGTTGCAAGAAAAAGAGATGAGCTAATTATAAGCTCCAACTACCTGGGCTTTGTATCTATGTTTTCGATTCCGAGAATTCTAAGTTTTTTTAATATGCTAAAGGCTCCTCACGGGGTGATGGAACCTGATAAAACTTTAAGTTTGGGTAGAGGAGCTCGCACTGTGGCGATTTCACCTTCAGAGGACATAGCTGTACTTGCTTTAAATAATAAGTCTCAGTTAGTCACCGTGGACCTTGAGTCATTTACAATTCTGAATCGTGTAATGGTAAATTCTTACCCAGTAGGTTTGGGTTTTTCTCCATCTGGAAAGTATGTTTGGTCCACTTCGCAAGGTAAGTCTGGCAAAGGAGGGAACTCGGTAAACATTTTTGAGCTTTTTAATATTGAAAGCGAATCTCTGGTCTTAAGGTAGCGATGCGATAGGCGTAACTAAAGCTTTTGACTAACTGTGACCTTGTGCAGCTAAACTATGGTTTTTAGTAGCCAATTTGTGCTTTGGCCTTCAAAATTTTAGCTATGTTTAATAGAGCGCAAGCTGTAGATCAGCAATTTCGACGTATTATTTTTGAAGCCAACGGGCCGTTTCCTGCGCCCCAGTCTAGAACTCGGTTAGATGATGTGGATCTTGAGCCATGTAAACTTGTTGAGATTTTTGAATCACAAGTGACCTCGAGACTATTGGATATCAAAGCTCGAGAACTCAAAGCTAATGGGGAGTGTTTTTACACTATTGGTAGCTCTGGGCACGAAGGGAATGCGGTGATTGCCGATGTGTTTCGAGTGACTGACATGGCATTTTTGCACTACCGCAGTGGGGCCTTTTATATTCAAAGGTCAAAAAAATCTCCCGGAGAGTCTCCTATTTTTAATATGTTGTTGTCTTTAGTTGCCTCAGCAGATGATCCCATATCTGGTGGCCGTCATAAAGTTATTGGCTCTAAAAATTTGTTTATTCCTCCGCAAACTTCAACCATAGCCTCTCACCTCCCCAAAGCTGTTGGAGCGGCCCTTTCTATACATCGCTCTAAGGATTTAGATATTGATGCACCTATGCCTAAGGATTCTGTGGTGTTGTGTAGTTTTGGTGATGCATCACTGAACCATGCCACGGCATTGAGTGCTTTTAACACGGCGGCATTAGTTGCTTACCAACATGTAAAGCTACCTTTGGTTTTTGTTTGTGAGGACAACGGTATGGGTATTTCCACACCCACCTCAGAGGGGTGGGTTGAGAAAAACTTTGCTCATAAACCGGGTCTTAATTATATAAAAGCCGATGGATTAAATGTGCTGGATGTATATCAAAAAGCGCGCCATGCAGAATTTATTGCCCGTAAAAGAAAGAAACCCGTGTTTTTACACATATCCTGTGTACGCCTTTTAGGTCATGCTGGATCGGATGTGGAGTCTAGCTATAGAAGTTTAGAGGCTATAGAAGCTATGGAATTTCAGGACCCCCTTCTTCATACAGCTCGAATTTTACTTGAAGAATCTATCTTAACTTCTACAGATATCTTGAGAATATATGAAGATATAAAAAATCAAATTGATCAAGTGGCCTTAGACGTGATCAAGCGACCAAAGCTAACTGACCCAAAAGAAATCCAGTGCGTACAAACAAATGACCAAAGTGTATTTAGAGCTCCAAGTGAAGTTGAATCACAAACACGAATGGATTGTTTTGGTCGAGATTATAAGAAGCTCTCCAATCCGCAACATATGGCTAAGTTATTAAACTGGGGCTTACAAGATATCTTGCTACGCTATAGTAACACATTAGTTTTTGGCGAAGACGTGGCACAAAAAGGTGGGGTCTATCATGTCACTGATGACCTTTATAAAAAATTTGGCACACGCCGTGTGTTTAATTCCCCTCTGGATGAAACAGCAATTTTAGGCACGGCTATTGGTCTTGCACATAATGGATTTTTACCAATACCTGAGATTCAGTTTTTGGCTTATGTGCATAATGCTCAAGATCAGATACGAGGAGAGGCTGCAACATTAAGTTTCTTTTCTCAACGTCAATATCAGAACCCAATGGTTGTGCGCATAGCTGGCCTGGCTTACCAAAAAGGTTTTGGTGGTCACTTCCATAATGATAATTCTTTAGCGGTGTTTAGGGACATTCCTGGACTGGTTATAGCTGTTCCTTCAAACGGTGCTGATGCTGTGCGAATGCTTCGGTGTTGTGTGAAGGAAGCTTATGAAAAAGGTCGAGTGTGTGTGTTTATAGAGCCCATTGCACTTTATATGACCAAGGATTTACTTGATGAAGGAGACAAAAAATGGAGCTTTCCCTATCCAGATCTTTCTGAAGAGGACCAGCTGGGGTCTTCAAGTTTTTTTAATAACTATGAACCGAAGAAAAAAGAGTTAGCTGTAGTTACTTATGCAAATGGGGTTTATCTTTCAGCTCAGGCACAGGCTGAGCTGAAAAAAAAGAAAAAGTATATTTCGGTTTTAGATTTAAAATGGATAGCACCACTCAATGAAGAAGAGCTTATAAAAAAGCTTTCAAGTTATGAGAATATTTTAATTATAGACGAGTGTAGAAAAACTGGGTCTTTGTCAGAACAACTTTCTTTGTTGTTTTATCAAAACCAGGAGAAGATGAATTTTAAAAAGTTAGAGCTCATAACAGCAGACGATTGTCTGATACCCTTAGGGCTTGGCGCTAGAGCTACTTTGCCTTCAAAGGATGACATCTTCCACAAGGCTTTAGAGATGCTGTCCTCTAAAACTAAGAAAAACAAGTGAGGAAACTATGAGTTTAAAAAAAGCTGTTGTGGTTTGTCCCGGTCGAGGGAGCTATACTAAAGAAACTTTGGGTTACCTGAATCCCCATTATAATAAACTTTCAGGAGTGATTACTGCATTAGATCAATTTAGGGCTGCTGATGGTTACCCTACGATTTCAGAACTTGATAGTGCAAAAAGCTACAAAGTGTCAACACACTCTAAAGGAGAACATGCATCCACTCTTATATACGCTTGTAGTTATTTAGATTATTTAGTTCATGTTAAAGAAAACTATGATGTGCAAGCTGTGCTAGGAAATTCCATGGGTTGGTATTTAGCCCTAGCCATGAGCGAAGCTTTAAACCTTCATGACAGTTATAAGCTTATTCAAGGAATGGGCTCTATGATGGTGAATGGGCTTGTTGGTGGACAAGTAATTACCTCTGTGGTGGATGAGAGCTGGCAACCAGACCAGGAAAAGTCCATGTTAATTAGTGCTTTATTTGAAGAGGCTAATAATTTACCTGATGTAGAGATCTACCCATCAATTTATCTTGGAGGGTACTTAGTCATGGGCGGCAATAAAAAGGGTTTAGAATTTATGTTAAATGCTCTACCAAAAGAGGACCCTTACCCTTTTCAATTGCTCAACCATGGAGCCTTTCACACTCCCCTTTTAAGTGAAATTTCAAGAAGAGCATTTAAAGAGTTGAATTTAAATTGGAATTTACCAAAAGTCCCCATTATTGATGGACAGGGAAAAGTGTGGTCTCCTTACTCCTCTAATTTAGAAGATCTTCGTGACTATACCTTAGGTCATCAAGTGACTCAAACATATGACTTTACAAAATCCATAGAAGTGGCTTTGCAGGAGTACAATCCAGATCACTTAATTCTATTAGGTCCAGGGGGTTCTTTAGGCGGCGCAATTGGCCAAACTCTGGTGAAAAATAACTGGCAAGGCATAAACTCCAAAGAGCAGTTTAAACAGCGCCAAGAGCGAGATCCTTTTCTTATTAGTCTTGGTTGATTTTTCGTCCCAAACCCATTTCAATGGCCTCGACTTTGCAAATATTGTTTAGCAAAGGAGTGTTGCCTTATGAAATCATTAGGTTTATTTGTTATGGCTGTTTATGTTCTATGCGCATGTTCGCAATTAACGGCAAAGACATGTCCTACATATTTTGCTGAAGCTGGACAGAGGCAAAGTGTGATGAGCAGGCTTCTAAGCACATATAGAAATGGGCCGGGAAAGTTTGTTGAAATACTTATGGGTACAGATGCTCTTTCTGTGGCAAGTAAAATGGGATTTCGCATTGAGGAAAGGCGTGAGATATTAAGGCTTATTGATAAAGAGCTAAATGCATTAATTAATAAAAAAGAGAAATATATATTCAGCAGGGCTTTAGGTAATCATCATAAAGACTTTTTAACAGAAAAATATTTGAATGTTTTGAGTGAAATGTCACGTTTGCATCAAAAAGATTTCGCTGCAGGAGTTGAGAGGCGTAAATCCGGTTTTGCTGAAAATGAAGCTTTGTATAAACGTATGCTTGCTGAAGGGAATCTTGAGTTAAAATCGCTTTTAAGTACAAAATTTGAAAAATATAGTGAAAGTGCTTATTCAGCAGCGTGGCAACAAATTCAATTAGCAGCAGGCACTCGAAAATTCCTTGGTGTAGAGGACGCACTTGCATTTGTAATTAGTGATGCCGGGAATTTAGTAGTCTATGGAAATACCTCAGCTGGTCACACAGGTGGGCCTGTAAAGTTGATGAGTGATAATTCAAATATCACAAGTTATAATGTAGCTGAGATTAAAACTTTTTCTGGAGATATTTATAACGCTCCAAGGGCCTTTAAGTTGGTTTTTATGTAGTTTACTATAAGTGAGATGGGCTTACTTATAGAGCTTCTATGATTTTCTCACATATGTTTCCTAAATCTTTATTATCCGCAGGCTTTTGTCTTTCAAATAAAAAATCTTCAGGACTAAGCATTGGGATCAGGTGTAAGTGAAAATGCGGGACTTCAAAGCCTTGAACGGCATAACCGATGCGTTTGCAACTAGTGACCTTTTGCAAAGCCTTACCGATGATCTTTGCATTTTTATAAACTTGTAAATAGGACTCATCATCAGCATCTATAATATGGTCAACTTCTTGTTTAGGAACAATGAGTAAGTGACCAAGCTGTATTGGGTTTATGTTTAAAAAAGTATAAGTGAGCTCGTCTTCATGAATTTTATATGAGGGGATCTCTCCGTTAATTATTTTTGTGAAAATGCTTGCCACCTTAGTTCTCCTTGCCGATTGGAATTCAATTTGAAGGATGCAGCATACCTCGCTTTTATTTGTCAGTGAATAACGCGCTGTGGACACCAAGGTGTGTCCGTACCTGGGCTAAAGCGTGTTCATAATCTTCTTTAGTGAGATCACTGGCTTTAAATAGGTCGGGGCGTTTTCTGTAGGTAAAAATAATTTTAAAAGCTCGTCTTATCTCTGCAATTTTTTTGTGATCACCATTGAGCAAAACTTCAGGGACTAACTGACCTTCAAATTCTTTTGGCCGAGTGTATTGAGGGCCCTCCAAAAGTCCATCTTTAAAACTGTCTTCCTCTG
Organism: Pseudobdellovibrionaceae bacterium; assembly: GCA_018663505.1. Taxonomy (GTDB): domain Bacteria; phylum Bdellovibrionota; class Bdellovibrionia; order Bdellovibrionales; family UBA1609; genus JABJQG01. Next base: position 14,676 of record JABJQG010000004.1, on the reverse strand, counting down.
CGGAACTGTTATGGCCGAGCACCCCTGGAATTTGCCTTGCTATGGAGTCTATAAGCACGCATGCGCCAAGTTCTCCGCCACTTAGGACATAATCACCAATGGAAATTTCTTCGTCCACATGAGCGTCTATTACTCTTTGATCAAGCCCGGCATAACGTCCACATATTAAAACTAAATCCCTATTGTCTTTTGCCAAACTTTTGGCCCTTTGATCATTCCATAAATTCCCTTGTGGGGAGAGATAGATGACATAAGGATTAGCTTTGCCTTGCTTGGCCGATGTTATGGACTCAGTGATTGGTTCGGGTTTTAGGACCATCCCGTCACCACCCCCAAAGGGTTTATCATCAACAGTGTTATGTATGTCATGAGTAAAATCTCTGGGGTTGGTCACCTCTAAAGAAATGAGTTCTTTTTTAGAGGCCCTGGCCACTACGCCTTCTTGGAAAAAATTCTGAATCATTTCAGGGAACAAGGAGATAATATGAAACTGTTTCATAGATCTAAAAGGCCCTCTGGAAGAGTCATAATAATTTTATTATTTTTATGATCTATTTGATCTGTAAATTCATGGATAAAAGGAATGTCATATGAACGCTCTTTTTTTTCATCTGTTACTATTAATAAGTCCTGCATGCCGTTTGATGAAAAACCGCTGACAAATCCAATACTTTTGTCAGAGTCAAACACTTCATAGTTCATAACTTCTCTTAGGTAAATTTCTTCACCTGGCTTTGAAACTAAAAACTCTTCCGGTATTGAAAATAATAAATTTACAAAACCATCAGCTTTTGTTCGACTATCAATATTTTCTAATTGAATTTTCAATCCCTGTTTAAAGACTTTTTTGTGCGGTATATCTAGTATGCCGCAGTTAGATTTAATTAGATCTAGATTTTTTTGAGATTGGGATTTTGGATTTAGAGAAAAGAGGGCCTGTTTGAGCTCCTTTAACCAATGGGCTTCACCAGAAAAAAGCTGTATATACAAATCACCCTTAAGACCGTGAGCAGAGTGCACACGACCCACAGAAACCCACCCTTTATTTGTTTCTAAATTGTGGGATGTCATAAAATATTAATTATTCAACAATTTCTAAAACGCTACGTTTTTGCAACTTAGTGCTGGCGGCATTTAAAATTGTTCTCATGGAGCGAGCTGTTCGGCCCTGTTTTCCAATGACTTTACCTAGGTCTTCTTTAGCAACTTTAAGTTCAACCACTGTGGTTTGTTCGCCGATGATCTCGTTTACGTCCACTTCTTCTGGATTATCAACTAGCGCTTTTGCCATAAACTCAACAAGATCTCTTAAGCTTCCATCTTCCACTTTTTTCTCCTCATGTAACATCAGAAAAGGTAATTATTACAATTCCCCTTATAAATTAAATACTCTAATTTGAGGGAAACAGCTAGCAAATACCAACTAAATAATTGAAAAATAGTCTATTAGTTAGCTTTTTCCGCAATCTTAATAACTGACTTTACTCTTTTCGTTGGTTGAGCCCCGTTTTTAATCCAGTGATTAACACGGTCCATGTCCAGGCTAACTTCTTTTTCTTGTCCACTTGGGCTGGGGTTATATTGTCCAACAATTTCAATGTAACGGCCTGTGGCTGCAAATTTTTGATCAGCAACTGTTATACGGTACATAGGGTGTCTTTTTTTACCAAATCGAGCTAAACGAATGACTACCATTAAAATCTCCTTAAGTGCTACTTATAAATAGCGTTTTCAAAGTATCAGACTCTACTCAACTTTATTCTCTCAAGCAAGTAAAAAGACTGGGTTTTCTACATTTTACAAGTGCTTGGTTATTTTTTTAGGATGGAGCAGGCCAAATATGGAGGTTATGGCAGCACTCTGTGAGTTTTTTTTAAGTTTACTTGGAGAGATTTAAGTTTAGAAGGGCATTTTCATGCCTGGCATTCCGCCGCCCTTGCCCATTCCCATTTTCATCATTTTAGACATCATTTTTTGAGATTCTTCGAATTGTTTCACAAATTTATTTACATCGCTCACTTGAGTTCCACTGCCATTGGCAATACGAATGCGCCGAGAACCATTTAATATCTTGTGATTAGAACGCTCCTTTAAGGTCATGGATCTAATGATGGCTTCAATTTTTTTAATTTCGTCATCAGGGGGGGACATATTCTTCATTTTTTTCATCATTTGACCAGCCCCAGGAATCATTTTCATAATGCCTTCCATGCCACCCATTTTTTTCATCATTTGAATTTGTTTTAAAAAATCATCCATTGAGAATTTATTTTTTGCCATTTTTTTGGCAGCATCTCGGGCGTCTTTTTCATTAATTACTTCTTGAGCTTTTTCCACTAAGCTTAGGACATCACCCATATCTAAAATACGCGATGCCAGTCTGTCAGGATGAAATACCTCTAAGGCACTCACCTTTTCACCAACACCCAGGAACTTTATTGGAATCCCAGTGGTTTTTCTGATACTTAAGGCAGCACCACCACGGGCGTCACCATCTACTTTGGTTAAAATAAGTCCAGTCAAGCCAAGTAAATCGTGGAAACCTTTGGCTACATTTACAGACTGTTGTCCTAACATTGCGTCAGCAACTAATAATGTTTCTTTTGGCTCCCAAATTTTCTTAAGGCGTTCTAATTCGCCCATAAGCTCATCGTCTATTTGTAGTCGACCAGCTGTATCTACAATAACCACATCAATCATGTTTTCCTTGGCCCAAGCTTTGGCTTGTTCTAAAATTTCTTCAGGTTTTTGAGAAACATTAGAAGGAAAAACAGGGATTTGATTGGTATTTGCTAAAGTTGTTAATTGATCAATGGCCGCAGGTCGATAAATATCTGCAGGGATGAGGCCTGGACGTTTTGAATATTTTTTTCTTATATGCAGAGCTAGTTTTGCAGCTGATGTGGTTTTTCCAGTTCCTTGGAGTCCCACAAGGAAAATGACCCCGGGAGTGCCTCGAACAATGAGTTCAGTGGCTTCTCCACCTAGAACAGAAACTAATTCCTCATGAACGATTTTCACAAACTGCTCGCCGGCTCCAATTTTATTTAGAACTTCTGCGCCTAAGGCTTTTTCTTTTACGTTGGTAATAAATTCTTTTACAACTTTAAAGTTTACGTCAGCTTCCAATAAGTTAAGTCGAATTTCTTTAACTGCTTGTTGAATGTTTTCTTCTGTAATCTTAGATTGGCCTTTTATTTTTTTTAAAGTGCCAAGTAACTTATCTGATAAATTTTCAAACATAAAAATTCCTTATATTACCAACGGTTAAACGAACCGCCTTTTAAACTAAATAACGCAAAACCATGAAATAGTAAAAGCATAATTAGAGAAATCCCAAAGGCCATCCAAACATTTACATCAGAGGCGCCCAATATGCTATAACGAACTCCATTAATAAAGTAAAACAAAGGGTTGAATTGAGTAAGGGTCTGCCAGAATGGCGATAGGTGCTCTAGAGAGTAAAAAACACCGCCCAAATAAATGAGTGGCATTAATATAAATGTGCCAAATGCAGCCAGGTGATCAAAGGATTTTGCCCAAAAGGCAGCAGAAAGTCCTAGTTTTGCAAAGGAAAGTCCACCCACTGTGAGAAAAAACACGAGCAGCACTGGATGTTGAATGCTGAGGAATTCTCCGTTTTGAAAATATAAAAAAGCCTCGCCCACAATAAAAGTGACCAGTCCAACCAATAAACCTCTAAAAAGTCCTCCAAGGCTAATAGCCCAAATTATCTGCTGGGAGGATAAAGGGGCTGCTTTGTAGTCCTCTAATTCGCCTCCATACTTTGACCCCACAACAGAGGATGATGAATTGGAAAAGGCATTATTTAAGCAGCCCATCATAATAAGGCCTGGAATTAAAAATGAGAGGTAACTTGTACCATCACTTATTTGTATGCGACTTCCTAAGCTTAATCCAAAAATAAGTAAGTATAGGCCGGAGTTTATCATGGGGGCCAAAAGAGTTTGAACGGCCACCTTTAAAAACCGTTGAACTTCTCTTTTTAATAAAGAGAAAAAAGGAGTCCAGGTGAGTTCTTGGCTTACGAAAGGTTTAGCTGGTGAGTTCATTTTTATCCCCCAAGAGTTTGACAAAGGCATCTTCTAAACGACCTTCTTGAATCTGAATATCAATGATGTCTTCCATGGGGAACTTAAGTTGTGCTAAAAGCTCACCTATACCTGTTTGATTTGAAATTTCAAATAACATGGATTTTTCTTGAGCATTGCTTTTTATAAGGTTTATATGTTGGCATGGGGGCAATTTATTTTTTAAATATATGGCCACTTGTCTTGAAGTAAGTTCTTTGATGAGTTGTTTTGTGGGGCCTATTTTTATGAGTTTGCCATGGTTAATAACGCCCACTCGATCACAAAGTTCTTCGGCTTCTTCTAGGTAGTGAGTCGTTAAAAGTATGGTGGTGCCACTATCTCTCAGCTCTCTAACGAAGTCCCAAAGAGATGCCCTGAGTTCAATATCCACTCCTGCAGTAGGTTCGTCTAAAAGAAGCAACTTGGGTTGATGGACTAGAGCCTTTGCGATAAGCAGTCTTCTTTTCATGCCACCTGACATTTGCTTTATTTTTTTATCTCTATGTTCCCATAGACCTAGTTTATTTAACAAAAATTCAATGTGTTTTTTATTGCTTCTAATTCCATAGTAGCCAGAGTGAAACTCTAAAACCTCAAAGGCACTAAAAAATCCATGGTTTACAAGTTCTTGGGGGACAACTCCGAGAATAGCTTTTGCTGCTTTATTTTCTCGCTCCACTCTACCGCCAAATAACTCTATGCTTCCTGAGGTTGGTTTTTCAATTGTGGTGATTGAGGAGATTATTGAGGTTTTTCCTGCACCGTTTGGACCAAGTAATCCAAATATTTCTCCTGATTGGATCTCAAAACTGACATTTTTTACAGCTTCAAGGTCCCCATATTTTTTTACTAAATTTGAAACCTTCAGTGGAATCATTGGCGCCCCTCACAGCATAATTAAATAACAAGACTCAAGACGTTTCAATATAGACTTAATAACGTCTCAGACCAAGTCAATGCATGTAAATGTATATTATATGAGCGATTTATTAGAGATATTTAACATATTAGCTAATGTGTATAAGCTTATATACCGATTAAAAAATATGGATCCAAAAAAGATAAAAAGTAGTAATGATGAGTTTTTTGTACCCCTGCCTATTGAAGATTTTTTAACAGGTATGAAGGCTGCTGTTGATTTATATGTTAGGCTCTCTGACGAAAAGTTTGTTTTAGTATTTAAAAATGGACTGAAAACGGAACAATCTCAATTAGCCGCATATAAAGAAAAAAGTATTCGCTATTTATGGGCAAAGGAATCTGAGTATGCAAAAATGACTGAGCACTCGGTGGTTGTGGCTGGCATAGCCGTTAATAGCGATCAAACAACAACGCCCCAGAAAGCAAAGTTTGTATCTCAGGCGGCCACACATATATTTAATGAATTTGAACACATTGGTCTTACTCATGAGGTTTTTGAACAAGCAAAACTTGTGACAAATGTTACCGTCACTTTAGTACAAAACCATAATGACTTACTTGGGTTACTTGAATCAATGAAGGGTTCCTCTAGTGAGCTGGTTCGTCACTCAATGGCAGTGAGTGCTTTAAGTGTGGTTTTAGGGATGGGACTGGGCTGGAAAAACAAAAATACAATTGAAAAGTTATCCTTGGGCGGGTTGATGCATGATATAGGTTTAAAAGCGCTGCCCCCAGAGCTTATTTGCAAACCAAAGATTCAGATGACATCGGAAGAATTAACAATTTATGAATCACATCCCTTTAAAGGTATGGAAATGGTTATGAGTCTTGGAGTGGTGCCTGATGATATTGTTTCAATTATATATGAACATCATGAAAATGCTATTGGCCAGGGGTTCCCTCGGCGTTTAAGAAATTTAAAAATGCATCCATTAGCTAAGGTTGTTGCCTGTGCTGACACCTTCGTGCACCTTGTATTGGCAAATGTAAATTGCCCTATTCCAAAATCGCCTCGAGAGGCGATTTTGTATATGGAGCACACTATGGGGCAACCTTTTGATAAAGAGGTGTTTAAGGTTCTTAGAAATATCACTAGTGATTTCCCTATGGACCTTGCTTCTTAATCTATAAGTTCTTATAAAAATGAAAACCAATGGCAAACATTGTGGTTTTGACTTGAATGCCTTGGTCAAGCTCACTCATACGGTACGCTATTTCAGGGGCTAAATGAATCATATAAAATGGAAATTCATACCCTAAACCTATGTAATAGCCATGACCATTAACAACACCGAGAAGTCCTTTTGTTGCAAGACTGATATGACTAACTCCAGCCCTTAGAAAAACCTTGCCGTGTTTTATAGGGTAATACTTACCCTCGACTCCATAAGCTCGAAGCTCAAAGCTACTTCCTAGCTCTGGTACAATAGCTCCTTTTGGTTTACTTTGGCCAAGAGCTGGTGAAATGGATAATCCTAAAGAATAAACAAAAGGGACCTCTTGCCAAATATTGATTGTGTTTGAAAGCCCTGCATACTGATACTGTTTATTGTCTGCAAAATGGAGAGAATGGTTTTCAACGAAATGCTCTCGGGCTCGCATTCGGATATTCCAAGGAGACGCCGTGGCTTCAAGGGTAAGTAGGAGCAAAAAAGAATTGAGTAATTTAAAATACATGAGCTTAGGCTAGAGTGAATAAATAAGTAGGTCAACTATTTGTATACTATAGCATTAACCACTTTATTTATTGAATTAGATTAAAAACTCCATTGTAATCCAGCCATGGCTCCACCTGTGAGTTGAGGGATTATAAACAACCTTGCATTTGAATATTTATCTCCAGTTAGTTTTCTTAATCTTCGGTACTTTCTATTTTTTGTGTGTGGGCCAGCCCACACATCAATGATTTCCCAAATCTTAAAACCCACGAATGCTCCCATAGCTAAAGACCCGACACCATCCGTTTTGCAACGATATTCGTTGCTGTAATTATATGATGAGCAAGAGATAGAGGTAAACCAAACTATGAGTGACCCAATTTCGCCTACAGTAAATTTCCAACCACTTGAACTATATCTACTTTGTAAAATGTGACCTAAACCAAACCCATAGAATGTGCCTACTAAGCCGCCGAGGATCCACATGGGGGGAGAAACCTCACCGTCTAGTAAAATATCTTTTTCTTCATCAGTGAGGTCTTTAAATTCAAGAGTTTTATTGGTTAACCTTGGTCGACTATTCTCAATAACTTCTTGGGTGTTTTTTTGCTGGTTGAACTGAACTTCAGAGCTTTCTTTAGACTGTTGTTGCTTAACTTTGCTGCTGGTGTCCACAGGTTTAATCTCAGCAAAACTGCTAATGGTAATCAAGCTGAGACTTGTGGCTATGGCCAAATATTTAAAAAACAAAATAAACTCCTTGTGTTGAGCTATCACATCTCTTGAGAGCAAATGTGAGATCGGTTAATTTTTAGAAACCTAGATTATCATTGATTTTTATGGAATAGAAAATAAATACTAAGTTGTGAAAAGAAGCCATAAATCCACTTGGAATGTCAAAATTATATACAGGAAGTAATTACATACTTGAGCTTAATTACAAAGCAAAGGGGGTGTGATTTTTATACACCTTACTTCTGGACATATATTGTATGCTCAATATGTGATATTACTTTTTGAGTTTTAATTTGAAAACAAAAGGTCTTTTTATGGTTATTAAAATATATTTATTTGTACTTTCTTTGTTTTTAGTACAACCATTACTGGCGTCTGATGATTTTTTACAGTTTTCTTGTGATAAAAATGCAGGAGAGCTTGTTTCTGAGCTCGTGTGCCCAAACAGTGGGGAAAAAAGAAAAGGTAGCTTTTGTATTGTAGAGAATAGTTTCTATAATGGTTGTACAGCATCAGTGACTGGCTATGGTGAATTATTCTTTGATTCTTGTGTATTACATGATCACTGCTACCATCATGAACCAGCATCTAATGGAAAATCTAAGAATGATTGTGACATTGCATTCTATGAAAATTTAAAGCAAGTTTGTAAAACTACTTTCTGGAAAAAGGCATGCGATAAAGTAGCAAAAAGTTCTTATAAAGCTTTAAAAGCATTTGGTGAAAGTAGCTGGAGTTGTTCCAATACACAAAGCCAGTATTCCACAGAACTTCCAACCATTCCAACTACAGAGGATCTTATTTCTGAAGCGACTATCTTGTAAATGAGCCTTACATCTGACCTTAATAGAATACTAAGCTGTGCTAGACCGTGTAATATTGTTCAAAAATAGTTAATTTAATGAATTAAACATCTAAATGTATGTGTAACCTAGATGTTCATGGACGATTAGCTTCCACTAAGGTAAAAGTAAGATTCTCTTTTTCGAATGGACAATATGGAACAAGTAAGTTTTTCTGATTTAAATTTAATAGCCCCACTAAATAAAGCATTGAAAAGAATTGGTTATGAAACACCAACACCAATTCAACAAAAAGCTATACCCTTGGTTTTAAATGGTCATGATTTATTGGGTATTGCACAAACAGGTACTGGAAAAACAGCGGCCTTTTGTTTGCCAATATTGGATCACTTGCACAAAAGCACCACTAGACGTCAATCACAAAGGCCTCGTAGCTTGATCCTAACGCCAACTCGAGAGCTGGCCATTCAAATTCATGAAAACTTACGCGAATATGGAAGTGATTTAAGCTTAACATATAGTGTGATTTTTGGAGGAGTGGGCCAGACAAAACAAGTAAAAGAACTAAGGCGTGGAGTTGATGTTCTTGTGGCTACACCAGGCAGGTTGTTAGACCTCATTCAACAAAGATATTTAAATCTTGATAGCGTAGAGGTTTTTGTCCTGGATGAGGCCGATAGAATGCTGGATATGGGGTTTATGAGAGATATTAAAAGAATTCTGCCCATGCTTCCTAAGAAAAGACATAATCTCTTTTTTTCTGCCACCATGCCTAAAGAAATTCAAAAGCTGGCAGAAACTATTTTAGTTCGACCTAAAAAGGTAGAAGTTACACCACAAGCAACCACTGTAGAGAAAATTGACCAATCAGTTATGTTTGTGGAAAAGAAAGATAAGCTGAATTTACTTGTACATTTGTTAAAAGATAATAAAAAACAAAAAACCTTGGTTTTTGTTGAAATGAAACATGTGGCAAATAAAGTCTCTGAAAAGCTAGTAAAAAATGGCATTGGCTCATCAGCGATTCATGGAAACAAGACACAGGGAGCTCGCCAAAAGGCTATTAAAGACTTTTCTCAGGGAAATACAAATGTCTTAGTGGCCACTGACATTGCTTCAAGAGGCATTGACATTGACGGGATAACACACGTTATCAATTATGAACTATCCAACATTGCAGAAAGCTATGTTCATAGAATTGGTAGAACAGCACGTGCGGGAGCTTCTGGAAAAGCCATTTCACTAGTAACTGGAGACGAAAAATCTTATTTAGCTAATGTAGAACGTGTTATAAAACAAAAAATTTCTGTGGACAAAGATCAACCTTACCACTCAGATGTGGCTGAAAATGCAAAAACAACTAAGGTTGGTGCCGCTAAGAAAAAAATTGAGGGCGATAGAAGAGGGCCTTCAAGAAGAGGACGTGGCGGTAATTCTAATAAGCCTGCTGGCGCTAAAAAGTCTTCTGTAAGAAAAGACGGTGCTAAAAAGAATTTTGGTGGAAAGCGTTCTCAAGCCAAACCTAGAGCTGCAAAATAAATATATTTAGTTCTTCGAGATTCTTTTCTATAGTTCTTAATAGCGTGAGTTCCTACTCTTAAGCCTAGAAAAAACATAAAATTGGGGGAAAGTCTGTGGTGCCTTTGTTGAGCACAAGTACATGCAATGTTAAATTGAATACTGTCTAGAAAAATCCAAGGGGGAACCATGATTCGATTTTTTTCTTTAGTGATTATTATAAGTTTATACTCTTCAATAAGTTTTGCTTTTCCTCCTATTGTTAAATCAGAATCTTTAAAATCCTATATCAAATTCATTATAGATAAAAATCATTACTATCGAGAATACCCGGATAAAAACAAAAAGGTGATTGGCTATATGGCCCATGGGCCGATAATAGAAAATGCAGATTCAAAGTATGCCATAGAATACTTGGTGGAAGTAACAGGAAGCTGGGATCCCGATACCTATGATTTTACTCCAAAGCAATTCGAATTTTTCGCATTAGAACTCCCCTATTGTGATTTTCAATATAAAAATCATACTGACTACCGTTTTTTAAGAGAAAATTTAGTTTTAGATTTAGACGGCAATGCAAGACGCTTTGATATTTATTCAAAAATATCACCTAAAAGTGACAACAATGCACGTTGTGGTGATATGGACACTGGAGAAAAAGAAACTGTCATTGATTTACCGAATTCTAAAATTACAGATGTTGTTTATGATAAATTCACTAATGTTGTAGTAAAATTGTTAGCTCGTCGAAAGAATTAAAAAAGTCAAATTTTACTGGGAAACAAAACAGAAGGGCTTCATCCCTTCATTTATGTCTGAGTTAAGTGACTTAATCCCGTACAAATTGAGCTATAACTTTTTTTACATCACCTAAACAGCATTTACCTGATGGGTTAGCTGTTTTGCAAAAGCAACCAGGGTCCTTCATTTTAGCTTTAATCTCATTTAAGACTTTATGATTATCATAATCTCTACATGAATCTTGAATCATTTTTTCTGTGTATTTAAAACAGTAGCACACTGTTTTTGACGCCATTTTTACCCCCTGTATGATCTAACTTACGTGATCCACAGGGTCGATTCAAGTAATTACCTCATTTAATAAATTCAAAACTATACGGAGTCAGGCCAGCTTAACGCTTAGTTTTTCTTAAAAACGAATCTGTCCACATTTTTGGGTAAGACTTCTTTTCTAAAGGCATCATAATTAACAAGCTTTCCGAAGAAGTTCTATGGTCTTTAACATACCAATGTGAAAATATTTGAGCTCTTGGCATTGGCATGCCAGCTGGTAGCCAATTCTTTTCAATTTCTTTTACCAGCTTATTATTTTCATAGTATTCCGTTCTGTAATCGGCATAAGTTTTTGTGTCAATGTAGCTGATTCTATAATCATAGTTTGCTGGATACTCTGCTGATGGTCGGCTTTTTAAAACGAAAACCTCTTTTCCTTTACTCATACAAGGGACTTGGTTTTGTGTGTAGGAGTGCCATTGAGATTTTTTAGAAATTTTAATACCTTGAGCGCATGAGTTGAATAGAGTTGTTTCAATGATTTCGTGATTTTCATCTATAGGCAAACGGAGCTTCATATCGCCTTGAGTAAAGTTGGCTCCAAACCATGAATCATCAGGTAGAGGCTCGGAAATGCGGCGAACTTTCCTTAATTGTGGCAGCCACACTTGAACCATGCTTGAACCATGCTTGAACGTTTTAAATCATTGTAATCAGTAATAAGCATTGAAATCCCGTTAAACTTTCCTGTTTTCATAATAACAAGGTCTTTAGCTTTTATATGACCGGAATAATCAAAGTTCATATAGCGTTCAAATTGAAGTCCGTATGTTTGTTTTACTCCTTTTTTAATTAAGGTGAATAGTCCCTTGGGTTGGTTAACAAACGGCACATGGCTGAATGAATAAAATTGGTTCACATAGTAAACCTGTTGCATAATTTGTGTAGCTGAAGCACCTTCACCAGGTATATACTCTAGGTTTTTCGTTGTAGCATTTACACAGCTTGTCCAAGCAATTAAAAGTATTACTGTTATAAATAATCTCATCTATCCCTCCAGATCATATATTACATATATGTAATATATGATCTGTATACATTATGATTTTATAATATGTCAATAGTTTAATCATTATGTGAATATAGTTTCATATACTACTGATAATACACATGTAAAAATTATTGTGTAGATCTTTGAGGTATTGCGGAATTTTCCATATATTACATTCAGTAGACTTTATTAAAATTATCGAACTTTTAATCAATATCAAAAGGTGGTCAGTCATTATGAGACATCTGGTACCTCAAAATTTTTAAGTGGTGAATATTAATCAACTTTACAAGTTCTTATATGTGGGGAAATGGGGACATATCTTGCATTAAAACTAGTACTTGTAAAAGGGGCCATATATTTATCAAAAACAATAATTATACTGTTAAAATAAAACAATTTGTTTCTGTACTTTTTTTAAGTATAATTCTAGTTTTTTTTCAAAACTGTAGAGGATCTTTTGAATCTGACAATAGTGTACAAAGAGAGTCTCAAGAAAATGGATCTAGTTTGCCTCAAAAAACATTTTGTGTACCTGGCCAAAAAATAGCTAATGACTGCACTATTGAAATAGCTAGTTCTATGGAAGCGTCACGTGTTAAAGTTTGTAATGCATCAGGATCTGAATTTGTTTTTGGAGGCTCTTGTGATTTGAAAAAATGTGCCGAAGGGTTTAGTGTTTCAAACAATTTGTGTGTTACAGTTACGCCTAACCCCGATCCAATTTGCCAAGCGTCTATTGTTGACAGTATTAGCTGTGTGGATGAGGTAAATTTCGCATTAATTGCAACTAAGACTAGAACTTGTAATGAGGATGAACAAAGCTACAGTATTGGCACTACTTGTTCTATTCAATCTTGTATGAATGGATTCACCTTGCAAGATAACACTTGTGTGCTAGATACTCCTCCCCCTCAAAATTCAGCTCCTATAGCCTCTGTCTTATCTTTTAGTTTAAACGAGGGTGCCACACATGACGGACAACTTTTGGCCACTGATGCCGATGGTGACGCACTTACATATTCAATTAAAGTTAACCCCTCCAAGGGCGTAGCTACAATAAATTCAAATGGAAGTTTTTCTTACATGGCAAATTCCAATGCTACTGGTGCTGATAGTTTTAGGTTTGTGGCCAACGATGGTACTGTAAATTCAAAGAGAGCCACTGTTTCTGTCACCATAACAGCTTCGGGCCCTCCTGCCTCTGCTGACTGTACGGTGGTTATTCCTGACGGAACCTACGATACAAATATTAATGGAAACAGTTTTCCCACAGGGGCAGTTGTATGCGCCGCCACTGATGGTGGTGTAACTTATACAGGTAGTTTTAATCCCAGTGGCTTCAGTATGCGTGGGTTTATTGTCAGTAGTAATAAAGAAAAATCTTTGAGCAACGGAACTTTTGAACGCATGTCTTTTGTGGGAGGCCCAGACTGTGGTAATGTAGTGAATACTAATGCGGGAAATAATACCACTATTAAAGATTCAGCGTTCTTTGGTCTTGGTGGAAGATATTTGTTTTTAACTTATGAAGCATCTGGTGTACAAATAACTAATGCCATATTTCGAGTAGATGGAGGATGGGGCGAAAAAGCCTCCTGCAATGAATATGAACCCAATGCAGCAATAAATATCTATGATTCAAACAACGTAGTCTGTGATGGCTGTGTGAATTTAGATCAAAATTCCACAGCTCAAAATGATTCTGAGCTCTTAGGAGGCCTTGGTATTAATGCTCATACAAGCAACCTATGTCACGATGTTGAGATAAAAAATAGTATTGATTATAAGGGAGGAGGTTTTTGGTCTGGTGGGAATGGTAAATGTGATACTCTTTACACCAATAATATTGGCGACCTCAATTTTAACCTAGATGGTACGACTAATATTGTGAATTCCACGGCATCCACTTGTGATTCTTGGAGTAATGGATCGGTTAAATTAACAGCTAGTAACATAAGCTCTGGCAACTGTTCAGGGTCAGGTACAGGTGCGACACTTAACTTAAATACTAGCTTTTTAAATGATCCTCGCTGGCGCACAGAAATGTGTGGGGGTCAAAGTGAACGCACAGATGGCTGGTGTGCTACGCAAATGACCCTAAGTGACTATGTAAGTCAGTAATAAAGATTAAATAAAATAGATTTGAAAAACTAAATTTGAGTTAGCTGTACCGACTTAGGGTTCTAAGTGCTTGTATTTTTTGATGTGTGCGGTGTGATATGCAGTTAAGTGAGGAGATCCTTTTATTTTATAAAATTGGTTGCGGGGACAGGATTTGAACCTATGACCTTCGGGTTATGAGCCCGACGAGCTACCAAACTGCTCCACCCCGCGCCAGGGAAAATAAATATTAAATTCATATTTATTTGTGAAACGTGATTATATATTTAACTCAAAAGGGAGTCAATAACTATTTCTTATGTCCGTTATGAATTATTTTGTTAAGAAGATTAATAGCTTTAGTAATTTTTTTGAAAAAGCTCTTTTGGTGACGAATGAGATGAAAATTGGGGTGTTCACACCAAATCTTGCGTAATTTTTCATCTAAAATTGCCGCTTCCGCCAGACTCTCGACCCTCGCTGGATTTCCACCTTCAATCTGATCTCCGCCAACAGCAGCCGACTCGAAAAAAATTACGGCGTCATATCTGGCAAACTCCTTTTCTTTTGTGGTTTTTAATTGTTTAAAAAAGTCATCATGGCTTTCAGGCCAATAGGCAGAACCATCTACGGTTCCTCGGTCACATAATAGAACTCGCTCTGGGTATGTGGCAGAAATGACGTTTTCCATATTTTTTTGTACATGATAAATGGTTTTTTGAGTGGCAACTAAGCAAGATTCATTTGTTTTTCGAGGAAACCCTCCTGAAAAGATCATG
>JABJQG010000009.1 GCA_018663505.1 Pseudobdellovibrionaceae bacterium | reverse complement strand
GATATCGAAATATGCATTATTTCAAGCTTAAAATACTCCAAACTTGTGGGTATTTAAACTCAAGGTACATCACAGATCCATATATGCTGTAGCTTTGAGATGAAACTAAAATGAAATAGAAACTCGCAAGTGTAAAAGATTTTGACAGTTGCGTGTCGTCCTGAGACAAAAATCAAATTATAGCCACCACCCCTTTCTAGTTACGCGCTAAGCCCCTTAAATCACGCAGGTAACTCTGGCACAGCTGGTGCAATTACAAAGACAAAAGGAGATTGCTATGAAAACAACAATAATATTTATACTTATGTTTTCAGCACCTTTCACGTTTGCTACTAATGCTGATAAGATCCAATTTGGAGACATGATTAAAAGTACTCTTAAAGATAAGAGTGCAGCTACTACTGAAATGACCGACTTAATCGAAGAAGCTGATTATAAAGATAAAACTAAAAAAGTGGTTAATGTTATTAATAAAAGTAACAAAAGCCTTAAGAAGATTAAATAATAAAATAAACTCAGGGTATCATTCCTGAGTTTATTTTTTTCCTAGCTGAAAACCTAATTTACATTTCTAAGGTCATGCGGATCTGGCATTAAAAAATACAATAGAACATACAATAAAGCCGTAAAACCAAAAGACATCACCGCTAAACACAAAGTGAAAAAACGAACCATTCCAATTTCCAAACTTGTTTTATAAGCTATTTTTTTAGATACACCTAAAAGCATAGGCTGCCATGCTTGATTTAAGCGATCCTCCCTTGGAAGAGAGATAGCAAGGCCAATGTAGAGCCACAGGCCGGCACCTAAAAACAAAACTGATGCTAACCATAACAGGCGAACTATGAGTAAATCCACCCCTAGAACCTCTGCTACCCCTGTACAAACTCCAGCAATTAAACCGTCTTTTGATCTCAGCCATTTTGTTTGTGGTCGCACTGAATATTCATTCATTTTTATCCTCCTAAATTCTCTTTAAATAAAAAAGCTATCAAAAAATGGATCCTAACATAAAATATCTAAAATCACAAAATAAGTCGACGTAGCTCTTGCTGTGAATAGACATAATCGGCATAAACCATAGTGTTTGCAATATTACGGTGACCTAAAGCCACCTGCAGTAGGCGTAAATCCTTGGTTTTTTTATAAAGCCGAATAGCAAAAGTGTGTCTTAAGCTGTGGAACTTTTTCTCAACAGGCCGATATATTTGCCATATTTGCCGCAATCTATTGTAGCTAATAGGAAATAAAAGCTCGGATTTCTGCATGGTTTTTTCCTTAACAACGGCCCTAAAAAGCCAGTCATGCAAGGGGATTTCCCTGTCATTTGAACCCTTAATTCCGTGAATAAATACACTAGAATCATACTCATTGATGTCAGATTTGTGAAGCCTTAAAAGCTCAGTGGCCCTGGCGCCAGTAAAAAGAGCCAATAATAAAAGAGTGCAATTTCTATGGTCATCATCCAAGTGACTTTTTAGTAAATAAATGAGCTTTTCAAATTCAGGATCCAAAAGATACTTGTTTTTATTCAGCGCATAAACCTTGCGAGCGCTTCTTCTTACTTTTACGCGCTCTGCATCATTTTCTAATTCCATATATCCTCGTATATCCATACTCATAAAGTATTATTATATTAGCTATTTAGCACTATAGCTTATAACTATAAGTTATAGTCTAATTGGAAAAACAGGGTATGTCACCCTTCTTTTTTAAAAAGCTGAATAATTCCATAGTTTTAGTTCAGCTGAATCGCATCGCGTCAGTCATTAAAATGTTGTACACAATGCATTGTGTTGCGTATTACAATAGATAAATGAATAAATCAACACAGCAAATAAAGTATGATGCCGAGGTCCAGGTTATAAAAGCTAAAATAGGTGGGGTAGATAATATACGTCTTCAATTAGGTCTTTCTAAGCGTAAACTAGCTCAATTATTAATGATCGACCCATCGTCCCTTACAAGATGGTCAAAAGAGCCTCACAGGGTGCCTGCTCATATATATAGGTCTTTACAGTGGTATTTAGCGCTTATAGATAAGGAGCCTGCTTGGCACCCACAAAATATCTACTTAAAGGGGGACTTACAGAATCAAATTTTAATTTTAGAGAAAAAACTAGAGCAAGCTATAGAGGCTCAAGAAAAGACACGTAAATATCAACGAAAAACCCTGCTTTTTGCGTCATATTCAGTTCTTTTTTTGAGTACACTGGGAGCTGCATTATTTTTCTTGTTTTAAGACTAAATACAGGAGATCAATTTTGTTAAGCTGTATTGCTGCTAGAGCTTTATATAAAGTGTCTTTGCTCTTTAGCATCAAGCCTCTGCTGACTATTTCTGGAGTGGCCATTTTCGGATGCCTTGATAACAACACACTCATGAATGTGATGGACTGAGGTGACAGGGAAATGGATTCTCCTTTAAGAAACAGATCCATTTTTTCATTGCGAGCTGAGGCTCTTAAGAGTGAATAAATATTTGTTTGACCTATTGATTTAGGGGTATAATCAGATGGTTTTAGCCCAATATACAACTCCTTTAGAGCTATATGAAAAGGTTCCGATAGTTCTTTTACAGAAAAGACTTCTGTTTCTATAATAACAAACTCTTTAAGTTCATCCACGCTGAGAAGCTCCTTCTCGGCTCCTTTTAGTGTTTTAGCTAATATGGTATGTGTAAAGTGAGCATTCAAAGCCGCGTCCAGAAGAATTTCATTAAAAAGGCGAACAGCCGTGCTGTAGTTTGGGTCGAGGTAACGAATCTCTCTATTCATATCATTTTTGTGATCAGCCAGCTCCCTTAAAGAAAGCCTAAAGTACAAAGATAACTCATTGAGTAGTTCCTTAAATTCTCTTGCCACTACGGATCGTTTGCTTTTTCGCGCACCAACGTATTGCTCTCTTAAATTGTTAAGCGCAATGAGGTCCCTTTTTAAGGCCTCAGACTTCCCCTCTGGTAGACGCAGCCAATCAGCTGCAGATCCATAGGAGGCCGGCTCAAAAAACCTTAACTCTGTTAATTTTTTATAACCAAATATACCGGGGCATGTGAAAGCCTGTGCGTAGGTAGGCCATGTCGTTAGACAAAAGGTAAAGGAATACAAAATAATCAATTTGGAACTCATTTTCACAACTGTTATCTATCAACAATTGTGCCATCTAACAATTGTGCATAAGAAAATTAAAGAGAATAATTTGTTCAAATTTATTGTTTAATGACTAAAATCACATCATGAATACAGACACTTACTAAAATTGTTCAGCCTGTATCCACCAGGCCATTAATATTATAAAAATAGAATATTGAAATACCTGGTGTACAAAAGGTTTGCTTGAGCTTATTTTTGCACATATTGAATCATTAAATCTATACTTACATCTTCATCATGCTGACAGTCTGTAGAATCATTATCCCCAACAGTTGTTAGTTTAAAAATGTGATCATTAGAAGAGAGATCAAAAGCCATTATGGATTGAATTAAACTTGGATGTATATCTAATTCAATAGCTCCAAGTTCTTGTGTCTTTGGCCACTGACAACTAGAAAGTGAAGTCACCCCCCCAACTTCGCTCATTAGAGCATCGCCCAAGCAATAGCCGGGGTCTTTCCACGAATTTCTGCCAAACCAATAGGTATCAGAAAGGCTTTGCCAGTCATAAAAAGCATGGCCATTTTTCTTCGCCAACAAAGCTTCTCCTAGATAAAGTTCAGCAACATTTTCATGGGAAAAATCTCTATGATTACTGATGTACTCAATTTCGCCAGTGGAGTATGGCTCCACAAAGCCTTTGTAAGTGGTCATTAGCACCGTACTATTTAGTGAAAAGATAAGGTGATCATCGTAACGCATGGATGTGGCAGCTGAGCTAAAATCCATATTGCAAATAACTGAATTCACGGGCATACTGACCTTAAAATCTTGTTCAACTCGAGCTCGAAATACGCCATTTTTTATACTTAAATTTCCACCATTACCCCAGTCACAAGTCTGATTTTGTGCTGGAAAGTTGATGGTTACTAATTTTTCCACAACAACTCCGTTTTCACAATCAAAGTGAATTTGTTCCACGACCTCTTCGTGGCTTCTCTCAGGAGCCACTCCTGTTTTTGCTAACTTCTGCTGAATTGGTGAGAATTGAACGTCAGAACAGTTGTTAAATTGCAATAATAAAAGGGACAAAAAAAGAAAACTTGATAAAGCTTTAAAATTTAACTTTGTACTTAGTAAGGCTTTAAAAAAATCAATTATAAAATTCATAACTAAGCTCTCCCCCCGAACACTTACACTTCAATATTTAGGCCAAGACGGGTGCTATTTCCTCTATAAACTCAGTAGGTTAGGGTGTCTCTTTTTGATACAAATTAAGGAAGCTGTGTTTAATAGTGACAGTTTTGTTGTATTTATTTTTTTAAGACCATAGAATCACACTATATTTTTTGTTTACGACTATATAATGATCATCCTGTTTAAGGTGTATATATTTTCTTAAGCAGTAACTGTGAGAAAAGGGGAATGCATGGCTTACGAATCACTTAACTATATGAACACAGATAATTTACTTACTGAAGACGAGATCATGGTGCGAAACTCTGTGCGAGAATTCGCTGAAAAAGAAATTATTCCAAAGCTACAGGAAGCCAATAGGACAGAGCAGTTTCCCATGGAACTGATCCCTCGTTTTGGCGAAATGGGGCTACTAGGATCTAACCTGGAAGGCTACGGCTGTGCTGGCTTAGGTCAGGTGGCTTATGGTTTAATGACTCAAGAACTTGAACGAGCAGACTCTGGAGTGCGCTCTTTTTGTTCTGTACAGGGCGCCTTAGTAATGTACCCCATTCATACCTTTGGTTCTGAGGAGCAAAAACAAAAGTACTTACCTCAACTTGCCGCTGGTAAATTGGTGGGTTGCTTTGGTTTAACTGAGCCAGATGCTGGCTCTAACCCTGGTGCTATGCTTACCAAAGCTGAAAAAGTGGAAGGTGGGTATAAATTAAATGGTAATAAAATGTGGATCACCAATGGTTGTATTTCAGATATTGCCGTTGTATGGGCAAAGCTTGACGGGGAGGTAAAGGGCTTTATTGTAGAAAAAGGAACGAAAGGCTTTAGTACCACCACCACCAAAGGAAAATTTTCTTTAAGAGTGTCCGTAACATCAGAGCTCCACTTTGAGGATTGCATTATTCCCGAAGAAAATTTATTACCAAAAGCCAAAGGTCTAAAAGCACCTTTAAGTTGCTTAACACAAGCAAGATACGGCATAGCCTGGGGAGTTATTGGCGCTGCCAATGCCTGTTATGACGCTTCATTAAATTACTCCAAAGAACGTACCTTATTTGATGGAAAGCCTTTGGCTGGTTACCAACTAGCTCAAGCCAAACTTGTCAAAATGGTACAAGAAATAACTAAAGCGCAGCTTTTATGCATTCAACTGGGGCGACTTAAGGAGTCAGGAGAAATGCAACATTGGCATGTTTCCTTAGCTAAAATGAATAATTGTCGTATGGCATTGGACGTTGCTCGAGACGCAAGGGATATGCACGGAGCCAATGGCATTACAGATGAGTATCCTGTAATACGCCATATGCTAAATTTGGAAACAGTAAATACTTATGAAGGTACTGAGGATATACATCGCCTAATTATTGGTTTTCAATCCACAGGAGTATCTGCAATTAAATAGCAATTTCACATTAACATATGGAGCAGAATAATGATTCAAATAATAAGCGGAACAGACCGTCCAGAATCAAGATCTTTTGAGATTTCAAAAATTTCTCAAAATTTATTTAAAATACATGGTTCAGAATCTAATATTATAAACCTCTGTGGCCTTGGGTTGAATGAATTGAACGGCCAACAGTACGGCGGAGCGCTTAATGAGAGTTCTTCGGTAGGTAATGCTGTGCAGCTAGTGAATCAAGCTTCAGGCTTATTGTTTGTTGTTCCAGAATACAATGGCTCATTCCCTGGAGCCTTAAAGTACTTTATAGATCATTGGTCATACCCAGACTCCTTTGAATCTCGGCCAGTGGCTTTTATTGGTCTAGGAGGGCAATGGGGTGGACTTCGCTCTGTGGAACACCTTCAAGGGGTTTTTGGCTATCGCAACTCCTATATTTTTCCAGAAAGAGTATTTTTGACAAACATATGGGAAAAATTAAAGGATGGGCTCATTTCTGATGCCCTCTGTAATGAGCTGCTGGAAAAACAAGCAGAGAATTTTATTAAGTTTATTAGAGCACTGAGGTCTGAAAGTTTAAGCTGTTAGAATTTTGTTGTTTTTAAGTTGAATCTAAATTTCATTTGCTCACTATCCTTATCTAAACTCAGCTGCCCCTTGTGAAACTGAATTATTCTTTGGCAAAAACTTAAGCCAAGTCCTGTGCCTTCTGTTTTAGACTTTGTGGTAAAAAGCGTTTCAAAAATCTTTCCTTGAAGCTCTTCAGATATCATCTTTCCGCTATCAGTGACTGATACCCATACGTCACCCTTTATAACTGTAGCAGCCAGTCTTACCCAAGGATCTTTTTGTTCTTTTACGCTTTGTATTGCGTTGGTTAAAAGATTTAAAACTACCTGAGTGATTTGCCCCTTACTTCCATAATACTCGATATCGGATCCCACGTGAACTTCGATTTTTACTGTGGTCTCTTTAAGTCTGTATTGAACAAGACTCATTGCTTCGCCTACTGACTCACTAAGATTGCAAAAACCGCACTCTTCATTTTTAGCCTCCAGTAGTGAGTTTTTTAATGATAAAAATATATTTGTTATTTTAGACGCACCATTTTCGAGTTTATCCAAGTCTTCCCTTAGCCTATTTGCATCAATAGAATCTTCGGATACGTGTTTTTTAATATTCTTTGAGTATCCTTTAATTATGGCTAGAGGATTAGAAATTTCATGTAGTATTTGTCCACTCATTTCTCCTAAAGTGGCTAATTTAGAGACAGTAAGAAGTTCGTTCTCCATATCTTTTTGTTCGGTGAGATCTTCTCTTAGGACAGAGAATCCCTGAAATATATTTTGAGAATCAATGATAGGCGTAATCAGAGTTTTTGTCCAAATCGTGGTTCCAGACTTATTTTTATTTCTAATCTCACCAAACCACGACTTTCCAGCTAATATTGTTTCCCATAGATTATTAAAAAATGCCATTGTATGAAAATTTGAATTTAAAATTTGATGAGTTTGTCCTAGAAGCTCGTCTTTTGAGTAGCCCGTACTCTTGCAAAAAAAATCATTCACATATGTGAAAACTCCAGCTTTGTTTGTTGTACAAAAAGAAAGGCTTTGGTTTACAGCATTTTGGTAAGTCTCCATAACGGTTTTACTATCCTCATAGTCTGTAATATCTAAACCAGTACCTACTATATATTTTATATCTCCATCTTTTGTTAAATAGTTAGTGTTTTGCCATTTAAAGAGTTTGTATTTATTAGATTTTGTCTTAATAAAGTTTGTTGTCTCAGATTTTCCTTGATTCAGAGTTAACTTCTGAAACGTTGAATTCACCTTGTCTCGTTCCTCATCAGGAATAAGTGTATCCCAGATTTTTGTACCAACCAGCTCAGTTTTATCAAAGCCCGTAGTTTTATATAAGGTACTATTGCCATAAATAACCTCACCTGTGGGAGATAGAATAATAATGGCAGATTCGAGGGTTTCTAGAATATCTAAATAAAAATCTGTAGTGAAATCCATAGTAGAATTCTATTATATATTACTAAAATTTATTATGTTTTGTTTCGAGATCCTCTGACCCTGGACTTACGCCTGTATATGCCGGGCTTTACTACTCATTTTATTATTTTATAGCCATAATAAGTTCTAAGAAGTTTTAATATTACACCAAGAGGTTCACATGAAAAAAATTCTTATCCTAGCTATATCCTGCAGTTTTTTATGGAGCTGTTCATCAAGTAAGAAGAAAACCAAGAAAGTAGCTAAACCTATCGTTAAAAAAGCTACGAAAGCAAAAGAACCTGTTGCTAAAAAAGATAAAACAAAACACCAGGTTCACTGGGGTTATACAGGCGCTCATGGACCATCACATTGGGGAGCAATAAAACCAGAATTTGCCACTTGCAAAGATGGGAAAGCGCAATCTCCGGTAAATCTAACTTGGCACAAACCAGAAAAAGGTGGCACGCTTAAATTTGGCTACATACCAACAAGGTACTCTATTGTCGATAATGGACACGCTATTCAAGTGGATTTTCCTGAGGGACAAAAAGCAATGATTCATGGGCATGAATATCAACTATTACAGGTTCATTTTCATGCGGTTTCCGAGCATACTATTGGTGGAAAAAGCTATCCAGCTGAAGCCCATTTTGTACACAAAAATAAAGAGGGTGGCTTAGCTGTTGTTGGTGTTATGATCATCGAAGGCGAAAAAAATGAATTCATAGACCAATTGTGGGGAAAAATTCCTTCTAAAAAACATCAAAAATTAATGGATGACAAAACTCCTTTCAACCCAATGGCTCTTTTACCTAGTATTAAAACTCATTACCACTACAAGGGTTCCTTAACTACCCCACCGTGCACAGAAGGGGTTATGTGGTATGTTCTCAATACTCCTATTTCCATGTCACAAATGCAGCTCGCCTATTTTAATACTTATTATACAAAAACAAATAGACCTGTTCAGCCCTTAAATAACAGAAAAGCAATAAACTACTAACATTTCACAAAATTGTACAAAAAAAGGTCCTAATTGGACCTTTTTTTGTACAAAGCTAAGCCGAGCACCTCAAAAGCTTGTTGATTTGAACAGAGTAGTGGTACAAGAGGCCATGTATTTTACATTGAGCTCAAATGAGGCTTATTAAACTCTCGATTTTACTGTTTTCATTCTTCGTAGGTTATCTTAGCTACGAAGTTTACACCTTACCGGACATTCAAAACATCAAACAATGTGGCAAGAGCTCCATGCATAACATTTGGCTTTGTCATAGTGGTAAGGATTATGTGGCTTTAGAAGATGTCTCTCCATACTTTATCCAATCTTTAGTTATATCCGAGGATGGTAGTTTTTATAAACATAAAGGCTTTGACCTACAAGAGCTACGCAACAGTTTTATAGAAAATTTAAAATCCTTTAAATACAAGCGAGGCGGGTCAACTATAAGTCAGCAACTTGTAAAAAATTATTTTCTTACGGGTAAAAAAAGTCTGCTTAGGAAACTTAAAGAAGCTTATTTAACTTATCTACTGGAAAAGAATTTTAGCAAAAATGAGATTTTAGAAAAATACATAAACCTAGTGGATTTTGGTCGTGAAATTTTTGGGCTTCAAAGTGCTGCCCATCTCTATTTTAATACAACTCCATCCCAGCTTAGTCTTGCTCAATCAATTGTACTTGTATATCTACTTCCTAGCCCCACCTTATATTCACAAGTTTTTAGAACTCATAAATTTACTAAATACTCTAAAACTCAATGCACAAAAATACTTGATTATTTATTTAAGTTTAATAAAATTACAGAAGAGGAGTATACACTAGCAAAAGTAGATCTTGAAACAGTACTTAACCTAGACAACCCAGAATACATTCAATATGTAAAAAGCATTATAGAAAAAAATGAAAAGAAAAAACAAAGTAAAGTTACTTTATAACAGGTATTTATATTTTTCCTTAGGTCTGTTCTTAGCCTTAGGCACCTTTTATCTTTACCCCATAGAGAGTTTTAGTTTTATTAAAAGACAAAGGATGAGTTTTGTTGGAGCTACCAGTTCCTTTGCCGGCAGTTTTCATTATTATGAACTGGGGGACTGTCAAAACAAACAGTGTCAATGCACTTTGCTTATCCATGGCTTGGGTGATTATGCCCTAACTTGGTCCCAGATGTTTTATGAAGCAGAATCTAAGGATCTGTTTAACAAAAAAATATTTGCAATTAATCTTCCTGGGTCTGGAAAATCCAAAACACTCAATAGGCCTGAAGATTACAGCGCTAAAAAGATTGCACAAGATATTAGTTTTCATTTTTTAAGTCTATGCCAACAATGGACCGTGTATGGGAATTCCCTAGGTGGATGGATAGGCTTTTATGTGGCCCAAGATACTCGAGTAAACAAACTCATCTTAGAAAACTCAGCTGGGGTATCGGGGGATTATGGGTATGTTTCAACATTGTTTAATGAAATTAGTGTTAAAAACATCAGAACACTGAAAGAAAAAACCTATCACAAGCAAATCTATTTACCTGACTTTATTTTTGAAGCCATGCGCTTGCGTCTCACTAGAATGCCCATTCGAGAGCTGTTAGAGGCACAACAATCTCTGGACTTTTTAGATAAGGAGCTCGAAGGATTTAAAAAAGAAACTCTTATCATATGGGGGCTCTCAGACAAGCTCCTCTCTCCAGATATGGGGAAAAAGTTTCACAATCTCCTGCCTAACTCTCAATGGCTACCCATAAAAAATTGCGGCCACCTTCCCCACAAAGAGTGCCTCAACAAAATCAAACCCTACCTTTAATTGATGTACACAATAGCAAAAAATATCGGCGTACTTTTTGCGAAGGGGCGTGTGAGCTATTTTATTGTGACAAAATATAATTGTCCATTTTGTCCATAAACAATGAGCTTTCTGTTATCTGTATTTTCTATAACTGAAATTCCATTGAGATAGTTTGTCGAATCATTAGGGAAGCTAGCTATAGTGCGACTATAAGTGTATGTTGATACACCCAACTGTGGAATATAGGCTTTAACTAAAACAGGTGACGTTCCATCGGTGGGGCGTTCTATAGTCCATAGTTCTACACCTGAGCTGGTGACAAAATAATCCATAAAATCAACTATAGTATTTGCATCATTAATTAACTGTTGTGACTGTGCTGTTGTTGACCCCTCTTGATATGTTTTAAACACAAATGGAATTCTTCCTGAAGAAGCTGGTGGCTGAGCTAAAAAATGAGCTTTATAAGCTAAAAAGTGGTCTTCTCCTGAAACATTTGTGCAACTAAACTTGTCATATTCTCCAAAGTAATGAGAAGTGGCATCACCCCAGCTGTGTGTTGTTGCCGAAGCTACCCCCACAGAACCTGTCCCCACGCTAAAGGGGATTAAAGCAGAATAATTTGCATTCCATATTCCTTGCATATAACGATTAGCTCCGCAGAATAATAGTTTTCCAGACTCATCCGTTAATACGTTATTGCTGGCTGGATGCGTCCATGTAGAGCCATCAAAGCTACTTAATGGTAAATAAAATAGTCGACCATCATTAAATCCGTCATCTGTAACAGCTAAGATAAACTCGTCTGTGCCGTCATGATCTAACTGAAAATCTTTTACCGTTTTTGCGTTTAAATTCACGGCATCTGTAGAGGCCACCATTCCATCGTGGCTTAAGGCTACATATACAAGTTCTTGATAAGTGTTATATACCAAGTAATTATAGCTACCGGGACTATCAAAGAAAATAGCTTTTGTTTTTGTTCCGGCGGCATTGGCTGGTCCGAATAATAGGTTTAAATTCATGTTTCCTTCTCGATGAACATAAATTCTGATATTGTATGTGGCATCTAAAGTTACAATTAAAGGGCTATCTCCTTTGTAGTTTTTCTTTCCAACGTAAATTATATCTTCATCAGTTTGTAGCACTTTTAAGTTTAATGTCCCTGTGGATCCTCCGCCTGATACAACTATATCATTTGCGCCAAATGTATTTGCTATATCAAATACATGCGAATTACCAACCACACCTGGGTTGTTTAATAATGGCTCTGCACCTAGATCTATTGATGCTGGGGCAGTATTGTCTGTTGGGTTAAAATCAGTATTAGCATTAGCTGAAAGTATTCCCAACTTTGATCCTGAGGCCAGGTAAGCATGATCAAGAGTGAACAAAGAATCTACCACTGATGTTATGCTCGTATCAGACACAAGGTAGTTGATCAGACTACTATTTAATGTTGAGTGGCTTATGACATCTCCACCTGCAAAAGTCGGTGTATAAAACCCAGCATTGTCTCCAGTGATACCTACTGTTATATACGCAGCATTGAGATCACAATTTGCGCCTGTGGAGTCTGTGGGAGAAACAGTAAAGGAAAAAGGATTTGATTTAGAATACAACAAATCCTCTTCATTAAAACAGGCCGGCATACTACTTATGTCGATGGCATTTATTATTGGACGAATTACTCTACCAGAGTTTGCGCTGTCGGTGCAAACGGTGGTCCCACCCATTGCCCAAACCAGTTGATATTCCATACTAAGATCCGTTCCATTAGATATAAAAAATTCATCCATAAAATTTGCAGTCCCAACAGCTGTGGTAGGTGCACTTACCTTAGAAGCCGTAATGGATCCTGCTGAGCATGATTGGTCGGATTTCATCACGAGATCACCTGTGGTAAAGATATTATTACTTCCACCACCTAATCCATAATTCTGCATTTTTGTAGGGTCCACAATAAATCGAAGCTTAAGAGTGCTATCTGAACTCACTCCGCCCCATGCCATATTTAAAGTACTACAATCTGAGATAAGAGATGGAATATCCAATCGCATCATATTGTTATTATTAGAAGGGTCGGTAAAACTAGCATAAGCTGAGGCACAGTCAGTACCTACATTTACCCAGGTGACTCCAGCATCCAACGTGGCCTCCACTAATGAAATGTCTGCAAAGGAGATGTATTGAGACATCATTAGAGAAGTGGAGTTAATGGACTCTGCATATAAAATGGCTTTAAGGTTATTAGATGCACTTGAAACATTTGATTTCATGAAACTATAACCATCCACACCAATACCGCTCAACTGATGATAATTACTCTCAGCTGGAGAACCTGACCCCACTAATTTAAGGTTAAGTTTATTAGAAGGAAAGTCATAATGAATACCATGTGCGTTCACACTTGCATTAATATAATTACGGCCACTTTTAAAAGGACACAAAACTACATCGGCCTTATCACTATCATTGGTGCCATTTAGCCAAGCACTAGGGAGACTTATTTGTGTTTGTCCACCCATAGCATCTTCAGTAGTAGCATCAAATCTTAAAATATATGGGTTTGTGTTTGCTGCAGAAAAAGTTTGAGACTGACTATACAAATTTTGGCAATCAAAGGAGTCACTTTCTTGAGATTTAAATTGATCAGATACATTTTTTTTCATAACGAAAGCTGTTGTAGAAACAAAACTATTTCCATACACATCATCTAAGTATTTCCAACTGATATCCAGGTTTGCAACAGAGCCTTGAATATGCCCGTCAGTGATAATAACTGGATTCCAATGACTATTCCCCGTATCTTGATGTTTAAAAGCTCCAGAAAAACCTAGGGCACTGCCAAGCCAACCGTCAAAACCTGCATGGTTAAAAAACATCTTATTATTTTGTGCGCCAGACATACATCCCGCACTCTTGTCACCACCGGCCAAAACATTCATTGAATCAGCTGTAACAGTTCCCATAGAATCGAAAAGCAAGTTTTGAGTAGCGTTAGTATCTGTGTAAAGATTTGTGTAAGTATAGTCATTCACTTCTTCGTAGCAGACTACAAAGTCGGAGGGATGAGAAGCCACATAAGGACCAAAATATCCAAAAAGAACCTGTCCCTCTGCATTGGTTTTAATATTTCCATTATCACTTCGGAAATTTTCAGGCACTTGAAGCTTTAAGCGCTGGGCGCTAGGTGTAACTAAAGCTGGTACAGAAGCGTAGATATCCACATTATTAAACAATACAACGCCAGAGGCCTTATGTGTGTACTTAAAGGGAGCCCCCTCAATAGAGAAAGCATTAAACCAACCATTTAAAATGGGCTCGTCCATAATTTCCATTTCTGGCACACCATTTGGTGGCTGGTATGACATGGTCAGAGCCCCTGAAGGACCTGAGTTTGCTCCAGTGAGAAAGCGTCCGCCAAAGGTGGCCTCTCGTCCAGCACTAGCACTCACATTATTTAAAACAATCAAAACGGTTTCAACGCCACTGCTTAAACTTTTTGTGGCATCACCATAAGAGAAAAGTAGGTTTTCATTTGCGTCTTCATAGACCCCCAGAACTTGAAATAAAAAATTTGAACCTTTTTTTAAATCAAAATCAAAATTAGAGGGTGCCGTTTGACAAACGCTTTTGTCATCGTGGCAGTTACTATCCCAATTAAACTTTTTAACAATAACTCCCTGATCGTCACGGATATTAATGACTACATGGGTTAGGTCTGCCGCTGCTAGGCTTGAAACCTTACTAAAATCAACTTGCTTGTCAGGCAACTGAATACTCAGCTTCGCTTTATCACTTACTTCTCTTGTACAAGCTGTAAACGTAAAAAATAAGGTAACTAGTAAGAAAACTCTATGGATGTTTTTGTGATTCATTATACGCCCCCTAAGACCACAATATATATCGACCAAAGGCATGCGGGACTTAAGCCTAATCCTAAATTAAAACGTACTAATTTGAAGCGCTGCCTCAAAACAATATTTTCAGTTATGCAGGCATTTTATGTTTGGTCCTTAAAAAGTATTTTATTGAGAATATTTTAAACTAATCTTCTATTGAACTCACTATGCCCAGACTATCGTCCGATACCTTTATGTATATGTAAACGGAATGTAATGAGGAGAAGTGTGATGAGTAAAATCATTAAATGGTTTTCGGTTGTTTTCTTAGTTGGAGCAAGCCTAGCTTGCACAAGAGAAGTGCATGAATCAGGAAAAGCCTTAATAAAACTACCTGAAAAGTCGGTGGTATATAATAGCTCCCATAAAGCAGCTGATCCTACTGGACTCAGTGAAATTGAATGTTTTGCAGTTTTTGTTTCCGTTCCTGAACTCAATCTTAACTATTGCGAAGGAACAAATGCCGCATTAGAAATGAAAAACTTCTCATATCATGATTTCTATGGAACTTTTTCTTCAGGCTCTATTATTGAACTTGAAGTGCCAACGGGACCAGAAAGGGAATTTGCCGTTATAGGCTTCGCTAAAGACTACGGCACTATTTGTTCAGACTTAAAGTTTCAAGACACTGATAATTTATCTAGTCCATTTTTAATTGGCTCATCTGGTCTGGTAGACCTCTTGGGTGGCAGTCAGGAAGTCGGTATCACCGTTGATTTAAACGTGGCCACAACTTATAAAATGGGCGACTGTTATGGACCTAATACTCCCACGGGTGGTGACGGAAACAATGGGGGTACTCCAGTCGTGGATACCCCAACAGCTAATTTTTCATATAATACTCTGGGAGATATGTTTTATTTTAAAGATTCTCCCATAACAAGCCTCCTACCTTCTATCTCAGGATTATCAAACCCAACTTTTACAGTGTCTCCTGCTCTTCCTACTGGACTTGCATTAAACTCAACCACAGGTGAAATTTCGGGAACCCCAACCGTTGCGGCTTCAGCCATTGATTATACCTTTATAGTCACCGATAGTGATGGAACTTCATATAGTGATACAAGGCATTTTGGTGTAGCCATTCAATTTATTGTGAATGTAAATACAGATACAGGGGACTTAGCTTCAAATGGAATTTGTGATGATGGTTCGGGTAACTGCACATTAAGAGCAGCTATCAACGAGGCTCAGACCACAACTAATGATGTACATATTATGGTTGGAAATCAAAATATTTATTTAGACTCTCAACTTATTATGACAAAAGCCTCTGGCGATCTGCACATTGTTGGGTCTGGTTACAATAACTCTATTCTTGATGGGCAGAATTCTACCCAAATTTTAAGTATACAAGGTTCAGGATCTGGCTTGGTGGTACTGACTCAGCTTTCTTTAATTAATGCAGAAGCATATTCCTCCCCTGGAGGGGCTGTAAATGTAGCCGGCACTTATTCAGGTCAGTTAAAAGTGGATCAAAGTAAATTCAGCGGCAATAATGCTTCTGCTGGAGCAGCCATTAACTTTCCCTCCATAAATGGATCTCTGGAAGTTTCTGAATCTGAATTTAGCTTGAATACGACGTCAGCCGGAGGAGGAGCTATTCACACATATACTAAAACTATTAATATAACTAAAACTTTGTTTAACTCAAATTCTGCATCAGCGGATGGGGGAGCACTGTACATTGCTCAACAAACCACTAGCAACAGCCTAGATATTACTAACTCTACTTTTTATAATAATTCTATCGGGCTTTATCAGAAAGGAGCAGCTATCTATATTTCAGGAGCGGGCACCGACTATGACGCGAATGTAATAAATAACACTTTTGCCTCCAACTCAGATAGTGTAGGTACTTCTGGTGATATACACAAAGACAACAGTGCAATGAATATATTTGTAGCAAATAATATTTTTGAATCTACAGGCTCAGTCCCTTATGACTGTGTTTCTGATGGTGGGGGAGCCATTACCTCTCTGGGGGGAAATGTCACAATGAGTTCAGGTTCAAATTGTTCATCAGACCCCAATGATATTGAATACAGTGGAACAAGTCTCGGTAGTTATATGGACAATGGAGGATTGTTTTGGTCCCTTGCCATTTATGGTAGTGGCGCTCCAGCAGTAGACGTTGGAATCAGTACTTACTGCGCCTTATTCGATGGTGATCAAAGAGGCTCAGCATACCCACGTATCTCAGGAACTAGTTGTGATGCTGGCGCTATTGAGTTCTAGTGATGCAGGAGTTGCAACACCGCTTAATTAAACACCAGTTTTTGTAATGATTATAATTAGGAAAGCTCCACTTATCCATTCAACCTCCCAACTGTTACACTTTTTGTGTATTTCGGGGGAGGGGATCGAAGTGTTACTCAGCTTTTTTAAAGCAAATATTACTCAGCTTTCAATAGTCTTATTAGTCTGTTTTTGCTCACCATTTGTATTAGCTAATGACACTAGAATATCAGCACCTCAGACTTTTATACATGAAATAAGACAATTTTTAGGGTTAAACAGTGAGCCTGAAACTACGAATCAATTTACTTACCTTAAAAACATAGAGATCACAGTGGGCCTAATTAATATTTGTACAGGTGACTTATCAGGAGAGGAGTTTGATGATTTCTATCTTAGTTTCGATCTAAATAAAAACATAAGAGCTTTCCTTGGCTATTCCGATATCCCTTTTGTAAATTATTTTATAGGCAATAAATACAATTCAAAACTGATCAGTCTTGAGGCTAAGCAGTGTACAAGCGCAAGTCATCTTAAACTTTTTAAAGACAAGCTGGATTCCATAAACCCTACTCAAAGTGTGATGAGTTTTACTCTTCCAGAAATGGGGTATTTAAATTTTGATAGTCTATATAAAAATATGGATCTAGAGCACCCAATATTTTCTTTACATAAGTTTTCCGGAGCAGAGCTGTACCAAAACATTGAGGTTGTAAATGAAAAGAGGGGGGGGAACTCTTCCAAATCATTACTCCTTTTTGAAGTACAATTAAGGTCAAACCAAGGACGATATGGTCAATTAAGATCTGAAGTTGCAAAAATAGACCTCACTAGAACTAAAATTCAGTGTGGCGTTCCTCATTTTGTTCAAACAGTCTCTAACTATAAACCGGGATATAAAAGGCCTACAGTTTATAACAACGCCTACTCATTTTGGTATAGGGTTGATTGTAATAAAACTGAGTCGAAGTAAGACTATATAGACTGCGAGAAAAAATATAGTTTTCATTTCTTATAATCTAATTATCTACTTATAAATCCAACTATTTCATGTTTTCCATGGAGACATCAATTTTAATAGTTTCGTTAGATCTGATGACCTGAAATGTTTTTTGCAAGTCATCTATCTTTTTAGATGTAAAACGAATTTTTTCATCTAGGTTTTGTGAGGATACTTTTATTCCAGACTCTTTGACTACCTTATTGATAATCTTAGCATTCTCTTTATCTATCCCAGAGTTCAATATAATTATTTGCTTTAACATTTGATGCCCAACATTTTGAGGCTCTTTAATATCTAAACACTTTAAACCCAGATTACGTTTTGTCATTTGGTCCATAAAAATACTTAAGGCGGCCTTAATCTTATAATCATCTTCAGCTACTAGCTCTAGTTCCTTATTATTTAAAAGCTTAAGTTCGCATTTTGAGCCTTTAAAATCGTATCGACCACTTATTTGTTTTTGAGCCATATTAATTACATTTTTAAGTTCACCCATATCTAGTGCAGAGACTAAATCAAAAGACGGCATATATTCCTCCTTATTCAATATTGAGATCATATAAATACTTTGTTTTTAATTGAATGCATACATAAAAACGTTTTGCCCATTAAATAAAGAAATGGGATAATTTTTAACATGGATTTGGATCAATTAAAGAAAAACTATCGCATTGTACTCACTGGCGGCCCTGGGGCTGGAAAAACCACAGCTGCTGATCTCTTACAAAGAGAAATGGACCATAAAATAGCCATAGTTCCAGAGTCAGCAACCATGATCTTTTCAGGAGGGTTTCCTCGAAAAACAAATGAATCTTGCTTAGTTGCCACTCAAAAAACCATTTATCATGTACAAAAAAATATGGAAAACGTCATTTCTGCCACATACCCAGAGCGAGTTCTATTATGTGACCG
>JABJQG010000005.1 GCA_018663505.1 Pseudobdellovibrionaceae bacterium | reverse complement strand
GGCATAACTACCTCCAGTTATCCGTATAAAGTGTAACCTATGTCGTGACTAGATAATGTTACCTATGTTCCTTTAGTAACAAGGGCGGCCCGAACCTGCCAATTCCCCCACGTCGTGTGGGGGAATCTATAAAATTAAAAGTCTTTTTCTAATAATGAGATTTAGTTCTTTGTTAGATCTAATGGCACGATGCCATTAGATTGCGGGTTTCAGGGGCGGCTAGCCCCTGATCTCCCACGGATGGAAAGCTATCAACTTTGCATTCAAAGCCAACCACCCATAACCCATACTTTCAATAGATCACTCATCATCCTCATCATTTGGATTGCCTAGAGCATATTTTTCCACACGATATCGCATGGACCGAAAAGATATGTTTAACAGTTTTGCTGCTCTTTTCTTTACACCATTGGCCGTGTGAATTGCTTTAATAAGCAGTTCCTTTTCAATTTGTCCTATGACTTTATCTAAATCTACGCCCTCTTCAGTAACTTCAATCTCATGGCTGGAAGCCAGTTTACGACCATTGGGTGTGCTAACAAAAGGAGGTAAGCTTTCCGGTAAAATGGTTGCTCCACCTTCTAAGGCTACTGTGCGCTCAATTATATTTTCAAGCTCTCGAACGTTACCCGGATAGTCATAGTTAACCAAAACTTCCATGGCATCATCACTAATTCCATTGATTTTAGTTAACATTCTTTCATTATGCTTTTTAAGAAAAAAGGTGGCTAAAATAGATATATCTCCAGATCTATCTCTTAATGGTGGTACAATAATTTTTATAACATTTAGCCTATAATACAAATCCTCACGAAATGTGCCTTCCTTAACCATGTCCTCTAAATCACGATTTGTAGCAGCAATAATTCTAATATCAACTTCTGTATCCTCAGTACCACCCACACGGCGAATCACCTTTTCTTGTATTACGCGTAACAACTTTACCTGAACAGATAAGGGCAACTCTCCAACCTCATCAAGAAAAATTATCCCTCCACTGGCAACCTCAAATAAACCTGGTTTATCTGCAATAGCCCCTGTAAATGATCCTTTCTTATGTCCAAACATTTCTGATTCCATAAGACTTTCAGGTATAGCTCCACAGTTGACAGTTACAAATGGCTTACTCTTCAGTGTCCCATTATAGTGAATTGCCTTAGCTACCATCTCTTTACCAGTCCCACTTTCACCAGTAATTAAAATGTTTGTCGGTGCTTTAGCCACCCTCTGAATCAAATCAAAAACTCTATGCATAGCATCGGAATTTCCAATAAAATTTTGAAAACTATATTCTCTTTGTAACTCTTTTTTTAAAGCTCGATTTTCTACTTCTAAACTTTGAGATCGTAGTGCATTTGCAATGACTATACGTACCTCATCAATCTTAAAAGGTTTAGTTATATAGTCATAAGCACCCAGTTTCATGGCCTCAACAGCGGATTCAGTGGTGCCAAACGCAGTTATTAACATGAATAAAATATTAGATGATTGATCCTTTACCTCTCTTAAAAGTTCGATACCTGTCATATTAGGCATTTGTAAGTCTGAAATAATCAAATCAATATTTCTCTTTTTCATGACCTCAAGTGCTTTTTGCCCATCTTCAACACAGACTACATCGTACCCCTCTTTTTTTAGCATTATCTCTAAGAACTCCCTTATGGACTCTTCGTCGTCTGCTACTAATATTCTAGGCTTCATAATCTCCCCTTTTATGCTATTTTTTTAACTTTATTTTCTTCACCATCTAGCACCGCGCCAGTAAATTCTATTGTAATTGTTGTTCCTACATTGAGCTCACTATCAATGAAAATCTTTGCCTCATGGGCTTCAATTATTTTATGTGTAACAGCCATTCCTAAACCTGTACCCTTGGGTTTGGTGGTATGAAAAGGTTCAAATACTCTTTTCATCATCTTATCGTCCATACCCACACCGTTATCTATAATAAGTAGTTTTATAGAGGCACCATTATCAATGGTTTTTATTTTTAAAACTGGATGTTTAGATTTTTCCATAGCTTGATGAGCATTAATAATAATATTCAAAACTGCTTGTTTTAGTTTGTTTTTATTTCCCATTATAATTTGTCTGGAATTGAGTTCTAAGTCATAAACAATATCATCTCTTATTGTATTGTTTAGACTTATAACCTTTAAGGTGTCTTCAATGAGCTCATTAATTTCAATAACATCATTTGCTTGAAAGTCAGGAATAACGAAATCTAAAAATTCTGTTATTAGTTCATTTAAACGATTAATTTCTTTATCCATAATCTTCAGTAATTTTTGATTACTTTCGGATTGATCTTTGGCATCATCAAGTATCAATTGAACACTACCACTAATGCTAGCAAGAGGATTCCTAATCTCATGAGCAATACCAGCCGCAAGTTGACCTACAGCTGCTAATTTATCATTTTGTCGAATCTCATTTTCCAAACGCTTTATCTCGGTTTTATCCTGAAATAGCAAAATAAAACCTCTTACTTCTGAGTTTTCATTAGTATCCATAATTGGTGAGACAGAAAATTCAAGAACTTGCTTACCTTTCATTTTATCATTAATACTGTATTCAAATAATCGAGAAGATCCTTGACCTTCTAAAATCAATGAGGAAATATTATTAAAATGGTTATCGATATGGTCGTCTATTTTAAGGTCACTTTCAAATATTTTCAAGGCAGCATCATTACAATATGAAATCTTAAAATCTCTACTTAAGGTAAGTAGACCTGTGCCAATATTTTCAATAATAATTTTACTAAAATCTTGAAGCTCATCAATTTCTTTGTTTCTAGCCTCCAGCTGATGACCCATAAAAGCAATAAGCTCGCTTAATTTTCCGCTTAAGAAGGCCACCGTAAAAAATGAAATATTGTTTAAGACCACAGCAAAAAATAGATTCTGTCCTTTAGTATTTGGGCCCATAATTAATAAAAAACTAAACAGGATGGAGGTCCACAAAGATAAAGTTATGGCTCCTTTTCTCTGGTAAACCAAACCACACAAAATAATATTTACTAAATATAGAAACAAAAATACAGATTGATTGGCCCCGGTATAGTAAATCAAGCTTGTGTATAAAAGGGCATCATAGGCAAATACTGCAGCACTCATTACCCAATATTTGGACAATGACTCAAAGTATACCAAAAATATTGCATTAATTAAAAACGATACCGCCAAAAATAAGTATACTGGTACCCATACATTTGGGTTTAAAAACTCAACCTGAAATGATTGGTAGGAAACAATCATCATCAATAAAAAAACTAAAAATATCACCCGAACAGCTTGAATTACAATGAGTCGATCAATGCGCTCATCAGCACCCAAGCTTTCAGTTTTATAATTCTCTTGTGTTAAAAAATCAACATTCGACATAGTAATTAACCCTAAACATTCCCTGCTAAGTCAAAAATTGGTAAGTACATGGCAACAACTAAAACAGCAATAATTCCACCAAGGACTACCATCAGCAAAGGTTCAATCATACTTGTTAATGAATCAGCCGCAATCTCAACCTCATCTTCATAAAAATCAGCTACTTTACCTAACATCGTATCTATATTCCCTGTTTGCTCACCAATAGAAATCATTTTGGTGACCATTTCTGGAATATATTTTTCCTTCATCAGTGGCTCTACAATTGTTCGTCCTTTATTAATGGATTCTTTGGACTTTAAAACTGCTTTCTCCACAACCCAATTTCCAGAAGTGGCGGCTGCAATCTCTAAACAGTCCACAATTCTTACACCAGAGGCTAACAAAGTAGAGAGAGTGCGTGAAAACTTAGCTATAGCACTTTTTTGCACCAGAGCGCCAAACATTGGGGTAGCTATAAAGACCGCATCCATAACTTTGCGACCTTCAGGAGTTTTGTAATACTGTACAAAGCCAATTGGAATTAAAATAAGACTAGGAATAATAATATACCAATAGGCAACAAAGAAATCACTTATATCCATAACTAAAACAGTCAGGTACGGAAGCTCTTTACCACTTCCTGCAAATAATTGTACAAAACTTGGAATGACCCAAATCATAATGGCCGCAATAACAAGCATGGCTACAACAATAATAGCCATTGGATATCCAAGTGCACCTTTAACCTTTGAGGCAAGGGCTTGGTTTTTCTCAATTTGTCCAGCTAAGCGCTCCAGAACAGTTTCAAGAACACCACCTTCCTCACCTGCCTTCACTAAATTCACATAAGTTCGATCAAATACCCTTGGGTGATCCAACATGGTCTCCGCTAGCCTTTTCCCCTTCTCCACATTAGCGTTCATATCTCTTAAGACACGAACCAGTTCTGTTTCTTTGGAGTTCCCCTCTGAAAGCGCTTGTATACTCTGCACAATAGGTACACCTGAGGAAATTAACACTGCAAACTGCCTTGTAAAAACCTGTAGTTCCTTAGGTGTTACTTTAGGAGCAAAAAAGTTTATATCTCCCCCTCGGCCAGCTCCTAATTTATTATCAACTTTTTCATTAATAGACGAGGGTATTAATTTTTGAGACCTTAATTTAACTCGAGCCTCTTCTTGAGATTTAGCGTCAATCTCACCACGAACCAACTTTCCATTAAATGCTTTTGCTCTAAAGACAAATTTAGGCATAATTATTACACTCCAGCTTTAGTTAATAAACTATCAAGTTCATCTGGGTCTGCGGATTCTTCGAATGCTTCCCTCACATCAATTTTTCGTTTTAAAACTAATTGTAAAAGCGATTGATTCAGTGTCATCATCCCCGTTTGCTCTTGACCTACTTGCATCATCCCATACACCTGATGTAACTTGCCATCCCGGATTAAATTTTGAATATTACTAGTTAAAGCCATATATTCACAGGCTACTACTCGTCCACTCTCACGCGACTTAACAAGTCTTTGACTAACTATAGCTCTTAAATGAGAACTCAGCTGTATCTGTGCTTTTTCTTGTTGATCTCCAGGGTACTCTCTAATAATACGACTTATTGACTGAACAGCTGAGTTTGTATGAATAGTAGAAAACACGAGATGGCCGGTTTCTGCAATCAACATCGCTGCCTGAATAGATTTTAAATCTCTTAACTCACCTAACAACACCACATCGGGGTCTTGTCTTAAAATGTACCTTAAAGCATCATTATAACTTGGAGTATCTACTCCTATTTCTCGCTGATTAATAATACTATTTTTGTGAGAATGTATGTATTCAATAGGATCCTCAACAGTAATTACATGGCCTCGCTTTTCTTTATTATACTTATCAATTAACCCCGCTATAGTTGTGGTTTTCCCACAGCCTGTGGGTCCAGCAACTAAAACTAAGCCTGACTTATAGTGAATCACATCCAAAATTTGTGGCGGCAAGCCTAATAAGTTTATGTCTGGAATTTCTATGGGTATTTTTCTAAATACTGCCGATACTGAATTTTTTTGATAAAATAAATTCCCTCTAAATCGAGATAAGTTTTTTACTCCAAAACTAAAATCTAAATCTCTTCTTTGCTCAAACTCAATCCTCTGCTCATCTGTAAGTATGGTAAAGCATAATTGTTTTACCTCATCAGCAGTTAATGCTTTACTTTTAACCCTCACTAAACTTCCATTCACTCTCAATACTGGTGCTGAGCCAACCAATAGATGTAAATCAGAAGCTCCTTGTTTAACCGCAGCTTTTAAAAGTTGATGAAGCGTAATCATAGATCATCTCCAACAGTTACATTTATAATCTCTTCCATGCTCACCTCACCCCGCTTTAGCTTTAGTAAAGCACTTCTTCTTAAAGATTGCATTCCTCCAGAAAGTATAGCTATGCGCCTAAGTTCCAGAGGAGAAACTTTCTCAAAAATAGCAGATTTAATTTCCGCATTTAAACGTAGTACTTCGTAAACAGCCATTCTACCCGACTGGCCTCCACCGTTACAGCGTGCACAACCTTCGCCTTTTTTTAAATTCTGATATTCTGCAATTTCCTCCGGCAGAACACCAATGGACAAAAGAGTTTTATCTAAAATCTTAACATCAACCAAGCAGTGCTGACAGTTTTTCTTTAATAATCTTTGGGCAACAACTAATGATGTAGCCTCCGCCACTAAAAAGTCAGGAACGCCCATATCTAAAAGCCTAGAGATAGTAGCTGTGGCATCATTCGTATGTAAGGTACTTACAACCAAATGACCCGTAGATGCTGCTTTGTATGCCACAGAAGCCGTTTCTAAATCCCTGATTTCACCAACCATAATAATCTCTGGATCTTGTCTTAAAAAGGATTTCAATGCATCGGCAAAATTAAATCCAATCTCAGCTTGAACTTGTACTTGATTAATTCCATCCAAATTAAATTCCACAGGATCCTCAGCTGTAGATAAATTAACATCCGGTGCATTTAATTCCGCGAGGCAGGAATACACGGTGGTGGTTTTACCACTCCCCGTAGGGCCAGTGATTAAAACCATTCCCTGAGGCTGATGTATGGCTTCATTAATAGTGTTAAACTGCTCTTCCTCAAGCCCCAAGTCCCTTAGGTCGGCCTGTAAGTTACTTTTATCTAAGAGTCTTAAAACTATTTTTTCGCCAAACAACGTGGGCAAGCAACTCACTCGAAAATCAACTTCTTTTCCATTACTCAGCTTCACCTTTAAACGCCCATCTTGGGGACGGCGCCTCTCTGCAATATCCATTTTACTGATAATTTTCACACGAGCAGTTATTGCACCAGCTGAACTTAATGGTGGCTGCATTTTCTCTGTAAGTTTACCATCTACCCTAAAGCGAATTCTAAATCTCTTTTCATAGGGCTCAATATGAATATCCGAAGCTTTTAATTTAATCGCATCCATTAAAACTGCATTTACAAGACTGATAATGGGGCTTTCCTCTTTTCCAACTTCGCCAATTTCCTCAGCCCCTGCACTCATAATTGATGAATCAAAATCCTCATCTTCAATCTCTGAAATCATGTTTTCAAATGATGGTCTTCCATCCGCAGATTTCCCATAGTACTTTTCAATTGCCGATAAAATGCCTTGTTCTGAAGCCACAACAATCTCAATTTTACAACGTGACAGCAAGGCCACATCATCTTTAATAAAAATATTGCTAGGGTCAGTAAAAGCCACCACAAGGGTTTTCCCTGCTTTCGATACAGGGATGACTTTGTATTTTATGCAAGTTTTTCCATCTAGAGTTTTTAAGGCTTCAGGGTCACACTCAAAGGTACTAAGATCCACTGTGGGAAGTCCATATTCTTCACCTAAAAATTCAGATAAATCCTTTTCTGTAACGTGCCCCAAGCTGATCAATGCTGAGGTTAAATTTCCGCCTTTTTCTTTCTGTAGCTCTCTTGCATCCTCCAGTTGATCAATTCCAACTAAATTTTTCCTTACAAGCAGCTCATCTATAGCTTTCTTTTTTGACACGTCTTAGCCCTCCACAACATACTAATAGCAATAGAATAGCTTGTGGTGACATTTTTTGTAACTAGACAGAAGTCCGAGTTTCTATAAAATATTATTCATTGTCTTAGCACGTTCCCTAGGGTCCGTTATTTCTCTCACTTCATCAATTTCAAGATCTTATCAAAATATCCAGTTAGATTCAGCTGAGGGCAACCAATCCTAGCCAGCCATAGTTCATCACTAGCTACTGTGGCTTTTAACGCTGAATAGGTCTGCACTTCAAGTTTTTTTGCTTCATCTATGAGCACACTATTTTCTACACTAAAATACATATCCCAAACTACAGCACCTTTGGTCAGAAAATTAAAATAATAAAGTTCATTATAAAGAAGTTCTGTAACCTCAGAGACTTTAAGAGTATTAACTAAAACTGTATTAGTTCCTGGCAACATAATTAACTGATCAGGAGAGATAAATTGAAAGTCTACTCCGAAATATAACGATGATAATGACTTAATAAGATCATCACCTTGTTCTTCAAACATTGAGCTCAAGTTAATCTTTTTATATCCTAGTTTAATTAAAATGACACACATCATTCTAGATAGAGGTGATGTGCCAATCACTAAAGCCTCCCCCCTTGAGTCAAATCGAATACTGGAAGAGACTATAAATTTTTGAACGCCATCAAACAGACAACAATCTGCCCAACTTTCATTTCCTGTTTTAATTAAGCAATCTACTGACCTGATATCTTCTAAAGTTTTTTTATTTTTAGTCAATTTCGAAAAAAAAATATCAGTGAAAATTGAATCGCACCGCAACTGATCATATTTTTTCGTAATATCATCAAATTGCTCTAACAAATCCATCTGATTAATTTTCAATGCTTCAAATTGATTCTCAATACCCTGTGTAGCAAGCTCTTTGGAAAGTAGCTCATACCTTAAGTCTAAGTCTGATCTATATAGATAAGCCCACTTCATCTTGCCTCTTAAGGTATTGTTTTGCCATTTTGCAATCTTCTTTAATTTGATTCACTAATGCATCAATGCTTTCAAACTTTCTTTCACCACGCAATCTTTTTAAAAAAAATAACTCGAAAATTTGACCTTCATCATAGTTTGGAACTGAATCAAGTATGTGGGTTTCAATTTTAATGTGGGAACTACTCTCTACAGTAGGGTTTACACCTATATTTGTTACTGAAGGAAAAATTTGGGCACCAACTCTCACTTTACTCACATAAACCCCAGGTTGTAAAAACATGTCCCCATGAGGTTTAAGATTCATGGTGGGAACCTTAATTGTTTTACCCAAACCTTTGCCCGACACCAATACACCGCTAAGGGAAAGTGGACGTCCCAAAAGGGCGTTTGTTCTCTCGACCCTACCTTGACCTATTTCTTCCCTAATTAACGAACTAGATACCACATCATCATTCAAATAAAACGGAGGGCAAACCTCAATTTCACATCCTTTTGATTGTAAAAAATCCCTAACTTCACTGACTCCTGATGCTTTTGATGCACCAAACTTAAAATCATAGCCAAAAATAATTTTCTTTGGTCCCCACCTTTTAAATACATAATTTTCTAAAAACTCTGTGGCAGACAATTGAGCAAATTGTTTTGTAAAGTTTTCATAATAAACAACATCTACTCCCAATTGATCCATGATTTTTTCATTATCAACCTCACTGGAAATTCTTAAATGCTCCCCTCTGCCCCCCACAACTACTGCCGGATGTGGAGTAAAGCTATAAATAACACTTGGTAATTGCCGCTGAGAGGCTGTGGAAACTAAATGAGTGATTAGTTCCCTATGCCCCAAATGAACCCCATCAAAATTGCCAATGGTCAAAACACTACTTTGCAGCCGCTCTGAGCTTCTAAAATCACAAACCTTCATATAGGAAACTTTGTCTACTCTTCAAAAGAAATCAATTATATTGAATGTTTCCAAAAGATTTGATACGTAGCGTTGACACCCCTTTGAGAACTTAATAATGAAACAAATTAATACCATATTCCTTTCCCTACTCAATAAAAAGGGCATTCTCTTAAGAGCCGCGCTTTGCCTCATTGTCTCCTTAGTTTTTCTACAATTTGACGAGGCCTCGAACTATGACTTCCGTTTAAAAAATAGAAGTCCTCTTCAGCAATCCGATCTTATTACAGTCATTTTTATAACTAAAGATGATCTTAAATACCTTAGAGACAAAGAGCAGTTGTCACCGCAAGGTTCTGCACAAAAATTACTAGACTCAGAGCTTCAGTATAAGTATTGGAATTCAGCTTTTAAATCACTCCTTAAACATAAAGCAAAAGTTATCAGTGTCGTTCAGAAAAATAGACCCGTGGTCCTTTACACAAAAGAATTTGAAAATGAATATCCATTTTTGTTTAATAAAGCTGTTGTCTGGCCATCAATATTGACTAATGAAAACTTGGTGTTTAAGCATCCATTTGTGCAACACAGTTATCAGCGCACAGGGCACATTAAACAAAAAATTGACGATGATGGTATATCCCGAAGACTTCCGAGTACCAGCCCTCTACTTATGTTACATAGTTTTTCCACCTACAGTTTATTGTCACAATCCTTTGATACAAAAAAAATATATGAGAACTCTCTGATAAACTTTATTGGGCGTAAAAATAACTTTCTCCACTATAGTCTTAAAAACTTGATATTGGAAAACATCCCCGAAGAGCATATCAAAAATAGAGTCATCATATTTCAAACTAATGATTTTTCAGGCACCTTAATAAATACCCCCATAGGTCCAATTTCACCTGCGCTTTACACCTCCAATCTACTAGAGAATATGACAAGAGAACTGTGGGTGAAAAAAAGTAATAAATTCTATATTACTATATACCTTGCCGTACTCATCATTATCGCAATTTCAATCATTCTATCTTATCCTGTCTCTGTAGCATTTATTTTTTATTCATGGATTGGAGCT
The DNA here is from genome assembly GCA_018663505.1 of Pseudobdellovibrionaceae bacterium. Classification (GTDB taxonomy): domain Bacteria; phylum Bdellovibrionota; class Bdellovibrionia; order Bdellovibrionales; family UBA1609; genus JABJQG01. The sequence goes on along the minus strand of JABJQG010000005.1, from coordinate 56,027 downwards.
TTTAATCTCTTAATTTCAATTTATTTCTTTGATGTACTCAATATGTGGGTTCCCCTTTGGACTCCACTAATACAACTATTATTTACTTTTATATTATTCATGAGTTTTAAATTGAGTATAAAAGAAAATATGGCTTGGAAGCTCAATTATGAGGCCATGCAAAAAAACGAATATGACAATTTAAAAAATAATTTCATCAGCTTAATAAGTCACGACCTGAACACGCCAATTGCAAAGATACAATCAATCACAGAAAGGTTAATCTTAGACAACCAGGTTGATCCATTAAAAATGGACTTACTTCAGTTAAAAAAGGAAAGCCACGAGTTACTAAAATATGTAAAAACAATTATTAAACTTCTAAAGATAGAATCACAAGAAATTAAATTGAACTGCGTTTCAACAGATCTCAACATCATAATCAAAAATGTTTATGAACAATTAGAGCCTATCGCCCTTCAAAAGAATATCCAAATGAGCTTACACCTAGAACCCATGTTTTTAGTGAGCTTAGATCCTCTACTGATCCAAGAAGTCATCCTCAATATTACTGAAAATGCCATCAAATACTCTCCTGAAAACAGTAAAATAAATATCATCTCTTACGAAACAGATTCTGAAATTTTCTTCCTTGTAGAAGATAATGGAATAGGTATTGATAAAAGTGAGCAAAATAAAATTTTTGAAAAGTTTTATCGATCTAACCTAACTAAGGGGCTGGCACAAGGCACCGGACTAGGGCTCTATTTAGTAAAGTATTTTATTGATTTACATAAGGGGAAAACTTTTGTACAAAGCAGTCCTGGAAAAGGAACTTCTATTGGCTTCTCCATTCCAATTTAATATAGGTATAAAATATGAATAAGACAATTAATACACTCATCGTGGACGACGAACCCGAACTGCGAAAAGCTGTTATTACTATATTAGAAAACTCAGAGCTTCCAGAAGTTAACATTTTAGAAGCTGGCGATGGGCAAGAAGCCATTGATTTAGTTCAAGAAAATCAAAATATCGATTTTGTCATTATGGATGTAAAAATGCCAAGAGTTGACGGACTTGAGGCCCTTGAGAGAATTAAAGCCATTAATCCAAAAATTTTTATTGTTATTATTACTGCCCATAGCAACCTGCAAGATGCCATTACTGCTATTAAAAGTGGTGCCTATGATTATTTAGAAAAACCTGTTGATTCAAATAAACTCATTCAAATAATGAAAAAGTGTATAGATGCTCAGGGCATCATTAACAAGGTGGTCATCAATAACCCCATCTTTGACGATGATTTGGATTCCAAGTTTGTTAAAGGTTCAGAAAAAATGAAAGGTGTATACAACCTTATCTATAAGTTAGGTCAAGTAGATACCACCGTTTTAATCCGTGGTGATAACGGTACTGGTAAGGAGCTTGTGGCCCATGCCATCCATCAAAACTCATCTAGAAAACATGGTGAATTCGTAGCCATAAATTGCGCTGCCATACCTGAGAGCTTAATGGAAAGTGAAATTTTTGGACACGAAAAAGGAGCCTTTACAGGGGCGGATAAAAGAAAAATTGGTCTTTTCCAACATGCCAATAACGGAACAATATTTTTAGATGAAATTGGTGAAATCCCACCAGAAATGCAAGTAAAGTTGCTGAGAGTTTTACAAGAAAAAAAATTCGTACCTGTAGGTAGTCACAGAGAAATTGAAACTAATGCAAGGGTCATTGCCGCCACAAATAGAAACCTAGAGCAAATGATCGAAAGCAAAACTTTTAGAGAAGACCTTTTTTACCGCCTAAATGTTATGCCCATCTTCCTTCCTCCTTTAAAAGAAAGGTTAGATGATATTTACGAACTCTGTACTTTTTTTGTTAATAAATACAATGTAGAACATGGAAAAATAATTTCGGGAATTCACGCCGATGTACTCAGTGTTTTTAAAAACTATACATGGCCTGGAAATATTAGAGAACTAGAAAACATCATCCAAAGAGCTTTTATTTTAGAAGAAAGCCCATTAATTACAATAAAAAGTATTCCCGAACAACTCATCCAAAAAGCAAAGGAACAGGAATTAAAATTTTCCCAAGACTTTCCAGGAGCCATGGATTTTGATAAATTCAAAGAGGAATCAGAAAAAGACTTCATAATTACAGCCCTAAAAGCAAATAAGGGAAAAATTAATAAAACTGTGGCTAGTGCCAATATTCCTAAAAACACTCTTCTAAGAAAAATAAAAAAGTATATGATTAACGTGAAGGATTTTCATTAGTTTTAAACTCTTTCTTAGAATAGATGTTTTTTTAATATAGAATTAATTAATGACCCTCCATAAGAACCATGCTTACAATATGTAATAGAATACTCAGGGGGACTTATGAAGTGTATATTTTTACTTTTTTTCACCTTAACATGTCCATTAATTTTTGCCTCAGAGCAAAAACTTTACAACTCACTACATCATGCAACAAACCTGCTAATTCAAATAACAGAAGGAAGTTGCCCTCCTGACATTCCTATATTGCAAAAAGTACTAGAAAAAGCAGATGCAAACCTTGCCGAACACATGATGACTCAAAATAATAATGCTAAAAAAGCAGAATTTGAATTTGATTTACATAAAACGTGGAGCTTTTTTAAAACAAGAAAAAATAATAATACATTACTGTTATTTGCATTTCAGGATAAACTTCATTTAAAAGCTAAAAAATTAAAGTTAGAGCATGGAGCTCATTGGCGTAAGGAAATTTCTAATTGCGGAAAAGGTCTACTCAGTAAAAAACAACTGCAACTGAATACCGATAGCTTATAATAATATTAAAAATGACTCAAAATCCAGAATACAATCACCCTACCCTTTACCTTGATTATGGCCCGAACATAGAACTTGAAGATTACTCGGATCAGCCCGCCCACCAAACCTAACTGCCTGGACATGATCAATCTGCAAAAAGTGAGTTTCCTGACAACCCAAGTATTGGCATTTGAAATTCGCTTTTTTTAAAAGGCTATTTCTTAATTTTACAGAAATATATCTAGGGTTATTTGAATGAGATAGCTTGTAATCTACTTTCTCGTACTGCTTAAGTTCTTTATCCACTAGCTTCATAAATAGTGATTCTAAGTCATACTTATGTGCCCCCAGAGCTCTTAATTTGCTTAACTTATCATGCTCACTGTGTGTGAGTTCCATTTTTAGAACTACCTTATCTTGATAAACCAGTTGTTTTATTTTAACAGGAGGAGCAACTGGGGCTAAAATTTTCTTAACTTCACGAAAGGATTTGTTTTCAATGGATTTTAACACCTCCCGTTTCTTTTCTACAGATTGGTCTTTAATAAGCTTATAGGCTAAAGAGATATTACTATGAGTCAGCTGTCCATTATCTAACTTTTCTTTAATTTCCGGAAGTTCACCACTTAAACGCAAACAGCTCTGCCTTTGATAGGCCATGGACTCTGAATAATTTAACCCACGCACAAGATAATCAAATAAAGATGAATAGCCTAGTTTTAAATAAGCACGATATTTTTCCATAAGCTGTAACTTATCTAATATCTCAGAAGTGAGTTTATTTTCTTTCTCTCTAAGAACTAATAATTGTTGGTGTAGTTTCATTTAATATCTCCTTGTATATGTTCAAAATGAATCTAACATGAGTTTTGAAAACTGATTTTTTACCTTTAAATCAAAGTCTAATACAAATTTGTAATTAACTCCTGGTGAACGTTGAAGCTTGGGTGAATGGTGGTAAAAATAGGATCCTTAGGCCCTAGAGACCCCTTGCGTAAAAGGGCTTAACCCACAAAAAGTATGCACTAATTTTTTAAAAAAACCTGTCAAATACTAAAAAATAAATTATTATTTTACGCACAGCTTCGCAGACGCTTGGAGTGAAGAACTTGAATTTCAATGCTTAGTATCCATTTAGGTGGTTTGAATAAATCAATATTGCTGAATGCTCACATAATCACAAATCACAAATCACAAATCACAAATCACAAATCACAAATTATGAATTATGAATTATGAATTATACCGCTCTAAGGCCTTTGTTACATCCGCAACTTCTATTAGCTCCATACATTCATGAGTTCCCAAGGGGCATTTTTTTGCTCCGTGTGAGCCGCAGGGTCTGCAGGATATGTCTGCGGAGATGATGGTGGATTTTGTGACCCAGGGTTCGTAACCGAATTCCTTAACTGTGGGGCCGAAAATTGAGATTATATATGTATCTGAACAGGCTGCCAAATGCATGGCTCCACTGTCATTAGATATTAATAAATCTACTTCTGCTAGTTTCTCATAGGACTCAAATAGTGAGAGTTCTCCTGCGTAGTTTTTTGCTTCAGGTACTTTACTTGCTATTTGATCACAGAGTTCTTTCTCGTTAGGACTGCCAAATAGGTAAACTTCATAACCACTTTTTATTAGATTCAAAGTTAGTTCTTTATACTTTTCCATGGACCAACGTTTTGTAGCCCAAACACTGCCTGGTGCTAAGGCTATTTTCTTAACCCTTGAAGATTCATTGATCTTGTTAAAAACTAAGGATTGTTGCTTTGATATTTTATTTTTTAAATGCAAAACTTTCTGACTCTGCACAACTTCTTGTTTCGTCGCCACATACTGACTAACAAAAATTTGATATTCTTCAGAGTAATCTTTGTCCATTAATGTAATCAGATTCAATTGCCTCAAAGCATCTGGTAAATTCATATTTCTCTTTATGGTTTTGTTGAAAATTAAGCCATTCCACCATTTGTGAAAACCAAATTTAAACTCAGCCTTAAGCTTTATACAAAGCAACTGTGTTCTTAAGGATTCATGCGGGCAGATAACGTACCTAAATTCTTGCTTGATCAGTCTGTCCTGAGAATCAGCCACAGATTTTTTAGAGGTTTTATCTACTTCTACAACTTCATCAACTAATTTCGTTTTTAATAAAAACTCACCCATACCTTTGCGGCAGTAGTAAACCAATAGGTCATCTGGACAAAGTTCCTTAATTTTTTTTATTAAAGGGATACTGAGGAGGGTGTCTCCGATAAATGCTGTTTGAATGATGAGGTTTTTTCTTTGCACTTTATCCCCTGCTTTACTACAGTCAGTATTTGTTCAATATCAACTAAATCATTACACTTTTCAAGCTTATCACAATTTCTTTTCCAACAAGGAGCGCACTCTAAAGGAGATTTTAACTTTACTCCCCTGCCATAAAGTTCAATTTCATGATCGCATGTGGGACCAAACCAAGCCACAACCCATTTTTTTAAAGCAATGGCCATATGCATACCAAAAGAATCACCGCTCACCACAATGTCACATGCCTCTACACTACAGAAACCATCTCTAAGCCCTTCTTGAGTAGGAGATAAAATCACTCCAGGCTGATTTTGAGCAATCTCTATATGGTTTGCAGAGTCTTCTCTGCCTCCAAGCAAAACGACCTTTACATTTGGCAAGCCTGCTATTTTTTTAATCATTATTTTTTGCAACTTAATAGAGATTTTTTTATATGCAATTGTAGGAGCGCACCCAGTATTTATACCCACTACAACTTGCCCACCAGGGGACCATAAACGTCGCCTTTGTGCTGCAGTGACAAGTTCATCATCTGTAAATGTATAACTGTACTCATCTTTATTGTAAGGCTCCAGTTCGAGAGCCTCTACATTTAGTTGTTGCTCTGTTTTCTTATTCACATTAAATTTTAAATGGTCATCTAGACCTATCTCCCAAAGATTCTGTGCAGCGCGAGTCACAGGAAGAATTGCCCCTGTACACTCATTAGCCTTAAAACCAAAGATTTTATTATACTTTATATGGCCTAAAACACCTGAGGCCTTTAGAGATTTATCAATGCAAAATGCCATATCAAATTTCAAGCTTGTTAATTTTAAAATGTCAGAAAACTCTGAAGTCACCACTCGATCAATTAAGGTGTTATTTTTCAGAATCAAATGAGCTGGAGCATCAGTGACCCAAGTTATATGTACATTTTTATACTTTCTTCGGATAGCTGGCAAAATAGATGTGGACCTTAACACGGCTCCTAGAGCACCAAGATGAACAATCACTATTCTATGTTCAGCTATGCTAACATGCTCACAGCTAGAGTCACAGTTCCCTGAAAACCCGCAGGGTTTATAACCATTAAAATGTATGCAATTCACTTGTTTCACTATTATATTATAATATATTTTAAATATTTTAGGCTCAAGAACACAGGTAATTAAGCCTAAAGTCCAGTGCTCAGTTCTGATACTTCAGCAAATATGGAACCAATTTTAATTTTGGATTGAATACGCACAATTTGCTTCTTGTTGTCATCTGTAAGCCAGAAAAAAATATCACCAACAGGCTTAAATGAACCATCTACAACAAATTCAGGCTTCATTACAATTGTTTTGATCTTTCCAATAGATGTGTTTATAACTTCTTTTCTAAGTAATTTTCCTTTAAATGTAATATTAGTTTTGTTATCAGCCACATAAAATTCAATGGTTTTTCCCAACGTAAATGTAAATGCCCTAAAATAAAATAAAGCACTGATCACGTTCTGCGAGTAATCCTTAATATTCCAATTAAGTTTTTTACTAGATTTCTTGCCATCTTTAGCTATTCTATTTTCCCAATAGTTAGCTTCTAACTTTTCCCAATCAAAAAATGATCGCGCCTCTTTGACCTGGGCAGATTCTTTTAAATGTACTGTGTGGCTGTATGGTCTGAAAGTTAAAAAATCAACATAACTATGAGCAATATTATCTAACTTATAAAACATGGAAAATATTTTGGAGGAGTGTATTGATACTTCAAAATGATAGGATTTTTTGCCGTTCACCTCAATATATGGTTTAGTAGATATAATTAATTTTCCAGCTTTCATTTTAAAATACTTAAGGTCCAATACTACCTTTTCTCCAGGGTTAAAGGGATCAGTACCTGGCCTTCTACCTATAAAACCATCTCCATCCTCTATAAGTGGTAAATGTTTTATCTCTGTTTTTTCTTTTTCTAAATCACTTGCCTTAATTGATTTCTTAACTACTTTTCCAACCTCAGATTTCTTAATTCTGGCTTGAGATTTTATTGATTTCAATTTAAGTGCTGAACTCTTTTTTATGGTTTTTACTTTAGTTAATGGAACCGTTTTATTTGTAGGTAAATTCGTAGTGGGCCTGGTCGTTTCTTTATTATTAATTCCAGGTTCAGCTGATGAAATTTCTGAAGATTCTTCCACCTCTTTAGTTTCAACTTCATAGGATTTTACTTTTACCAGCTCTGAGTATTCATCATAATCAACAATATCATTCTGCTGCTCTTCAGTGAGCTCAAATACAGAACAAGACACCAGTAGAGTTGTTAAAATTAAGAGAACTTTTTCCATCGCCTGTGAACCCACATCCATTGTTCGGGATACAATTTAATAATAGACTCAAGCTTATCAGTATATTTTTGAGTCATATAGGTTAAAGTTTCGCTCTTTTCTCCCTTTTCCTCAAACTCAATCTCACTTTCACAACTTACAACCTGTTTTCCATCAGCCCTTTCATGACAGTAAACCGGTATAACTGGCGCACCTGTTCTTTTGGCCATTACAGTCAACCCCATAGCTGTGCCCGTTTCTTTGCCAAAAAACAATGTTTTTACCCCTATGGGTGGCCCCATAAATTGGTCTAGAACAAAAATCACCACTTCATTGGCTTTTAATTTTTTTAATATGGCATATGAACTGTTTCTAGGAGGAATAAAACCAACACCGAGTCTGGAGCGAACCCCAAACCATAGGTCATTCAGCCATTTTAGTTTAAATTCTTTAGATATAAGATGTACTGGAAGTTCACTTAAAGATAAACCCACTCCACCTAAATCCCCATTGCCAAGATGCAAAGTTAACAGACAGACACCTTTCCCCTTACTCAGCGCTTCTTGTATGTGGTGAATATTCTCAATCTCCACATATTCTTTAAAATTCTCTTTATTTATAAAGGGTAAATGTGAATAATTCACTATATTGCGACCAGATACACTTAATGACTTACGCCCTAAAGCCACTCTTTGTTTGTAAGATAAATCTGGAAAGGCAATTTTAATATTATCCAAAACTATTTTTCTGCGAATACGCAAAAGATCAAACCATAGAAAACCTATGAAATCACCTAAAAAGCTTTGAAACCATTTAGGAGAAAAATGAACTAACCAAGAAATTGATTTAAAAAATAAGCCTGTTAAGTATTTCATGAAACTTGTCTCTACCTTGAAAATTAATGTGATGTATACTTTGCTGTTGTTTCTCAATTTCAAATTCAAGCTTTGTAACGTATATCCGATGCCTAATACTTTCAAACTTGTTTAACTTAACAAAATCTTTTTCAGTTGTCAGAATTTTATTAACACCTAAATAATCTGATTTTTTTAAAATTAGATCCACATCACCCTGGGTGTAATCATGATGATCAGTGAAAACTAAATGTTCGAATTTAAAATCAGTAATTTTACTAATAGATTTACTAAAAGCATGTGGATTACCGAGACCAGAAACCAATATGAAATCGTCTATACGATCTTTGATAGATAAATTTTGTCCCAAGTATTGAATTCTATTAATTACGTAATAGCCTATAAAAAATGATAATTTATCCAAAACACTTTGAGGCAACTTCTCTCTTAAAAGAGTTATAAGTGCCATTTTTTCATGACTTTCAACCAAGTTAAATTTATTAATGATAACAATCTCAGCTCTCTTAAGAGAACTCACTGGCTCTCTTAACCGCCCTTTGGGAAATAAATAATAATTCTTTAAATCTTCCATGGCATCGATAATAACTATATCTAAAGTTCTACCCATTTTTCTATGTTGAAAAGCATCATCAGCAATTGCCAAAGAGATTTTCTTATCTTTAATTAGCTCCAAATATGCTCGTTGACGATCTTTACACAAGACTACTTTAGTAGATGGGTATTTAGATTTCAACATATAGGGTTCATCACCATACAGGGAGCATGGTTCCTCTAAATCAACTTGGACTAAGCCTTTATATGTACCTCCATAGCCACGACTTATAACACCTACTGAGTGCCCATAAGAGTTGAACATACTAATTAAATAATCTGCAACAGCAGTTTTACCTGTACCACCAAAACTTAGATTCCCAATACTAACTATAGGTATGCTAAGAATGGTAGATTGCAACGAGGAGTTATCGTAAATCCAGTTCTTAGACGCCACCAACATTTGTGAAATAAGTGTTGGTAAACCCAATAATAATTTTTTACTCATTGGAAGTACCCAATTAAGCTCTTAAACACCCTTTGGGTAGCCCCAGTGCTCCCTAACTTAACCCTTAATTCCTCCAGTTGTGATACCTGAGCATCATAATACGGCTTATCATTAAGTAATTTGAGAAGTTCTGCTGATAGTTCTTCAGGACTAGCTTGGTCCTGAAAAAATTCCTTACATACCTCTTTGTTTAAAATTAAATTTACCATTCCAAAAAATGGAGTATTTTTAACAAGACGCTTAGCTAGAAAAGCTGTAAAGGCATTCATTTTATACATAACAGCCATTGGCTTTTTAAGTAACCCCACAAATATAGTCGCTGTTCCAGATGCACAAAGAACCACATCCACCATTGGTATCATTTTTACGGGGTCGCTCTGAACCCAAATAAACTTATCTGGCTGATGCACTTGTGATTTTAGTTCATCAATATTTAATTTAGCAGCAACTAACACGCAGACCTTAACCTGAGGCTTCTGAATTAGTAAATGCTCTGCAGCTTTAATTTGAGTACTAAGGTGATGCTTTATTTCAGATTTTCGGCTACCTGGCATTAAGCCTACTACAAAATCATTAGGGCTAATAGCAAAACCACTTCTTTGTTCTGCTTGAAAGCTTGTAGAGAATAGCTTTTCATCAATTTCATCTAAAAGTGGGTGGCCAACAAAATCTACATCTACATCATGTTTCTTATAAAAATCTTTTTCAAAAGGAAACAAGACTAACATTTTGTTAATATATTTTTTTACTAATTGTATCCTAGAAGTTCTCCAGGCCCATAGCTGTGGCGAAATATAATACACAACTGGTATTTTTAAAGAGCTCAGCTCTTTAGCTAATTTAAAATTAAAATCTGGGTAATCTAAAAGTAATATTACATTTGGTTTTTCTTTAAAAGTTTCTGTAACTACGTCATTAAACACCTTTTTAATATCCTTGTAGTGCGCCAAAACCTCCTGAAGTCCTACAACGGCCATCTCTTCAGATTTTCCAAGGCGTCGAAAGCCTAAAGCTTCCATAGCATTAGAACCTACACCATAAAACTCGATGTTAAAATTATTATTCTTAAATTCCTCTATAAGTCTTTCTGCATACAATGCACTGGATGCTTCACCAGCAATAATTAGCATTTTTTGACTCATAAAAAGTTCCTAGATTTGTTGGATAATTTGTTCTGCTAATTGAAGTGCTCGTACTCCATCCTCACCACTAACCAAACATGGCTTATCATTAATAATTGCGTCTAAAAAAGCTTCCGTTTCGGCTAAAAGTGCATCACTTTTTTCTAAATTCCACTCTTCTTTTTTTATGGGTAATTTAGATTCGTCCTTGAGTTCACCCTCTTTCGTATAAAGCTGAACTTGTCCCGAGCCAAAATCAATGGATAAGTATTGATCCTCTTGAAAAACTCTAAATTTCCTTTGAGCTGTTTGTGACACTCTAGAAGCCGTAATATTTGCCACAGCACCTGATTCAAACTCAACCCTCGCATTAGCAATGTCTAAAGTAGACATAAGGACATGAGTTCCCGTGGCTTTCACTTCTTTTATCGGACTTTTTACTAAAGATAATACAACATCTAAGTCATGAATCATTAAATCTAAAATAACATTAACATCTGCTCCTCTAGAGTTAAATGGCGCTAATCTATGGCATTCAATAAATAATGGCTTTGCTAATTTTTCCCTTGCTTTAACAAGAGCTGGGTTGAAGCGCTCAACATGACCTACCTGTAATTTTAATTTATTACTTTCAGCGATCTCACACAGTTCTTGCCCTTGCTGTGAGGTCGTCGTCATGGGTTTTTCAACATGAACATGAACATTATTCTCTAGAAAAAATTTAGCAATTTTATAGTGTGAGGAGGTGGTAGATGCAATAGTAACAGCGTCTACAAGTCCCACAAGCTCTTCATAATTTGCAATATATTTTGCCTCGAACTTTTTAGCAATTTCCTCACCCTGTTCCCTATTAAGATCACAAACTGCTACTAACTCTGAATTATCAATTTTAAAATACTTCTCAGCATGAAACTTACCCAAATATCCAACACCAATGACTGCGGCTCTTATCTTTTTATTCATAGTCTCTACCTTGCTAATCCTTTTTGAGAGGCCTCTGCAAAATCTAAAAGGTATTGAATATTCTGATCAATCTGAATATTAGACTTCACCTTTTCTACAGATTCAGCAACAGTTAAACCACCTCTAATAAATGTTCTCAATGCTTTATGAATACTTTCAACTTCTTTTTTTTCATAACCATTACGGCTCAAACCAATTTTATTAGTGGCTCGCATAACTCCCCAACGACCTTCAGCAATAGAGAAAGGAAGTATATCTTTATTAAAAGTACTATTTCCCCCTAAATATGCAAACTTACCAATTCTAATAAACTGACTCATTCCGCAAACTCCACCAATAGTGACATTATCTTCAATAACAACATGCCCTGCCATTTGAGTGGAGTTGGCAATAACTACATTATTATGGATCACACAATCATGGGCAATATGAACATAAGCCATCAGTAAATTATTGTTTCCAATAATGGTAATGCCCTTATCTTTAAGTGTGCCCAAATTTATAGTCACATATTCTCTGATCGTATTATTATCTCCAATATGCAGCTCTGTAGGGTCTCCATCATACTGCAAATCTTGTGGGTCGCCTCCCACAATAGCTCCTTGGTGAACAACATTATTTTTACCTAAAACCACCCTACCTGTAGTTGCTCCAATGGAAGCACCAGACATAATCTTACAGCCGTCACCCAAAGTTGTATTTCCTTGAATAACAACGAACGGTCCGATTTCAACATTTGCTCCAAGTTTAACATTCTCACCTATTACAGCAGAACTATGAATCATTTTATTCTCCTTTACCTAGGGAGTTCTTTTTTAAAATTGAACACATTAACTCAACTTCAGAAACCAGTTTCGAGTCCACGTAGGACTTACAATGCAAAATAATAATTGAACCACGGTCCTTAAGGACTTCTGCGTGAATCATCAACGTGTCTCCTGGGACTACTGGGGCTCTAAACTTGCATTTATTAACTCCTGCAATTACAAGCTCCAAGCAGGCGTCCTTATCATCTCTATAACAAGCCATACCGCCAGCTTGAGCCATAGCCTCTATTTGTAACACCCCAGGCATCACAGGGTTCTCCGGAAAATGACCATTAAAGAATGGCTCGTTGGCTGTGACATTTTTTCTGACAATGGCTTTATTACCCACTCTTGATTTTGGATTAGGACCACTTTCTTTGCTGTCCACCCGATCAATTAATAAAAAAGGATATCTATGCAAAAGTACTTTTCTGATCTCAATATTTGTGAAAACTGGTTTAGCTGGTGTTCCCATTATAGAATCCTTTAATAAGAAGAACCCAAGTTTTAAAAACTTGGGCCAAAAATTAGATTTAAAAGAGTGGTTGCCCTATTTTTTCTTTGATAATTCCTTAATCACTCTTTTTGTAATATCAATACTTGCCTCAGCAAAAAGAACATTGTGCTCCGCTTTCTGAAAGACCATTGTATATTTTTCTTTTTTAGCAATTGATTTTATGACACTTTTTATTTTTACGAGTATAGGCTGAGTCAATTTCTGCTCTTCTTGCCTAATTTCTTGCTCACTTTTTGCTCTTTTTTGCTGAAAAGTTACATATTTTTTTTGAAACTCTTGTTGCCGTTTTAATTTCACTTCATCTGACATCACAAGGCTCTTTTTCTCTAAATCTTCACGCATTTTTTTAAGATCTGATTCTAATTGCTCGAGTTTCTTTTTCTTTTTATTAAAAGCTTTTTCTAACTTTTTCTTAGCTAATTTTCCAGAAGCAGAGCCTTGAATAGCTTTTTGCATATCAACAACAGCTACTTTAACTTCAGCCAAAACTTGACCTGATATAAATAGTGCTAACAATGCACCTATTATTGTATTTTTATTTATTTTTTTCATACTTAATTCTCCTATAAACTAATTAAATCTTAGTTAAATTATAAATGTTAAAACGGTGATCCAATAGAAAACTGAAATTGCAACTGCTCTGAATGGTAGTCTGGATCAGCATCTAATGGCAATCCCCATTCAAAACGCAAAGGGCCAATAGGTGAATACCACCTAAAACCAAAACCAATATCACTTTTAAATTCATCCCAAATTAAACTATTGTCAGCGCCACCAATGTCATAAAATATAACACCTTTAATTCCCGCTTCATCCACAAGAGGAAATTGGAATTCCATATTATAAACAAATTTTTGTGTCCCACCAAAAGGAACTCTAGCTAGTTTATCAGATAGTGTTCTATCAAATGCTTTTTCTGAATACTTCCTTCTACCCACTTGTAAGTAAGAATAGCCCCTTAAGTTATTCGGACCCCCCAATAGAAATCTTTCATTAAAAGGTAGCTCTTGGTTTGGATCATTAGAAGATAATACACCATAAGTAAGGTTATTTCTCCAAATCACATCCCAAAAAATATTCTTATAATATCTGTAATTAATATGTCCTTTAGTGTATTTTTTATTACCACCCACACCAACATATTCTAAAGCTACATTTGCAAATGTACCGTCAGAAGCCTGAAGGCGATCATTTCTTTTGTCATATCTCAATGATAAGGTTACCGCCCCTTTGCTTCCCGATGCGGTATGCAATGGATACACATCTTCGTCTATTTCTATATCAGCACTTGATGGCTTTAATTGGGTATCTTCATATTTATAGCCCATATAACCAGTTAAGTAGTTGGCTAAAGGGTGACCGAGAGTCACACTGGCTCCCTCACCTTTTTGTGAGTAATCACCTCTACGATCTGATTTGTTGAATCCCCGAAAGCCTACCGACCACTTGCTATCAAAAAAGTAAGGCTCAGTAAAGTGCACATCAAATTCTTCACGGTTTTTATCTTTCTCAATAGTCACACCTAAGTTTTGTCCTCGACCGAGTAAATTAGGTTGAGACACCTGCCCATTGAAAACAAAGTCTTGATGAGTGCTGTACCCAGCTCCAACTTGGATGGTACCTGTGTTTTTTTCTTTAACAACAATATCAATGTCCATCAAGTCTTGACGTCCATTTGGAGTTTTAGAATTAAAGCTGACTGTTTCAAAGAAACCTAGTCTTTGAATATTTGCAACAGACTCCCTCTTTCTAGTTTCGTTATAAAGCTCTCCCTCTAAAATCTTAAGCTCTCGACGAAGTACTTTGTCTCGTGTTTTTGAGTTGCCAACAACATTAAACTCACCAAAATACACTTTGTGCCCTTTATCAATTTCAAATGTAATATCAACAATTTTTTCTTTTTCTAAAATACGGGTTCTCGGAATTGGATTGGCGTAGGCATAACCTAAATCACCATATTTAGCTTGCAGTGCCTGTACATCTTTTTGCAAGTCACCCCATACGAACAGCTCTTCACTAGAAAGTGAAATGGATTTCCTCAGGCTCTCTGAAGGGAAAAGTAGGTCACCTGAAAATTCAATCTGCCCCACATGAAATTTTTCACCTTCAACAATTCTGATTGTTATATATATACTCTTTTTATCAGGTGTTACGTAGACCTGAGGACGATCCACCTTTGCTTGAATATAACCTTCATTATAGTATATAAAATGAAGCCTTTTTATATCAACATCAAACATATCTTGCTTGTAAGAACCCGCCCCAGAAATGGCACTGAAAAAACCGCCCTCTTGTGTTAGCAATGAAGACTTCAGTTTATCTACTGACAAAGCATGGTTACCAATAAATTGAACTTTCTTAACCACAACCATTTCATTTTCTTCAACTTGAAATTTAATATTAATTCCATGTGCTGAGGAAGGGTCTTTGACTATATCCGTTCGCACTTTTGCTAAAAAGAACCCTTTATCTTCATAAAGTTTTTCTATACGTTCTACTGCTGACTTAATTTCTGAATAATTTAAAAAATCATAAGATTTTAACTCTGAGGCTTCCAATAGTTCTTCGTCGTCCAGTTCACCATTTCCCTCAAATTCAATTTGTATAATGGACGGTTTTTCACTCACTTCATATGTTAAAACAAGCTTATCATTTATGTTATCCTGATGAACAATGACATTATTAAAAAAGCCTAAATCAAATAAACTCTTAACATCTTTTGATACATTATCAGCTGAAAACTCTTGTCCTACTTTTGAAGATAGCTTGATAACAACAGCATCTTTTTCAATTTTTTTATTTCCACGCACTCTGATCTCAGCAACTTTTTTTGCAAAAACAGGTTGAACTGTTAAGAGGGAAATAAAAAGTATTATTAAATAGGAGTTTATTTTACATCTCATGAAAATCAGTATTTTCCTAATAGTTTTATGCACTTAGTTAAATAAAACAAACTATCCCTAATCCATTATTATGTCAAAGGTCTAGGTTTGATAGATCACATTGAATAATAGTATGAATTTGAAAACAAGGTTTAGGTGTGTGTAGCTTTGAGGTACTGCGGTGCGAAAGGGTATTTCAACAGAAATCCCACAATTTCTGCTTGATAGACCAGCACTTCCTAAACTTTTTGCTAGAATTAACGCATTGGCTTCTCAAGTTTATTAATCGTTAAACTTCATAACTTAGAGCACCGATAGTCATTAAAACCATTCGAGGAATTAAAATGTCTTCATCAAAACGTGTTTTACAATTCGACAATCCGTTGGCCAACAAGGAAGAGGCCGAGTCTGAAATTGATATAAAGGATGCCGTAGGTAAGCTGGATGATCACTTTTACGATTTGGTTCAATCAACAGATAAAGATGGGGATATAAATTTTGATTTCTCCAAACTAGAAGCTGAAGACAGACGTCAACACGAAAGGTTCCCTAACCGCAGTCCAATTATTGTTCATCATAAAAACAAAGTTGTTGCTAAAGGAAAAATGACTGACATCTCTCTATCTGGCGTTGGCTTTCACTCATCCAACCGAGACCTAGATTTGGGCGGTGTCATAACCCTAGAACTTTCTGGTAATCTTAGTCTACCAGATGTTATATTCGATGTTAAAATCATTAATGTTGGACCTCTAAACCAGGGCGAAGACTGTGACTTTAGGTATGGAGCCGTCATTGTTAAAATGAGTAAATTGACTTTTAAAAAAATTCAAGAATACCTAACTCATCCAGAGGAGTAGTGTTTAACTTAAATATTGCAACCGAATAGTGAGCCTTCCTGGCTCTAATTATTAAAACTCGGGCTCCTGCCCTTGCTCTTTCAGAGCGCTTCGCGTTTTAAAGAATCTAATAAAACAAATAAGTCTGAACTAAGCTATGAACTTAACACATAATAACTTCAGCCGCATTCGCATAAACAATCACTCATATAAGTAATTCCTACTCTTGTACTACAGAATCAATATCCCAAAGACCGTCTTTCATTTCATAAACATTACTAAACTTCTTTGCAAAGCTAGTGTCATGGGTAACCACAATCAACGTAAGGTTACGCTCTTCTTTAACTTGAAATAATAAATCCTGAACCATTAAGCTATTAGTTTTATCCAAGTTCCCAGTGGGCTCATCAGCAAATAGTACCCTTGGATTCATCACAAGAGATCTTGCAATAGCTACCCGCTGTTTTTCACCACCTGAAAGTTGGGAGGGGAAATGAGTAATCCGAGAAGTCATCCCCAGCTGTTCCAACAGTTGTCGAGCTCGATCTTTTGAATCTTTCTTAGACTGCCCAGCAATAAAAGCGGGCATCATAACATTTTCTAAAACATCAAATTCATTCATCAAGTGATGAAACTGAAAAACAAAGCCTAATTCATTATTTCTAAACCGTGCAAGGTCTTTATCTGACTTTATAAATAAATCCTCACCTCGATAAAAAACTTTTCCCTCTGAGGGCACATCTAGTGTACCTAAAATATGTAAAAAAGTACTTTTACCTGCCCCAGAGGAACCCACTATACAGATATCATCATTCTCTTTAACCTTTATACTAAGCCCTTTTAAGATCTCTAATTCACCAGCCCCCTGGGAGAAACTCTTCTTAATCCCTTGGGCCTCCAAAACAAATTCACTCATACTTTAACCCCTCTGCTGGCATAACTTTAGCACCTCGAGATGCGGAATAGAATGAAGCCAAATAACTTAGCCCCATGGTTGCAACAAAAATAAAGAATAAATCCACACCCCTAATGTCAATTTGAATACTATCTACGTGGTAAACAGAAGATGGGATTAACCCAAAATGTTTTTGCACCCAATAGAAAATATAACAAAGAGCAAATCCAAGAATAACCCCTAGTAATGTTCCCATAAATCCAAGAAACATGCCTTGCAAACTAAAGACACTTCTCACAAAACTATTTGTAGCCCCTATGGACTTCATAATACATATATCTTTTATTCGTTTTACCGAGTTAACATAAAGAGCACTGGCTAAATTAAAACAAGCCGCGATGATTATAATAAAAATAACAAAAAATATTATGATACGCTCTTGTTTGACAGCTTTAAAAACATTGGAATGATTCTCCTCCCATGCACGAGCTGAACCCATGAAATCGAGCTGTTGCATAATCTCCTGGGCTGCAGGAAAAGCTTCTATGTCTCGTTTTAATTTCACCCTAAAACCATAAATATTTTCGCTTGTTTCTGCAAAGCTTTGTGCCTCACTTAATTCAGTCATAATATAGCGTTGATTATACTCATGTCGCCCCAGCTGCATTACTCCCTTAACCACAAATTCCTTCAACTTTGGACTTAAACTTTGTAAATCCATACCGTTGCTTTTTGGAATCACAACTTTAAATTTATCTCCAACTTTTAGTTGGAAACGATCTGCAATTCCCAAACCAATGAGCGCTGCTGCTACATGGCCATCAGAGCTCAAGTCATACTTACCTGAAACAATACGATGACGGAAGTTCAGAACCTCATCTACTGTATTTGGGTCCAAACCCTCAATTATTACACCTGACAATTCCCCTTTATGAGCAAGCACCCCTTGAAGAGTAGCAAAAGGGGTTAAACTTTCAAAATCAGCTATGTTCTTCTGAAAGCGTTCACGAAGCTCAGGCAAATCATCTAGCTTAAGTCCTCTTTTTACCACCAGAACATGCCCCATTGTTTCCACTAGGTTTTGCTTAAGAGTAGTCTCAAATCCGCTAACTACAGCCATAGATACGACTAAAGAGGCCACCCCAATAGCAAGGCCCACCACAGCGATAATATTCGTCAGATTTAATAAAAAATAATTGGTCTTAAAAAAGTGCCAGGCAAACCAGAAACGTGCAAAATTCATTGATTCACAGCCTTCATTTTAAGATAGGACTCTATATATGAGTCTAAATCTCCATCTAATACTCTATCTGGCATTGAAGTTTCAAAGTTAGTTCGATGATCCTTCACCATTTGATATGGAGCAAGAACATAGGAACGAATTTGGCTGCCCCACTCATTAGCACTTTTACTTGAATTCACCTCATCCTTTTCTTTATTCCTTTTTTCTATTTCAAGTTCATAAAGCGCTGATTTTAACATTTTAAAACATTTATCTTTATTGGCTAATTGACTTCTCTGGCTCTGACACTGAACAACTACATTAGTAGGTAAATGCGTAATACGAACGGCTGAATCTGTTTTATTTACATGCTGTCCACCTTTGCCGCTGGAACGATAAGTGTCTATACGTAAATCTTCGTTATTAATCTCAACCTCAATACTATCATCAACTTCAGGCCAACAAAAAACAGAGGAAAAACTAGTGTGTCTTCTAGCGTTGGAATCAAAGGGACTTATTCTAACTAGGCGGTGCACTCCTGATTCGGATTTCAACATCCCATATGCCATGTCTCCTTCGATCAACAAAGTCACTGATTTAATTCCGGCCTCTTCCCCCTCAGTCATGGCTAAAATTTGTGTTTTATAACCTTTTCTCTCCGCATAGCGCATATACATTCGCATTAATATCTGGGCCCAGTCACAGGCTTCAGTACCACCAGCACCAGAGTTTATGGATAAATAAGACCCACAGCTATCCATTTCACCACTCAACAAGCTTTGAGTTTCAAGACCATCAATTTGTCCCTGCATTTGCTCTACATCAGATTGTACTTGGACAAAAGTTTCACTATCGTTCTCATCCACAGCCATTTCTAAAAGCACAAGGGAGTCTTCAACTTGAGCTTCCAGGCGCCTCCATTGATCCACAATTGAGCTTAAAGAAGTAAGCTCTTTGTTTATTTGTTGCATCTGTTTATGGTCATTCCATACCTGAGGATTCTCTGAAGATCTTTTTAATTCTTCAATCCGCTTTATTTTAACCTCAATGTCAAAGATACCCCCGAAGCTCATTGATTTTCACGGACATACTTTTAAGTGTTGATTTAACATCTACCAATTGAGTTTCTAAAGACATAACAATTCTACTCTCTATCTAATTTAAAGTTTCAAGGAATACTAAACCGATACTATAATTTAAGCAAACATTAACCAAATGCAGTGGCAATATATAGGTTATTCCCTTACAATTTCGAACAAATTATCTTGCAATTCGAGCATCTCTTTTGCTTGGTCGTCATCATTTTCATGGTCATAACCTAATAGGTGGAGCAGGCCATGAATTAGTAGATATATAAACTCATTTCTAATGCTATGATTATTTTCCATAGCTTGAAGCTTTAGCACATCTATGCAGAACACCAATTCACCTAAGAATTCCGGTTCTGAAGGAGCAAAGCTCAGTACATCTGTTGGTTTATCCATGTTTCTAAACTGCAGGTTTAATTCTTGCATTTTCAATTTCTCTACAAAAACCAGATAAATTGAGCATTGAGATTGATCTGCTCCCATGACTCCTTCAGCAGAAAAGAAATCCACACAACGATCCAGTACATCTTGAAGTCCGTCTTCAGGCAACACACTCTCCGTTTGGTTTATTGTTTCAAATTTCATGAGCTTTTTTTAGTGGAAACATTCTCTTGTAAACGAAGCTCAGCCTTACCCTTTTTAACTTCCTTCTTAGCCATATCCACTTCCTTCTGTTTTTGACCTGGGTAATCTATTCGCTGATGGTACATACCTAATAAAACATGCTCAAAAGCATTTTCAATAATAGATAGATCTCTTAAAGTTAAGTTACACTCTTCTAATTGGCCATCCAAAAATTTAGCTTGAATAATATCTTTCACTAACTTCTGTAGTCTAGCAGCAGTAGGTTCATCAAATGATCTCGCCGCAGCCTCTATGGAGTCTGCCAGCATCACCAGAGCGGCCTCTTTGAATTGTGGTTTGGGCCCAGGGTATCTAAATTCGTTTTCATCAACAGGCTCTCCATTAGCTTCCTCAAGAGCTCGATTATAAAAATATGAAATTAAAGTAGTTCCATGATGTTGTAAAATTCCATCTAAAATAGCCTTACCCAACTTATACTCTAATGCTTTTTCCGCCCCATCTTTTACGTGGGCAACAAGAATGGTTTTACTCATATAAGGTGAAACATGATCATGAGGGTTATAACCAGGCCTTTGGTTTTCAATAAAATAATGGGGATGTTCTGATTTTCCCACATCATGGTAATAAGCCATAACTTTCCCCAACAGGGAGTTCGCGCCAATTTCTTTCGCTGCTGCTTCCACCATACTTCCTACCACTAGTGAATGATGGTAAGTTCCTGGCGCTTTAACAATAAGCTCCTGCATAAGCGGATGACTTAAATTACTGAGTTCAAGAAGCTTAATGTCAGTGGTGTAACTATATGCAGACTCAATGAGTGGAATGACCATCATAGTGATCATTGAGGCTAGAACTCCCGCAATTAATCCTGCCGGGACATTCCATAAAAGTTGATCTCCAAGTTCTGGTTTTCCATAGAATTTTAATGAAACAATAAGCAGTATGACAACAGCGCTTACACCACCGGCCCCTAAGCCCGCCCAGTAAATATCATTTCTCTTTTCGCATTTAAACGCCCCTCGAGCCGCAGCAATACCACCTACCAATACAATGACAAAGTAAGACAGGTCCATTCCCATCATTGTTGCCATTACCAAAGAAAGAAAGCAGGTGTAGAGCCAAACCATATTACCAGAGTTAACAAGCATGCCAATAATCATGGATCCAGAAACCACCGGAGCAGCATAAAGAAAAAATGTAGATGGAATAATTGAACCATATTTATCTAAAAATGCGGCATCTGTAATAAAGATAAATAGTTTAGTCATAAGCACGGTCATAAAGGTAACCAAAGTCATCACACTAAGTGTTTTCTCTCCAATTTTAAATTCCTTAGAACCTACTCGATTGAGATAAGAATGAAAAACTAATAAAATAAGTGATAGTAGCAGTCCTGTCAGCAATGAAACAAACAGAACATTTCTCTCACTTTTTCTCTTTTCAACTTCATTAAATATAGTTACATGTAATGGAGTAATCACAGAGCCATTATTGACTATAACCTGATTCTTTTTTATGGAGATTTGTACTGGCAAAACAGATTCTCGAGAAGCTGATTTTTTTGATTCAGTTTCATTCCTATTAAAAGTGACGTTAGGAATAACTAGAGAATTCGCAAAAATCTTCATATTCTTTCGATCACGTAAGCTAAATCTTTTAAGCCTGTAATTTTCTATTATTTTAAATGAAGACTTATCTTTGATAGCTTTCAATTCCTCAAGAGGGACAGAAACCGTCACATTATTTGATTGAATATTTCTAAGTAATACATTTGAGTCTTTCTTTAAAAATAAATTTTCTGGTTTATCAATAATTTTATTATTAAACCAACTAATCAGAGAATTTTTGATAATATTCTCCAAGCTTACACTAAACTGCTTCTCTACTAACCATTCAAAAATTCGTTTGGAAATTTTAACATTCAATATCTCCTCAAATTTTTCTTTATTTATCAAAAATTCTTTGACCTTCTCTTCACGCTTCCAATCTTTTTTTGGCCAATTAATGTTTTTGGATAACATGCGCATTTCATGAAAACTTGAGTAGAGATTAGAAAGTACCTTTTCGTATGTGTCTGGGTCATAATCAAAAACCAAAGGTACATTTTTTTCGGCCTCAATTCTCTTTTCTTCTGTAGCAATCTCATCTAGCATTACAAAATTTATTGGCGATTTTATATCAGCTGTGGCTACTCCACCAACTTTTACTGAAAGACTAAGGTCAAAATTAAAATAAATAACAAAAGAGAGGACAAAGCAAAATAAAAATAACAAGGAGACTCTACGGATATTAAATTTAGAATCTAATAAATAAGCAAAACGTCCTAAGAAAGTTTTCTCGAGTCCTAAGGTATCAACAAAATCCAAAACCTTCTGAGTATGACTTATGTACTTAGATCTAATTTTTTTTGAAGTCTGATTCTTCTTACTATTCTGACTCAATTGCGCCCCTAGTTGCTTTTGTTCATCATAACATATATCGGCAAAATTAAGAGAAATCATCAAATAAAATTTGTTCTTTCAAATCAGTTAGACTAGACCTATGACATAATGAAATTGCACCACAAAAAGGAGTACTGCCATGCCTCAAACTGCCTATAACTTCCAGGATTTTGTACAAATTGTTGAAAAGTTAAGAGGCCCAGAGGGCTGTCCCTGGGACAAAAAACAGACGCACCAGACCTTAATACGCTGGGCCATAGAAGAGTCTCATGAATTGGCAGAGGCCATCGAGGAGAACAACTCAAACGAAATTAAAAGCGAATTAGGGGATCTACTCCTACAAGTGGTACTTCATTCCGAAATAGCGAGACAAGATAATAATTTTAATATTAAGGATGTGATTCAAACTATCAGCGAAAAAATGGTAAGAAGACACCCCCATGTTTTTGACGACTTAGATGCAAACCTCGAGGAAGTCCACGAAAACTGGGAGAATATAAAAGCCAAAGAAAATAAAAAGAAACGTCCTGGATTTAATATTAGCAAAACACTTTCTCCACTTTTAGTGAGCCAAAAAATAGGAGAGAAAACAAAAGCACAAAAATTCGACTGGTCCAACACAGAAGAAGTTCAAGAAAAAGTCTTAGAAGAAATATCAGAATTTAAAGAGGCTCAGGCAGAAAAGAACAAGAATCATATGGAAGAGGAATTCGGCGACATACTATTTAGCCTAGTACAACTGGGCAGACACATGAACATAGAGGCCGAGCAAGCCTTAAGAAAAGCTAACAGTAAATTTGAAAAGCGATACCTTGCCATGAAAGAACTTATTGAACAAGAGGGCGAAGATTTTCTTTCTCTTAATCAGTTGGAAAAAGATGAGTACTGGAAAAGGATTAAATAAAGTTTATTTGGCGTCTGTGGGTTTATCAGGATTGAACATTGTGTTTCCATTGGGATTTATGCATCCTGACAATCGAGGCTTGCAGCCTCGAGCACCGCAATCTAATGGCATAGTGCCATTAGATCTAAAAAAATTAATACTCGAGACAAACTGAGTCCATTTCATTCAATAGATTCTCCCACACGATGTGGGAGAATTGGCAGGTTCGGGCTGCCTTTAGGCCCGATCTCCCAAGGATAGAAAGGTCCCATTGAAGCACAACATCCTAAACTTACAAAAACTTCGCCCAAGCTTGATCCAATGGCAACTCATCCCTCAACTCACCTGAATCAATAAACCTAAGAGCTTTAGCAACTGCATCCTCAGAGGCCTCTACGTAAGCCTCTTCCGTAAAGGCACCAATATGTGGAGTTAAAAATACATTTTTCAACTGTTTCAATTCCGAATCTTTAACTAAAGGCTCTTTGTGGTAAACATCTAAACCCGCGGCTTTTATTTTTTTCTTTTGCAACCACTGAATTAGATCTGGCTCTCTGATGACTTGCCCCCTGGAGGCATTAATTAAAATCAAATCCGTATTCGCCTCCACAAGTGTTTTTGCATTAATCATTTCAAAGGTTTCTTTAGTTAAAGGCACATGCAGCGACAGTACATCTGAATTCCTTAAAAGCTCCATAAACCCCTGAGGTTCTACATTTAAAGCTTGAAACATGGAGTGCTCTATATAGGGATCATAAGCCGCAACTTTCATCCCAATAGCTTGAGCTATTTGAGTAACCTTTTGGCCAATTCTTCCTAAACCTACAATACCCAAATTTTTTCCACCCAGATTACTAGCAAACAAATCCGGGCTGCGCCATCGATCATTAAACAAGGAGGTTTGTGCTTGAGTTAGTTTTCTACTTATATTTAACATATGTCCAATAGTTAACTCTGCAGCACTTTGTACATTTGCATTTGGCGTGTATAATACTTTAATATTGTTTTTCATACAACACGAGTAGTCTATATGATCAAAACCACTGGTGGCAGTGACTACTAATTTTAAATTTTTCGCCCCTAATATTAGTTTCTCGTGCACCTGTGTATTTGATCGAATGAGAACTATGGTTGAATCAGAAATATACTGATCAAACTCTTTTTGATTTTGATAAACAATTACTTTCAACTGTCTATTAGACTTCAGCATGGCAATAGATTTTGGTGTATAACCATTATAAACTAAAATAACTTTCATTTTTTAATCTTTCACTTTACACACTGCTTTTAAATGCTCAATACTGTTTCGCTCATAACCTAAATCCATCAAAGCTAAACCTATTCTAAAATAGGTCTCAGAAATTTGCGCTTCGTTAATATAGCCTAAGTGCCCAATCCTTAAAATTTTACCTTTTAACTGACCTTGGCCGCCCATTACCGTAACATTATATTGTTCCTCTAGTAACAATCTTAATTGTACACCATCTATGCTCTCAGGAACCACTATCGCTGTGACAGAGGGCGCAGGTGATTGAGAAAATAATTCTAATCCCAATCCCATAGTTAGCTTATGAGACAGCTTTGCTAACTTTAAACAATGTGCAATTTGCTCGTCCACACCGCCGTTATCACTCCAATGATTTAAGGAAACTCTTAGGGCTCGAATTAAACTCACTGAGGATGAGAAAAAGGTCTGATTCTTAACTACAGATTTTAGTTCCTGTCCTAAATCAAAATAAAATTTTGGCAAGCTAGAAGTTGTATAAGCCGACCAAGCTTTCTTAGATAAAGCAATCATAGACAACCCCGGAGGGATCATAAAAGCTTTTTGCGACCCAGCAACAAGAACGTCAATGCCCCACTTGTCCATTTCTAAAGCTGTAGATCCAACAGCTGATATTCCATCAACTACCATTAAGCTGTGAGGAGAACATTTGTTTTTAATTGCACACATTTCCATCACTGGTTGAAGTGTTGCGGTACTTGTCTCACAGGACTGTGTAAAGATAGCTTTATATTTATTGTCCGTTAACTTTTGTTCAAAAAGTTCTAGATCCACAGCCTGTCCCCAGGGCACATCTATATTGTGCACTTGCACTCCATAAACTTTTGCTATCTTCGTCCACCGTTCACCGAACTTCCCACTTTCTATAACCAGTATTTTATCTTTTGGTGATAAAATGTTCACCATAGCCGCTTCCATAGCTCCTGTACCTGTTGAGGAAAGACATATCACATCCTGTTGTGTTTTAAACACAGGTTTTAACAGCTGATTCACTTCCTTTAGGATCTGAGTAAATTGAGGTGTCCTATGATGTATCATAGGTTTTGAGAGCTCATTTAAAACCGACTCAGGCATTGGAACGGGACCAGGGGTCATTAATAAATTATCATATTCCATAAGGATTTCCTTTTGATTCTCAGTGACTTTAATAAAATATTCTGAGAACATGCCCTTGTGCAATCATTATTCAAGTATATTTTATTATTTATAATTTCATCTTGTGTTACAGGCTGCGGTTACCACTTAGGCTATGGTAACCGTGAACTCAAGGGTGGATACAAGGAGCTTGCCATCCCTATGTTTACTAATCGCACCAAAGATGTACAAGTCGAGGTTTATTTCACCAATGCACTTATTCGGGAGTTTAATAGATCTAAAGTGGCTAACATTACTAAGAGTCACGTGGCTCCTGTAACTGTGGAAGGTTTTATTAGAAAAATTAAGGTGGAACGCCAAAGCCCCAGTGGTAGCTCTGAACTCCCTGGTGACACGACCCTTGCAGCTAGTTACCGTATCATTATGAATGTTGATTTAAGATTAAGAAGAAATTCTGATCACAAAATCATTTGGTCCAGCCAATTTAGTGGAGAGAAAGTCTATTTAGCTCCACAGCTAAAATCAAACGTCATAAACACAGCAAATCCTCTCTACAACAACAGTGTGCGCCAACAAGTTTATAGTAATATTGCTAAGGACATGATGAACGAAGCATATAACAGAATGACAGAGGTTCTATGAAAGCTCTAGATTTGCGTGGCTTACAACAAAGATTAGAGAAAAAAACTGATAATATTTATTTCCTTGTAGGGAGTGAACCTTTTTTGATTGATGAAGCCTTACTTTCCATTAAAAACAAAGTACTTAGCACGGGCGCAACAGATTTTAATTACGATAGTTTTTACGCCACCGATGTAGATACTGCGAAAGTCAGTGATGTCATAGGCACATTACCCATGATGTGCCCTCAACGACTTGTGGTATTTAAGCAAACACATCTGCTTACAGAGAAACAATGGGAAAAACTCCACGCCATTTTAGAGTCCCCTGTGGATACTACTGTATTAGTCATGGTCGCAGACAAAATGGATAAAAGAAAAAAGACTTACAAAACCATAATTAAAAATGCAGTTTCAGTAGAACTTAAAAAACCTTATGACAATAAGATGGGCACTTGGATCAATTATATTGCACACAAAAATCAGCTCTCCTTATCTCCAGATGCCGTATTATTCCTCCAACAGCTTGTGGGTTCCAACCTGAACGAAATTCAAAATGAGCTTATTAAGCTAAAACAATTTGTGGGCGAAAAAAATAATGTTAATTCTGATGATGTGGCTAAGGTTGTGTCTCGTTCTCGTGTTGATAGTGTTTTTGAGTTTACTGAAGCCTTAGGCAACAATGACAAAGTCAAAGCACTTACCTCTTTGGCAAACTTACTTGATCATGGTCAAAACGAAGTTGGCATTCTAGTTCTAGTAAACCGCCATTTAAAGATTCTTAGTTCTGTGCTCGAAGGCCGCAAACAGGGCCTAGCCCCACAGAAGCTCAGCGAAAAAGTGGGCGTCCCTAGCTTCTTTATGAAACAGTACCTAGGTCAAGCCCGCAACTGGAATGAAAATAAAATAAATCAAACAATTACCAGCCTTTACGAGACAGATAAGGCACTAAAATCTTCCCCTGTTTCCTCTCACATTTGGTTAGAAAATTTTGTTCTCTCCGTGTGCACTTAAGTCTAACTAGAAATAATCCGAAACCTAAACATGGGTGATCAACGAAAATATATCGTACATAGACGCGTACCTCGCAGGCAATTTTTCCGTAAAATTGGCTTGTTATCAAAAGGGGTCTATGAAATTTCTCAATCATTTGAAGTTGGAGAACGGGGCATGCTTATCGCCTCCAGTACACCTCTTAATAAAGATGACCTTGTTGTCATTAGCTTCAATATCCCAGGCTTACTTTCAACTGTTGTAAGAGGTATTGTTAGATACTCATTGGAAGATTCACAGGGCTACCATAAAATGAAAATCGGTGTGGAGTTCCAAGAAAGTGATTTTGATATAAAAAGAAAAATTAGAAACTATGTGGCCTCTAGAGAGGACGAAGCCTTAATAGTGGGAGATAATTAGGCTCCAAAAGAACTGAAGCCTTGAAACCTAAACGCTAATTATTTACTAATGCCTGAAACTTGCTGAGACAATCTGCCAACTTTACGAGATAAAGTATTAGCGTGATAGTAGCCTTTTTGAGCAGCTTTACTCATTTTACTAACAAAAGAAGTTAACAAAGTTTTAGCTTCATCAGTGTTTTTGTCTGTAATAGCAGTACGTAATTTTTTCTCTGCAGTTCGTACCGATTTTTTTGCTTGAGAAGATCTCAATGTTTTAGTGATTGTTTGACGAGCTCTTTTTTTTGCCGACTTATGGTTTGCCAAGTTTTACTCCTTAAGAATATGATAAAATTACAAATATTGTAAAAGTATGTATGATACCATACTGTTATATCCTATGCAACAGGATCTTAAAAAGCGGTGAAAATTTGAAAAAAAGAGAATCACAAAGCGATGACCAACAGGTTACAATCTCTGCAGCCAAAATGTCTCTAGGCACTGGAATTAGCCGAATCCTAGGTTTTATCAGGGACTTAGCTCTTGCAGGCTTGTTTCCAGTGATGGTTAGAGATGCCTTTGTGGTAGCTTTTCGTCTCCCTAATATGTTCCGTAGACTCTTAGGTGAGGGCTCCCTATCTGTAAGCTTTATCCCCGTATTTGTGAGCGAAAAAGAGCTCAATGGGGTGGAGCAGGCCAGAAATCTTGCCAACTCGGTGTTCACCCTGTTGCTTATTGTGAGTGCTACTTTGTCTATTTTAGGTATAATTTTTATAGAACCCATGATTAATCTTATGGTTTCTGGAGATGCCTACCAAGCTGTTACTGGAAAAGTGGAACTCACCGTCACCCTTGCTCGCATTATGTTTGCTTATTTATTCCTAGTGACCACATACGCCTACTATATGGCCATACTTAATGCCCTAAAGTCCTTTTTTATCCCAGCCATGGCCCCTGCTCTTTTCAACCTCACTTTCATTATCTTTGCCTTTGTCACCTATGGTTTTTATCCACAAAATTATGAGTTACTGGCCTGGGCTGTAATTATTGGTGGAATTATTCAGGTCGCTGTTACTGGCTATAAACTTTTTAGCATGGGATTTCTGCCCCAATTAAGCAGCGTGAAAATGAACCCGCAGTTAAAAACTATTTTCAAAAATATGATCCCTGGAATGATAGGGCTTGGTATTTTGCAGCTTATGAGTTTAGTAAATATATATTACGCAAGTGAGCTTTCCGAGGGATCCCATTCTTACATTTACTTTGCCGATCGTATTTTAGAACTTCCAAATTCTATTATTGCCGTAAGCCTAAGCGTTGCGCTCTTACCTACCCTATCCAAGCACTGGGCCAACCAAGATTTAGACAAAATGAAAGAGACAGTGCTGGCCCAACTTAAAAACTTATTTTTTCTTTCTCTACCTTGTGCTCTAGGTATGTACCTTTTGGCCCATCCCATAGTTACCGTTCTTTTTAAGCGCGGACAGTTTATTGAGGCCGATGTCATAATCACAGCAAATATTATTAAAGAGTATGCCTTTTTGCTACTCGCAATAAGTGTCATAAGAATTTTAGCCACAAGTTTCTATGCCATAAAAAACACATGGGTCCCTGCATTTATCTCCGCTTTAAGTCTTGTGTTTCATGTGATTATGGCTCCTGTGCTTATGCAAAAATACGGACTCTACGGATTAGTTGGCTCAACAATACTGAGTGGCTATTTTAACCTCATTATTCTCAGTATTTTTTATAAAAAATTTCTAGGGAGTTTCCCTTTATTTCATTTGCTAAAAAGTATTAGTGTTTACCTTGTACCATTATTTTTTATGAGCATTTGGGTGTACTATGCAAACATCTATATACCAAAAGGACTCTCTGCCATTCTCCCTGAAGGTGGTACGAACTTAATTTCCCTTGCTTTTAACATTATCTGCGCGGCCGTAATTTATTTTACTATAAGCCATAAAATGAAAATTGAGGAATCTAGTAAAATTATCTCTTTAATAAATC
The DNA here is from genome assembly GCA_018663505.1 of Pseudobdellovibrionaceae bacterium. GTDB lineage: Bacteria > Bdellovibrionota > Bdellovibrionia > Bdellovibrionales > UBA1609 > JABJQG01. Next base: position 26,117 of record JABJQG010000005.1, on the reverse strand, counting down.
GAAAATTAAAACGAAGCTAGTTTACAATAAGTTAAAGGCCTGGGTTCACATAAAAATATTCAAAAGCTTTTTGGAATTACCCAAAAAGCCACTGAACTTAATGAAACAATGGCTTAATCCAAAGAGTTTGTTTTCTATCTGGTCCAACGGAAACCACGTCTATGGGAATAGCTACCTTTTGACTCACATATTGAATATAATCTTGGGCCGCTTTTGGCAGATCTAAAATACTACTAGACTTAGAGATATCCTGATCCCAACCAGGAAGAGTATCATAAACTGGAGTAATATTTTCTAGCGTATCGATACTATTTGGAAAATCTTTTGTTAACGTGCCATTGACTTCATAGCCGGTGCAAACTTTAATTTCTTTCATTCCTGAGAGAACATCTAATTTCATCAGTGCAATACTAGTGATTCCATTAATACGAATTGCATAGTTTAAAGCAACTAAATCTAACCAACCACAGCGACGTTGTCTGCCTGTAGTAGCGCCAAATTCGTGACCCTGTTGTTGTAAAAATTCACCGATTTCATTAAGTTGTTCGGTGGGAAAAGGCCCTGACCCTACTCTTGTGCAGTAAGCCTTAGTGATTCCAACTACGTCTTTAATCATTTTAGGTCCAATGCCACTACCAATACATGCTGAACCCGAAATGGTGGATGAACTGGTAACAAAAGGGTATGTCCCATGAAGTAGATCCAATAATGTACCTTGGGCTCCTTCAAATAGTACTTTCTTTCCGCCTTTTAGAGCTTGGTGAATTAATAATGAAGTGTCCTTACATCTATGTGGTTTTAAAATTTCCACCAAAGGCTCTATTTCCTTAAGAGCTTGATCTACATCAATCGGTGGTATGTCATAAAATTTTTCAAATAAAAAATTCTTTTCTTGCAAAGAAAGTTCTAATTTCTTTCTCAATGACTCTGGATGAAATAAATCTGTAGCTAAAATAGCTCTGCGACTGGCTCTGTCCTCATAAGCCGGGCCTATACCCTTACCTGTGGTTCCAATCTTATCTAAGCCTCTGGATTTCTCACGCGCTTGATCTAGCATTTTATGGTAAGGCATAATTACTGTGCATGAATCAGAAATCAAAAGCTGTTTTGGGTCAGATAAAAAACCATTATTTTTGAGAGCTATGAGTTCTTTTCCTAAAGTTTCAATGTCTAAAACAACTCCGGAACCAATGACACAAGTGGTATCTTCATGCAAAACACCAGAGGGAATCAAATGAAGCACTGTTTTTTTGCCATCTACAATGAGAGTATGTCCAGCGTTAGCTCCACCTTGGTATCTAACAACATAATCAGACATAGACGAAAACACATCTACAACTTTACCTTTGCCCTCATCACCCCACTGCGAACCAACTACAATTATTCCTGACAATTTACTCTCCTCAATTAGAATTTGAACGACCCACATAATGACTTGATGGTCTCAAACTGACAAGTACTGCCACATGCTCAGCTATAGTATTGCATTGCGTGACGATAGGCTCACTGGATTGGAACTTTACGTCATAAATTAATTTTATAGAACAGGTCTGCTTATACGTGTAATTTTTTCATTTTGACCTGTTTCTGGGCTTTTACTGTATTTTTTACATGACTCCCCCTAATTTTGCTTTAAATCAAGGGGGATAAATGCAACACGAACCAGTTATCAGCAAGCCTATATTTTCAGCAATTATAGTTTTAATTCTTACTCTACAAATGGGTTGTGGCGACAGGGGCTCCTCTGCACTGCCTATTGTTAAATCCAATACAGGCCTCACACCCATTAATATGGAAATATACGATAAGAACTGCCAAGAAAACAAATCCACTGGAATTCTGAAAATACAATCTCAATACTTAAATTTTAACAACAAATCCTTCTTTAAGAAGAAGTTTGTTTTTAAAAATAGCTGGGGGTTTCCACATTTCTTTTCTTCAGCTGTTGCTGAGGCTCTGCCTGGAACACTCATTGAAGATGGTCAAATTTTTTATGGCAAAAGTCTTAAAATATGTAATTCCTATTCTCTTTTTCCAAATAACAGCATTGAAGCCACAACTCTAAAGATCACTTATATTTTAAATCATGTTCGAAAATCCTACTTAAGCTTAAACCTTGCTGTTCCACCTGATTTACTAGAAAAAATATCCATTCTCCCAAATTTAAAGTGGATGAATAAAAATAACCTACAAAAAACAGATAACGCTTTATATACAAGAACTCAAAGTGGCAAATCTATTATCGCTTTTTTACCTCATAGTGAGGAAACAAAGGAAAGACGTCAAAATAAGAGTTACTGGGATATGCCAGTGGTTACTGCTCACGAATTTGGCCATTTTATATTTGATACGCACTCACAACTGTTAAGCCTAAAAAATAAAACTTATAGTTGTTTCAATAGTCATCCTGTTAAATATATGCAGGACAAGGCTATTTCTTCTTCTAAGAACAATGACTCCAATCCCATTTTAGATAGTATTCACGAAGGTTTTTCTGATCTCTTTGCCTACTATACACTCAAAGATCAATTTGATCTGGACTTCACCTTAGATTTTAAGTGCTCTGGTATAGACAGAGACGTGACTTTTTCGCAGTTTTCTAATGGTGAACAAAAGCGCCTTACATCTTCTGTTACTGAAATTTTAATGAGTCCCAACAATGAGTCTCAAAGCATGGGTAAAAGTGTCAGGCAAAAATACAAAGATGAAGATCTCACTTGCTTAGCTCCTAACTTTAAAGATGAACACATGGTTGGTGCAATTTTTGCCCATGGTGCATACACACTGCTAGAAAACCAAAGTGACCTTAACTTGCAAAATAAAATGGACGCCCTTTTACTTTGGGCTCAACTCATAGGGCAAAATCAATTTAAGGAGTCTTATGATATAACTTCTAACCAGGAAGTCTCCCTTTACTTACAACTTCTTTTAGAGAGTATAGAGACCTTGCAAAAGAAAGACATTAGTATCAGCCAATGTGAAACTGTGGAAAATATATTTCCATCTGCAGAGGGTCTTCTACAACAGATGACTGAGGATAAACACTCAAGATGTACTCAGTAATTCAATGAGCTGTGCTGTTGCACTAGCTAATTGAATGACCTGTTTTTCTTTGGTAGACCGGTGAACTAATTCAACTTCACCCTTGTCCACACCTTTTTTGCCAATAACAAGTCTATAGGGAAAACCTAACAGGTCTGCATCTTTAAACTTTACACCAGGGCGCTCTTCACGGTCATCCATAAAAACTTCAACACCAGCACTCATCAAAGACCCATAAAGATCTGTAGCCACTGTATTTACAGCCTCATCATTAGGGTCTAAATGACAAATATGAAGCATATAGGGCGCTATAGATTTGGGCCATATAATTCCGTCCTTATCATTGCTTTGCTCGATAGCAGCCTGCACAGTTCTTGAAATTCCAATGCCATAACAACCCATCTCCACAGGTAGAGACTTCCCTTGTGCATCGAGATAGTTAGCTTTCATAGCTTTAGAGTATTTAGTACCGAGGTAAAAAATATGTCCAACTTCAATACCGCGATAAGATTTTAAAGTTCCTTTACCCATTGGCGATAAATCACCTTCTCTAGCCATTCTTAAATCTACAGTGTCTGTAACTTTAAAATCTCTTGGGAAATTAACATTTTTTAAATGAAAATTATTTTCATTAGCACCAACAATAAAATTCTTATAACCCTCTAACCCCTTATCTAAATAAATAGGAATCTCTAAATTCACAGGTCCACAACTTCCCGGATAAGCGCCTGTAAGTTCATTAACTTCGGTATCAGTTAGCATCATTGGGGGATTAATCAATCCAAGAGAATTTTTTAACTTTATGGGGTTAAGCTCATCAGAGCCACGCAATAAAACACAAATAGGTTTTAACTCCTTTAAGGACAGACTTTCAGAACCCTCTTCTAACTCTACAGTTGAAAAATAAAGACTTTTCACTAAATCTTTCTCTGCTATTTTTAAGGCTTTAGAAAGAGTGCTAATTTTCTTTAGTCCCTTTGTTTCAAATTTCTCCATGGGGAGTTCGCTTGCTTGGCTGGTGAATGGGACCACATCAATGGCTGGGCAAACTTCAATATTAGCTGCATAATCACCCTCTGTGGAGACCATTAAGTGGTCCTCACCACTATCTGCCAACACATGAAATTCTTGGGATTTATTACCACCAATATTACCAGAATCTGCATCTACTATTCGAAAATCAACACCCACTCTTTGGAAAATATTTTTATAGGCATGAAATAGCTGATCATAGCTTTTAATTGCCGCAGCCTCATCAAGATCAAAGGTGTAAGCATCCTTCATTATAAACTCACGGCCTCGCATCAAACCAAAGCGGGGACGAATTTCATCACGAAATTTTGTTTGAACCTGAAATAAAGAAATCGGCAAATCTCTGTAGCTCTTTATATCACGTCGAACATAATCTGTAACAGCCTCTTCATGAGTAGCGGCTAAACAAAATTCATGAGAATTTCTATTTTTAAATCGAGCGAGCCCCTGTCCCATTTCTTGCCAACGTCCGGTTTCCTCCCAAAGCTCCTTAGGGTGAACAATTGGCATAAGAATTTCTGCACAATCAATCTTTTCTAATTCTTCACGAACAATTTGCTCGAATTTTTTAATGCTTCTTAAAGCCATGGTTCCGTATGTATAGAGTCCTGGTGCTAATTTACGAATCATACCTGCTCTCACCATAAGCTTGTGGCTAGTTATTTCTGCATCAGCAGGAGATTCTTTAAGTGTATAAGTAAACGATTTTGTCCATTTCATAATTCAATTCCGTATGATTTGATTTTTCTGTGTAAATAGCTTCTTTCAAGTCCAATAGATTCAGCTGTTTTAGTTATATTACCATTGTTTTCTTCAATTTTTTTAGAGAGATAATTCTTCTCAAAATCGGAGCGTGCATCCCTAAAACTGACTACATGAGCAATGGCAATATTATCTGACTCAAAGCTAAGTCCAGCATAACTTAAATCTTGAGCTTCAATAATTTTTCCTGGTGTTAAAATATAAAGTCGTTCAACAAAATTTTTAAGTTCTCTTACATTTCCAGGCCATACATAGTCTCTCATTACAAACATAGCTTTATCACTAAATCTTTTTTCTAAGACACCCATTTCTCTAGCAAAATAACTGGAAAAGTGTGAAGCCAAATTAGATATATCCACTGGGCGATCTCTAAGAGCTGAAATATGAAAAGGGATCACATTTAAACGATAATATAAGTCTTCACGGAAGTTTCCTTTTCTTATTTCTTCTTTCAAATCTTTACTTGTAGATGCTATCACTCGAACATCAACATCAATATCAGAGGTTCCACCCAAACGCTTAAACTTTTGTTCTTGCAGTATCCTTAACACAGTGGCCTGAGCCTCTAAACTTAAGGAACTAATTTCATTAAGAAAAAGTGTACCACCATGTGCTTTTTCGAATTTACCTATACCTGCACTTACAGAGCCTATATGATAGTCTTTTTCGTAACCAAATAGTTCGCTTTCAATGAGTTCATTAGGAATCAAGCTACAGTTAACTTCTAAAAAAACCTGGCCTACGCGTGAACTTAAATAATGAATATTCTGAGCAATCAGATCTTTACCTGTTCCACTTTCTCCTGAGATTAAAACCCATGCTTGTGTAGGACCTATACGAGAAATCATTTGTTTCATATGTAACACATCATTGCTCTCACCAATAATAGCAATATTATTTCTTAGGCGGTTTAATAAAACTTTTTTTTCGGAAACCTCTTTTTGAAATTGAAGAATGTTAGATATTAATATTAATATTTTATCCATCGAAAGCGGTTTTTCAACAAAATCCCAGGCACCCAGTTTCGTGGCTTGAACAGCTGTTTCTATGGTTCCATGACCAGACATTATTATAATTTGAGTTTTTGTTCTAAAGGACTTAATTTGCTTTAACACTTCAATACCGTCATAATCACCTGGCATCCATATATCTAACAAAATGATATCCGGCTGAAAGGACTTAAAGACTGCTAAACCAGATTCGCCATTTTCAGCCACTTGAACATGAAAATTTTCATCCTCCAGTGAGGCTTGAAGAATTGTGCGAATGGGCTTTTCATCATCAATCACTAGAATTTTAGGTATAATCTGCTTCACCATAGGGCTCCTTAACAACAAATGAATTCTTTGAGGTATTAGTATTAGTCTCTTTTAAAACAAGAGGTAATTCAATAAATATATGAGCTCCCCCACCGGAGTTGTTCAGAGCTCTTACCACTCCACTATGATCCTCGATGGTTCGCTTTACAATAGCTAATCCCAAGCCTGTACCGGTCTGTTTTGTGGTCATATATGCTTCAAAAACTTTACCCTCCAAGCCATCAGGAAAGCCCGGTCCATTATCTTTAATGTGAATTTGAGCCAATCTTAAATCAGAGTTGAACTGAGTAGAAATGGCAACCTGACCATCTCTATTTCCAGCCACAGCCATGATGGAATTATCTATTAAATTCACCATAGCCCTTTTTATTTGGTCAGGGTCAAACAAAAAAGCAGGTAATGAGTCATCAGCAGTAAATTGAATTTGAATCTTCTTTTCTAAATTTTTTACCTTACTTAAAGGACCCACTACGATTTCGCTAGTTTCATAAACGGCAATCACTTGCTGTATTAGCTGGTTCAAAGAGGTAGACACTGGGTTAGCCTTTGGAAGTCGAGCAAAATGACCAAACTCATTAACTAAATCACGAAGACCATCGGTCTGCTCTATGATCATATTTAATGACTCTATATAGCTTTCATCTGTGATTTGGCTTGAGAACTTCTTCTTTAAACGCTGAGCTGCCAGCTTAATGGGTGTTAACGGGTTTTTAATTTCATGGGCCAGACGACTGGCCACCTCTGTCCAAGCTGCTGCTTTCTGTGCTTTTAATATTGTAGTCAGGTCATCAAACACAAATACTTTTCCAATTTCTTTTTTCATTTCATCGTACAGAACTGATACCGAAATTTGAAAGGGAACAGATCGTCGTTGTACTTGAATTTTAACTTCTTTAGTTAGATGGTCCACCCTTAATTCAGCCATGGACTCCAATACACCCTTAAATACCTCGTAATATTCTTTAGGAAAATATTCTCGTGATTTTACTCCAGAAAACTCCTTTTGATTTACGCCTAATAGTTTCTGTGCATAATCATTAACCATAGTAATAAAGCCGTGATCATCCACAGACACAACGCCGGTGGTAACATTTGAGAGCACAACTTCAATGTATTTAGAATGTTGATCCAAGCGATCCAGAGTGTTTTTTAAGGTATTATTAGCCTGCTGTATCTCTTTTTCCGATTTTTGTAACTCTGAAGACATTGTATTAAAATTATCAATAAGATGATTTACTTCTCTAGATCCGGCCTGATAACTAATAGGCTCATAGTAGCCTTTTGATATCTCTTTGGTTGCAAAACCAAGAACTTGAAGAGGTACAGCTAATTGTCTGGCTAAGTAGAAGCCAAACCAAGATGCAAATAATAAAATTGTCAGCGTAATTAATACGAGAATATTTAAATATATGGATTTAACAGGGTACTCTAAAGGATTAATATTTCTAATTTCCGCATAGACACCTGCTATTTTATCTATTTTTGTTAATAAAGGAACACCAATAAAAGAAGAAACCATTAATGCAGCATTGGGTTTCTCCAGAATAGGAACAATAACACGAACGTAGTTCCCCTGGTCTGAACTCACAATGGAGCTCGCCTCAAGTCTCTTAACTGTGCCCTTAACAATAAATTCCTTTTTGGCCTTTACGTTTTTAGGCATACTCAAATTATCACTGGATACGTATAAGTTCACTCCTCTACTATCAACATAATGTACCTGATCTAAGGCAAAACGATTTCTATATTTTGCAAGTTTCAAACGGATATTATCAATTTTATCATCTTTCTTAATCTCTTTACTCAAGACATTAGCAAAATGATAATTTTTATTTTTTTCCCCTACATAGTACTCATTAGTTATCTCTAGTGATGATTTTAATATCCCTGACATTTTCTCACCAAACCATCGGTTAAAGCTATGATTCAGATAGACTAAAGAAATTAAAAACATAAGAATAGTAGGCACTGTGCTAAATGCCATAAATGCAGCTATCAGCTTACCTTTTAGAGTTGACCCAAAAATGCTTTTTTCTTTTTCAGCAAATATCTTAACCACATTTCTGAAAATCATAAAAATAAGGGTTAAAAATAAAATGATATTAAAATTTACTAAACCAAAAAAGAAAATAGAGTGAACAAAAGGCAAAGAATCCGAGATATCAAATAAACGAAACTCCACAAAAGTTAAAAATAAAAATAAAATTAATAGAAAGAACGCAAGCTTGTATTCCTTTTTTCTTTTACTTTTTTCAGCATTGGCATGAGATTCCCATGGAAGATCTCTGTGCTCCTGATGATTATTTTTATTTTTTGAATTCATAAATATCTTTTTTTATAAAATTGATTTTTTTAAGCACATCATATCATACAAAGTCTGGGCACAGTCTTTACCTTTATGGCCCTTCTTTCCACCAAGTCGATCAAAAGCCTGTTCTTTGTTCTCAGTAGTTAGAACACCAAAAACAACAGGTACATTATTTTTTAATTGTAATTCCGAGCAACCCCTTTCTACTGCATTACAAACATAAACATAATGAGTGGTTTCCCCACGAATCACAGCGCCTAAACACAAGACAGCTTCACAACCAGATTGTAATAACCATTGTGCTGCTAAGGGTATTTCGTAAGCTCCTGGAACTTCAATATTTTTAATTTGTGCGTCAACAAAGCCTAAGCTCTCTAGTTGGTTCAGTGCCCCTGATTGTAGCTCCCTTATCACTGGTTCGTTATAAGTTGAAGTTACAACTCCGATTTTTTTAATATCAGAAACCTTAAAGCCCATGAAGTTCTCCTTCTTTTGATTCATTTAAAGTAAATTCTGTAGTGGCACGATTTAGTACAGGAACAATTTCAGTGATTTCTAAACCATAGCCTTTTATTCCCACTTTTTTAGAATCACTATTTGATAATAATTTTATTCTGGATAGCCCTAAGGATCTTAAAATTTGCGCCCCGATGCCGTAATCTCTTTTCTCTGAAGGCATGTCTTTGTAAAAGCGATCTGGATTTTTCTCATAACTATCATAATTAGAGACTCTATAGGATAAACAACCCTCAACACTTTCATTTCGCAAGTAAACGAGCACACCCGTGCCTGCTTTATCAATGGCTTTAAATGATTCTCTTAAAAACTCTCCAGACTTGGTTTTATTGTCTGAAAACACATCTCCTATAACACATTCACTGTGTACTCTAACAAGTACAGGGTCTTGAGCCGCGGAAATATCACCCTTAGTAAATACAAGGTGCTCGTTTTGATCTAAAGTGCTTTTGTATACCTGAACATTAAAGCCTTCTCCATATTCACAGCTAAAATTAGATTCTGAAACTTTTTCCACAAAAGATTCATTTTCAATACGGAACTGAATCAGGTCCTCTATGGTTCCCATTTTAATATCATGTTTTTTAGAAAAATCTCTAAGATCTTCAACTCTAGCCATAGTACCATCATCATTCATCACTTCACAAATAACAGCTGCTGGAGTTAAACCAGCTAATCCACACAAGTCCACACTGGCTTCCGTGTGGCCAGCTCGCTTTAACACGCCCCCTTTTTGCGCTTGAATAGGGAAAATATGTCCTGGCACAATAATATCAGATTTTTTTGCCTCTGAGTTAGATGCCACTTTAATTGTGTGAGCGCGGTCAGCTGCTGAAATACCAGTGGTTACACCTTCTGCCGCCTCAATACTTAATGTAAAAGCTGTTTGATTGGGTGAATAATTTAAATCTTCTCTCACCATCAGTGGCAGCCCTAAGTTCGTAATTTGCTTGCCGGTTAATGATAGGCAGATTAAACCTCGAGCTTGTGTGGCCATAAAATTAATTTTGGCAGCATCTACCATGTCTGAAGCTAAAATAAGATCACCTTCATTCTCTCGATCTTCGTCATCCACAAGGATAACCATTTTACCAAGTTTTATATCTTCAATAAGATCTTTAATGGGGCTCATAAGTGAGGTTCCTTTACATTTTCAATATTTATTTTATTATTTTCGTGAGTTTCAAAATAGCGATAAATGGCTCTAGAAAAATTATCTATTTCCAAAGTTAATAAATCGGATTGCTCATAAGATTCTAAATTGGTTTGTCTTAATGTCTCTGGAATCAAACAAACCTCTAATACCCCAGAGTTAAAATTATTTACCGTAAGGCTAACACCATTCAATGTCACAGATCCCTTGTTCCAGATAAATGCTTCTAATTTTTTCGGAACCTTTAACTTTAAAATTAAACACTCCCCTTTGTACACTTTATCCTTAAGGGAAACCATGGCATCAACATGTCCTGTGACCATATGGCCATGGATACGATCGCCAAACCTTAGGGATCTCTCTAAATTAACCGGAAGCTTTACTAAATCCAATTCAGACCAATTAGTGATTTTTAAGGTTTCAAAACCAATAGTAAACTGTATAGTTTGAGCATCAAATTTTTCAACCGTAAGACAAATACCATTGAGCGCAATGGAGTCTCCAACTTTAATATCGTCAAAACTTGCTGGGCGCTGAACCTCAATAACAAGGCTAGAATCCTTTTTTTGAGTATGAATAATTTTAGATTTAACTTCTATAATTCCAGAAAACATAGGTCCTATTTCTTGTTGATGTGCAGGGGCCTATTTACAATAAATATGGTTTTTAAACAACACAATACAAATAAATAATGTAAAAAATACTCTATTTGTAAACAAATTTGGCTAAGATTAATGGAAACAATGCTTACCAATATTCAAGCAAGGTTTAGGCAACTATCTAAGTCCTTAAAAAACAGATTTCGGCTAAAATTACAGGGAAAATGCTAAAATTAAAGAAAAACATACTCCTAAAAACTCTTTACCAGGAATGCATTTTGCAATACAGATACAGCATGAACAAAGCATCACTACAAATTAGAGCTGTATTTTATAGATTTTTACGCTTAATACCGTTTCAATTTTTATCTATTCTAGTGATGATGCTCTCTTTTTTATTTTCTCACCAAGTTTATTCTGATGACTATGAAATTCCAGTGGAAATTGACAAAATGTTCTTAGATGCCGCATTTGAATCTGCTGATTCTGTCCTCAGAGATTTTAAAATACTTTTAGAGGTATATTTTGAATACAAACTAAGTAGTGAATCGCCTCACTCATTTCCTAATATTGACTATCAATTGGCAGAAGAGGTTAGCTATACCTTGCCAAGGTATAAAAATGTAAATAACTCACCTACCATTAGACTTCCAGGAGATTTTTACAATATTTTTTATGATGAATTCGCAAAAATTCTTGATGCTGAACCCAGGCTGAAGGGAAATATTTACCGAGAGTATATGAGGACTTACGGAGGGAGCGGAGATACCGGAGATGTATTGCAACGCTTCCATTCAATTATTGTCCTTGTGCATCCACATCTTAGTGAAATTGACGAAAAGATTTTAAATAGGAAATTATGGAATAAATATAATTATCCTCTATCTGGATTTGTAATGTATGAAGCACATAAAATATTCTATGAAGTATCAAAAGCCAGCGGCTACGAAATGCAGCAGAATGTAAGTCGTCAAAGTAGGCTTAAAGAATTCACAACCCTGTTTAACCAACTAAGACAAAAACACACATTAAATTCAAAAATTAAATGCACTTCTTTATTTACACAATAAATGAGCTAATTTAGTGCCAGGTTCTTTACCTGGAGCACAGTGCATCCTAGATTAGGAACCCTGCACCTAATTCTACTGTATCAGTTTAATACATATCAAGTACACTACCCTATGATTACATTTGATTTTTTGATAGAATATAAGTTGATACAGTTGTGTCCCTAATAAGGTTTTTATGTTTATGAACTTAAGTTTCATTGTAAAATTCAAATACACTTTGGCAATATTAACCTTTGCTGCCATCCCTTTTGTATATAATTCTTGTGAAGGCATGCAGTCAGGAATTATAGATCAAGCTCTAGCTCCCTCTATACATGATCATCAAATTCCTCCAATAAATGACAACCAAAATAATAATGGTAACAATAGCCCCTCACTGGCTACCGGCAACCTTGAGAATAGCAAAGTATGTACTTTTGAAAATCAAATTCATGTTTCAATAAATAGTACAGCTAGTTTTGCTAATTGTGGTTCTGCCTCAAGCCCTTGCCGCACCATCTCTGATGGCATTGAAAAAGCTACAGAGGGCCAGGCAGTATGTATACATGCCGGAACTTACAACGAAGATAACCTGCTCATGAAAACTGGAGTTTGGTTGATTTCTGCAGATGGACCCGGAGAGGCAAAAATTTTTTCTGATTTAACTTTAGCCATAAGGTTTAGAGATGTAAATGATACTGGGATTGATGGTTTAGATATTTTCGGAACTTGGAACAGCAAGGATGAAGGGCTGGAATTAAGTGAACGAATAGAAGGGCTTATTCGAATTACTGGAACAAATAGTAATATTAAAATTTACAATTCAATGATTCATGATGCTCCTTATGATGCTGATGTTATAAAAGTTTCTGGTGCCACCAATGGACTTATTTTTGATCATGTAATTGCCTGGAGTCCAGGGCGACGCCCTCCATCAAAAGGCACCCCTTTTCAGGAAGTTATAGATCTCTTTGGCTCTTATGTCACTGATAGCAACAAAAACTCTACACATGTAGGCAGTTTAACAAATATTATAGTTAGAAATAGTTGGTTATTTCATGTGGCTGGTAGAGGGGATTACTTGATTTACTCCAAGTTCAATATGACTAATGTTCTCTATGAAAACAATATTTTTGGGCCCACATCAGGCGCAAGCGATAATATCAACTCAGCTGTTGGCATTGGAACTGGAGAAACCACAAATTCAGAAAGTGGAGGCTTAAGTCCCTACGGACATGTTTATAACGCTATTGTTCGAAATAATATTTTCACAGGCACACATGGAGATGCCGCTTTAAGCGTTTGCAATTCTACAAAAGTTTGGGTTCACAACAATTTATTTTATAACAACACTGGAGATAACCTTCGGTCAGTAATGATGCTACGTGGGAACTACCCTGACATCGATGTAGAAGATTTGCATGTACATAATAATATGTATATTGAGAACTATCCAAATAAAAAAAACGACCCTTATTTTATTTGGGATAGAGATGGTCCACCAGTCAACTTCTCTATGAGTCAAAATTATTTTTACAACAATACTTCCTCAAGTGATATTACATACGTTGACGATAACGCTTCCATTTATGAAGACAGAGACTTCGGCCTTTCCTTAAAACCATTAATCCCTGACCCTGAAAGCATAACGATATCTAGTATACACAAAGCAAAACAGGCCTTCCTACTAAAACCAGGCTCAGCACCTGAGGGCAAAGGAGTAAACCTTTTTAATGAAGGCTCCTACCCTAGCTTCAATCAAACCAACATAGGTGGTCATCACAATTTTCTAGGAGAAGAGCGGCCAACCAACGAAGGCTGGAACATGGGTGTTGAGTAAGGTGCCAGGTTCTTTTTAATTAGGGTTTGGCTTTGATGCATTTTGTAATTGTTTTTTTACTAGCATGGCTATTCGCTCTCTACCAAGTGCTTCCGTTGAATATCTTTCTGGAGGCTCTGACATACCTCGCTCAATTGATTTAACCTCAGCAATAACTTCAACCATATCATCCATAAATTCCTCTACATCCATTTTTCTTAAGCCTAACTGGGACTCACTTGAGGTAATATAAAGTATAGCATCCTTAGCAGATGCCATTGTAAAATCAAAGTTTTGATTAAGAAGAAGTATTGTCACTTCATCCTTTAAAAGAGACGTTGTACCTATAGACATTCTAGAAGAAAAAAGCGCCAAAAATGCAGCTGTCAAAGCTATTGGATCATTATTATTCCTTGATAATTCCACAAGATGCTGTGCGGCCATTAGCTGCATTTCTGCATAAAACTTTGATATTTGATTTGCCGCTATAAGGTTAGATTTAGTCTCCTCATTAAGTTTAAAATTGTTAAGTCGAGAGAATGATATTTGCAGTAAAAGGCTTCTCTTTTCCTCATAGTTCAAATCCTTATTTCTTAATTGCTTATTTAATCCGTTAGAGAATTTAACAATGGCTGTTGTGAGAACTTCGGGGTTTTCGTAGGATATCAGTCGCATAACTGTTTCAGCCGAAAAATCTGTTTTATGGAGCTTTACCTCTCCAAATTTGTCAGTTCCATTTATCTTACCTCTTACATTTAAGAGCGCTGTCTCAATAGCGAGCATTGTATCTGGATGAGATCCATTCACATTCCTTTCAGCGGAAGATTTCAGTTGTTCAAAGCTCTTTTGGAACTGCCTAAGTTCTTCAATTGTGGCATTTTTAGACTTGTTTAAATACTGGTCTACTACGCTCTTAACAGCAAAAGAGTTAATAGTCAGTGCACCAAATAAAAGCGGACCAGTCTCCCCACTTAATACGTTATCAATCCCTTTTGCAATTAAACTCAAGGCAGAATCAATTTTGTCGTAATCAATATTATCAATGTTTTCAATTTCTTCAGATTCCCGTACCTTTAAAATCTTTTTCAAAAAACTCGATAGTTTAGCTTGCATGGAGTTTATATTTTTACTTGGCTGTGCACTAAATAAACTAACACACATTTTTTTTGCACTATTATGCGGAACGATACTAGGCATGGTCACAGAGTAAATTGGACCACTAAGTAAAATTATAAAATATATTATAATTTTTTTTGTGTAACTGTCATTCATGTATCATTTCCTTCTTTTAAGTTTTAAAATATACTACCAATTTCTTATCATTAGTTTTTTAATCTTAAGATCTATTCTTTATTAAGTATGGCTGTGTTAAAATCTAATGAAATCAAGCTTTCACGTGAATTATCTAAAAGGGCTTTGACGCTTAACTGACCTCCATTTAAAAGAGATTTTGTTAACTTACGTAATTCTAAGAGCTCCTTAAGTGTTGAATAACTTGTATTCTCCGATTGAACCAAGCTTAGATATATCTCATAAAATGAAGCTAAGGTTATTTCTGTATCATTATCATGAAACAAGTTGTTAAACCTTAATAACAATAGATCCAATCTGTAATAGAATAATCTACTTGAATATTCTTCGTTTTCAGTTATTCCTGAGACACCTGAATTATGAAGGGTCTGCTCTGCAGTTTTAAGTTTTGATATTAGCTCTGTTCCATTTACCAGCTTGCCACGTGAATCAACCTTAAAAGTTAGATCTTTAGCTACGTCAATCACCCATTCAGAATATGGGGCACTAAACACTAAGATCTGAGGGTCAGGCATTATATACTTTATCCCCCAAGGAGGAACAAACCATTGACTTGCATAGACCATGGAGGATGTTGCTATAGTTACAACACCAATTATTGTTATAGATATTTTTTTAATATTAAAGAAAGTCTTCATAAACCTACAAATATGCAGACATTATGCCAATATTGCTGATCGTAACTAGCTGAAATATAAACACTAATTAGAGTACCAATAACGTTTACAAAAATAAGCTAAACAAGTGCACTCATTTTTTACGCTCCAATGTTTCTATTTCATTTTAGTTTCATCTCAAAACTAAAGCATATAAGGGTCATTGATGAAGTCAGAGTTTAAATATCCACAAGTTTGGAGTATTTTAAGCTTGAAATAATGCATATTTCGGTATCCATAGCCTTTTCTCTTTAGAGTTTTAATCACATGATTCATTCCCTCAGCTAAACCAGAGGTTATTCTATGAACAAAATAGTTTTTTAATATATGCCATTTCTTACTCATAAATTCATGCCAACGCATCAGTGGTACAAGATCTGATTGAAAGACCCAACCACCTATTTCATCAAAAATTTCGTAAGCCTCCTCTGCTGTTCGCGCGTTGAAAAAACTATGCATTCGCTCCTTAACTAATTCTAATCTTAAAAACTGTTTGTTTTCTTCAAACACACTTTCGATATGTTGTTTTTCAATGGAACTTCTTTTTGAACTTTTCTTTAAAAACATAAATCTAAATTTACCTCGAGTTAAACGCTGTTCTTCAGACCCTTTTTGAGCCTCTTCATGTAACTGTTTTCGGGTTTCATTTACAGCATCATCAAACTGTTGCATAATATGAAATCGATCCCACACAAGGGTAGCTTGTGGACAATACTGTCTCACAGAAGCTCCGTACCCATCGTGCATGTCTGTTGCAACAGCTGTTATTTTTTCACAAGCTTTCTTGCCTATAATTAAAAAAAATTCATCTAAAGCTTCCTTACGCCTTGAATAAGATACCCAAATTACTTTTCTAGTATCTAGGTCACAGATTATTGTGAAAAATAAATCATCACGGGTTTCGCCTTTTTCTTTTTTTCTTCGGGTATAAACTTCGTCAACACAAATTCGTTTTGGTTTGGGAATTCTATAATTTGAAAGCATTCTTTTCATGCGACTATAATCTAATCGCCATGTGGTTGAAGCACTTTCATCTAAAACTTTTGCAACATTTGATATTGGTGAAATTTCACATAACCTTCCCACCCACCATGAATAATCTTTTGTTTTATGTGGAGTTTCTTTTGATATAAAATCTATATGTTCAGATCTTGTTTTTTTACATTGGGCACACTGACCTTTATATTTTCTAAAAACTAAATAACAATGGTTGTTAAACAACGGCAAGTGTTGAACCTCAACTTTGTAACACCCTTTATCTGGCTTAATTCTATGTTTGCAGTGGCCACACAAAAATCGTGCATGCATATTTCTTTTTAAATGGATTTCTATTTTGTTTTTTGATAAATATTCTTTAAAATCTACTGTTTCATAGTTTGCAAATCTAAATATTCTAGGTATCATCATGGCTGGCGTTCTCCGGTTAAGTTTTGTTTGCAAACTTATTTAACCAATGGTTGAACGCCTTTTTTTATGTCTTTTTCTTGTTTTGATGCAGATCTGAGTAAAACTGGACCCCATTTTTATGACAAAGAACCCGCTCCAATGAGAAATAGTCTAAAAATATTACTTTAGAGGGTTGGCATCACATGGAGTCACAAAAAATCCACTCAAAAAAGATCCTAATACACTACCATTTTCATCTCGGGTTTTAACAATTGCGGCTCTACCAAATTTTGTTGCTTTGTCCAAATAGTACAATCGAACTGACCTCACTTTTGAAAGGTCAACCCCAGTGGAAAAATTTTCAAAAATTGCAAACACAGGAGAATTCATCAAAGCATAGGCATGAGCTAACAGCCTCTCTGCATAGTTCCAGTCATCAGCTTCCACAAAGCTAGGAGACAAAACATTATCATTCATAACTAAGCTTTTTAAAAAATCCTTTCGAACTGGATACTCTTCAGTTTCTGAAATAAACTTTTTAGTTGGGATTCCTGGTTTATCTACCTTAGCCTCAAGTGAATTTCCAGTATGGTAAACCTTTACACTAACATCTGTGGATTTCCCACCCTCTTCAAGACTCGGGATAACAGTATGACATGTTGCCAATCGTATTTTGCTTGCAAAACATGTATTAGAAACCAGTAAGAGCAAAAGTGAACTCAGAATAATCGATTTCATGATCATCTCCATAAATTATTGTTGTGTGTGGTCACTCCAGTAGTTCTCTCTGCTAAAGTACCAAACTTGTTAACTTATGGAGCTATCATAACACCAATTTTATAATACTTGTGAACAACAATTTGATTTGAAAAAAAGTAAAAAATACCTAAGACCTTCAAGTTTATGTGTGTTTAGAAACTCTATAATTTCTTTACTTTAGCAGAAAAGTAAATGACTTAATGGAAACCCTCATAGTCTTGACAAGAGTGCAACTATTACAAAAATATCCCTAAAATATGATACCTGATTTACTCTATCTCAATTTTTCCATTTTTCACGATTAAGCTCACTTCACCACCATTTGTAAAATTTTGAGATATGATCATTTTGGAAATTGGATTGAGTATTTCTCTTTGGATCACTCGCTTTAATGGACGAGCTCCGTATATGGGATCAAAGCCTTTTTGACCGATGACCTTAAGAACTTCTCCGTCATAATTAAGGTGAATATCCTTTTCTTTTAGACGTTCCACAAGTTGTTGGATTTGTATTTCTACAATACCAGAAATTTGTTCTTCGCCTAAGCTGTTATATATAACAACCTCGTCTATTCTGTTTAGAAACTCTGGTCGAAAACTTTGCTTTAAGGCCTGTTGAATGGCATCGTCTTTTTGTTGTTCATTCAAAGCAGGATCTATAATAGCCGTAGATCCTACATTTGAAGTCATCACTATCACGGTGTTTTTAAAATCCACTGTGCGTCCCTGGCCGTCAGTTAAACGTCCGTCATCCAACACTTGGAGTAAAATATTAAAAACATCGGGGTGAGCTTTCTCAACCTCATCTAATAGAACCACACTGTATGGGCGACGTCGTACGCGTTCTGTTAGCTGCCCGCCTTCATCATAGCCAACATATCCCGGAGGCGCACCTATGAGTCGGGAGACGGAATGCTTTTCCATATATTCACTCATATCAATGCGAACAATAGCATCTTGAGTATCGAATAAAAATTCAGACAAAGCTTTTACGGTTTCCGTTTTCCCCACACCTGTGGGGCCTAAAAACATAAAACTACCGATGGGCTGATTGGGGTCAGAAATTTCAGCACGTGAGCGTCGAATGGCATCTGCCACAAGTTCCAAGGCCTTATCTTGCCCCACAACTTTCAACCGCATATGCTCTTCCATATTTAATATTTTATCGGACTCTGACTGTAACATTTTTTGTACAGGCACTCCTACCCATTTAGAAACCACTTCAGCGATTTCATCGGGACCCACTTCTTCTTTAAGTAGGCGTTGCTCATCTTTTTGTGCTTTATCACTGTGAGTTTGAGCTGCGGCTTTGGCGTTGATCTCTTCTAGTTGTTGTTGCAGAGCTGGCAACTGGCCATATTTTAACTCTGCTGCTTTTTCCAAGACACCATCTCGTTCTGCACGCTCAATTTCTAGGGTCACAGCTTCAATGCGTTTTTTTACATCCTTTGCTCCTTGGATTTCAGCCTTCTCACTGTCCCATTGAAGCTTTAACTTATCCACCTGTTCAGTGTAGTCATCGATTCTCAGTTCCACCTCTTTTAAACGGCTTTGAGCGGATTCATCAGACTCTTTTTTTAGGGCTTCCCTTTCAATTTGCAATTGTACCTTTTTTCTTTGAATTTCATCAATTACCCCAGGTACGCTATTAATTTCTATACTTAAGCGACTGGCTGCTTCATCCATTAAATCTATGGCTTTATCTGGTAAAAATCGAGAAGTGATATAGCGATCAGAAAGCTTTACAGCTTGAATAATAGCAGCATCTGTAATGCGCACACCGTGATGGACTTCGTATTTGCTTTTTAAACCACGTAAAATGGTAATTGAGTCGTGTACATTAGGTTCTTGTACCAGAACCTGCTGAAAACGCCTTTCCAAGGCCTTGTCCTTTTCAATGTATTTTCTGTATTCATCCAAAGTTGTGGCACCCACACAACGGAGCTCCCCGCGCGCTAGAGCGGGTTTCAGAATTTGACCAGCATCCATAGCCCCGTCACCTTTTCCGGCCCCCACAAGGGTGTGAAGCTCATCTATGAAAAGAATAATCTCACCATCACTATCAGTGACTTCTTTTATCACTGCTTTTAAACGATCTTCAAATTCTCCGCGGTATTTGGCTCCCGCTAATAAAGAACCTAAATCTAGAGACACCAGCTGTTTGCCAAAAAGAATTTCTGGAACATCTTCATTAATAATTCTTAAAGCTAAGCCTTCAGCGATGGCCGTTTTGCCCACACCAGGCTCTCCAATTAATACGGGGTTATTCTTTGTTCTGCGAGATAATACTTGAATCACTCTTCGAATCTCTTCGTCACGGCCTATCACAGGGTCAAGCTTGCCTTCTTCGGCTAACTCTGTAAGGTCCCGTGCGTATTTTAATAAAGCATCCAACTGACTATCTGGGTTATCTGTAGTTACTTTTTCATCACCACGAATTTCCTTAAGTTGGTCATTAAAGGATTGGGCTGGGAGACCTTGCCCTTCAAGAATGGATTTTACATCCTTATCTGCCCCTTTATATATGGCTTGGATAAAATGTTCAGTAGAAACAAAAGAATCCCCATTTGCCTGAGCTTCTTGTTGAGCTTTGTTAAATAACTGAATAAGCTGCTGGTTAGGGCTCACTTTTAGATCTGTCCCTTCCACCTGATTTAAGGTCTGAATTTTCGCATCCAAAGCCTCTTGAAAGCTTCTTATTTTTAAGCCAAGATCTTTAATGATCTTTACAATGACGTTATCTTTTTGCTTCAATATTTCAAAAACTAAATGCACAGGTTCCACATTTGCATGATTTAGGTTTTGAGCTAAATCCGCTGCCTTTTGCATGGCCTTCTGGCTATTTTGTGTCATTTGATCAATTTCACTCATAATTTACCCCTAATAAAATATATAAATTCTACGAAATTTACTGACTTTATCAATAAATAATCTTACTTAAAAGATGTGTATATGTAAGGATTTGTCAATGTCATCAAAAAAGAAATGCGCGCCTCTGAACAGAGGCATCATATTTGATAAAATAGACCCAAGGGATTTTGCTAAAATTGATTTTATGTATTGTTGCGAGCAATGCTCTTTTTTTATTGCCGAGAACGAAGGCTGTAACATGGGTTATAATACTAAAAACCACCTTAAAGCCAACCAATTAAAAGCCTACGAACTGCATGGCCGCATGTGCTTTTGCAGAAATCATGAGATTGATTAATGTTTATATTTGAGTCTCAACTTTTTCCATACATTGCTTTGGTATTCCTATTAGTCCTTCTAGTTTTTGCCTTTTTGTTAATTAAAAAATATTTTCTAGTTAAAAAAGTCTATTTTGACCTTAATGAACCCTACATTCCCGAACAAAAAAAAATTAATATTCCTGATTTTGAAATTAACTATGTGGACGAAGGGTCAGGTCCTACTCTGCTACTTCTCCACGGTATAGGTGCCTCTTTATATATTTGGCGTTTTCTATATAAACCCTTAAGTCAAAATTATAGAGTGATCGCTTTAGACTTACCTGGCTTTGGCAAGTCCTCAAAAATTGTAAACCAAGACTATGGTTTAGAGGCACAGTGTGAAAGAGTTCTGTTATTTCTTAAAAAATTAAATGTATCAAACACATATATAGTTGGTAGCTCAATGGGTGGGGCCATTAGCCTTTGGTTGAGTTTAAAACACCCAAATGTTTTTAAGAAGAATATGGTTATATCACCAGCCACCAATAAAAAATTACTAAAACTCAACCCTCAATTAATCCCATTTACCAGCTTAGCCTCACACCTTGTGAATACAAAAATCATTGGCCTTCTGCAGTCCAAAGTGGTCTATAACCAAAGCCTGGTTAATAAAGAAAGTACAGAAAAGTACCTCGAACCCTATGATAAACAACCTAATGCTATTAAAACTTTTATGAAAGCAACAAGCATACTCAGAGACAGACGTATGCCCAAGTGCTTTAAAGAGATTACTATACCTGTGAGAATTCTCTACGGCAAACACGACCACTTGGTACCAAAAAAATACATGACAGAACTACAAAAAATTATCAAGGGCAGTGAACTCATTACTGACAAGAAGTCTGGGCACCACTTAATGGAAGATCAACCCAACGTAGTCTATGAGCAATGTGTGGATTTTTTTTAGTCATCAACTAAGTTTTCAGACTTTAAACGGCTATCTCTCAGCTATATAATTCAATTAATCCATGGCAGCACCAAAATCAAAGCTAAAAGTAAAAGACTCCCCCAGACTTTAGTTGCTCCAAATTGTTTATAAAGCATTTTAAACCAAGAATGGTTTAAATATAGATGCAACAAAATAAAGAAAAGTACGCTAAGTCCTAAATAAAAGTGAATATCACCCCATTCATGACGTGTCATGGACCAAAGTTCTTCACCACCTCTGCCTTTACCCTGATTTCTAAATGGTCCGCGGGGTAGCTTATAATTTAAAATTAAACCCGTACTGAGTAACATAGTCCAAGTTAATACCAGCAGGTAATTACTTATTTTTAATAACTTTGAAAGTGTCAAAAGGGACCTCCCTAGGCTTTTACGGGTTTAGTAATATTAGCCTTACACCCCTTTCACAAAATTTACATTCTATTTTTTAAAAATACAGATTATCAATCATGTAGCTAGTTCTATTTTGCACATATTGAAAAGATTACCAATTTTATGGCCAAAACTATAACCACTCAAATAACTTAACACATATTTATACAGTACTTTTTAGGAAGACAAACAATTAGCTAATCAGTAAAAATGTCCACTCTTGCTGGGGAATTTCAGTTACAGGCTCAGTTAATATTAAAATACCTCACATTTCCAAAGCTGATCTAGAAATAATTTCCATGGGTATATTTCAATTCCATCCTTAGTTTCTCTTTTTTCAGTGTCATGAGAAACTACAATGTATTTTTTAACTAACTCCTCTTCTTTAAAAGCTCTAATACCTTTAAGGTGCTTGTCCTGTACGAGTTTTGTTGATTTTATTTCTATAGCACATTTCTGACTTACAATTAAGTCAACTTCAAATTTTGTAGTGGATCGCCAGTAACAAAGATTCATTTTTTTTCTTTCATAGGAATTATAAGCTCTGACTTCTAAAATAATAAAGTGTTCAAAAGCATCTCCAAAAGGTTTGCCAGCCATGCTCTTCCGGCTAATAAATTAGCTCCACCATGCTTCAGCTTTCGAGCACTGCTTCCTGTTAACAGAAAGCGAATGCCTTTAGCTTCAATAAGCCTATGGACCTCATCTAAAAGAGCTGGCAGCTTCTGAATCTCATCAATAACTATATATTGGTTGTTATCCTGAATACTCTCCTCTAACAGGCTTGGGTTTTTAACCAACCTCAAATATGTTTCGGACTTCAAAAGATCGAAAACTTTGCTGTTTGGAAGCTGTTGCTTAATAAGAGTAGTTTTACCAGTTGATCTCGGCCCAAACAGAAAAAAAGACTTTCTTTCTAGGAGTTTAGTTAAATTAAGTTCTCTATCATACATATTGTAATGCTTTTGCAATGCTTTAGAAATGAATAGATTAAATTTTTAAATATCACTACAAAGGGTAACTGGCGGTTTAATTACCCAGAGATTTTGTTGTACAGTATGAAAAATGGCCAATAACTAATAGAGATTGAGGTAAACCTGACGGGGTTATTTGGCTAAATCGGCCCGTCGAGAAGTCTATGTTTTTTGATACATATACAGGTCACTAAGAAATTGTCGTCGACAATAATAAATTTTTCTATATAAACAACAAGACCAGAGTTGTCTTGTTTGTGAGAATAAATGAGTAAGAAAACTTTTTAAATCTAGTGATTTATTCAATCAAGAGCATTTCCATACTCAATTGAACCTCTGGAATTAATTATTTCAAATTTTCTCGGAGAGAAGTTAACTTCATTGGCGTCCATTAACACTACACTTGCCTTAATGCTCTTATTATTAATGCCTTTAAAATCAACTGCCTGGGATTTACTCACATACGTTCTGTTTCCTCTCAATTGAAAAATACCGTCCTTATATAACTTTAAGTAGCTATAGCTACTATTAAACTCAATCATTCCAAAATCTCTAACTAGCTTAACCGTTATATGAAAATGATCTACGGGTTCTTGCGTAACCTTTAAAAGTGAGGAAACTAAATCTTTACCTGGAATGATAAAGTACCTTTTCTCTACAACCCCTTGAACGGCATCTCTTACTGTCAACCTGTATATTTCCTTTGCTTCGCCTCGAAAAGAATCCTTACCAAATGCAGCCGCTTTAACCACAAGATCATATGAAGGACTCGATGCTTCACCTTGATTGTTGATTACCATTTGAAAAAGCAATACCTTGTCACTAACTGCTTCTTTAAACGAGTCATCTGCCACAGCCTTAATACTTATAGAGACTGCAATCATCATAATTATTTTATATAGGTGCTTCATGTTCTATTTCTCTCCTATGTTAAAAACCAATGGTTTTTGCGTAAGCTGCCAGGTAGTAAGCCAGATTCAATAACCCCTAGCTTTAGTGTGTATATGAAGTTTACATGTGCCTTAATTTGTCTTTGAACTTAAGTCTCAAAATCAAATTAATCGTACTTCAAATATACAGTAGATTTAATTGCAAATTAATATCCAGAATTTAGGTCTTTTGTAAATCTTCGAAATTCAATTTCTTAAGTACTTGAGTGCAAGACCTTTCGAGAATAATTACCAGAAGTCTGTGTTGTTATAAGTGCCATTACTCCAAACAATTTCCTACCAAAACAAAAAACTCAGTTTGAATCCTGTAAGATGAAACCTCAGTATTCACACCAACAACTCTCTAATCATGGAAACTTCCTTTACAAATGAGCTAAAAAATCACAACCAGACGTTCCTCTAAGAGCCCCTTTAGTCTACGGTTTAAAGGTATTGATTTAAATCCCAAAGTCTTAGGACCTGGATCTATCAAAGGCCCAAGTTTTAATACTTTTGATCCAATTTAGCCTAGAGTCCTGTCAAGATTTCCGCACCAGGCCCGAAAGAGCTTTTGTAACACAGGTGATGAATTTCACCAAAGAGTTAGGTCAAGCTCTGTGAACTAGATTGAAAGGAGAATTAAGGAAGAAAGCACAATTAAAATCAACGGAAGGATTACTTTCCAATTAAGTAAACTAAAAAAATAATGGCTCGGATGCCAACCCTAAAAATACATAAATAGGGAATACCAAGGAGGACTTAAATATGAATATAAACGGAGGATAATAATATGGGATTTAGAGTATCAACAAACATAGCGGCCATTAACGCTCAAAGAAATTTAATGGATAGTCAAAAAAATATTGGTTCTAGTTTAGCTAAATTAGCTTCTGGAAGTCGAATTAACAAAGCTGCTGATGATGCTGCTGGTTTGGCGATTTCTGAGAACTTAAAAGGTCAAATTAGATCATCTCGTCAAGCTAACCGAAATGCTAACGATGGTATATCCATGGTACAAACGGCTGAGGGTGGTTTAAACGAAATCGGAAACATTATAACTCGACTTAGAGAACTAGGTATCCAAGCTTCTTCTGATACTATCGGAGATACAGAAAGAGGATTTGTGGATAAGGAAGTTCAACAACTTAAGGACGAGGTACAAAGGATTGCGAGTGTAACAACTTGGGGAACAACTAAATTATTAGATGGTTCTAGTCCTACTTTTGATTTCCAAATTGGTATTTACAATAATGAATCTGAAGATAGAATTTCTTTTGATACTGCAACAAATGTAGCTACATTAGATGCTCTAAACCTTGGTGGATTAGACTATACTAGTAAAGATAGCGCTCAAGGGTCCTTAGAGTCTCTTGATAATGCTCAAGAAAACGTAAACTCTATGCGTTCAAACTTAGGTGCGCTACAAAACAGACTGAATTCTACTGTAAGTAACTTACAGGTTGCTGAAGAGAACATGTCTGCTGCTAACAGCCGTATCAGAGATACTGATGTAGCAAATGCTTCTGCAGAATTGACTCGTAACAACATTTTGTTACAAGCTTCAACTTCTACTCTAGCTCAAGCTAACCAAACAAGTGGTATGGCACTAAAATTATTGGGATAATTCTTAATTAATTTTTAGCATACGAAGCGTCAGGGCTAGTCCTGACGCTTTTTTTTTGACTTTCGGGACCCAATTTATACAATATAGAAGCCTGTGTTAAACACTGGCATAACGGCATTTTATTTAGGGGAACACCATGGCAAAGAAAAAAGCAGCTAAAAAGAAAGTTATCAAAAAAAAAGTGGTAAAGAAGAAAGCTACTAAGAAGAAAGTCGCAAAGAAGAAGGCCACTAAAAAGAAAGCTACTAAGAAAAAAGTCGCAAAGAAGAAGGCCACTAAAAAGAAAGCTACTAAGAAGAAAGTCGCAAAGAAGAAGGCCACTAAAAAGAAAGC
>JABJQG010000056.1 GCA_018663505.1 Pseudobdellovibrionaceae bacterium | reverse complement strand
TATCATATTCTTTACTTTTATGAGTGAATTTTGAAGTTAATTGAAATCACTATATGAGTGTCCAAAGATTAAACGACTCTATACAAATTATTGAAATAACTCCAAAATTCTAGACCTAGCCTCAATAGGATCGGAGTGCCACACAATCCGTTATTTGGTCACTGTAGCTAAGGTGTAGTGCCACCAAAGTTTAATTTTAAACCAGATAAATTAGCCCAAAATTTATAAATTCCTAAAAGTTAACCATGCTTCTTTGGAAAGTTCCCACATTTCGGATTCATTAACTAATGGATCAACAAATTTAAAAAGTCTTCTTCCTATTAATTTTGCACCTGTTTTTTCTTTAATTTTTCGCGAACCAATATTGGTAACAGCATTTCCAAAATATAAAATTTCAAAGCCTAAATCCTGAAATGCATGATCATTGATTCTAGTTACCACCTCCGTCATATAACCTTTGCCCCAACGTTTTTGTGCAAGCCAAAATCCACGATTATCTATTTTGCTACCTCGCCACAAGTCAATTCCACCTATCATTTCCTCTGTATTGTTCTTTAGAAGTATAGACCAGTACCAATAATCCTTTCCTTGTTTTGGGAGGATCGTTTTATAGTAGTATTCCTCCACACCATTTTTAGGAAAAGGCCAGGGCACAAAAGAAGATAAATAACGAATAACTTCATAGTTATTAAAGTTATTTTGGTAACTATGAAGATCATCAGGTGTTATAGGACGTAAAATCAAATTGTCAGTTTCAAATGTAGGTATTTCCACGCTAGCTCCACTCATAATGTAATATACATGAATTAATTAAATTTTTCCAAATTAATTTCACAATATTTTGAGATATAAATTGCTCAACAAGTCAGTGTTTGTCCTATTTGAAATATCCCCAGAACCTTACCCAAAGCGAAAGAACACCACCGACGAGACCCCTAGCCTCAATAGGATCGAAGTGCCATTAGATTTTAAAATTACCATTGATAACACAATCTGCAAACTCAGAGGGACAATCTCTCTTGATGTACTCATCTTCTTCTCTCATCCATTCTTTCCATTGAGCTAGAGCCTGTAATCCATCTCGCTCAAGTCCACGTTTTAATCGAATATCTCGGTCAGTATTTACAAAAACACTGAATGACAAATATGGTCTGAACTCAATTCGTGAAGAACTAACCCCCTCAAGTATAATGTAATTTTGAGGTTCTACTGTCAGCCAACCTAACAGTCTTCCTGCATTCCAATCATAACGCTGAAAGCGAGCCAACTTATTTTCAGCTAGTGGCTTTAAGACCTGTTCAATCATCCTCTCATGCCAATTTAGCGGGTTCTCTGGGGATGCAAAATCATCTGTGTGAACTACGGAGCAATAATCAAAATAATTAGAAAGCTCTACTGCTAGTGTGGATTTCCCTGCCCCGCCACACCCATCTATAGAAATAATTTTAGATTGCATGTCTCCATTAGGACAAGCTGCTAAGATTTGATCCACAATAGTTTTAATAGTCACATTTTTTTTAATCATTGATGTTTTTTACTACTAAGCGAAGTATAAGTCTAGGAAGTTGAAGTAACGTGAGTCCAGCTTGAACAGTGATATGATGCCATTAACAGGTCAGCATATTATCTACTGACATTAGGTTTTGGTGGGACTGCTCTTAATACAAAAAATAAATTGATCTCTAGATGAGTAAAATTACTGAGTCAAACGTGCATTTTCAAAAATGTTTTCGATACAGTTTTTTAGCGGCGTCATGGGTAATCCAAAGTGCTTTTGCATTTTATTGATCGCTTCACATTTTTGGATTTTCCTGGAATTTCCAACTATTTGAAACCACGCCAGATCATCTCCAAAATCCTTATGGATGCTTTCTAGGTCCACAGACTCTAATTGCTCAAACAACTCTTTTTCAAACCGTTCAATAAAAACAACCGCCTGTTTTTGACCGACAACAGTTCCATCAGAAAACTTTTCTCCGGCGTTGTGCTCTTTCTTCACTAGACCTCTGTGATCATAAACTTCGCTGTCCTGAATTTTTCCTTTGATCTTCTTCATTTTATCGAATTTTTCACTCTTTGGGTTTACAACATCTTCTTTGCTCTTATCTAAATATTCGTCCGACACGGATGCTGCTTCAACTTTTGCAATAGATGGTATTTTACTTTTATTCTGCGCTTCTCTTTCTGTTTTGTGATTTTTGACTGGACGAGTTTTTTCAGCCTGAGAATTTTCAGGCTCAGCTGCGAACTCAATCTTCATTTCAGACCACTTGCTAGGATCATTTTCAGTATTTTCTTCAGCGGTGAAATAATACAGTCCAACTGCTAACACTATTATGATCAATAAAGAACTCTTCACGCCACCCTCCAAAACCTGCATTTTTCTATAATAAACCGTAAAACCGAAAAGTGTTCAATTCAGCGGAAATTCCCGCCTTAAGTCAGTTTTACCTATTAAAAAACACCCAGGACCAAGTTTAAAATAACGCCACAGACGAGACCTGGTCTAGAGACAGGAAATATGTGCCAAGATAACTCTTACTAATTAGTGTACCAATTCAAATTACTCACCTAAAAATTCCAAACTTCCCCCTGAAGCTAAAATAATTTCTCTGGCTTCATCTCGTTCTTCAGAATCAAAAAATGAAAAGGAAATTTTAAAAATTTCTAGAACCTTCGGAAATTGTTCCATTTTTTGGTAATCCCACTTTAAGCCTTGATCCACATAGGACCTTGCCCAGTTTAAGTCCCCAGAAGCTATACATTGAATAAAACTTTCAAAGGCTTTCTCTTTCCAGTTTTTTAGATTGTGTTTTTTAACAAATTTCAAAGTAGGTTCTAAATCAATAGTTGAGAAAGATCTATTGGCTGCTGATGACAAATAACTATATTGTGTAACAACGCCTAAATGGTCATCGGAATCAAACCCAAACTCCTTAAATATAAGAGCATTTGTTTTTAAATTATGCTCGGGGTCATGATCAAAAATTACTTTCATATTTAGACTATATAGGTATCGAAAAATTATTCTCTCTTTAAGTTTTTCATTTTCAATTTCACTAAACTTAAAGTTTTCTACATTAAGAGCAGCTTTTAACAAGGAATGATCTGATTCTGGATTTAAAGAGAAAACAATTATATCTTCAAAAAGTTGTGAAAACAAATTTGCACTTAAAAAGTTTTTGGTGATTTTATATCTTGAAAACATATACTCTGTAAGAATAATTTCATTTTTAACTTTAATCTCTACTTCTGGACCCCCAATTATTTTTCCAGACTCAAAATTTCTTAAAAGATTTGAGGCTTCAAATATATACTTACGACTTTCGTCGCTTTTTTCCTTAATAATTTTTATAGTATATTTTAATGAATCATTAAAATTATTATGTATAAGAAAAATATTATCTATATAGATTCTTAACTCTTCTGTATTTAGGTTAATAGCTTCATTATTTACCATAAATTTTATGATTTCTAATGTCTTTTTCTCTTTTGAAATTAATAGCTTCTCTAAAATTTCTTTTTCTTCTTCAATTGATAAGTTTAAATAAAAATACTTATCATAATGTTTATTATACTCAGTTATTGAGTCCTTTATGTCATCAGTATTTAATAATTTCACAGCATTAATAAATTTACTTTTAATTTGAATTTTGGTGGGACCATCAAGAGTTTCAAGTGGAGAACTTTCTTTTTTCTGAGGACCGCTATTGGAGGGAGTGTTTATAACAGATGACTCACTTTTTTTTGAAGAATAACATGAAGTTAAAAAGATAGAAATAGCCACTAAGTAGAATAATGTAATTTTCATTTCAGCCTCCAATATGCAGATTAGCAATATAACATGGCCAGCTGTAATTTATTGTATTCTGAGTTTTTTTGTAAAAACTATAGTATTTCACCTATCGAATCACATTCAGACATTTACAAACTTAAGGTTTAATCTTTGATAACTCACTAATCGCTATCCACATATCTGAAGCCCAAATGTTCACAGCTTGTTGAAATGGTTCATGAACCCCATATGTTGTTCCAGCAACTAAAGCTGAAACACCAATGGCTGTCTTAACACCATAATTAATATTTCGTATACGCTTTAGAGGGGCTAATCTTCCAGAGAAATCCCATGCATCAAAAATCCTAAATAAACTCGGTTCGCCTCTTTCTATAAGCTCTCTAAGCATCTCAATTAGTCTTTTCATATTATTATGACGCCGAAGCATTTCTTTATTTCGCTTTTCATAGTTTTCGAAATTATCTTTTTTATAATGACTATTACCTGAAGCAATATAATCTGAAATACTTTGCATATCCTTACCGATGGTCTCTATGGCTTTATCTAACTTTGTGATAACTTGTGATTTCCCTGTACCTAAAGAAATCTTTGTGTAATTATCAAAAATCGTTTCCACCATCTCCCTATGACTTGAAATTCTATGTCTAAATGGCCTTTCTATGCTCACCATATCTTCAGCTCTAATCTTTACTGCTCTTAAGCCAGTCACTGACCTGTCTCCGGTATCATAATTTCCCGACAAAATGCGTTCAAAGCTTGGTCTCACTGTTTCATCTCGGTAATGTGTCTCTGTAATAGTTTTTGTTTTTGGATTCCCATTGGCGTCTGTGCCATCAGGAACCGTTCTTGTGGTGGTATACCTTCTCTCCACAGTGTAATGTTCATTTGATGTTTGAGATGTTACCCCAAGGTAACTATCTTTGTACCTATTAAGGCGTCCCTTAAATCCCTTGAAATAAATTTTCAGAGTCTTAACTAAAAAATCTTTTGCTGTTCGAACAGTAAGCCCGTTCCGTACTCTCGCTCCGTTTATTACAACATCCATACTATCCAATGAAGCAATACTTGCATCATCAAATTGGTAAATTATTTTGCTAACACTATAGCGTTTTAACTTCTTAGAAATCTTATGAATATTTAAATTATGTATATATACAGCATCTGTAACTCCAAACTCACTACCCATTAAGTCTTTAAATATATCCACAATTTGTTCCGCTGCTTTGGGAGAGTCTAATATTAAATCCACTAAGGCCTGAATTTCGCCTTCTTTTAGATTAAGTTCAACTGCCTTACCTAACCCAACTTCTGTGACAATAGAGTCCACAGCTTCAATAGTCTCAATCTGTTTATGTTGTAGATTTGCAAATTGAGTTAACTCCAATAACCGATTATATAATGGATCATAAACTCTACTCACCCACTCGCCCAATTTTTGCCAATAACCACGATTAAATACAATTCCTTGATACTCTAACCTAGCGCTTTCAATAGTGGCGTTTATTGTTGAAAACATGTTATCTTTCAAGGAGAACATCATGGCAGATATTGATCCTCGACCACTTTTTTTATATGCGTTATTTACATGGGCTTTTTTAAACTGTACTAACAATCTAGGGATAACTGTCACGGCATCCTGTACAGCAAATATTCCATTTAATGATTTTCCTAATGCAAATAAGTCAAAAAGAACAACATCTAAACCAGGGTACTTCTGAATTAACTTCTCTATTCGAGGGTCGGGATTTTCCTTCTTTAACTCGCTCATGATTTCAGAAAAATTAAGATCACTAATTTCTTTAAACAGATGAAGTCGTTGATTGAACGTTAAGGAACTGAGAACTTCTTCTAGCCTATGAATTTGAATTAGCTTAAGTGGACCACCTTGTCCTAATAGATTATTCTTAACTTCAGCCTTATGCCTCTGCATGGATTTTTTATACTCAATCGCTTTTTTCTTTTTTCTTTCAACCTTGATTTTATTAATTTGACCCTCAACATCTGTTTTATCAGCTTCAGAGGTGATTTTATCTGCTTTTAAACCAGAGCTTCCACTAAAAATTCCAATACAGGAACCTTGTGCCCATACAGTTGGCCCCGTGATCAATAACCCAATAAGTAATATAAACTTTTGCATGACTCTCCAATTTTAAGAACTCAATACTGTCTAAATAACTAAATACAGACAATAAATGGCAAATGGACCATACTAAAACTAGGTACATTTGATCTCAGTTCTTTAAAGAGTCATATTGCAAATTATTAACCAACTATGTTTAATTTGAAAAACATTCATCAATGTATAACGAAATAACAGATGCTGTAGGAACTATGGCTCCTTTACTGCTTCTAACTTCATGATATTACAAATAAATATATCCTATGAACAGGCACCAAAATTGCAAAATGTTTATTATGAATTTCACTTCCCCTTCTTTCCTCAGATTTCATAATCTTATATTAATTTGTATACTACTGCTGCCAACACATACCTACGCGACCTCTGTAACCACTGTATTCGAAGGAGTCAGAAGACCTTTTACAAAGGGCCATATATCCGTGAAAGAAAAGACCTGTAAACAAATTTTTAATAAAGATTATACTGATGGGACGTTAAGAATAACTAAAAGCTCCAGCTTTAGAATGAATGATGATGACACTATAAATACAAACTTAAGAGGCACTCAGGATCTCCGATACCACATTAGTGAGTTCAAAAAACAGACTAAAGACTTACTCGATCAAATTTTTTATATTTGGCAATATGTTTCAGGCTACACATTTGAAAATGCAAAAGAAATCAGAACACAGTTTGAATCCCTTGCACCTGAACGAACAAAATTAGTGTCGGTAACTAGCTATGGAAATGATTTTAAACCCAGCTCAGATTACTTTTCATCCATCAGTGCCTACGACTCCTCTTTAGTTACTAAATCCTATAGTAGAATACAAAAATATAATTCGAAACCCATTGACTATATTAATCCCCTGGAAAGGTCCTTAAAAGACTTTAGCTGGGTTAGAGTGCTTATGGAAAATGACATACAAAAGGCTAACTATACTTGGTCAATGGGATTACTCACAAAGTATGGGAATAAAGACAGTCATGTTCACGAACTATTTACGCAAGTGGCTGATTTATTAGACTTACATTATAACCATCGTGAGTTCTTTAATTTGGAACGCACTAAAGAAATAGAAAAAGATGATGTTGATATCGTTTTTCATGCAATGATCAGAGTTTCTAAGTTTTACCAAAGATTACTTAAAGTAAAGCCTCTAAAAAAACTTTCAGGAGAGGATTACGTCATTAATCTCTCTGGACATGATTTTAATATTTTTCATATCAAAGGCTCAGATTTCATTAAGACATTTATGAAATACAAATACTACGAACCAGGTTTTGAGAACACACAAGGCAAGTCTCTAAGAATGCGCACACATGAAAAATTAGTTTCAGTTATTAAAATGCAATATACACAATTAAATCCCGAATCATTTAAAGTAAACACGCTTTCAGATTTTGCCCATCACCTTAAAGCCCTGCAGAATGATTATTTTAGACTGCAACAACCAAATTCATTTGCAAACAGCCATGAACTAAATCTATTTAGTATTAGCATATTTACACGATTTATTATGATACGTAAAAACACCCCTGAGAAGGTATTCAGACAGATTTTTGACCAGAAGAATCATCAGGAGATCTTTAGCCTATTTCACCCGGCTATTGTTCAATTATTTTTATCTTTCAAACAACAAGTAAAACAAGATCACGATCAAGATCTTCCTTTTATTTTTAGTGGCTTATTACAAGTCCTACTAGAAGACCCTTTAAACTATTTGTTAAACAGCGTAGAAAAAGTAAATTTTTAATGAATAATCTCGGCCACATAAATAAAAATCACACAGACTTAGGTTGAGTAAAGTCTGACGTATGTATAGATTCAATAACAAAACATTCCAACTAAGGAATCTATAATTTCTTAATGATAAGCTTATATATATGCCTTTTCACTCACTTACAAAACACTATAGATCTTTACTGATTTCCCTATGTTTTTCATTCATCTATGCGGAAAAGAAGACTGAATATAAAGACACATGGAATGCTAAATTAAAGACTCATATAAGCGATGATAAATATAACGAAGACGCTCTGAATTCGGATATTCAGTTATATAAAGATTTAACTCAGTTATTTAATGATGATCTCTCATTCCTAACACAGCCATCCACCGAAGACTGCACACATTCATTTATTGAGAATGACAATATTCCTAATAATAATAGGAACTGTAGCCTGCAAAAAGTCTGTGATCAATCTCGAAAAAACAAATATACAGATAAAATATATCGGAATGAAAAAGGTGAGAGTATCCCAAATTTAAACTATAATGAAACCATTAATATTTTTAACACCTGCTTTACCATGAATACAGCACAAGTAAGAAATAGAATACAAATGCAAAAAGAGCTAAAAGAACAAGAGGCTTATGACAAATATCAAAATAGAAAAAAGGAATTAGCTGATATAAAGTATAAAAAACAACATAAAGCCACTCTCGCAGCTGCAGAAAACTTTTATAAATCTGTTAAAAACAATAACGAGTCGGCTGCATTAATGGTAGTAGCACAAGCATCCGTAACTAGTGTGTTAGATAGCTACGAAAGTAAAAATATAGATAATATAAAATACTTCAAGCTACCAAATGTCGACAATAAAATCCCTTTAGGTTTAGACAATAAAAACATTATGGATGATTTCAAATCATTAATTAAAATATCAAAATCAGATATTTCTAAGAACACAATTAATGCTTACGGAAAATACATGTCAACTTTATCAAAAAATCAAAATAGCATTATTAATTACGAAAACTATACAAGTCCATCTGATATATACTCGCAAGCAAAACTAATAAAGGACGACCCACTAATACATCCACATACAATGCTGCGGAGAAATAATGAACATGAGATGAAACGATACAATGACATTTTTGAAAATAAGATAAAACCGATTTTTAACGAAACAAAACAATCTCTTATCACATATTTACAAAAGTTAAGTACTAAGAACAAGTCACAAAGTAATCCTCTTGCAGAAATGATAAAAAAAATATCTGAAGTTGAAATAATCCAAATTACCCGTGGAGACAATTTGGGTGGTATGTGTGAATCTCCAAATGCCGGGTACCAGCCTTCATTAAATACTATAACACTCTGTCCACAATACTACCTCTTCCCTAGATTTTCTATAATTAAAATTTTAGCACACGAACTTTCTCACCCCATTGACCCCTGTAAGCAAGTAAACCTAAACAGATTAATAAAGAATCGCAATATTAGCCAAATGACCTCAAAAATAAAACAATCACCATTTAGTAATGTCCTTCAGTGTTTATCTAAAAAAGGGAGTATAACATCCAAAAAACTACCCCAAGATAAAATAAATTCAATTCTTGAAGATTACAGAAAGTACGGGAAAGACGAACGACATTATGATGGAAAAATAGATAAAACTCTAAACGATGCTAAAGAACTTGCAGGAATATTTTCAACATGTAATTTCACAAAATTAAACACAACAACAGAAAATGAAGATTTTTCTGACTGGCTTTCCACAGAAGTTCTTGTAGAATTGTTAAATAAGGAAAAAAAATTGAAAAGCCGCCGAGCATTTGAAGCTATATATTACTCCACTTCAACAAGATGTGTTGAACATTCAGATGTAGAGAAAAAATTAAGTCATTCAGTAATCCAGCTTGAGTGTATACAAAAACTTACCGAGCCTACTGATAAAGAAATAGCAATGAAGTTTTATAAAGATGCCTTAAACCAATCCATTGATGAACACAATTTAGGAAAAAAAAGGATCCAAAAGATAATGTTGGCCCACCCAGAGATTTCAAGATTATTAAATTGTGATAAAGAAAAAGACAAAGGCCATTACTGCAACATGGATGGGAGTACTAATTAAGATGTTTCAATCTATTATGCTATATATAAGCCTAAGTAAATATACAGCTACCTGCTTAATTTTCATTATTAGTGGATTATGCTACACCCATCTTTCAGCTAAAAATAATGACCCATTTTTGTTAAAAAGTACCTTAAAATACACAACTCACACTGAGCACAAAGGTTTTTATCAGCTTGGGATCAGTAAAGAAGGAGGAGTATTTATAAATGGTCGTAGGCTTAATAGTATGGAAACAATCCGTCATAATAAAAACTTAATAAAATTAGTACAAAATACTAAACTTAAAAAGGAAACCTTTTTACAATGTTCCACAGGTACATATACTTACAAAATTGAAAAAAATAAAAAAAATCGTATTGAATCCGGCTGCATGGGTTCCCCACGATTCTACTACCTTTTAACTACATTCAAAAATATAAACAAACAAAGAGTTTACGGACAAGCTAAAAAGTAGACAAAAAAGCTTAAAACTTCCAAGTTAAATCAGATCGAGTCAAAATAAAATGAGGATTTATAAGGCTCTGCTTTTGATACGTAAGAGGCTGCATAGTTTCAAGATTTAAAACCAAACCACCGGCCTCTTCTGCCACAATTTGCCCTGCTGCCGTATCCCATTCACAAGTTGGAGCCAATCTAGGATAAACATCAATCTCACCTTCAGCAAAACGACCAAACTTTAAAGAAGATCCAATTTTTCTCACTTCAGCGATTTGATTATTTGAAAAAAACTGGTCCATTTTATCTGTGGAATGAAAAACACTATTAGCAGAAATTAATTTATCTTTGTTTACCCGCGTATTTTGAATCAACTGATTATTCAAGTATGCACCTTTGTCTTTCTCAGCAGAATACAATAGTTCCCCAACCGGAGCATACACAGCACCCATGGTAGAGCGTTTATTCTCAATAAGAGCTATATTAACGGTAAACATCCCCGTCTTCTTTATAAAATCTTTGGTTCCATCCAGGGGATCGACTAACCAAAATGCATCCCAAGAAAGTCGTTCTTGTTCATCAACAACCCCTTCTTCAGATAATACAGGTATAGAATATTCCTTTTCTAAAGCCTCACAAATAATTTCATGAGCGATTTTATCAGCAATAGTCACCGGGCTGTTATCCACCTTAGTTTCCACTTGCAAATCCCCCGTATCATAAACTTTTAAAATTTCTTTACCAGCAACCACTGCCAAGTTCTTAATAAATTCCATCATAGCTTACATCCCCAAAAAATATTTTAATAAAAAAAGAAAAAAATATTCGCGCCAGTGCATATGTTGGAGCTTGGGCCGCAAACATCTAGCACAAAAAGCGAGTTCAGCGCGGAGGCCAAAGGCCGAGCACTGCCTGTCTGAGCCTTTTTGGGTTAGATGTTTGCGGCCCAAGCTCCAACATATGCACCCACCCAAATAAAAAAACCTAGCAGCTCTTTAAAATATGCTCAACAATTTGAGAAACAGCATCATCAACACTCAATTCATCAGTACTAATATGCAAATCAGCATCAACAGGCGCTTCATAAGGAGAAGAGATTCCAGTAAAGTTAGGTATCTCCTTTGCTCGGGCCTTCTTATAAAGCCCCTTAGTGTCCCGCTGTTCACAAGTTTCTAAGGAAGTATTAACAAAAACCTCAAAGAAGCCCTCTTCACCAATAATTTCCTTAGCCATTTTACGATCATCTTCAAATGGAGATATAAAAGAAGTAATCACAACAAGGCCAGCATCATTCATCAATTTTGCAACTTCAGCCACTCGACGAATATTTTCTTTTCGACTTTGAGCAGTAAAGTCCAAATTAGAATTTAAACCAAGTCTAACATTATCTCCATCCAAGCGATAAACCTGCATACCCTCAGCAAAAATACGCTTTTCTACCTCTTTCGATAAAGTAGATTTCCCAGAACCAGATAAGCCTGTCATCCAATAAGTTTTCGCTTTGTGTTTATTGCGCAAACATCGTTCCTTGTAAGTAATATCACTTAAACTTTTAAATAAGTTCCCACTCACATCATTCAACTTGTCATCTTCCAACTGTTTTACCGTGGTACGATCTAGGACCATACCCGCAGCCACTGTAGAGTTAGTCAGTTGATCAATAATAATAAAAGCGCCGGTTTTTCTATTTTTCTTATAAGAATCCACAAATACTTTATGATGTGGGGTTAGCACCACACGACCTATGCCATTAATCTGCAATGTGCTGCAGTCTTTTTTGGAATAGGTATTGATATCAATTTCATAACGAATTTTACTAATTTGGCATTTTCCTGAACCCATTAATTGTTTCATATAATATGTTTTGCTCAAGTCCATGGATTCTTCGGCCATCCATACTAACATGGCTTCCACATCTGTAGCCGCTTTGGGCACATTATTGGGGTGTACTAAAACATCCCCACGACTCACATCAATTTCATTTTCTAAAATCAAAGTCACCGACTGAGGAGCAAAAGCTTTTTCTAAATCTCCATCAAAAGTTTGAATGCGCTTTACTTTATTTGGCTTCAAAGAAGGCAATGCTATGATTTCATCACCCACCTTAACCACACCAGAAACTATCTGCCCGGCATAACCTCTAAAGTCATGACTTGGGCGGTTCACATACTGAATGGGAAAACGAAAATCAATAAGGTTTCGATCCCCTTTGATGTATAAATTTTCTAGGTGTGCCAACACTGTAGACCCATTATACCAAGGCATGGCGTCTGAGTGATTAACCACATTATCCCCGTTTAATGCGCTTACCGGAATAAAATGAATATCTGGTACCTGTAGTCGAGAAGAAAAACCAGTAAATTCATTATAAATTTCGTCAAAACGTTTTTGCGAATAATCCACCAGATCCATTTTATTAATAGTTACAATAAAATGCTTAATCCCAAGTAGAGATAAAATAAAAGCATGCCTTCTCGTTTGTTCGGTGACCCCTAATTTAGCATCAATAAGCAAAATGGCAGCATCTGCTGTGGATGCACCTGTGGCCATATTTCTTGTGTACTGAACGTGGCCAGGAGTATCAGCTAGAATAAAATTTCTTCTGGCTGTGGAAAAATATCTATATGCCACATCTATGGTAATCTTCTGTTCGCGCTCGGCTTTTAAACCATCAGTGAAAAGAGAAAAATCAATTTCCCCTTTTGCCACACTGGTGCTCTTTACGTTTTGCACCGATGCCAAAGTATCTTCAAAGACATTTTTAGAATCATAAAGTAATCGACCAATTAAAGTAGATTTTCCGTCATCCACACTGCCTGCTGTGGAGAACCGCAACAAAGTCCGTTCACCAATCTGATCCAAAAACTCATCTATATTTTGAGGATTTTTTTCTGTAGTCATTAGAAGTACCCCTCTCTCTTTTTCAGTTCCATGGAACCCTCTTGATCATGATCAATCACCCGTGTGGACCTTTCAGAAACACGTACTTGAATCATTTCTTCAATAATTTTGGGAATAGTATCGGCTTCGGAACGAATGGCACCTGTGCATGGACTGCAGCCTAATGTTCTAAACCGGCTCATCACCGTTTCAGATTTTTCACCAGGCAACAAACGGCTCTGAGAATTAATGGGGATCAGCTGAGTCCCACGAATCACCATCTCTCTAGGCTTTGCAAAATACAAAGGGACTATGGGGATGTTTTCCAAATGGATGTAATGCCAAACATCCAGTTCTGTCCAGTTAGATATGGGGAACACACGAATGCTCTCACCTTGGTCAATTTTTGTATTAAACAAATTCCAAAGCTCAGGACGTTGATTTTTAGGATCCCATTGACCAAATTTATTTCTAAATGAAAAAATTCTTTCCTTAGCCCGTGATTTTTCTTCATCACGTCGACTACCGCCAATAGCCGCATCATAGTTATCTAGTTTTAGGCCTTCCAATAAACCTTCTGTTTTTAATAATGCACAACACTTAGATGTACCCAGGTCATAAGGGTTAGTGTTGTTATCTATAGCTTTTTGATTTTTATGCACAATCATTTCAAAGCCCAATTCTGTGGCCATTTGATCCCTAAACTCATACATTTGCTCAAATTTAAAACCAGTGTCCACATGCATAAGGGGGAATGGGATTTTGCCAGGGTGAAAGGCTTTTTGTGCCAGCCTGAGCAATACTGATGAATCCTTACCTACCGAATACAACATAACCGGTCGTTCAAATTCTGCTGCCACTTCGCGAAATATTTGGATACTTTCAGCCTCTAATTGCTGAAGGTGATTTAAGTGATATGACATATTATTCCCTATGCTAAATCTATTTAAATTAATTTCCGTATGTCACCGCCAATGAGGGTTTTTGTCAACAAATAGGCGTGGTTATATAAAAGTAACCTGCTCTTTTTTCTGCAGTTTAGTGACACAAAGCTCTTTATCGATTCTAGGGAGCCACAAAATCACCTGGCAGACATAAATTTTAACAAAGAATTATAATTTTCATTCTCTCCGCCTCTATTCGATGCTATTTTTATTTCACAAACAAAAAGGTGGAAAAATTGGTTTTAGTGACTACAAGTAATGGACTCTACAAGATTGATGTTGAAAAAAACAGCAGCACACGTGTGTTTAACCGCAAAAAAGGTCTGTGGGTCTTTAAACGCGGTGGCATGGGCTACTTTGGCGTGGCCTTTTGGAAAAATCAAAACAAAATCCTCTTAGCCTCCAGAGAACGCCTTGGAACGCCAAAAGCTGGAAAACCAAGCACAGATACCATCATCTACGCCATTGACCCAAAAACTTTTGAGGGTGAAGCCCTTCTAGAGATTCACGATGTGCATGATGTGCACCAAGTTGCCTGTGAGGGGGATTCTCTCTATGTCACTGATACCGGTAAAAATCGCATTTTTGTTATGGACCTTAAAAGTAAAACCACAGAAAAAACTATCTTATTTGGAGACGAGCGTGGCGATGTGAACCACATCAACGCCGTGACCATTCATAAAAACAAAATCTATGTAGGGTTAAACAATAGAGGTACAGAACCCGCGCAAATCGCTACCTTATCCTTAAGTGAAATCCAATCAATGGATAAAAAAGAAATTCTAGTTTCACCAGAAAATGCTGAAGTACAAACTCTAGCAGATCTCACACACACACATGATGTTTTGCCTTTTAAAGAAAGTCTCATCGTATGTGCTTCTCACGATGGCAAGGTTTATGATGTGCAACAAGGAAAGACGGTTATTGAGGGAGACGAGTGGGTACGGGGCATCGCCGAGAACCCTGAGGGATTCTGGGTTGGCGTCAGTACCTACGCCGAAAGAAGTAAAAGGCACCGCGAGGATATCGATGGTAAAGTGAGACTTTACAATCCAGAAAACTGGCAATTGTTAAAAACCGTAGATCTCGTGGGTGCCGGCCAAGTGAATGATGTGCTTA
This sequence comes from Pseudobdellovibrionaceae bacterium, assembly GCA_018663505.1. Taxonomy (GTDB): domain Bacteria; phylum Bdellovibrionota; class Bdellovibrionia; order Bdellovibrionales; family UBA1609; genus JABJQG01. Next base: position 1,547 of record JABJQG010000056.1, on the reverse strand, counting down.
TAGTTTCTTAAAATAATAGATATTTAATTTACAGCTTTGTTTCTAGCACACAATTTACTTTGCAAGGAATTGTTATACTCTATGGCATCTCGAACAATTGAGTAAGCCTCATGAATAATTTGATTGTTTTTACTCATAGGATCTCCATCATTTTTTTGATGCTTGTAGCTGCTCCAATAAATCTTGTGCTGCCCTTCGGGAAATTGCTTTTCATAATAGCGTAAAATACGATCCATATGGTAAGGAGAACTCACAAAGAGAATATTTCTCCAAGACGGACTCTCTTTTATATATTGAAAACTAAACTTAACATTTTCATATGTATTACTGGACTTATTTTCTATGTATATTTTTTCTTTTTTTAGACCCAAGCCTATAGCATACTTTTGTGATCTATACTTTGCAGCTCCTTCATGGTTATTTCCAGAAAGCACCACCATATTGGGTTGATATTTTTTAAACATCCGCGTAGTTTCAGCAAGCCTTAATTTTGCTGTTTTGGTAAAGCTTGTAGGTGTAACTATACCGTGGTTATAATTTACTATTACATGTAATTGCTCTGAAGGTAACTTTGACCCACAATCCAAATGCTCTCTTAAAACTTCAGGCCAGCCTTTTTCAGTATACAGATTGGAGACATAGTTTTTAAACTCTTGTTTAGTTCGGGCCCTTTTTTTTTGTTTTTTAACTTGAATGTAAGTCTGAATATTTTTTAAAAATAAATTTTCTTCTGCGGGTTGTGACTTAGTTATACTCCCACAATGAGTCAATAATAATGTTCCTAAAAGTAGCCCCCCTAAACTATACAGCTTAGTGTGGTATTTATTTTTCACAGAGCCATAAATGGCCGTTACTGACCGTATTAAATTGTTCACGCTAAGTCCTTTCACTATTACAATTCATTTTCTATATTATAATTTAATGGCTCTTCTATGTGTTACTAACCCGTTTTTTTCCATTCAGGTTCAAACAACTCTACAACGGTCCTCGTGGTAAATTTAATTCTGGACTTTTTTCTGGCACAGTAAGGTTTCTATTTTACGTACTGCAATGTTTGGATAAGGAGTGTGTGAGAAAAGTAAATTAACTTTTTGAGGCCAAGGTTTATTTAATGAAAATCGTAATAGATATAAAGATTGATCAACATTAGCAAGAATATCAAAGACCTCGTGGTTATGTTTAATCCACATTAGTTCACCATCAGATGAATGAGCTCTAAAATGAGAAAGAAGCTCCCCATTATCTATTTCAATATGATCAATATCTAAATTAATAAATTTACCCATCCCTGTATCGTCCGTTTTCTGTAATACAGCGGCATCAAAACTAAAATTTATATGAGAAGTATAAATGGAATGGGATTGGTCATTGGATTTATCAATATCAGCTACACATCGAACAAGTGTATCCGCCCAAATCCCCGGTGCAACAGTTATAATAAAAACCACAACCAACAAATATCTACTTATTAAAAACATGATTATCTCCTTTTTATCTAGAATATATGAGCAATAACACTATAATTTTAAATTTTCAGCATCTATTAG
>JABJQG010000006.1 GCA_018663505.1 Pseudobdellovibrionaceae bacterium | reverse complement strand
GTCATAGATTTTTGTTCTTCCATAAAGTTAATAACATATTTATCATTTTTTGATTTTTTAGATTTTCCAGATTTAAATTCTAAACTTGTTGCTCCCTTAATTCCGCAAACATTTCTAGCAAACTCAATAGCTGCCATTTGCATTCCAAAACAAATTCCAAAAAATGGGATATCATTTTCCCTGGCATACTGGATGGCTAACACCTTCCCTTCAGCACCACGCACACCAAATCCACCTGGAACCAAAATTCCCTGCACACCGCCAAGAGAAGACTTTAAATTTGTTGGTTTTATTTTATCAGAATCAATATACATTACTTTTACTTGAGCATTAGTTGCAATACCAGCATGAACCAAGGATTCATGTAGGGATTTATAGCTTTCTTTTAAATCCACATACTTACCAACAATCCCTATGGTAACCTCATATTTGGGATTAGTAACTCGTTGTACCACTTTTTTCCAACCATCAATATTTGGCGGCTTTTTCGTTTTAATTCCTAATCGTTCAACAACCTTTTCATCTAGCCTTTCTGAGCTTAAAACTAAGGGCACTTCATAAATAGTTCTGGAATCAGTAGCTGCAATAACATTTTCTGGTTTCACACTACAAAACAAAGCAATTTTAGATTTTAGCCGTTCTGGTATGTGTTTTTCACTTCTACAAACTAAAAAATCAGGTTGAATACCTACTTCGCGTAACTCTTTTACAGAATGCTGAGTTGGTTTGCTCTTTAATTCCCCTGCCGCAGCGATGTAAGGAACATATGTCACATGAATAAAAATTGAATTTTGAATTCCAACATCAGCTCTCATTTGGCGAATAGACTCAATAAAAGGAAGACCTTCAATATCACCAATAGTCCCTCCGATTTCCACGATAATAACTTCAGAACCTGAGGCTGCTTCACTAATTCTTGATTTAATTTCATTTGTCACATGGGGGATAACCTGAACAGTACCACCCAAGTATTCTCCTTTGCGCTCCTTAGAAATAACGCTTTCATAAATTTGTCCAGTAGTAATAGAGTTGGACCGACTCAGGGAAACATTTGTGAATCGTTCGTAATGACCTAAATCAAGATCTGTCTCAGCGCCATCATCTGTCACATAAACCTCACCATGCTGTAAGGGAGACATGGTTCCCGGATCTACATTTATATAAGGATCACACTTCATTAAAGTCACTTTAAGACCTCGAGCTTCTAATAAAGTGCCCAAGCTTGCAGCTGTCAAACCTTTACCAATGGAGGAGACAACCCCGCCTGTGATAAAAATAAATTTTTGATTCTTTTTAATTTTAGCCACTGATTTATTAGACTGACTAGATTTATTTACAATTTTAGTTTTACTATTTTTTTTAGTTTTTTTATCTTTCATGAGAGCCTTACTTATTATTTAGTATTTTTTCAACTTGATTAATATCCTCTTCCACATCAACACCCCAAGATTCATGCACTACTTCTACCACTTTTATTTTTGCTCCAAGGTAAAGAGCTCGCAATTGTTCGAGACCTTCAGCTAACTCTAGCTTTGAAGGCTCTGTTTCACAAAATGTTTGTAAAAAGGAACTTCTATAAGCGTACATTCCAATATGTTTTAAATTAGCCGATTCTACCTCTTTGATGGTTTCCCTAGAGTAGGGGATAGGAAAACGACTGAAATATAACGCTTCGTTATTTTTATTACACACAATTTTAACAACACTTCGTTTTTCTAACTCTTCAGGTTTGATTTTTCTAGCCAAAGTCCCCATTTCTAAACTCTTCTCATTCAACATAGGTTTTATTAGCTGATCAATAAGGTGGCCAGTAATTAGCGGCTCATCACCTTGAATATTCAAAACAACATCTGCCTTTTTATTCTTAACGGCGGCCCAAACGCGATCACTCCCAGATGGTAAGTCTGAAGGGGTCATCACAGCTTGAACTCCTAAGCTCAAAGATAATTCATAAATTTCTTGATGGTCAGTGGCCACGATTACTTGATCTAAAAGATCACTTGTTTTAGCTGCCTCAATAACCCATTGGATCAATGGCTTTCCAGCTACCAAACGCATTAGCTTACCCGGTAATCGTGTGGCAGCAAATCTAGCAGGAATTACACCTATGACTGTCATTTCAATACCTCACTCACCCATTGAGTAAATGCATAATCCTCTACCATAGTTACCCCTGGCTCTGTTTTAGCAGAGGTGTTAAAAAACTTTAAATCTGGAAATTGCTTTTTAAACTTTAGTAAATTACTCCGAGCTTCATTTTTTTTCATTCTGTCTACTTTATTTAGACACACTACAACAGGTACATTGCTCTCTGCGGACCATTGAATAATTTGCTCTTCTTCTTGCTGCCAATTACGACGAGCATCCATAATCAATATTAAACCAACAAGACTTTCTCGTTCATTAAGGTAGGTCTCAATCATAGACTTCCACTTACCGGCTTCGCGGTTATCCACTGCTGCAAAACCATAACCAGGCATATCCACAATTCGATATTTATCGCCCACGTCAAAGAAGTTCAACAATCTTGTTTTTCCTGGAGTAGAACTCACCTTCGCAATTTTTTGAGATGACAGTGCATTCAGAAAAGATGATTTTCCACTGTTAGATCGTCCCACTATGGCAATCTCTGGACGATCTTCCATTGGAAACTGTTCGATGAATTGAGCACTTTTGACAAAATGTAAACGCATCATTTTGTTTTATATTAATGATCTCTCCGAGTACATTAATTTCTTAAGATATAGAAAAATTCCAATATTTCAGACCTACATACTGCTACACACCGGAAATTAATCTAAATTACCACTTTTTTGTTGGCACACACTTTGAACTCTCATTTGGAAAAGGGAGTCCACATGATACATATCCGTTTAGAAAGTAGAAATAGAATTTGGAATGAGCAAATAGAGAATACAAAAAAAATGGCCCTATGCTCTCACCCCATATTGCTCCAGGGCGAATCTGGTAGCGGTAAGGATGTTATGGCCAACTATATTCACCAACACTCCTTATACAAAGCTGGTCCCTTTGTTTCTGTAAATTGCAGTGCTCTCAACGAAAGCCTCATTGAATCAGAGCTCTTTGGTCACATTAAAGGGGCTTTCACTGGGGCCATCAATAATCGCAAAGGTGCATTTGAAGAATCCAGAGGAGGAACTTTGTTTTTGGATGAAATCGGCGATCTCCCCATAAGTCTTCAGCCTAAACTATTGAGAGCCATTGAAAATCAAGAGATTCGGCCCATTGGAACGGACCAAACCATAAAGACAGAGAGTCGAATCATTTGTGCTACCAATGTGGATTTAGTTGAAAAAATTTCAAAAAAAGAATTCAGGTCAGACCTACTTTTTCGAATTAATGTTCTCAATATCCACATACCACCACTAAGGCAAAGGCCCGAAGACCTCATTCCACTGCTAAGTCAACTTTCTAATGGCTACCGCTTAAACATAAGTAACGATGCTCTTGAACAACTCAGAAACCATGTATGGCCAGGCAATATCAGGGAGTTAAAAAACTTCATTTCTAGAGCAAAAGCTATTCATGGTCAAAAAATCATTACAAAGCACCATCTTACGGATCTTCTCAACTTTAAACAAGAAGAGAATATCAAGTCTAAATTTTCGCACTTAAGTACCATCAAACAAATCGAACGCGATCTAATTATTCAGGGATTAAGAGATTTTTATGGCAATCAACGAGCTGTTTCAAAAGCTCTTGGAGTACCAAAAAGCACATTACACGATAAAATTAAAAAATATGAAATCAATGCAAAACAATTTTCTCGTAGCTCATCAGATCTTATCAAGGTTTCAATATAATAGTTTTAATAGCAATAGACTTAACTCGCCCTTGATTTAGCACTCGATTAAACGCCAGCTTAATATTGTTTTTCAACTTTACTTTACCCTGGGTAGTCTCCAGCTCTCTGTACCTTAACTCTTCTACTGTTCGTTGAAGTAAATCAATAAATTCTTTTTGACGGTCCTTAAGCTCAATTGCAGTATCCTTAGAATCTAAATTGATAAAAAACTCAAAAGCACCCATGGGCGATGCATGCCCTGGTTCTCTAGTTAGATTAACCACAATTTTATCCATTAAAAAATTGTGAGATGGTTGTGGAAAAGCGAGATAAAACTGCACCAGTTCTTCTTCGGGATTAAATTGAGTTACCTTAGTAGCTACCTCCTGGAAGCCAACAAGTAACTCTTTCTCAAATTTTAAGAACTGTTGGTTTTTAACTACAACTTTTACAAAATAACTAAAAAAGCCAACAAGACCGATAAATAAGATAACTAATGATTTTCTCTTTAAGGACAATGATTTGAAACTTATCAACCAACTTAAAACTTTTTTAATAGTGGTACTCACACTTATAAAAATGCTTTTTACTTGTCCGACAAAATCCTTTTTAAAGTATTGTATAATTGCACGGAATAAAAAATATAATTTATTTTTTATTCTTACATATATTGATCTTCCCAAATACCAAGTCAATAGAAGTGGTTTAGCAATCAACCTCAATGGCAAAATAATAATTGCAAATGGCTTAAGAAACCGAGCCACTTTTAATTTAATTTTTGTAAGCTTAGTTACTTTTTCTTTTTCTTTTTCTTGTTCTTGCTCTTCATCCACAACAGATTCTGGTTGTAGGTCCTGCTCATCTGCTTCAGCGCTCAATTCAGACTTAACTTCCTCTGCTTCGGACTGCATCTCGTTCATGGATTCTGAGAATTTAGGGTCCTCGGTACCAATGATATCATCAATGTTTTCTAGAGAAATCTCCATGTCACCAGATTGGTCTTCTTCTTTACTCTCTTCGGGGGGGGGTGAAGCTTCAACACTCTTGGGAGTAATCTCAGCCGCCGCACCAGGATCCTCCTCTGAAGCAACCAGCTCATCTATGTTTTCTAAAGATATTTCACCGTCTGCAGGCTCAACATCTGTATTATCACTACCCTCTTCTGACATACTTTTCATTTTAAATTACACATGCACTTTTGACTATAGATAAAAGCCTAGAATTGCACCTACAAGACCTCATATATATTTAGAATCTCGGCTTTTTTGTCGATATATTCATATAACAAGGTACTAAGGAGAACACCTATGCAAAAATGGATTTTTGTTGCTGCCTCAACTTATATTTTAATGGGCTGCAGTCTTATGCAAAGAAGTCATGAAAGTGGTTATTCTAACGAATATAGCTCACAGCCAAGTTCTGCAACTCAATACTACTCAAATAAACGAAGCCAGGATGTCAACCTTGCTAAACAAGAACTCGCCATTCCCTTATCTAGACCTCTTACTGAGACAGAGCAATTAAGGTTAAGTTATAAATTGAGGCTCAATAAACTGGAGAAATCACTTTCAACTTCTGAAGAAAAAAAACAGTATTATCAATTAAAACCCTATTTTAAAAATGATATAGAACGCATTCGTTTTTTAAAACAGCCAAATACTGTTGCCCGTAAGCGATGGGTGAATAATCGAGGAATTAAAACCAATAGCTCTAAGTTTAGTGATGAAGTCAGTCGACTTATTGAGTCCAATGATATTTCAATTGGTATGAATAAAAAAGCTGTTCGTGAAAGCTGGGGCGAACCTGACTATATTGAAGTTGCTGGAAACGAAATCTATGGCAACGAACGCTGGAATTATTTAAAAGTCACTTCCACACCTGAGGGCTATAAAAAAGAAAATAGAATTATTTATTTTGAGTACAGTCGTGTTGCGGGTTGGGAAAGTAAAGCACAGTAGTTTTCATTCCATCAGATCTATTAAAAGATACCTTTTTGTGAGTTTGGATATTCAACACAAAAATGCTCAGACATGCGGTTCTCGCCCTTTGGGCTGCGATCCGAACTCGCTTTTTGCGCTAAATATCCAAACTCACAAAAAGGTATCTTTTAATAGATCTGATGAAATAAAAAAACCCGTAACATTTTTTTCCACAATTCGCTAGCACCTTCTCAGCTTTAAAAGTAAAAATTACCCGTTGAACAATTCTTTTTTTCTGATAGAGTGGTAGATTCACTAAAAGCTATCGCGTGGGTATATGAGTCAAGAATTTAAGTCACTTAAGAAGCTAATTTTTATACCAAAAACAAGTCAAGATGACTTAACTTGGATTAAAAATTCAACAGCTGCAAGTTCCGTCGAGAATGTAGGCCTTAAAATTGACCGCCTAGAGAGCTCAACCACCAACCACTTAGTGCACTCAGGGATGATTTCAAGCAATATCCCTAGGCTTATCAGCGTTGGCCCTCAGTACCAACAAGAAAGCTCACTCAATTTGATTTATGAATTTGACGATGGCATACAGGTGGATATTTTTAATATATTATTCCACCCTTATGGTCAGTTCATTCCTCGGGATTTGCTCCCTCTCAAAACTGCCTATACTGATCTTAAAAAATATGCTTTTGAAAAAAGTCGAGATGAGCGCTACATGGAGTTTTATGCCTCAGTAATGAATGTGCTTAAAAAGGCTTTTTTCATAATTCGTTTGCGTGGCGAAAATAAGCCCTATGATATTTTTACATACTTTAGCACAAGCCTCACAAACCAAGAGGAGCGCTACAGCTTTCAGGTAAGTAACCTAGATTTCTTACATAGTGGCAGAGAAGGTAAAAATAAATTTGCATTGAACGTTGAAAAAGATGAAGTTTCACAAGTTTTTCAAGTACAGCTTCAATGGCCAGAACAGCCGTGCCTAATACAAAAGAACTTCTTATTTAATTTTAATACAGGCGTTCTCAGCTTTCATGAATTTTATCCTGAGCTCATCCAATTTCTAGGCTACTCAACAGTCAACCCCGCCACAGAAAGTGAACAAGAACAAACGGATGTTCCCGAATACAACTTTCAAAAAAAGATTAAATATTCCAGTTTAGATCCTAAATGGGACATTATCTACCTTAAATCTGCTGAAGAAATTGAAAGCGTTTACCACGAGCTCCCACAGCTAAACTTGCCCTTTGAGAGACTACATCAAAAGCTGCCACGCTATCATATTGACTTTGAACATACATTTGCGGAAATTCACTTTAATGACAATGCTGACTTTCGTTTAAATATCACTGGTATAAAGGATAAGGATACATTTAGTTTCTCCGGCTTCACCACCCCTTTTCAAACAATTTTTGATACTATTGCTGAATCACTAAAAGATTACGTTAGACCCTCTTTTCATAAAACCCGAATGTACAAAGATAAGTTTATTCAAAAAGTGCTTAACCACAAAGGTCTAAATTTATATTTTCATTACGAAGTTGTTATGTTTTTGTTTCAAAACAAAAATACACCTCTTACTGGCGAGCAAAAAGCACAACTACTACGAAAAGTTTGTCACCAAATGATTAACATTATATCTCGATCAGCCCGAGAATCCGCCACAGTTGAAGGTGAAGCAAAGCAACGCTATGAAAAATACTTAACACAATTATTAAATTCTTACTTTGATCACATTACTGACACATTCTTTAATAACGTTATCATTTTTGATGAAGACCAGATCTTTGAATTTGAAAAATCTGGAGAGATTTTATTCTCGTGCCTTTTAATATACCTCGAGGCTATCATTAAACTCACTGATGGTGACTGTTTTGTACGTCCAAGTAAAACTGTATATAAGAACCTGTCTTCTCAAGAAAACTTTAAAATTAGACGAATGGACAATGAGGAACGCTTCAATAAAGAGCAAGAGCATTTAAATTTCGTCGACAATAACATGGCCTTGAGAAAACAACTGGCCCCATGGCTTATGGACTCTCCTGTTAAAAAGATTAAATATTTTCTCAATGGCATGCCCTTAAGAAATATTGAAGAGCTGTCTCTAAAAGGAGAATTTTTTGTTGATTTTGAAGAAAACAAATCCAGTGTTTCTTCAGTTGGGTCAAAATCAGAGCCAACAAATTGGTTTGAATTAAAACCTAGTTTCTATTTAAACGATAAAAAAGTCGAAATTAGCGATACAAAAAAACTAAGCCAATCAGGCTTAGTAGAAGTGGATGGTAGTATTTACTACATTCGTTCACAAACTAAAACTAAGGAGCTTCAGGCTCTCAATTGGTTTTGGAATAAAGCCAAAAATGATGTGAACCAAGATGGAAATGAAAAAACATCCATTAAAGTTGGACGCAACCAAACCCTAGAACTATTCTATTTGCGTAAACTTGGCTTTAAAGTAGATGGCGGACCTCAGTGGAACAATATGTGTAAAATATATGACGACCTAGATAAGGGCATTATCTCCGTCACTCCTTCTGATAAATTCACTGGAGACCTTAAGCACTATCAACAATTAGGACTAAACTGGGTTAATTTTTTATACCAACTTAAACTTGGTGGTGTTTTAGCCGATGACATGGGGCTTGGGAAAACGGTACAAGCTCTTGCATTTTTTGATTCATTAATTAAAAAGGATGAAATGGGGCATTGTCTTATTGTTGTTCCCACATCATTAACATTTAACTGGATGAGTGAGTGCGAAAAATTCACCCCGCATATTACCATGAAAAGATTCCAGTCATCTTGCAAAAGCGAAATACAAGAGTTTCTTGATAGCAACAAACATGGAATCATTGTGACCTCTTACGGCCTACTTCACGAGCAAGTTGATTTCTTTAACCATAATAAATGGAATGTAATGCTTTTTGATGAAGCTCAATATTTAAAGAATATTATGGCAAAACGAACACTCTCTGCTCGTAAAATAAATGCCAACTTTAAACTTTGCCTTACTGGAACACCTTTTGAAAACCATTTTCATGAATTATTCTCTGTTTTAGATTTAGCCCTTCCAGGAAGCTTGGGAAGCCTCAAGGAATTTAAAAAAGATTATGTTAACAAATCTGTTGTTGATGATGAAAAAATGGATTTCTTAAAACGCAAGATTAAACCCGTTGTTCTTCGACGAACAAAGTCTGAAATTTTAGATGAGCTGCCAGATAAAATCGAATCTGAAGTTAAGATCCCATTCGAAGAAGGTCAAAGAGAAATCTATAAAGAAATCGCCCAATCTTGGAACAAAGAAGTAAATCAACAGTGGACTGATACACACAAAAAACAAGCTCAGATGCTTATGCTTACTGCCCTATTAAGGTTAAGACAGGTTTGTTCTGATCCAAATAGTATCCCGGATGTAAGTTACGTAAAGATTCCACCCAAAATTAATGTTCTTATAGATTCCATTGAAGGCATTGTGGAAAGCGGAGAGAGTGTACTTATATACACACAATTTCTAGGCACCCTTGGACGTATTGAAGACCTATTAAAGAAAAAAAATATAAATACATTTATTCTCAAGGGCCAGCTCAGCCAAAATCAAAGAGAAAAAGCATTACGTGGATTCACCGAAGCAGAAGGTGGCGCCGTATTTCTAATGACTCTTAAAACTGGTGGTGTTGGTCTAAACTTAACAAAAGCCAATTACGTTTTCCATATAGAACCATGGTGGAACCCTGCTATTGAAAATCAAGCCACAGATCGAACTCACCGTATTGGCCAAAAGAAAACTGTGAATGTATATAGATATATTATGGCAGACTCTGTGGAAGAAAAAATTCAATCTCTAAAACAAATAAAAAAGAAGAGATTCGACTCTTTGTTCCTCACAAATGAGGGTAGCTCTAGTAAGGATGATGACATGAGCAATGCTAATGTAAATCTTTCTACTCAACTCACCAAAGAAGATTTTGATTTTCTTATTGAGACATAATATTAAAAATACTTCACCACAATTTTTTCACTACTCTTAGTTTATTTATGAGAAGAATAGATTGTTTGAAGTTATGCATTTCAAACGAACAGTGAGCCTTCATGGCTCTAATCATTTAAAACGAGGGCTCGTGCCCTCGCTCTTTCAGAGCGCTTCGCGATTTAAACAACCTAAAAAAATTAAAGCGTTATATTTTATTAATCTTGGCTAAATGCGTAGCATTTGGAGAGAAAATAAGGCTGAAAAAAATTATGAACACAGTGAAATCTAAAGCAGCCGCATTCGTATACTCTGATCCTCAAAGCGCACTCACCTACAAACACCACCTGGACTCTAAACTTACCTAAGCGTGAGCATCTTCCCAGTTATCTCCCCAGGCCATGTTCACCACTAAGGGTACCTTTAGATCTACTATATTTTCCATGATGTCTTTTATCTCTAAGGCTAGTTGGCTCACTTCTTCTCTGGGTATATCAAAAAGGAGTTCATCGTGTACCTGTATGATCATTTTTGCATCCACTGAATCATAAATCTCATTCATGGCTTTTTTAATAATATCACTGGCCGAGCCCTGAATGGGTGCATTAATTGCTGCTCGTTCTCCAAATTTTTGAATCATCTTATTACTGGATTTTAATTGGGTGATAAAGCGTTTTCTACCCCATAGAGTTTCCACGTAGCCTTGATCATATGCTGTTTTAATAGCTTCATCCATATAAGATTTAATTCCTGGAAACTGCTCAAAGTATCTTTCTATAATTTCTTTGGCCTCTTTTCTGGGAATATTTAAACTTTCTGCAAGCCCATAAGTTCCCTGGCCATAGGCAATTCCGAAGTTAACAGCCTTTGCTTGCCTGCGCTGTTCTGAGGTCACTTCCTCTAATTCCACACCAAAAACCTCTGAGGCTGTGGACTGATGAATATCAAAATTATTCCTAAATGCAGTTATCATATTTTCGTCATTTGATACATGAGCTAATATTCTCAACTCAATTTGACTATAGTCTATGGATAAAAGCTGGCAACCTTCTGAGGCTACAAATGCAGCTCGCACCTTCCGTCCCCGTGCAGTTCTAATTGGGATGTTTTGCAGGTTTGGGTTCACACTTGATAAACGACCTGTTGTTGTCACCGTTTGTTTAAACTCTGAATGAATTTTATTCGTTTCTGTATTCACTAGTTTTGGTAAAGAGTCCACATATGTGAACTTCAATTTAGAGAGTTCTCTGTAGTAAAGAACCTCTGCACAGATTTCATGCTCTGACTTTAGCTTTTCCAGCACATCACTATTTGTAGAAAACCCAGTCTTTGTTTTTTTAATAACTGTTAGATTTAATTTAGTAAATAATATTTCACCCAACTGTTTGGGGCTTAAAATATTAAATTCCTCACCTGCATGTTCATAAATACGAACTTCGATTTCTTTTAAATCTCTCTCTAAAGCTTCACTCTCAGTATTTAGTATCTCGGAGTTTATGGATACTCCATTTTTCTCCATTTCAAATAAGGCTTTAACTAAAGGAATCTCAATGTCTTTGTAAACATTGGCTTCATCAATTTCACTCAGCTCCGTTTCGAGTTCTTCTTTGAGTTGCATATGAGCATTGTAATAATCTAGTTCTGAAGCCTCTTTATCCATTGTATCTGAATATTTTTTTTCAAATAATGAATCGAAGTCTTTAATATTAGTTGGGTTCACTACATAAGCAGCCACTTTAGAATCCCAGTTGATATCCTGATCATTTTTTAAACCTAATTTACGCCAAATGGATTTCACGCCAAAGCCTGACCATACAATTTTTTTACTATCTAAAGTTGATCCAATTTTAGATAGTTCTTCATTCACTTTAAACAAAGCTTTTTCTTTTTGGAAAATAACTTCATCTCCCATTACGAAACTATATAACTTTGTATATGGAGCTATGTTTTCTGCAAGCTCATCTAAACTCCAAACGACTATGTCTTTAACTTCACTTTTCTTTTTTGACACAGTTTTGCTTTTAGATTTCTCACTTGAACCTTTAGCTTTGGATATGGGAGCCTCAGAAAAAATTTTCTTTTCAAAGTTCTTAAATTTTAGTGTCTCTAGTAATTCTACTAATTTTTCTCTATCAATAACTGCTGGTATATAATTATTCATCTCACTTGTTAAATCTATGTCAGTTGTAATAGTCACTAATGTTTTTGATAACTTTGCCATCTCCACATTTTCTAAGATTTTCTTTTTCAGAGCTGGTGCTTTTACTAAATCCACCGAAGCGAGAATACTTTCTAAGTCTCCAAACTCATCAAGCAGCTTAATTGCCCCTTTCGGGCCAATACCTTTTATTCCAGGAATGTTATCACTGGAGTCTCCAACTATGGCTAGGTAATCTATAAATTGTTCGGGGCCCACTCCCCATTTTGCTTTTACACCTGGCACATCATAAGTAATGTCTTTCATAGAATCATACATAACAACATGTTCATTAATCAATTGTGCAAAATCTTTATCACCACTAACAATAATTGTTTCTAATTTTTCTTTGGTTCCCAGAGCGCTCAACGTTCCAATAATATCATCAGCTTCATAACCTGCACGACTAACTTTATGAATACCCATTAAGTCTATTAACTGATCGATATACGGCATCTGCAAAGCTAAATCTTCTGGCATTTCAGAACGATTCGCTTTGTATTCTGGATATATTTCTTTTCTAAAAGATGGCTCCCTGCGGTCCATACAAAAAGCTAAATAGTCCGGCTTACTTTCCTTTAGAATTTTAATGATCATGGATAAAAAACCATACAAGGCATTTGTGGGTAAGCCTTCGTCATTATTCATTGGCGGGATAGCATAATATGCTCTAAAAAAAAGAGAACTGGCATCTACAAGATAAAATGTTTTCATGCATAGAAATTGCCAGGAGACTTACAAAATGGCAATCTATTCTTTTAAGTCATCAAGATCTACCTGAGCAAGCCCATGATCTTTAATTAATGTTTCGGCAACAACACCTTTTGCCACTTTTTGGCTCTGATCAAGAAGCTGTAATTCCAGATAGCTCAATTGATGTTGTACCTCTATGTCAGGTGCAGATTCATCCGCCTCCCAAGCATAGACAAGGTCATTTTTACAGGACAACCTTCGTGATAAATCCATTATACTCCAACCAAGCTTTAATCGAAGTGTTTTAATTTTAGATCCAGTCCACATAACAGTCTCCTTTTATTTATTCAGCAAAAATAAAGATGAGGTCTCCATTTTTAACTAAATCAAATTTCTGAACAGCCAGCCGAGCTAAGTATTCAGGGTCTGATGCTTTCAAAATTTCTTTTTCCACATCAGCTGTTTTAAAAGTCATTTTTTCAATTTTGTGCTCTAAAACCTGTTGGTCCTTATTCAGTCGCCATAATTGGAACAAACTGCCATCAACCACCAGACTCATAAACACCATTATGAAACAAATCACAAATACAAATTTCGGCCTCTGCAATATCTGCCCTAAAAACATAAAAATACTATAAAAGAAACGCTGTAACATGCATTTATTGTAATTCACATTTGCTTATTTTTAAAGCTGTCATTACGTGTATTCAATACCTTATGCTGGTTTTCATAGAGATTTTGCGTAGAAAGTGTGGCCACTGCCACTCTTATGATAACCACAGGTCTCTTGGAGCTGATAAGCAGTTTGTAGACTTTGACATCGGTAAAATCCAAGCGTATCCTTAGGATATGTCCGATGTGAAAAGAAACTTACAGACAAAATTAGATGCTCTGCTGGATATATTTCCAGCAGTCTTAATTCTGGGGGTGAGGCAGTCGGGCAAGACAACCTTATCTCAGCAAGCTAGGCCTAAGTGGAAATATTTCGATCTTGAAAATACAAAAGATCATGATTTTATTTCTAGGGATATGGACTTTTTTTTTAAAGAATACTCGGGACAAATCATAATTGATGAAGCTCAGGAATATCCAGCAATTTTTAAGCAACTCAGAGGCGTGATTGATTCTGATCGAGAACATAAAAATCGTTTTATTTTAACTGGGTCTAGTTCGCCAGAGCTAATTCAACATGCCAGTGATTCTTTGGCTGGGCGTATCGGTATTATTGAGTTAGGCACTTTAAAAATGAATGAAGTTAACTCTGTACCACTTTCAAGTTTCTATGAAATTTTTAATTCTGAAGTTACTAATAAAACAATAACTTCTTTAAAAAATATGACTTCTGTAGACCAGAGCAAAGACCCCATTCATAGCTTTCTATATGGAGGCTATCCTGAACCTGTAATGGCAAAAAATGAAACCTACCATAGTCAGTGGATGGAGAATTATTTTCAACTTTATATTAATAGAGATATAAAGAAACTATACCCAAAACTTGATACTGTGAAGTTTAGAAGGTTTATTTCTACCTTATCGGAGTTATCTGGAACAATAATTAACAAAGCACAACTGGGTAGGTCTTTGGATGTGAGTGAAGTTACGGCAAGAGACTACCTTGAGATTGCACATAAAACTTTTATATGGAGACTGATTCCCTCTTATGAGAATACGGCATCTAAATCTATCGTTAAAATGCCGAAAGGGATATTAAGGGATTCTGGGTTGACCCATTTTTTATCAAATATCGACTCCCGTGAAAAGCTACTACGCTCTCCTCATGTAGGGCAAAACTTTGAGGCTTTTGTGATTGAAGAAATCATAAAAGGCATTCAATGTACTACAGCTACAAACTGGAATTATTTTTATTATAGAACAAAGCACGGAGTCGAGGTGGATTTAATATTAGAGGGTAACTTTGGAGTAGTGCCAGTGGAAATAAAATTTGGCTCAAACACTTCTTCAAAAGACCTCACTTCTTTACAAAAATTTATAAAAGACAATGATTTGCCCTTGGGTATTGTGATAAATAACTCATCAGAAATTGCGGAGATATCCCCACAAATCATACAGGTGCCCGTTGGAATGATCTAGAAGAGAGTTTTAAATCTCTCTGGGTTTAACAAAATAAAAAGGTCATCATCACAAAAAAGGTGCCAGCTCACTTAAAAAAAAAGGTGCCAGCTCACTTATGGGACGCAGTGAGTCCCATAAGTGAGCTGGCACCTTTTTTTCTTTTTTTTGTGGGCTATTTCGTAAACTTTAAAAATCTTCCTAATTTTTTGGGGAAATTTACTTTTTTAAAACGCTTAAGTTGCATAGCCAATGGAAGGTTCGAATACAGATCATTTTTACTTTTTTCAAAAAGATTTACAATTTCTGTCGGATAATAATGCTCTTCTTCAGATTTAAAATAATAATCAAATAGAACATTAAACTCAATCAGTTGAGTAATATCCTTTTTTGAATGAAGTTGTGAGCTAAGGTAGTTTGAAAATAATTCTGCTGATTTAGGACCTATTTTTTTATAGAAAATACGACTAAAAAATTCAGGATACTCTTGTCTTTGTCCCATATATTGGCGAAATAAAGCACCGCCATTTTTATGGTTTTCAAAGTAGTCTATAAAAAAATCTTTTGTCATATATTTATAGTGAGGAAGGTTTCTAATACGAAGTACCCAGTGCATATGTGGGTATAATGTATCCCCCATATAGTTCATTGTCGTTACAAAGCATCTTTCTGCATCCAATTTCACTAATTTATCAGGGTCTATTTTCTGTTTTTTTTTATCTGTTTTTTCTGGTGATAAATTGACTAACATAATCAACCAATCATTTATGGGATGTTTCTTCTTACTATGAAAAAATGGACCAACTCCAACCTTTAACACTTTTATATAATAATCTAGATGTTTGTTTTTTTCTTCTTTATTAGAATCTTTTAGCTGCATGATGATTTCAGCACAAAGTACATTGTTTCCGCTGGATATAGTTTCACCAAAATTAAGAAGTAACAATTTATGAAAAGATAGGTAGCCTTTATTTTGTAAATATAAAGATCCTACAATGATAAAAGTGAAAATGACCATTGTTAACCCAAGAACCTTTTGAACCTGTCTAATCAACCTTATTTAAAACACCCTCTGATATAATTTAAAGTTTAATTATAACTCAAGCTTATTGAAAATTATAGTTTGCTTAATTCAATTCAAACAAATTACGAGTTAATATAGCCATATGTCTTGTTATGTGAAACCACTTTTTCTCAGGAAAATAATAAGCAAATATTTTTTTTATTAGAGCGTTTTTTTAGTATTAAAAGAAGGCGATCAACACTCACAAAAGCCTTATGCTACATTCAGTCATTTATATCCAAAATAAACCTATAAAAAAGCTTGGGGTCCCCAGAACTGTGCGTTCTCACCTAGATATTCTTCAATACGTAGCAGTTGGTTGTATTTTGCAATGCGCTCGGAACGACACAAACTCCCCGTTTTAATTTGGTGGCAATTCATCCCTACAGCAAGATCTGCAATAATCACATCTTCGGTTTCACCACTTCTGTGGGACATGACTGTCTTATACCCATGAGTCTGGGCCAGGTTAACTGCCGAAAAGGTTTCACTTAAAGTTCCAATTTGGTTTACTTTTACTAGTAAAGCATTGGCAGATTCTTTTTCAATACCCTGGGCTATTCTTTTTACATTGGTTACAAACAAATCATCACCTACAAGTTGTAAGGTTTCACCATTGCTTTTATTAAAATCACTCCAGGCAGACCAATGATCTTCAGAAAAACCATCCTCAATACTGATCAAAGGATACTTACTGGCCCACTCAGCATAAATAGATCCAAGCTCCTCACCAGAAATATTTTTACCCTCCCAGGCATATGCATTCTCTTGAAAAAGTTCTGTGGCAGCTACATCTAACGCTAACTTTACATCTTCTCCAGGTCTATACCCTGCTTTTTCAATGGCCATCATCAATAGGCCCAAGGCTTCTTCGTTGCTTCCTAAATTAGGTGCAAAACCACCTTCATCACCCACCGCTGTGGATAATTTTTTATCATTCAATATTTTTTTTAAGTTGTGAAAAATTTCAGCTCCACATCTTAGAGCTTCTTTAAATGACCCACCACATACTGGAGCGATCATAAACTCTTGAACATCTAATCCATTATTCGCATGGGCTCCACCATTTAAAACATTCATCAAAGGAACCGGTAATTTGTATGATTGAATCCCACCAATATATTGAAACAAAGGAAGGTTTACATCTTCTGATGCAGCCTTTGCACAGGCCATGGATACACCTAGAATGGCATTGGCTCCAAGACGCGATTTATTTTCAGTGCCGTCAATTTCAATAAGGTAATCATCAATTTCTTTTTGCAATGTAACGTCCATGCCTTCAAGCTCTGCACAAATTTCCTCGTTTATCGCTTCAACTGCATTTTCCACACCCTTGCCTAAGTAACGTTCTTCATCACCGTCACGTAGTTCATGAGCTTCATGTGCGCCTGTGGAAGCTCCTGAAGGCACAGCTGCTCTTCCCATAACTCCACTTTCTAAATAAACTTCAACCTCAACAGTGGGGTTACCTCTGGAATCTAAAATTTCACGACTATGGATATGTTCGATAAAAGACATGGTCTTCTCCGTTCTCTGGTTTAGAGTTATATATGCTTATTATTAATTAAAAAACTTTCGTTATCGCTCTCTTCTGGTTCTTGCATCATGATTGCTGGATTAAAAATCTCTTTTTCCACACCAAGAACTCTCTCCATGTTGCCCTGATTTTTTTCATATAAACCATTGTTGCGAACACCTTCTCCTACTTCTTCCACCTGATCAAATATTTGTTTTAACAAGTAGGGACTGAATTTTGTTACTTGATCCCACTTTACCCTTTTCATTGCGGCCTTTACCTGTGGGTCCAATCTTTTACTTCCAACAAGTAGAGTAATTAGTTGTTGGGATCTATGAAAATAATCACTAAATTTTTGAATATTTAAAGACAACTCTTCCATTGGTCCATTTAGAGTCTCGTCAGAAAATGACGTAGCTACTCCTAATTTGTCCTGGCCTTGCTCTTTTTTATTTACCAAAAATTTAAGATCCTGCTTGAGTCTTTCTAACTCCTGATCTTTTAAAGAAAGTGCTTTATTTTTTCTTTCAATTTCAATTTGCTTATCTTCTAAGGATTGAAACATAGAATCCATAGTCTCCGAAGATAGGTCAGACTGTTCCTGGCTCATTTCCGTTTTCAGCTGTTCAATTTGCTTTCCCGAGTATTCAATAATAATATGAGTTTCATCCCAATCAACTTTAGCAAAAGATTTCCCCATATACTTAGGGATAGAGCCAAATGCCGCTTTCAAGAAATTCACAGTGGTTGGAAACTCATCCGAAGATATTGGAATTTCAAAAGACACGGAGCTTGGAGCGCGACTTAAATTTTGAATCTGCGGTGCCGGGGATATAAAGTAAGAAATAATTCTATCGGGCTGAGTAAATAAAGCTTCAGCACCATCCATCATCTTTAATACACTGTCCAGAACGCCCCATGATTTTAAATTAGGACATCCCTCTCCAGCCTGCAACATGAGCTCATTATTAAATTCAGAGTAATTATTATTTACCTGAAATAAAAAATCTTCCATTTGATGAGCATCAAGCCAGCTTGTGGGGTCATTTAAAAACTCAACATTCAGGTTGGTGAGCTCATAGAGCCCATCCAGGTCCAAACCTCGATTTTCCAAGAATTTCAATACTGAATGACTAATCTTTCCGCTAAAATACACGTCTTGAGTTCTATCTTGTTCCCTGACATAACTCAATAAAGGAAGCACAAAGCCGAGGCTTTTCGCTATGAACGCTGTGCATCATGAGCTTTTTAGGGCTTAAGCTGCGAATTTATTTCGAGAATAAGGAATCTTGTTATCTTCAATCTCTTCCATAAAGCTAGGAAGGTTCCCAGTGGGTTGAATATTACCCTTTAATTTACCATCTGGCATTTTCACTAAACGCCCCATTTCAAATATTGAGTTCATTACATAGTTACCCTTATCGTCCTGACCAAGAACTTCCGAGACTTCTGTAATTCTACGAGATCCATCTGCTAATCGTGAAGCTTGAACAATTAAATCTAATGCTCCACAAATTTGGTATTGCAAAGCTTTTTCACTGAGCTGTCCACCAGCCCCTTGAGCCAAGGCCTCTAACCGAACAATGGCATCATTTGCTGTATTAGCATGGACTGTGCCCAAACAACCTTTATGACCAGTGTTCATGGCCTGAATAAGTTCAAGAGCTTCCGAGCCTCTTACCTCTCCAACAATAATTCGATCTGGCCTAAGTCGCAAAGAACTTTTTAGAAGGTCACGAATGCTTACCTCACCCTGCCCTTGATCGTTAGCCATTCGTGTTTCAAAAAAAACACAATGTTCATAATCAATTTGTAGTTCACTAGAGTCTTCAATGACAATTAATCTTTGCCCTGGAGGAATATGATCACACAACACACCAAGCAAAGTCGTTTTACCAGAACCGGTTCCACCACTCACTAAAATATTTTTTCCTAAGTTCATAGAAAGCATTAAAAATTGTGCGGCATCTACAGTGATGGCACCAAAGTTAATTAAGTCTTTAAATGTCATTTTTTTTGTTGAAAATTTTCTAATTGCCACCGTTGTTCCATTGCGCGCACAAGGTGGTAAAACAGCATGAATACGATAACCATTGGGGAGTCGTGCATCTAATCTTGGTTCTTTATCATCAATTTTTCTCTGCACTGATTGAGCAATATTATTAACAGCAGCCCTTAAAGAATCCTCATCAGGAAACTGTGCATCTGTTTTATAAAGCTTCCCAGCTTGTTCTATAAAGATTTCGTCAAAGCCATTGATCATAACTTCAGTCACGGATTCGTCTTGTAAAAAAGACCAAATGGGCGCTAGATAACCTCGAATAGATTCTTCATAAATTGAGCCCTGGCTGTCATCGTTATCAAAATCCAATTGGCTCTCCCTTAGTGTTCAGAAGCTGGCAAACGCATACGAGTGCTTGCCTGTGGGTAAACCACTAATTTTCCCTGAGCTGAAGTCTCAGGACATTGAAAGGTATAAACACCCGTTGTTTTTGGTTGTATTATAAAGCTTCGTTGCTGACCAAAGTAAGTAGCATGGTGTTCGGAAAATGAATCCAAAATAAAACTCACATTTTTATTTTTAGGATTTATATTTACTATATGAACTCTGTACCTTCGCCCTGTTCGTACTCTTAGATTTTTAGGAATAAAACCTTTTTCCGTATTCAAAACAACAATTTCCTGAATAGGCTCTGTAGATTCGAAAATAGTATCAAATACAGATTTATCTTTCTTCATGTTTTCTGGTTGATCATAATCTGTTTTTCTAATTTCTTTAGATCTACGAGAGAAATCAACATTCCAATCCGCCTGAGCACTAGATGCCAACAAAATTAAGGTCATAAAAAATACAATGTTAAAATATTTCAAATTAATGAACCTCTTGTCTTGAATGAAAATCTGCAAACTCACGTGCAACCTCCATAGCTAAGTAACTTAAAGTTTGATCATCAAATTGACCCAAACTCTTGGTTAGTGTATTCACATCTAGCCCTGACTTATTCACCGTCTCCACTGCTAGATGTAAGGAATCATGGTACTCTGGTAACTCATTCATAGCTTCCGACCAATCCATATCTAAAACAGGATCAATCACCCCAAGGTTATAAAGAGCGTCAAATACTAGTTGCAGGTCACCTTGAATATACATATCGCCTCCGAAAGCTGAATTAGAGATTCCTCTCTCTAATTTCTTCGGAGTTTATAAGGTAAAACTGTGCTTATGAGAGGGGATATAGACAAAGGTACGGACACACTTCTGTGTCTAAGATGCGTTACTTGTAACGCGCCTTAGACACAGAAGTGTGTCCGTACCTTTGTCCCTGGTTCAATTGGGCACCAGCAGTTTTGTTACAATTTTGATAAAACATTAACAAAACTAACAAACCTGTTACAGCAAGGATTTGAATATAAAACCTTTTTGATATCATGTTGACCCCAGTTGCATCGCCTTATGTAGGTATTGCAATCAGGCGGCCAAATATAAAATAACACCTAATTTCAAAGAAGTGTTACTTAGACCAAATCAAATAATTTTTGATGTTCCATATACTCTGTGGCAACAAAGTAAAAAGGTAAAAGAAAGTCTGCAGATTCGTTCTGCTATTATATGTATGCATTTTTTTAAAGTAAGAAATAGAATTTTTGTGTGGTCAGTCGCAAAAAGTATCGACGTACCTTTTTGCGACTGGGCGCTTCATTGATTGAGTTTATAAAATGTTTGCTGCCAGTTCCGCTAATTCGGAACGTTCACCTTTCATAAGGGTGATGTGTGCAGCAATTTCTTGACCTTTAAATCTCTCCACAGAATAGATTAAACCACTGTTTGCAGCATCTACATAAGGGTTATCAATTTGGTAGGGATCACCTGTGAGAACAATTTTTGTTCCACTTCCTGCACGAGTCACAATAGTTTTAATTTCATGAGGTGACAAGTTTTGGGCTTCATCTACAATCAAATATTGATTAGGAATAGAACGACCACGGATATAAGTGAGCGGCTCAATATTTAACATCCCTTGATTTATGAGTTCTTGGGCACGCCCTTGGGCTTTTTGATCTGAACCCATTAGGAACTCTACATTATCAAAAATAGGTTGCATCCATGGGTTTAATTTTTGCTCAATGTCACCAGGAAGGAAACCAATATCACGGCCCATTGGAAAAATAGGTCGACTCACTAAAAGTTTTTGAAACTTACCTTCATCTAAGGTTTTAGATAAACCTGCAGCCATTGCTAATAATGTTTTTCCGGTACCCGCTTTTCCCACCAAAGACACAAACTTTATGTCATCATTAAGCAAACAATCAAATGCAAAACTTTGCTCTACATTTCTAGGGTGAATTCCCCAAACACTGTCTGGTGCAGTAATTAAAGGGATCACAGCTTTTTCTGAAGCACTGTACTTACCAATAGCACTCTGGTTTGAGTTACTTATATCTTTCATAATTACGTATTGGTTAGCATGAAAAACAGAGTCTAGTTCGACTTTCTTATCATTATAAAATTGATCGATTTGACTGTGAGTTACCTCAACCTCTTTAACCCCTTTATAAGACTCCTCATATTCAAAAGCCCCTTCAGGTTCATAATCCTTAGCCTTGATTCCAAAGACATCAGCTTTAATTCTTAAGTTAATATCTTTTGTAACCAACTGAACATCATCGCCTGGAAATTCTTTTTCCAAAGCCATGGCTTTACCTAGAATTCGATTATCAGCTTTGTTTTCATCCAATTCTTTGGGTAGTGTGCCAAGAAGGTGATCTGTACTCACATAAATATAGGCCTCATTATCTAACTTAATTCCTTCAGCTAAAGGTCCTTTATCTCTCAGAACGTCAATAAATCTTGAAAAATGACGAGCATTTCTTCCATTTTCTCCCTGATCTTTTTTAAAGCGATCAATTTCTTCAATTACTGAAAATGGGATATGGACATCTGCTTTACCAAATTTAGTCATAGCCATGGCATCAAATAATAATACGTTTGTATCTAGAACAATTTTTTTAGGACAGTTAGACGGTGTTGGCAATAGATCCTCCTCGATGAGCAAGACAGAAGTCTTCATGACTTTAGTCTTATATAATATTCCAACCCACTATAGGCACAGTGTAAAGGCTTAAGGCTGAAAAACAGACTTTATTTATCGAGAAATGGAAGGAGGTGATTAAAAAAAAGGCTTCTTATGAGTTTAGTCGAAGCCTTTTTGATCTTAAAATGTTTTTTAATATTTAGATATTATTTTATATTCGAAACCATCACATCACCACCATCTCTTTCTAATGAGGCACTCACTGTTTCTATAAATTTTACAAAATGATATAAAGATTCCTGATTTACAGTTTCTTTATCAAAATTAGCTCCATGACGTTGCACAGATTCATCATCAATCCAACGCGAATTTTGAACAAGTACAGTAAAAGGAAAATAAGTGTGTTGATTTAAATAAACGCGCATAGCCACTTCATCGCCAGCATTAAACTTCCCTTCTGACTCCTCCATATCAAATGCAATCCCATTATCTGATATGTCATATATAGCTACTTTTAGAAGTCCCTTCTGAGGAACCACAACAAAAGCACCTACAAACTCAGTGAGAATGGTTCTCTTAACCTCACGACGCTCTTCAACCAAAATCTCGTTCCGTCGCTGAGTCATATCTAAAACTTCAGATTTCTCCATAGCCTTGATATTATTAACTTTTTTCTTATTTTTCTGTAACCTTTGAGTCAAATCAATAACATTTGATTTTTGAGCCATATATAATCCCCCTGATAATTTACTTATCGGCAGAATATGTCTCAACTTTAGGCGTTTTCGCTGATAGAATCTTGAGAAATGAAAGCAGCCACTAAAAATTCTGAGTATTTTCTATGGGTTACACTCTGTTTCAGTTTGTTACTACATGCTTTCTTTTTTTTTCTGCCTACGGAAAAACAACAACTTAAGACTGGCAATAATACCCCCATTGAAGTGATCTACCCTGAGGCAAATAAAGGTCAATTTGTTACTCAAACTGAAATAAGGGAGCTACAAAATAAAATAGAAAAACTAAAAAAGAAAACACACCTTCTCTCCAAAAAATATCAACGTGTAAAAAAACAAACGAAGGCAGCATACACTGCCGAGAAAACTCAGAACAAGGGACTTTCACCTAAAACTAAAGCTCAACAAAAATCACAAAACCAAAACACCCTTACTTCTCAACAAAAAAATGTGCTTCTAAAAAAAACAGAGAACCCCTCAGTAAAAAGAAGTCTTGGGCTATCCACAATAGCAGAACATATCCCTGGCGTGGAAGAGGGACACTTCACAGTATTGGATAGTGACCCATATGCTTATTACGGGTTTCATTCACGAGTTTCTCAACAGGTCGTGAACCGCTGGGTCCCTAAGCTTCATAATATAAGACGACAACTTTCACGAAAGTCTCTTGTTAAACTGTCTCAAAAGCCTCGCACTACAATTGTGGAAATTGTGCTAGATAAGGAAGGCTATTTCCAGAAAGCTAATATTATAAAATCCTCAGAATTTGATTATTTAGATCAAGCAGCCATAGAGCCTTTTAAAGAAGCATCACCATTACTCAACCCTCCTGAAGGCATGGTGGACGAAAACGATCAAGTGAGGTTTAAAGTTGGTTTTTATTTAAGTTGGAATCCTCAAAAAGTTATTTTAAGGTAATGGCTTAGGAGAAAAAAATGAAAAAAATATTAGTTCTATTATCTGTTTTTCTATTTTCACAATATTCACTGGCTGGCATTGTGGAACTCAGTTTAGGAAACAGCTATATACATTCTAAAATCAACGCCGTAAATTACACTGAAGGCTTTTCCACAACCGCCTCTTTTTCTTATTATTTTATGGCCATGTCAGCGCTTGAGTTTAGTTACACTGAAGGTAAAAAAACCCAAGCTGTTGGATCTGATGTGAACGCTGCCCCTGAAATTTACACCTTCTTAACACAATCTTTTGGCCTAGACCTAGTATACAGCTTCGCCACTAGGGAATCTCAACTTCAACCTTTTGTAAAAATGGGAATGGCGAAAAGATATAAAGAAACCTTCTACAAACCCGCCTCTGGTTTACCCAAAACATCCTATGCTAAAACTAATGGAGAAGTACCAAGCATGGGGCTAGGGTTTCGACTAAAACTTTCGCAAGCTTTTTCGCTAAAAGTTAGTGCTGATGCCTGGGGGTCTAACCCTGATGAAAAATTTTCTGATTGGGATCTGGCTGCCCGTATTGGTCTATCGTGGTATTTATAAGGCTTAGCCTCTTACTTTTAACTCTAATATTTATTTCTGGTTGTCAGCTTCCGTATTTAGCTAAAAGCGCTTATCATCATTTGGTGATTATGAAAAAAAGAGTACCCATAGAAAAATCACTGAAAGACAAAACCATTCCTAAAAAAATTAAGGGCAAACTCAAATTAGCTCAAAAGGCTAAAATATTTTCGGAACAAGAACTTAAACTGGATTCAACAAATAACTATTCCTCTTTTGCACAACTTGATGAGAAGTACGTGTCCTATATCATAAGCGTTGCACCTCTTTACGAATTAAAACACCACAAATGGAAATTCCCTTTTATTGGAAGTGTTCCGTACAAAGGCTTTCACACGCACAAAGAGGCGGAAGAGGAAGCCTTAAAGTATCCAAAATCGGACTTTGATACTTATATTCGTGGAGCCACTGCTTACAGCACCTTGGGATGGTTTGACGACCCGATTCTTTCCAGCATGTTAAGGTACAAAGACTACAACCTAGTAAATGTGATTATTCATGAAACCGTACATGCCACTATATATATTAAAGATCATGCGGATTTTAACGAAAGACTTGCTACTTTCATTGGCAATAAAGGTACCGAACTCTTTTACAAAAAACATTTTAAAAATTCTAAAGATATTTTATTGCAAATTCAAAATGAAAATCACGACGACAAAATTTTCTCAGATTTTGTTTCCGCAACCGTTAAGCAGCTAAACATTTGGTATACCGATAAAGAAAATCATGATCTTCAAAAGAAAGATGCCTACTTCCAAGCTTTACTTAAGAAATTCAAAAGTGAAATACTTCCTAAAATGAAATCCAAGCAGTATAGACATTTCCATAAAAACAAGTTTAATAATGCAAAGCTACTATCTCTTAAAACTTATTTCTATGACCTTTCAGACTTTGAAAAAGCCTTTAAAAAGTTTAATAGTGATTTCGAAAAGTTCATCAGCTTTTGTAAAAAACTTGAAGATCAAAAGGATCCTGAAGCTTATTTAAAAAAGTTTGTTCTTGTAAATTAATTTCATATAGCTAACCGAATTCCTTTAGTTTTGGAGTAGGCTCTCTCTTTACCGCCTTAGTTTGTTTTTTAAAATAGAAGCTAAATACCATCCAATACATCCAGTCTACTCCTAAGCTAAATTGTTTATACATGAACTGCTTCATTACATTTTTTTTACTCAAGCTCCCCCCTCTGTTTGCATTATATAAAATCCACATTTTTAAATTTCTTCTTTAGCTTCAACAAAGCATGCCTGTAATTGGCTTTTGCTGTATCGTAAGGACACTGCATAATTTCAGCTATTTCCTTAAAGTTTAGGTCATCAAAAACCCTTAATTTAAGGGCCATTCTCTGTCGATCTGGCAATAAATTAATCTCAACTACAAAGATTTCATTAAGATTAGAGTTATAAACTTTGTTTTCGCCCTTAGATTCCACTGCTACGGTGTTTTCTTCCATGGGTGTCATGTATCTTGATTTTGACCTTAAAACATTTTTAGCAGTATTCACGGTAATTCGAAAGAGCCAGCTTTTAAATGAAGCTGTTCCACGAAATAGATGAATCTTTGTGTACGCTTTCATTAGAGCCTCTTGAACCACATCATCAGCTATACTTGCATCTCTAGTCATTTTAAAAACCAAAGCCATCATGTATTTTCGATGTCGTTCAACAAGCTCAGAGAAGGCTCCTGGCACTCCCTCTTTCACATCCGTCACCAGCTCTGTATCTTTTTTGCTCTTAAAGTCCACAATTTCTAGGTGTGAACCATCCGAGACAAATGCCTGGCCTTGGTTGCTTACTATAAAATGGGCTTCGCCCGTACTTAGATTAAGTCCTTTCATTTTCCCCCTCCTTTGATTGGAATTAACAGGGTCACACAGATGATTCTTTCCTTTTAGTTCTACGATGTACTACTAAACCGTTCTCCTTGTTGTGCTTGGTGCGATATTGACACCAGCGACCTACTGATTACTTAATAAGCAATTTCCGTTCCGTTATAATGACCCCACTTTAGGCGTAAGGCCCAACTGAATAGGGTTTCAGGTGTTTAATGTAATTATTTCTTATTTGCATATTAAATTTTTTTCGTACTTGTGTCTTTTGTAATCGCAGGTTTCGGTGGGAATTGTTAGTTAGCATTAAGTGGAAAATAGAAAGCTATTGGTTTATGATTGCGCAGCTTTGAACTGTGGATTTTCCATTGGTGCCTTTCCATCCGTGGGAGATCGGGCCTGGGCGGCCCGAGCCTGCCAATTCCCCCACGTCGTGTGGGGGAATCTACTGAAAAATAGATTCTGATCGTCCCAGAGTTAATTTTTTTTAGATCTAATGGCACGATGCCATTAGATTGCGGAGCTCGAGGCGGCAAGCCTCGATTTCTCAGGATGGAAAGGTTTCAAATTTCAAAGGAAAACCAAAAACCTAAAGTAACGCAAAGCTTTTCTTTTTACTATGCTTCCCTTTAAAATCACCATGGGCTAAATATAACTAAATTATTTCGGAGGTTTTAATGAAAGTTGTTCGTGAAAACAGGCAATATGATAGCGATGATATTGAGAGGTTTATAAAAGAAAATAAAAGTAAGCTCTTTATTGTCTTTGTAGTACTTATTGGTATTTGGATTACAGGTAGTGTTTTTTATACTGTAGAACCCGATGAAGAGGCTGTAGTACTACGCTTTGGTCGGTATGTAAATACCACACAGCCGGGTTTACACTTCAAACTCCCTTTTGGTATTGACGATGCCGTTAAAGTGAAAACAAAACGTGTTTTTGTAGAAGAATTTGGTTTCCGTACTCGAAGTGCCGAAGGCCGTCGAACAACCTATTCTAAAAAAAGCTTCGATGCTGAGTCTTTAATGCTCACAGGCGATCTTAATGTGGCCGATGTGGAGTGGACAGTTCACTATCAAATATCTGAACCCCAAAAATACTTATTTCAAACTCGCTCTCCAATAAAAAATATCCGGGATATTTCTGAAGCCATCATGAGAAGAGTTGCCGGTGACATGCTTGTTAACGATGTTTTAACCGTTGGTCGAGTTGAGCTAGCCCTTAATGTAAAAGTATTAATGCAAGAAATTTTTGATCGATACAATTTAGGCATCAACGTAGTCACAGTAAAGCTACAAGATGTTAACCCTCCTGAGCCTGTGCAGCCTTCATTTAACGAAGTCAATGCTGCCAAACAAGAGCAAGAGCAAGTGATAAACAATGCTGAAAGAAAGTATAACGAAATTATCCCTGAAGCTCGAGGTAAAGCTGACAAAGCAATCTCAAAAGCCAAAGCTTACGCTACAGAAGTGGTTAACCGCGCAAAAGGTGACACTGACCGCTTTAAATTAGTACTGAAAGAATACAACAAAGCTCCACTGGTAACCAGAAAACGAATGTATCTCGATACTATGAATATAGTTCTTAAGAAATTGGAAAACCCTCTTATTGTGGATAATAAATTAAAAGGTCTGCTGCCAATTTATGGTGAGCTTAAAAAGGGAGTAAAAAGTGAATAAACGTCTTCTCAGTGTTTTAGTTTCATTTTTAGTTTTATTTATTTTAGCTAATGCATCATTGTTTCGCATATACGAAGGGCGCCAGGCGATCATCACCGAGTTTGGTAAACCCGTTCGCACAGTAAAAGACGCAGGCATGCACGTAAAAATTCCATTCATCCAAGAAATTCGCATGCTGGATTTAAGAATTTTAAATTGGGATGGCTACCCTAACCAGATCCCTACTAAAGATAAAAAGTATATTATGATTGATACTACTGCACGCTGGCAGATTATCGACCCTCTATTGTTTATCCAAACTCTTAAAAATGAAAATGTTGCTAAAAAAAGATTAGATGGAATTCTTGATGGGATTACTCGTGATGTGATTTCAAATTTCAATTTAGTTGAAGCTGTTAGAAATAGTAACTCAATTTTAGATCAAATTAATAAAGATAAGAAAATTGAAAATAAAAAATCTGAAGCAGAAAAAAATGCAAATCGTATATTAGACTTAGACTCTAAAATTACTGGAGAAGTTGAGCCCATCACTATTGGACGTGAAAAACTTTCCCAAATGATCATTGAAAAAGGAAAAGGCGAATTAAAAGAACTTGGCATTGACCTTATTGATGTTCAAATTAAGCGCATTACCTACGAAGCATCCGTACAAAGAAAAGTTTTTGAAAGAATGATTTCTGAACGAAAACGTATTGCAGAAAAAATTAGATCCATTGGTAACGGTGAAAAAGCCAAAATAGAAGGTAAAATAGCCTATGACCTCAAAAAGATTGAGTCCGAAGCTTACAAAACTGTCCAACTTTTAAAAGGGAAGGCCGATGCCATCTCCACAAGAACCTATGCACAGGCCTATAACCAAAGCCCAAGCTTTTATGAATTTAGAAAAAAGTTAGATGTGTACGAAAGTGTACTGGATAAAAATGTAAAATTCATTCTATCCACTGACGCTAACTTCTGGAGTACTTTAAAATCTGGCAAGTAGGTTTACACTAAATATATATGGGTACCGCGACTAGTTCTTAACACTCACCATGTTGCGGCCGCCATTTTTGGAGTCATACAAAGCTTCATCTGCACGTTTAAATATATCTTCCCAACCTGTATCATGCTCTGTTTTGCATGATACGCCTATAGAGATGGTTATTGGAATAAGTGTCCCATTAAATTCAAATTTAAAATTTTCCACTGTAATACGGATGCGCTCTGCGATTTCTGTGGATTGTAGCAAATGACTACCCAAAAGTAATAAACAAAACTCCTCCCCACCTGATCTGGCAAAAAAGTCATTTTCTCTAATCATTCTATCTTTTATAACTCTAACCATTTCTATAAGTATATAATCGCCAGCGTCGTGTCCATAAGTGTCGTTCACATGCTTAAAATGATCAATATCAAAAGTCATTAAACTAAAAGGAAGTCCAAGCATACTGGCCTTATTAAAATTCTCTGGGCCCTTAGCCATTAAGGCCCCTTTATTATTAATTTTAGTTAAAGAATCTACTAATCCACGGTCAAAAGTTTGTGCCGCTGAAACCGTCTCAATATTCCCTTTCTCTAAAAACTTAAAGATAATATTTCCCATTTGAATTTTATCATTATTCTTTAACTTTACTGGCTTTAATGGCTCAACGGGTTGTTCATTAACCATGGTTCTGTTGGTGGACTCTAAATCCATAATGGCTACTTCACCAGCCGCCAGTAACAGTTTTGCATGAGCCTTGCTAACGCTACGATCTTCTACAGAAATTGGAACATCAATAGATCTCCCGATCACTTTTTCTGGAGACTCAATAGGCCATTGCCTACCCACTGAGTTCACTGGACCCACGAGTAAAACTAAGCACGGCGGAGCTTCGCCTGCTTCAGCTAAGCGAATCTTAAAAGTATCACTGGTAAGGATACTGGTTTTATCTAAATCATCATTAAATTCATCTGACATAACTAAGTTATTTTACCTATAATTTCATATTTATAAAAGACTATTTTAAAAAACCATTTCAGACGTACATCTAGGATTGGCATATTCTACTAATTTCAGTACACAACTCCCTTTTTAATTTTAAATATTTAGCGCCACAAGCGAGTTCGGATCGCAGCCCGAAGGGCGAGAACCGCATGTCTGAGCCATTTGGTGCTAAATATTTAAAATTTAAAAGGGAGTTGTGTACTAAAATTAGTATTAACAACCAAATTTTGTGCTATTAAATGGCCACATCTTCTTCTATACGGTGGTAGCCTCTCCACTCTTTAAGCCTTCCAACTGGACGCTCACTTTCATCTGGATATTCAAGCAAAACATAGGTTAACTTAGTTATTTTTCCTAAGCTTGCTATATCTAAAGAAGTTAGATCGGTCCACGTACCTGTATTGAAATACTCTTGCTCATCAGACCATTGCCTATACTCATAGACATGAGTATGGCCAAAAATCACTGTGTGGATTCGCTCATTTAAAAGTATTTTTTTTGCCGCATTACTTAAATCTGGGAATACTGCACTTTCAAGAACTATTTGGATAATCCCCTTCAGTGTCCAAGATTTTCTTCGGCTTTCACCAAATATGGATTTCACAACATATTTAAAAAGTCCAAACATCCATTTAAGAGTGAGTATGGTTTCATTAAATAATGACCAGCGAATCATTCGGTCAAATGGACGAATCTTATCCACATGAGGGTAGTCCTGTTTGATTTTCAACACTAAATCCACAAAAAAATGAGTACCAAACGGAAGATTAAGCACTGGTTCTGGAATATCCTTCTTTATAAAGAATTTTTTTGGATTTAATCGATTAGCTGCTTCATGCATATGCCCGTGCTCAATATGTACGCCATCAACAAAGTACACAATATTTTTATAGCGAATTGTGGTTTCCAGTCTATCGTTCAAATATTCTCTTACAGCTGGCCATAAGACGTCCTGATCATGGTTGCCTACAACATAAGTAATGGATCCATTTGGTCGTGCCACAAAGCTTTTTAGGGCATCAAAAAAACGTTTGTGCCCATCTACAATTCTTTTGGTTTTTTCCAAAGAAACTTGCTCTGTAATAACCGATAAATCATGACCTTTATAATCCACTTGCATAAAGTTAAGGATATCACCATTTAATACTAGCTCTACTTCGGATTCTTCATATTTCCCATTGGAGTAAAAATGTAAAAATTCAAGAAATTTTTCATCAAAATGAAATTCCTCCAGAAGGTTTATCATCCCTCCTTCTAGAGTCCTGCCTACTCCTAAATGTAAATCACTAACGATGAGCTTAATTTTTTTCATTCATATCTACATTCTTTTAATTTCATTAACTAGCTACGTAGACTCTGTTTCTGCTTTTACTTTTAGCATTATACATTGCCTCATCAGCCATCTTTAAAACCTGTTGAGAGTTCTTAGCATGTTTAGGGTAAGATGCAAGCCCTATGCTTGCTGTAATATTTATTTTTCGTGAATCAATCAAAAAAGTAGTTTGTTCTAATGAAGATCGTATGGCCTCAGCAATCTCCAGAGACTCTTGTTCACTTTTATCTAATAATAATAAAATAAATTCATCTCCACCGTATCTAATTCCTAAATCATTAATTCCTAAATGATTTTCAAATAAATTTGCAATTTGTTTGAGAAGCTCTGACCCCACTATATGACCAAAGTTATCGTTTATAAACTTAAAATGATCCATATCTATAAATAGAACACTCATCTCCTTTTTATTCACATGGTGTTGCTTAATAATTTCATTTAATTTATTTGATAAAAAACGCTGATTATAAAAATGTGTTAAATCATCTCGAAAAGCCTTCTCTTGTAATTTTGCAAATTCTAAACAATAGTGTAATTGCTCTGAAGCTGAGGATAGTAACTGCGTCACCTGCTCACTAAAAACAAAAGTTTCTTCCATAAATATATGTTTAAAAACGATATATCCTAATTTTTTATTTTTATACTTTACCAGAAAAAATATGTCGTAAGTCCCATCATTATTCTTCTTAATTGACGTAAAGTCTTCTGCAATAAAGTGATAACTTTGTCCCATTGACCTATCGGAAAATTTGTAATCTTTCGTTGATCCATAAGTCACCGAAGCAAAGAACTCACTAGTTCTATTATTGTTTTTTTCTATATTTTTTTGAGAGTATTCGTAACTCAACCAAATTATATTAGCCACATCAACTTTAAACGCAAAGAAATCAAATAGATTTTCTAAAAAATCATTCAAATCTAAAGTTTTTAAAAAACGTGGACAACTCATCTTTTCTTAATCTACCTTTCTAAGCTTAATATCTATGCCATGACTTGAGTCTAGCAAATTCAGAGCCATTTTTAGAGCTTTGATTGTTTTATTCATAGATTCTTCTTTCTCTCTAATTTGCTTATTAAGTTTAGCTCCCTTTTTTCTAAAATTTTCTAACTCAACTTTTAACTGATCTATCTGACGATTTAACGCTAAGATATTATCATTTTTACTTCGTAACAAAACTTCACTTTCTTTTTTTAAAATTTCATTTTTATTTTCTAAGTCACGTTCCCGTGTTCTTATTTTTTGTATTCTAGAGTTGAAATGAGAATCGAACTCCTCATTCTTTAACTCTAAATCGTGTATGACTCTATTTTTATGATCCAATGATTCTTTAAGCAGTTGGGATTCTGTTTTCATCCCATCTATCTGTCTTGAATATTTTGAAACACCAGCTTCATTTTCGGATATTAACTGCTGGTTTTTTTTATACAGAATTTCAGCAGCAACTTGAGTTTTTTCATTCTCAATTCTCAACTCATCTAGGTCCTTCTCAAGATCTAATATCCTTTTTTGCGCCACCGACATATTATCTGAATCTCTTAGTTCTGATTCTAAGGATTTATTTTTCTGAGCATGAGATTTATTTTCTTTGGCAAGACCTACTTCAACTTCATCCAATGATTCTACAGCGCCCTCTTCTCTAGATTTAGCTAAAGTTCTAGACGATTTCTTTTTCATCTGAATCATCTTTTTAAAGGACTCCCTAATACCTGGGTCCTTAGATAGAATTTCTTTATCTTGTTCTAAAATCTGTATAGATTCACTAGCATCTTCTAGTTCTAGAAGATCATCTACAATCTCATCAGCAAGAATATTTTTTCTTTTTCTATTCATCATGTAAGTTATCGGAAACAATATCTTTTTGATTAAAAAAACTGAATATTAGACTAGACGATTATAGAGTCTCTCAAAGTGGCTCTGGACTATGGTGTTAACGAAACGGCCAATGCCCAAAATCACATTTAAAATGACTTACATTATAGGTATTAAATCCCGACCTAGTACTGGGCTCGCTATATTTAAGACAAGCTCTCTGCCTAAACAGATATTCTAAAAAAATAAATTTTATTGAATTACAGACCTATACTCACTCTGTCTTTTCTCCAAGTCAGTCCAGCTTAAATCTAACAAAGGTTGAATCCCAAAGTCTTGAACAGTGAAACTGGCAAGTAAACATCCGTGAACACAAGCTTGTTTATAATGTTCAAATCCTAACTCATCGTCAATTTTAGAAAGGTAACCAAAAAATCCACCCGCAAATGTGTCTCCGGCACCAGTGGGATCTACAACATTATCAATTGGAAAGGCTGGCAAGATAAAATATTTATTTTCACAGTATAAAACAAAGCCGTACTCGCCACGTTTCATAACAACTGCCTTTGGTCCAAGCGCCAAAAGATCTTTAATTGCAGCAATACCATTATACTTACCAGTAAGTTCCCTTGCTTCGCCTTCATTTATCAAAAGTACATCTACTGACTTAATCATAGATACCAAATCTTCTTTTTTAGATTGTATCCAAAAGTTCATAGTATCAAGGCCCGTAAGCTTTGGGTTGTTTACTTGCGTAAGCACTTCTTTTTGTAAAACAGGATCTATGTTTGCTAAAAATACATATTTAGAATCTCTATAGCTCTCGGGAATTATAGGGTTGAACTTTTCGAAAACATTTAAGTGAGTTTCTAAAGTAATAGCCTCATTCATGTCATTTTCATATTTACCAGACCATTTAAAAGTTTCACCTGGCATCTGCTGTAATCCCTTTAAATCAATACCTCTTGAGGTTAGAAGCTCTTTGTCTGCATCTTTGTAATCATCGCCCACAACACCCACAACATTTACTTTAGAATATTTAGAAGCTCCTAATGAAAAATAATTTGCTGAACCACCTATGATCCCATCTTTGTGGCCGCTTGGAGTAGAAATACTATCGTAACCAACACTACCGACAACTAAAATTTCAGACATAACACCCTCTTTTTTTACATAATTTTTATAAATTTACTTATACTTTTTTCTTCTTTTACCTTGTCCAATTTAAAAGTGAACCCAGGGTGTTCCAAGTTAGCACTATTGCGACTAGCTACTTCTTTGGACACATATAGATCTTCAAAAACAGGAAGAAACAACACCGTTCACCTACCAAAAAAAATTAAACAAGAACGATATAACTACCTTACTTAGAATAAAAAAACAATTCATTAACAGAATATAGGGTAATAATACCAATTCCATTAAAGGTCCCTCTTTTAAATTTGGATAATTTTGCGCCAAAAGCGAGTTCGGATCGCAGCCTGAAGGGCGAGAACCGCATGTTTGAGCCTTTTGGGTGTTAAATTATCCAAATTTAAAAGAGGGACCTTTAATGGAATTGGCATTATGTTCTCTGCCTAGAGAGTCGCCTCGGAATTCAGCTGTCCACAGGCTGCTAGAATATCGTCACCCATGGTTCTTCGTCTTAAAGTCTGGGCCCCTAAATATATAAGTTCATTCTGAAAAGCATCAACCACCTTCTCCAAGGGCTTTTTATAGGGCGCCCCGGGGTGTTCATTAAAAGGAATTATATTAATTTTTGAAGGCACATTTTTGGTAATTTCATACACTCGCCGTGCGTCTTCTAAAGAGTCGTTAATGCCCTTAAGCAAAACGTACTCCAGAGTCACCTTATCTTTTGTACCAATGGCATGCTGGCGACAGGCCTCCAGCAAAGTCTTAATGTTCCATTTTAAATTGATGGGCATTATTTTATTTCGAGTTTCATCTTCTGAAGCATTTAAGCTCACAGCCAAACGAACCCCTGATTGAGTTAATAATGGAATTTTACTAACAATACCAGAAGTTGATACTGTGATTTTTTTAAGCGATAAATTTATTCCCAAAGGAGCATGCAAAATATCAATAGACTTTAAAACAGCATCCGTATTATCAAGAGGCTCCCCCATTCCCATATACACAATATTCGATATCTTAACGTTCTCTGGTAGTAAGTGAGACACTCTAAGGAACTGCCCTACTATTTCATCAGCAGTAAGTCTTCTCTTTAATTTTTGAGTTCCAGTGTAACAAAAATTACAGGCCATATTACAGCCTACTTCTGAGCTTACACAGAGGGTGTTTCTCTCTCCTGATGGAATTAGCACAGTTTCTACCGAGAGCTTCTCTCCCACTCTAAATAGAAATTTTTGAGTTCCGTCCTTACTCTTTTTATGAAGTATAATCTCAGGAAGCTCAAAATGAAAAAGCGAAGGGATCTCTTCTCTAAATAATTTAGATAAATTTAACATATTCTCAGGGTTAGTTTCTTTATGTAAATACACCCACTGAAACAACTGCCTTGCTCGAAACTTTTTATGCCCCAAGCCTTCTAAGACAGACTCCAAGTCAGATAATGTTAAACTGTAAAATGCGATTTTTTCTTTCATAACTGAGGCCAAGGGTATCACAAATCCTCGCTGGCCATAAGGGCTTTGTAAATTCTATAGAAACTTAAGGTAAATACACCTGGCCTGAATACCCTCCCTCAGAAACAAGTAAGATTCTTTCTCTATGATCCTCAATTATACCGCCACTAAGCTCCTAAATTTAGAATAGAAATCTTACAATTTCACAAAGCCCCTTCTTATAGGGCTCTGGCAAGCTGGAAGCGCTCACCCGAAGGGTGATGCCAGCAAAGCAGGAGCTGTGCCCTATAAGAAGGGGCTTTGTGAAATTGTAAGATTTCTATTCTAAATTTAGGAGCTTAGTGGCAACACACTACTTGGACAGACGAATCTACTTAAGGCTGTAACTCACAGGAATAAGTACTGAAATTCTTGCTAGCTGAATACTTTTAGGAAATGGAGCAAACTCCCCAATGCCTCTCACAAGAGTCAAGGCCGCTTGATTAAGCCTCACAAAGGGACATTTTTTTTCTATACTTGCATCTAATATTCTTCCAGATCGATCAATATCTAGTTTTACGATCACCTGACCCGTTTGCCTTAGCTTACGAGAAGCTCTCGGGTAATCAATTTGCTTTACAATATGTTCTCTCAATTTGAATAAGTACTGCTGTTCTAAGTTAAGTCGAGCTCCTGCTGCTGAACCAAATTTCTGACTTTGAACCATCCTGTGGCCAGTGCCCAATTTCTCTTTAGTTTCATTAATTTTATTTTGCTGTTTTATTTTTTTTACAGAGGACACAATAACATGGGAGGAATTACTTTTAGTTTCTGGAGGCTCCGTGTAAGTAATTTCTGCCGCTGAGTAGACAATATTTACCCCCATAGGGACCACTTGCTTACCAATATATGATGAAACATGTAATCCCAATAGCACCATTATATGTAGTGATGTCGACACCACTACAGATAGTTGGGTTATGCTGAATCTATTTAAAAAAAACATAGTCCTTACTCTAATGCCTAGCCCCTTAAAAATCAACTTCTAGCAAAGAATCCCTCACTCCATTTATTAGATCATTTCTGGAGATCTGGGTAGAAAAAAGATCTTCAAGACTCCTCATTGGTGACATGGCAAAACCACATGGGTTTATACCACTAAAGGCCAACTCATCTTTGTAAATATTTATAGCAATTCCATGGTAAGATACCCAGTTTTTTAAGGCTATACCCATTGATGCGACCTTATACCCATTTACCCAAACCCCTGTCATTAAAAGCTTTTTCCCACTTTCATCAAAAATTTCTTCATCTTTTTGATAAGCTTCAATATCCAAGTGCGAAAAGGCGTTTATTACTGTACCCTCCAAAAATCGCAAATAAGCACCTATGTCCTGCGAAGGAATAGCTTTAGCGACTTTTAAATCCAAAATTAAATATATAACCAGCTGTCCTGGTCCATGGTATGTGGCCCGGCCACCACGCTGAACTTCAGCTATATCACCTTGCCAACCTTGCAAGTCACTTTTCGTGGCTCCTCTTCCCAGAGTTACAATGGGTGGGTGCGAACAAAAAACCACCGTATTTGACTGTTCACCAGAATTTACTTTTTCCACAAGGGCAAGTTGTCGAGTCAAAGCCTCTTGATAATTAATAAAGCCCCAGTCTTCAAAAATCATTTTATCTTATGGGCCGATTAATCATATGGATGGCATGCCCTAAAGTAGCTTCTGCTGCTTCCATCATGGCTTCACCCAGGGTTGGATGAGGATGAATAGTTAATGCCAAGTCCTCAAGAGTTGCCCCCATTTCCACAGCCAAAGCGGCTTCACTAATTAAGTTAGAGGCCTCTGGTCCAACGATGTGTACTCCTAGAATAACATTAGTTTTATGATCAGCAATAATTTTAATAAATCCATCTGTTTCCATTAAAGAAACAGCTTTACCATTTGCAGCAAAAGGAAATTTCCCAACTTTTAACTTTTCATACCCTGCCTGTTTGCACTCTTCCTCGGTCATTCCCATAGATGCAATTTCTGGATCAGTAAAGATCACCGCTGGTACTCCTTTTACATCATAGACTCTATTTGCTCCATGAATGACTTCGGCAACCAGAACTCCTTCATGAGAAGCCTTATGTGCAAGCATGGGTTGCCCCGCAATATCTCCAATAGCGAATATTTTATTATTTGAAGTTCGACATTGTTTATCAATTGCAATAAACCCATTGCTATCAATGTTTACTTTTGCTTTTTTGAAATTCATTTGATCAGAATTGGCCTTGCGCCCCACTGTAAGCAAAACTTTATCTGCAATCAAAGTCTCTTTTTTACCTTTAATCTCTGCCACAACCTCTGTGGATTTCCCTTTTTTAGATACACTTTTTGCAAAGGCATTTAAATGTACTTTTACACCTAATTTTTTTAATTTTCTTTCAATAACCTTAACACAATCCTTATCCACAACTCCTGAAAGCATAGCTGGGCCAGCCTCTAAGACCTCAACTTCAACTCCTAGCTTACAAAGGTAAGTACTGATTTCCAAACCAATATAGCCTCCACCAATGGTAATCATTTTTTTTGGTAGTTGCTCTAAATCTAGAGCTCCTGTTGAGGATAATACTGACTTTTCGTCAATTTTAAAACCTGGAATTTCTATGGGGCGAGACCCTGTGGCTATGACAATATTTTTAGCCTTTATTTTCTCTTTGCCCTTAGAGCTTTTCACTTCCACTTCTTGTTCACTGAAAAAATCAGCTTCACCGATAATAATATCTACTTTATTGCCCTTAAGAAGTTGATTAACTCCCATGGACATTCTATCACACACAGAATCTTTCCATTTTTTTAATTTTGGTAAGTTAACAACAATATCACCTTGAATCTCAATACCCATATCAGAAGCATCGTGTTGAGCTCTATGAAGAAATTGAGCTGCAGAGATCATAGCTTTTGAGGGAATGCATCCAACATTGAGGCAGACTCCCCCCATTTTTTCTTTTTCCACAATGACTGTTTTAAGCCCAAGTTGTGCGCACTTAATGGCACAAACATATCCTCCTGGCCCTGATCCTACTACGCATACGTCATAATTATTAGCCTGACTCATTTTCTCAAAACTCCTTTAATTCATTTTTAAAATAAAAAAAACTGAACAACAATGTTGCACTGAGAATTTAATTTCTTCTTATACCATTTCTAACAACATTTTGGATGGTGACTCAATTTTAGCTAAAAAGTCAGATAAAAACCTTGCTGCAACAGCGCCATCAATAAGTCTGTGATCAGCAGTAATTGTAAAATTCATGACTTTTTCAGGTACAAACTTATCCTCTTTCCACACTGGCTTATTCACCATTTTGTACATTCCAAGTATGGCAACTTGTGGATGATTAATAATTGGAGTAGCATATGTGCCTCCAATAGTCCCTATGTTTGTCACAGTAATAGTAGCATCCTTTAAATCTGCAGGAGCTAATTTACCTTCGCGAGCTTTAATAGCCAATTCGTTAATTTCAGCACTAATTTGTAAGATAGTTTTTTGATCGGCATTTTTAATGACCGGTACAACCAACCCATTTGGAGTATCAGCAGCAAAGCCTAAATTAAAATATTTTTTATAAACAATCTCGTTGGCATTATCATCAATGCTTGCATTCAACATAGGATATTTTTTGCAGGTGGCAATCAAAGCTTTCATAACCAACGGTAAGTATGTCACTTTCACTCCATACTCCTCGGCAGCAACTTTCATTTGCATTCTTGTTTCCACCAACTGAGTCACCACAGCTTCATCCATTAAAGTAAAATGAGGAATCACTTGTTTCGACAACTGCATGGCCGCTACAATTTTTCGACGAATCCCACGAATAGGCTCTCTCTCTTCAAGAGCTCCGCCTTGAGATTTAAAATCAGGAATTGCCAACTTTGCAACAGGAGTGTTTGATGTTGTTGCTCCGGCGCCTGGAACTCCTGACCCTAAAACATCATCTCTAGTGACTCTGCCCACAGGGCCTGTCCCATTGAGCTGGTTAATATCTATATTTTTTTCTCTAGCTAATTTTCTTGTGCTTGGCGAGGCAAGTACACGTTGACCAGCAACTGGCGGAGTTATTAATGCCCCGGCTTCATTATTACCAATTGATCTTGATACACTATTTGTTGATGCGGCTTCAGCATTAACAGCTTGAGAATCCACAGTACTGCCAGCAGGCTCACAATTATTTGATTTAATTCCATGAGCTTGAGACTCATCGCCTTCTAAAGTTAACAAAGCCGTTTCGATGGGAACAATATCACCCTCTTGAGCTTTAAATTCTATAACTTTTCCAGAGAATGGAGAAGGAACTTCCACAGTAGCTTTGTCAGTCATAATTTCAGCCACTGGCTGATCAGCAGTAATATTATCCCCTATATTCACTAACCACTTTACCATTTCCCCTTCAGTTACACCTTCACCTAAATCTGGTAAATTAACCACCAACATTTGTACCACCTTCTTTTTCCAGTTGTTGCTCTTGAGTTTTCATTTTTTTAATCATACCCTGCATAAAGTATTCTCCGGCTTTATAGGAGCTTCTTACCAAGGGTCCACTTGCCACATAAAAGAAACCTAAGTTATCTGCCACAATCTTCCAATAATCAAATTCTTCAGGTGTATAAAACTTTTCTACTTTGAGTTGCTTTTTACTTGGCTGTAAATATTGACCAAAGGTGACAACGTCACAACCCACTGACCTTAGATCTTTAAGGGTCTCCATGACTTCATCCTCTGTCTCTCCAAGACCTAACATAATAGAAGTTTTAGTAATCATTGGGGGAACTTGTTGTTTGATGTATTTCAAAACCTGTAAAGTTTGCTCGTACCCAGCTCTTGGGTCCCTTACTCTTTTAGTTAACCGCTTTACAGTTTCAATATTTTGAGCAAACACATCTGGTTTTGCTGAAATTATCTTATCTATATGCGCTTCCACTCCAGAAAAATCAGGAGTCAAAACTTCAATTAATAAATCTGGGCAAGACTGATGAATGAGATCTATGGTTTTGGCAAAATGTGCCGCCCCACCATCGGGCACATCATCACGGTCCACACTTGTAATCACAACGTATTTTAAATCCATTTTAGAAAGCGCATAACTTACTTTTTCAGGCTCATCTACAGGGAGCACTCCATCTAGTTTTGCCGTATTTACAGAACAAAAACGACAACCGCGCGTGCAGGTATCACCCATAATCATAAACGTGGCTGTACCTCCCTGCCAACATTCAGCAATATTTGGACAACCCGCCTCTTGGCAGACTGTTGCAATTTGTAGGTCTTTCAACATATTTTTAATACCAAAATAAGTTTCGCCAGCTGGCGGCTTAACCTTAATCCAAGAAGGCTTAGGCTCTCGCCGATGCACCTTCTTACTACTTAATTTATCTGAAGAATTTTCCATCACACCTTATACACAAACTGCCCCAAAAAAGACATACTTTTACGAACACCATAGAATTATCCCCCGCTCACTCAACACCGCACCCCGTCGCAAAAAGGTGCGCCGATACTTTTTGCGACTGAGTGCAATACCAAAAGGATAAATAATGTTAATTTTGCCTTAAATGAAGCCACTCCCCGCTGCAAGTCGCAGGGAATTGAGCCTAAAACGATTAAATTCTCTCTAAAGTGATGACTTTCCTACAGCCTTTTCGTAACGACCATTATGACCCAAAAGTCATTTTAGTCATGACCATTTTGACCTACGGGTTGCTTTAGTCAAGATCTGGTAAGTATAAGGCTATCAAATATAGCAGTTTTGCTAGTTTAGAGCCATACGTTGCAAAAAACTAAGGTCTCATTTAAAACCTTGTTATGGATTTTAAAGATAATATTTTTGAGGGACAATTTGTTAAGCGCTATAAACGCTTTTTTACTGATATACGCACACCAGAAGGTGAAGTGCTTACGGCACATTGCCCAAATACTGGGAGCATGAAGGGCTGCCTTATTGAAGATGCCCCATGTAAGTATACTTATGTAGATGATCCAAAACGTAAATTAAAATACACCCTTCAAGCCATTAAAGCCCCCACCTCTTGGATTGGCGTCAATACCCACCTCACTAATCAACTTGTTTGGGAGGCTTGGGAGACTAAAGCTGTAGAGCATTGGCACAAATATAACCATGCTCAGCGTGAAGTAAAAATTAGTGATAAAAGTCGTATTGACCTCGTGCTTTGGGACAAAGAACAGGGGCTTGAAAAAATAAAAAAATTAGATGAGAAAACCTTTAATGACCATAAGTTTCATTTTGTAGAAGTGAAAAATGTTACTTTAACCTCGGACACTGACCCATCAATGGCCACCTTCCCAGATTCTGTGACCACTCGTGGGCAAAAACATTTAGAAGAGTTGGTTCACCTAGTTGAAAAAGGACACACTGCCGAAATCTTCTTTCTCATACAAAGAGAAGACTGTAA
Organism: Pseudobdellovibrionaceae bacterium; assembly: GCA_018663505.1. Lineage (GTDB taxonomy): Bacteria > Bdellovibrionota > Bdellovibrionia > Bdellovibrionales > UBA1609 > JABJQG01. The sequence goes on along the minus strand of JABJQG010000006.1, from coordinate 4,760 downwards.
CCGATTTACACCAGCCGATGACATTGACCCTAAATATGGCGAGCTCTTAAGAACAGCTAACGATGCTGGTGTTCAGGTTACTGCTTACGCTTGTAACTTTCAGGGAAATGCCATCACCATTAACCCTGAAAATATTAAAATTATTCTATGAGTTTGAAAACTCTTCTTCGTGCATCCAAGCTGCATGTTTAGGAGCTTTCTTAGTCACTGCCCACTCATCTAACATTTCTTGAGCCACACCATTTAATTGCTTTAATTGATCTGCAGTACCTGTGCGAACAGTAAGCTCTAAACGATGACCATTTGGATCAAAAAAGTAAATTGATTTAATTATTCCATGATTTGTAGGTCCAATAACATCAAGTCCATGAGACTCAAGCTCTTCTTTGGCCGTCATTAACTCTTCCATTGTCTCTAATTCAAAAGCGATATGCTGAACCCAAGCTGGAGTATTTGGATCTTTACCCATCTCTGGAGAATTAGGAATTTCGAAAAAAGCCAAAATATTTCCCTGTCCAGCATCCATAAAAACATGCATATAAGGATCCGGTTCTTTTGTTGATGGTACCTTATCTTCGGCAATGGCCACTAAAAAATCCATCTTCAGAACTTTTTTATAAAACTCTACTGTTTCTTTAGCGTCTTTACATCTATACGCCACATGATGAATCTGTTTAATTTTCACGATTAACCCCTTTGTTAATTACGGGAGCTAGACTACCTGATTCTCTAGTAATAACAAGACATGCTGTTTATAATTCACAAATGAGTTTTATTAAGCTCAAACTTACAAACCTCTAAGGAGCTAAATGGGATAACTATTAAAATATTATTTTAAATTTTTTTCACATCACATAATTTCACAAGTTTTTAACATAATTTCAATTACCCACTTAAATCCTTATTTTCACAGTAGTAATTTAATCTCTATTAGCCTGAAAAAAATCCATTAGCTCAAAACTGTTATAAAACTTGATAAGTTGTACAACAAATTCATCTGATTTGAAGGAAAATAATCACATGAAATTAATACAATTATATTTATCTAATAATTTCGACAGGTTAGGTGGTGGCATCTTATTTGAATATGCACAATATACAAATGAAATTGACTCTCTTTTTAAAACTTTTTTAGCAGCTTAATTATAATGAATAGGTAAATTGAAAGTTATAAAGCTAAAGAGACCAACAAAAAAAAGGAAATTATAATGAAAAAAATAGTAAATAAAGTTGTCCTCGGGGCTTGCCTTATGAGTCTTATGACGGCTTGCACCAATAACAACAAGAATAATAATAAAGGAAAAATAAATCTTAACCCAAATGCTTATGACAAATCTATTCCAGCAAACCAACTTGCTGAAGAGTTAGCTCTCGCTGGAGAACAACTTATGGATCCAATTCGATTTATGTATGCCGACCTTGTCTTTAGCAGAGCTTTAAATATTGACCCAAATAACAAAAGAGCTCAATTCTACAAAGGTTTTGTCGCTTCATTTATGAAGTTAAGAGGGATTTATAAAAGGGTAGAACCAGCGGTTTTAAAACATGGCGATGCCGATGCCATCAAGGAGTATAAAGAGACTGTTGCCCGATTTCCAAAAAGTGGTTTTAAAACATTTTTATTAGACAATTCAGGAAAAGCAGATATCTCAAATGAATCAGAGTTTCAAGATTATTTAGACGAATATAGAACTGGTCAAAATGATTTTCGTAAATTCTTAAAAGCTAATAAGGAAATGAACTTAACTCTGCACATAAATGTACTGTTTGCTGGCGCAACTGTTGATAATGCTTCCGAGGAATGTTCCGTTCAGTTAACATCAGAAAACTATATCGAATATGACAAGAAGTGTGATCTACTTAACGCCCTAACAATCAAACTGGATAAGGCTGATATTGAAGCTCTTCAACATATGCAAGCTGGTATGCAAATGTACACATCATTAGTTACAGCGTATGATTTAAACGGATTTAGTAAGTTTATTTCTAAATATGATGACAATACTGATATTTATGAAGTGCCGCTTACCCCTACACACAAAGAAATTGTCGGTTATTTTAAAAGTAATGCTAAAGCTGGAAAACTTCGAACTAATAATGGGTTAAAAGATATAATAGGCATGGGTTCTGACGTTGTTGCTGCTACTAGATGGGTTTTAAAACAACAAAAGACTCTTTGCCCTTCTGGCAAAGAAACCAGAAAAAACAGAAAAAGAAACTTTATTAAATCTGATGTCTGCCTGTCAAAACTGACCGATGATAATCAAAATATAAATGATGTTCTAGATAAAATGACTAACTATTTATCTGGTGGCGTTATGAATATAGAAGTAGAAAAAACAGGAAGGACAGTTAGTACACTTATGAGACCTGCTGCTTTACTACTAAACCCTGTGGATGATTTATTAAAACTTGCACCTGATAAATTTGACAAATGTGGGCAAGGGACATCATTCAGTGATAAAACATTTGGTGGAATGTTCCCTAATGGTGATGCAAGTAAAGTATTGCTTAAGGACCCCCAAGTTAATTGCTATGACTAACTCTAGAATAATTGATTTTTTCTACAAAAAACACATAATACAGATAGCATACCTATCTGTATTATGTGTTTTTTCAATAAATACCTCTGCAAAGAATACAGCATACAAACTCTACCAACTTAAGACATGCAATGATCAATATTGCTTCTTAGTACAAGCAAACAATGCTCAATCGAGTTATTTATCACCAGATACTACATTCTTATATGATGTAACTCTAAAAGTTTTTGACAAAAAAAAGATTTCCCTCAGCAACCAATCAATACGTAATTTTAGAGCAAAATCTGCATATTTAATTGGAAACACGATTGTTGTAAGAGAATTATTGTCATCCATATCTCCTGACTTCAGCTTATCATTTAACGACACTAATTTTAAACTTAATCGCTACAGTAATTACCCTATTCATAAACCCCAATCAAAATAGAATTCACCGTTAATATTTTTCTCTAACAAACTTGATTCATAAAATATACCGATTTATTAAAAATAACTTAGTTTAAATATGACTAACAATGTTCAAACCTTCATCTAAAAGAAAAGCTTCACACCACCATAAAGTCCATCTCGTGCCCACTCCAGTGTTGTTGAGGTACTTAATTGAGTATATTTAATGGGTTCTTTGGACATAGTTCCGTAGACTCTCATAAACCCGTAACCCACAAATATTGTAGTCTCTATGAGCGATCCGTCAAAATTTAAGCTTTTATCAGAACCTTTTGCTAAATAGTTTTCCACATTCACCTGCAGACCAAAATGCTTCAAAAGATATAGAGTGTAAGAAAAACCTAGAAAATCATTTTTAAACTGCTCGTCCCCTAGTGAGGACAAAATAGTTTCTGTATAGTTACGATTGCCATAAAACAACGTGAAGTTTGTATTTTGGTTACTGGTTCCAAAAATACGTAAATTTATATAGGATTTAGAACCACGGTAGTCACCCATCTTGCTAAATTTATACTCTAGTCCAATTATAGTTGCGTAAGCTGCAAAACCGGCACGATAAACAGGTACTGCCTGATCAACAATCCCCAAAGCCGAATTAGATTCAGTGGTTGATTGAGTAGCATAGTCTAAATTGAAATAAAATTCATAATCAGTATCGGAGGAATGAAGGGCTAGCCACATATCCATTTGGCGATTACGTTCTTTAGTTGATAACCAGTCTGCAAGAGTCCAACGTTTAGCTTCTTTTCTCTTTTCTTTTTCAATAATAACTTTATATACACCTTCTTGAGCATATAAATTTTGGTTATTTATTATTACTAACATTGCCGTTAATAGTAGAATAATTTTTGACATATTTTAAGTCTCACTTTCAATTCATTTTCTTTTAGATAATTTTACCCCAATAAACCAATAATATATCTTAAAAAGAATAAAATTAACGTGATGTTTCAATGATTTAACTTTCTATTTACCACTCTACACCTTAAGATTTCTATCTAAGTATGTACACACACTCATTGAAAAGGAGTAACAATGAAAACAGTAATTAGTTTATTAATCCTAGTTGCAACAAGTAGCGCTTTTGCATCTACCTTAGATCTAAGTAAAAGCAGTATTCACTGGAGTGGTTCAAAAATCACAGGAGATACTCACTCAGGCACACTTAAGATTAAGTCTGCTAACGTGGACACCACTTTAGGAAAAATTAATAGTGGAGAAGTAGTTGTGGATATGAATACCCTCGACAATACTGACCTTAAAGGAAAATGGAAAACTAAATTTCTCACACATATGAAGAGTGCAGACTTTTTGAATCTTAAAAAATATCCAACAGCAAGTCTTAAAGTTACTAAATTAAATCGTGGTTATATGTTTGGTACCCTTACCATCATGGGAAAGTCTAACCCTGTTTCTATGGCCTATACAAAAAAGGGCAAAACATATGAAGGCGAATTGGCTTTTGATCGCACTCTTTATAACATGAAATATGGATCAGGCAGTTTCTTTAAAAACCTAGGTGACAAAACTATTGATGATACTGTTATTTTAAAAGTGAAAATGGTTTTGAAGTAGTGATTTTTGGTTCTCCACATGGGGCGTTTCCATCCATGGGAGATCGGGCCTAAGGGTGTAACTGGTCACGACATAGGTTACACTTTCTGGTCACAACATGGGTTACACTATAACATCATTTTACCTATAAATCGTTGCTTTCTTTCATCTAATATTCCAAGTTTGTATTGCCTAAAATATAAACTCCATATGCCT
>JABJQG010000018.1 GCA_018663505.1 Pseudobdellovibrionaceae bacterium | reverse complement strand
GTACTCACGTCGAGCGATGCGTATCCGGGTTGCGTCATCTTTGATGACGCCATCCGAAGACGCTTCGCACCCGCTCGTGCTCGTGCCTCTAAAGGTGTTTGCGCTTCAAATTTTAGATTTAGGCCTGGGTGAAAATGACACAACCCGGATACGCATCGCTCGACGTGAGTACCTATGAAAGCTAAATGAGTCTTGGGGAATTAAGGGCCATAAATTGGAGTTTATATGGACCTATAAGTAACCCAGCTCCCCCATGTTAAGTAAAATACATTAGGTATCCATACAGACAAAAGGGCAGGCAATGTGCCATTGCGTGCAAAGCCTTCAAAAGTTACATATAAAATCCAATAAAGCACAATCAATCCAATTGAGGTAACTACTCCATTGGATTTTGATGCTCGGTTATTAGCTGTGATACTCAAGCCAGTTCCAATTAGAACAAAAATAATGCAAGAAAACGACAAAGCCCAGCGTTTATAATATTCAGTCTTAATTTTTAAATGATTTTTTTTAGAAAGCTTTTTATCTAGCAATTTAATTTTTAACTCATCCAGTGTTAAGGATAAAAGTGTTTTTTCTTTAAATGAGGTGTCCACTGGGTCAAACAAATTCACATCATAAGTTTCAAAATCAATTTTTGTATAATTTTTTGACTGAGTTCTATGAATACTGCCTTTTCTTAACCTGAGTAAAGATTTATGCCCGGGCATATTAGGATTATTTATAATCTGCCCTTCTTGAGAAATAATTGTTAAAGGTGACTCAGAACTTCGTTCATCATAGATAAAAACTTTTTTTAACTCTCCAGTGTCTTCATCCACATCATTTGTATATATTACTAAATCATAGAACCCTTCAGAAAAAACACCTGCTCTAAGAGTAGTTGCCGCTTTGGTTTTTTTCATCTTATCAATTATAACTTCAAATTTTCGATTCCCCCATGGAGCCAAGCTAAATGAGGTGTGAGCCGAAGCTATACTGGCACAAATTGCTAAAACAAAAGCTGGTAAGGCTATATGGAAATGATTTAAACCAAGAGATTTGAAGGCTACTATTTCAGAATCATGGCTTAATCGACCGTAGGTAAGTAGTACGGCAAACAACAAACTCATGGGCAAGATCACTGGTAGAAAACTCACTGTGAGATACGTCATTATTTTTAAAATGGTTTGAAGTTCTACCCCATGAACCAAAACAAACTCTGTTAACCGAAGTGCTTGAAACATTAATAAGATAAAGACAAAAACCACAACACCAAACAAAAAGCTCGGTAGAGTTTCAAAAAATATATATTTCATAGCCAAACGGCCTAATGATAGTGAGAGTTTTCCCTTCATATGTTTTATATACTAAAAAACTACTCACAGATTGTCATGGGTTAATATCTTCATAGGACCTCACAATAGGAGCTCCAGCAAATATTAAATCTAAACCACCTAAACCGGCATTTTCTGTTGGCGATATGGGTAAAACCTGAATTTCTCTGCCATAATCTATGGCTAGTCTTGCCGTCATAAATGTTCCGCTTTTACGTTTTGCCTCAATAATCAGTGTGTTTTCTGATATTGTTGCAATGAGCGCATTTCTTAACTGAAAATAATACTTTTTCATTTCAGCTAATGGATGAAACTGACTTACTACCGCTCCCCCACAATTGGTAATTTCCTTTAGCCATGGCGTTAGATTACTTGGGTAAACATTACCTATCCCAGAAGGTAAAAAACACAGGCTAGGCTTTTCACACCGAATTGCAATTTTATGCGCTCTTTGATCCACGCCTCTTGCACCACCACTGACTAAGCATATTCCGTCACTCTCTTTTAAGTAGGCTGTTAATTCCTCCTGCATCCACTGTTCAGAATAGGCTCCTGGATTTCTGCTCCCTACAACTGAAATACAACGGTGAGACAGCCAAGCCGGTACTCCTTTATATGTCAAAATAAGAGGAGGATACTTCAACTCTCTAAAAACCATAGGATACTCATCATCCCAATATGTCACAAACTGAACATTATTTTTTTTTAACCAAAGCATAGCTTTGCTAAAATCCGAATTCCAGTCTTCATTATTCTCAATAATTAAATTTAATGACTTGATTTTGAGACTTAATATTCCTTCATCTAACCGATCCAGCGGGAGCTCTACCAAGGGAGTGAGTACCTCAGGCTTGAGATTTTGTTTTAACCAGCCTAGGCATGCTATTTTAATTTTTGAATTTATACTGTACATACGAACCTTCCTTTTTTGTTAGGTCCGTATTCAATAATCTTGCCAAAATTTTTCTAAGTACAAGGTGGTCTATTCTTCCAAGTCACCTGTGTCATCAAAATCATCGATAGGGTCATCAGAAGAATCACCTTGCTCACTGTCGTCCACCAGCTCATCAGATTCATCTGTGGGAGGTTCCTTACCTTGAGCTGTTTGCAATTCCTCACCTTCAATATCTTCTGGTTCGCCAGCTATGTCCTCTGAGTCTTGCTCTTCTCTCTCATCTTTAAGGTCATCTATAAGATTTTCTGCCAATGATTTTTTTGCTTTTAAAGGAGAATTTTGAGGCAATAGCTTTCCAATACCAGTAAGGTCACCGATTTCAATAAAACTAGAACTCTCAACAACAACAGCTGTGGAGTACTTTGGTGTGGTTTTCACAATCTTAATTTTACCTATCACCTTACTTTGTGACCTGACCAACGAATCACTAAACCTCAGCTTTCTAACACTACGGACTGGTAAAATCTGCCCTATTTCCATCCCGTCACTTCTTCCTCGATTGAGATAAACAAGTGAGCTTTGTCCAAATCGTTTATTTTTGTGTACACCATCTCCACCGATGACCTGAGCCACAACTTCAGAATCCACTCCTTGCGAACCAGAAGATTCCATTTTCACATGACCCTTTACTAAACGATCGCCCACCTTAACTAAATGATAACTTTGAGAAACTAAAGCTCTAAAAATATCCTGGCCTCTTTCTAACTCATCTTCATCTTCATAGCCAACTTGATCTACTATTTCAATCTCACCAAGAATCTCCACAACAAACCCCTGCATATCCTTATCGGCAAGCATTTCATTATCTAGACCACTCTCTAATTTTCCTACATTTTCTAAAACAAGGTACTTTTCACCAATCTTAGTTGCGCCTTTTGGGAACTCAACAAAAACATATTGAAATCTTGCCGCAGAATTTAAACCAGATTCCACTTCTTTTACTAAACCCACAGAAGGAATAGGAGTTTCTTGGATATAGTTTGTAACCAAAATCACAGATTTTGTTTTAGTTTTTCCTCCCGAAATGTTAGCTACACCAAACTCATCATATGTGGAGTTATCTTGTTTAATCACCAAATTTGGTAAACTTGCTGGCAGTACATTTAAAACAGGCATGCTCTCAATTGAGGGTGGAGGTAATTTGATTTCATATTCATTTTCTTCATCAGTAGGCTTTTTAGCTATTTGTAGCTCAGGAGAGGAGTTCTCCTCTTTTTCATTTTCAGCAATGGAAAAAGACGGTCCACTATCTTCGTTTCCTAATAAGAAATGAATACTATTTCCACTAGATATCAAATGTGGATTTTGAATAGAGCCATTTTTTGACCAAACCTTTGGCCAATAATGACCATCACCAAATAACACTTGGCTTATACCCCAAAGAGAATCGCCTTTTTGTATTTTATAACTATCTTTTTCTCGTTGACCAATAATCTTACTCCACGCCTGCTGAGGAATGGGGTTTTTGTAATAGTTTACATATATTTCATACAGCTTAGCTTCATATTGATAATTTGGGTCATCAGGCTGCCTGGACAATTCATCTTGGGCAATTTGCTGTGGAGGCTCTTCTTCAATCTCCGGTGGAACCTCATCAGGGATATTATTCTCAACCACAACTTCCTCTTCGGGCTCAACAGGATTAGCCTCAGGCTGTTCAATATCTTCCTCGGCAATTTCCTCCTCTTGAAGATTTGGATCTTCAGCAGGTGGAGGGTCCTCTACTTCAGCTTTTTCTGTTTCATCATCACCTGTATCTTCTTCCGCTACCTTAACCTCATCTTCAAGATCTTCTGCTGGCTGATCACCATCAGTTTTTTTTGTTGTTTCAAAATCATCATCTTCAAACTCATCAAAATCATCTGAGGATTCTCCACCAAAGTCATCCGAAGATTCCTCTCCAAACGCTTCATCAAAGTCATCTTGAGCATGAACAGCATTAATAAAAACTTTATGTTCAAAGGAAATGCTAAGAAAAATACTAAGTGAAATAAGTAATACAAATAGAGATAAACTCAACTTCATGCAAAACATCCTTGTTTTGAATTATCAATTTGCTTGGCCCGGATTCTTTTTCACAGACACATTCCTAATTTAAGTAACTAATGTCTTAAATATCTAGCATTATTATGACATGCATTAAAGTCATGTTACTAGTATTTTTTCATATTCTTACAAAGACCTAACCATAAACACACACTTATCCACAACCAATGTGGACTGCTTATGTACCAAGACTTTAGACCTAAGTATCCATGCAGGTTTTAGCGGAATGCTAACGCTTTTAGCAAGTCTAACTATATGAAATTATGAAGTATAGTCACTATATTGCTATTTTCATCATTGTCCGAGTACAGAACCTTAAATTTTAAAATTCGGACAACTAGATCTAGTAAGATCAATGATTACGTCCACTGAATATGGCATTAATACTGCATTTCACACATGTCCATGGGTTATATTTTAACTTTGCTTACATTTTATATCACAACTGAAACGCTTAGTTTGCATAATGGTTTAGCAGAGTTCAGCAGTTCGTTACACAACTGGTGCCTTGTTCACACATCACAACTAGGCAGTTGGTCATTTTTTCATCAGTCACTCATTTGTGCAAAAAAACTTGAAGCCCCTGAAAAAAAATTAGTATTTTTAAAACTTGGACTGATACATATAACAGTGATCTCAGGAGCTCATTTAATTTTTATACATAAATTTCTAATATTAACATTACACAAGCTGAAATTTAAAAACCATTTAATACTCAGCTTAATTGGAGTATACACCTTAATATGTGATCTTAGCAGTCCCGTCTTAAGAGCTTTTATTGCCCTCTGTTTAAAAAAAGTCTCGAAAAATCATAAGTTTTTTATTCCTCTGCCCATTCAAATTTTAATAGTTTTGTTATGTTGTTTTATTTTGTTTCCAAAATTAATACATTCCAAATCTCTCATACTCAGCTCTCTATGTACATTAGTGATTCATGATGATTTTTTCATAGCCTTCAATCTACATAACAAAGCGTTTTTCAAGAAATATAATTCTTTATGTAAAGCTAGCTTTATTTATTTACTGAGTTCACCGATAATTATCCAATTTCACTTTTTACCAAGCCCCCTTACCATATTGTTTCAAATCATCTTAGCCCCAATTCTATTCTTAATTTTTATCCCGGTGAGCTTTCTCACTGCCATTATCCCACCATTGCACGGGGTGACAGACCAAATTTATGATTTTGTATTTCTAGTACTAGAGCAAGTATCGTCCTACTCTAATATTTCTGCATATCATTATAAATTAACCACACCCGCCCTATGGTCCTATTTACTTTTTCTCTTAATTTTAACCTACTGCTCTAACTTGCTGATTAAAAAACATGTATCTTACTAAATTATTTTTATTTTTTTCTATTATGTTAAATTGTATACCTACATTGAATGAACAGGTAAAAAAGTTGATATTATGGGACGTGGGACAAGGCCAATGGGCCACTCTTATTTCATCAGACTACTGCCATCACTTTGATATGGGAGGTGAAAAAGCCCCATGGGAAAAAATAATACAATATTGCGGTCTTAAAAAAAATATAGTTTCCTTCTCTCATTGGGATATAGATCATATAAACCTAACAAAAAAATTTTCATATAAAGTTTACTCACTATGCATCTTAGATCTACCTGGTGGTCAATTTCATCACTGGCGCAACAAAAAGTTCTTAAGTAGGGTACCTAGATGTACAGAAGCAAGTAATAACTACAAGGAAGTTTTATTTAGCAAGTCAACTCTTTCCACCAATGCAAGCAGCAAGGTCTATAGTGTTGAGCAACAAATCCTTATTCCTGGAGACTCCACCAAAAAAGATGAAACTCGGTGGGCAAAAAAATTAAAGCAAAAAATTTATTATTTAGTTCTTGGTCATCACGGCAGTTTAACAAGTACTTCCACTTTACTATTAAAATCCCTGCCACACCTAAAACAATCCTTAGCAAGCAATAGAAAATCACGCTATGGACACCCACATAAGATCGTAGAACAAAGATTATCAAAAATGGGAATCCCTCATATTAACACTCAGGAGTGGGGAAATATTATAATAAATTTAGGCTACTAATAAATTTATGTATATTTCACTTATTTTTTTATTAGTCTTTTTTTATTAGTCTCGACTAATTACGCAGTAATTAGTGAGAAGAAGAGGCTGAAATAAGTTACGACTGAAAATATATGTTTCTTCAGCCGAATCAAAGACGAAAATATTCATAATCAAAAACTATAGTGACAAAGGACGATACTCTAACCCCAAATCACGTGCCACAGGCTCATAAGTAACATAACCATCATATGCGTTCACACCTTTATACAAAGCCTCATCTTTAGAAACAGCGTCTTCAATACCCATTTCAGCAATCATAGAGCAATATTTCATAGTGGCATTGGTTAAGGCATAGGTAGATGTTCTAGCCACAACTCCTGGCATATTTGGAACACAGTAATGAATAACACCGTTAACTTCATATGTGGGATGGGTGTGCGAGGTAGGCTTACAGGTCGCAATACAACCGCCCTGATCAACAGCCACATCCACAACAACACTACCTGGTGCCATAGACTCAACCATTTCCTGAGAAACCAGCTGGGGAGCTTTTGCACCTGGAATTAGAACAGCACCGATGAGTAAATCTGAAGTTTTCACTGCTTCCTCAATATTAACAATATTAGAATATAGTGTTCTTACACGCCCTTGAAAAATATCGTCAAGATACTCTAAGCGTTTGTGGTTCACATCTAAAATAGTCACTTCAGCACCAAGGCCCACTGCCATTTTGGCTGCATTTGTTCCAACAACACCACCACCAATTATAGTCACATGACCTCTTTGAACACCGGTAACTCCACCAAGTAAAATCCCTTTGCCACCATTGTCTTTTTGCAAATAGAAAGCGCCTACTTGAGTAGCCATTCTTCCTGCTACTTCACTCATTGGCGTTAATAATGGTAATGATCTATCTGGAAATTCAATGGTTTCATAAGCCACAGCTTTAATTTTTTTCTCACACAAAACCTTTGTTAATTTAGGCTCAGCGGCTAAATGTAAATAAGTATATAATATTTGTCCTTCTTGCATTAATTCATATTCATCAGGCAAAGGTTCTTTAACTTTTACGATCATTTCTGCTTTTTCATAAACTTCTTTTTTAGTATCAAGAATTTTAGCCCCTGCTTTTTCAAAATCCTCATTGGAAATCAAACAGCCAACGCCAGCGTCTTTTTCTACATAAAGAGTGTGACCCTCGCCCACTAATTGCTTAACTCCTTTTTCAGTTAAACCCACTCTATTCTCACTAATTTTAATTTCCTTAGGAACTCCAATAATCATCTCATCACCCTTTCATTTTCATGTAAAAAAAACAGATGACCAAATAAATCACTTCATGGATGGAGGGTCAATATAGGGGGTGAGAAAACTTAATATTATGGGAATACGAGTTACAAATTTAGGTCACTTTAAGGCTAAACAAGCCCCCTTTATCCGTACAATCCGCCTCAATAGCTTTCAGGTGGATCTCTGTGAGAAAATATGGATTTTTCCATAATTGCGAATTAATAAGTATCATTTGATTTTTAAGGTACATTCAGCTTGCAGCCATAAATATTTAAAAAGAACTGCCATAAACCCACATTCCTTAACAGGATTCATTTTCTAATATTTGATTACGAATACTAGCTTTAAAATACTGAAAGTATTGAATATCTGAATTGTAGAGTCTAAAAATTAAATTTTTTTGTATAACATTGGTTTTGATGACAGGAATTCAATTTAGCAATAAGCTAACTAAGTAAAACTAAGGTGGTAAAATGAAATTCTCTTTAAAGGGAAAGGAAGTAATCCTATTGGGCTTAGTAGGATTTTCATTATTAACTTTTTCTAGCTGTGGAAGTGTTTTTTGGTGGGTTAAGCACTCATTTAGTAAACCTAAAGACTTCTATACCCCTTTAGTGTCAGACTCAGATTTTGATTTTTCACAAAAAGGCTTTACTAAGGAATATAAAATATTACCGAAATATAGATATGATCATGAAATAGCACTCAGTTTTGCAAAGAATACTTTTCATTCAAATTTTAGAAATGGAGGTAAAGGCTATGAATTTTTAGGGATTTTTAAAGTTGAAATATACCTAAAGAAAAAACTAATTAGAGAGATGTTAATATCGGAGTATAATGCCTCATATTTTCAAAAAGGCTTATCTTTTTATCGTACTACAAGCTTAAAGTCTAAATTTTCACCTCCTATTAGTTGGTTAAGACTAGTTCCCATACTTGTTAAAGTGACCCAACTAAAAGTTGATAAGGTACTGTCTAAAAATAATGATAAAGTGAAATTAGTTCTCCGAGTTTCTCCTTATAAGTAATGTTCAAATAACAATATGTTATTTTTTAATTCCTACTTATTATTCAGAAATTATCATGATTGTTAAGGAATACTGTGCAGTCAGAATCCCACTGAGTTTCAAAAATATTTTGAACAAAACCAAGTGTCTTTAACTGCGCCCTTAAAGTGACACAAACCCATTAATATTTACTTAAACTGAGTAAAAGAGGCCGACATCAAACCGATAAGAAGAGACAGACTTTGAACACTTGGATCTTTTATTGCCACAAAAAAAATTTTATTTTCTTTCCTTCGAGCAATCAAAGCTTGCATTATAAGGCTCCCTAGATACGGGCAAAAGAAAGATAAGAATACATAAATATATTGATCCATAATTTTATCCTAGGTGCAGGGGGTTTTGCAGTCAATGCTTTCTACCCACAGGATCTTTCGAGAATAATTACAAGAGGTCTGTGTGGTGATATGTGCCATTAAACTCTTATTCCACAGGCAAATTTTCAAAATTATTAAAGCTTAACTGTGCCAATCAAAAATACAGACCATGAGTTCTTTAGACTCACGTTGATCCATAAAGATCACTAAAGCTAGGTTTTGTAATTGCACAAGTTAACTGAACTCAAACTACCAAATTCTAATTTTAAACCAGTGGACAGTTTTTATACTAAAAGCATTGTCATCGGTGGTTCGAGGCTTAAAATTATAAGCTTCCACAACCGTCGTACATCAATAGGTCAAAGTAGCTCTCGTAAACGAACCCATCTTTGCAGAAGTAATCACGAAAATCTAAATCAAGTAGTTCTTTGCCATAATCTGAATTACAGGTCAGCTGGACAGTTCGTGCTCTGTCGATGTGAATAGGGTGGTCCTCTTTGGCCCACCAGCCTTCGGACCTTGAACCAATGGCGTGGCAAACAACTTCCTTCTCAGAACAGTTTGCATCTGGCTTGAATCGCTCAGAGCCATCATATTTCAGTACCCAACCCTTTTCGCCAGCTACTTCGGAGCAGGAAGGTTTTTCAGCTGCATATATACCTTTGAACGATGTCAATAAAACTAATAGAATTAGAATTTTCATAAATCCCCCTTGATCAATATATTCAATGTTAGGGAGTTTCTAGCATGACCATTCTAAGAAAACAAGTGGCCAATATCCGAGAAACTCAGTGGACGAAAAGAAAATGTTAAAGACACTCACTTGAGCGTTAATACAGTGCTAAGCCGGTTGTTTTAGTAATTTGGAAAATTTCATGAATAATCTATAGGACTTTTATGACTGAACATTATGAAATCTTTATTTCATATAGCTCTAGTAAACACAGATTATTGTATTTGAATATGCAGACAATACCACTAGCCAGTTTAAGTCCCGAGTGACTGTTTCATAGAAATTTTAATATGACAGCTTTAACGAAACGCTTCTAGATTAAAGGAAATACGCATCATTTAACTATTTTATTGACACATAAAACTCAAAAATAATTCAATTTAATTGTATTCCACACATAAGGCTTAGCCCATGCCTTATACTTACATAAAGCACCTCCTTCTAATTATATATTTTATTTTATCCCCGGGGAAAGCTTTTTAATTTCATCCTAACTATCAGCTGTTTAAGTGCTAAAATTTCATTTTCAAAAGCCGTGTTATGTTCTCTGCATACATATAAGTCCTTAATTTTTGGACTTATATAAATTTATTTTTTAGCTACCCATTAAGGAGAAAATATCATGGCCTACAAAAAAACATACGAAAAACTCACGCAAAAACAATATGCTTTCATTAATCAAAACGCCATTCATGCTGTGGGAGTTTTAAAAAATGCAGAATATGATTTAATTAAAATTTTACAAGAAGTGGATCATAAGAAAGTGTATGCTTACTACGGTTTTCGTAGCCTGTTTCAATATGCGGTTTCTACGCTTCAGTTAAGCGAGTCCCAGGCTTATAGTTATATTGGTGTTTCCCGTAAAGCTCGCCAGTGCCGGGTGATGGATCTGGCTTTAAAAAATAAAGAAATTTCAGTTTCTAAATTAAAACAAGTGATGGCTCATATTGACCCTTCTAATGAGGAAGAGTGGGTAGAACGTGTAAAGAAGATGTCAAAACGAGAACTTGAAAAATTAGTGGCAAAAGCGGACCCATGCACTCGCGTTTCAGAACACGCCCGTTATGTTGCCGAGAATTTAATAAAAATGCAGCTTCCTATGACTGAGGGGAGGTTTAAAAAATTCCAGAGAGTGAGTGAGATATTGAGTCAAAAAACTAATGATGTATTGAAAATGCAAGATATTATAGAAATTCTGTGCGATGACTATATAGAAAGAAATGATCCTGTGGTTAAGGCCAAACGAATATTAGAGAAGAAATCAAAAAAAGTTTTGAAAGCTAAAGCGGGCGTAGTTTTAAAAAGCGAAACTAAAGAAGATTTAAAAAAGACTGTGCCACCCAAAAATGTCTTTGAAAGCCCAAGGGGAAGCCAGAAGGAGGAGATCTCTCCCCGGGAACAAAAAAAATACAAGAAGATAAATTCTCCTGTCAAATCCTCTACCTCTGGAGGGTCCTTCACTTCTGAAAGATCCTTCCGTCCTGTAAAAACACTTAAACGTGTTTTTTTACCAGCTCACCTTAAGCATGAGGTTTATCTTAGAGATCACGGCACTTGTCAGCACCATGATCTAGATGGAAAACCTTGCCATGAGAGAAGCTGGTTAGATATCCACCACATGCAGTCAGTTTCTCAGGGAGGAACAAATCAACTTTCAAATATGGTTTTGTTATGTCGGGGACATCATATTAGTGAGCATATGGTGGTTTAAAATTTTGGTAACGCCAAAATTTTATGTTCGTTAGTAGGTTCCTTGGGCCATTAGTAGATCTTTAAGGTGTCTCCAATAATAATGTTACAAGGGACCTCCATGGATAATACTACAAAGCACTTATTTTATGTAATTAGTCCCCTATTTCAGGAAAGGGTAACGTCACAAAGTCCTCGAATATTATAAGGCAAAATTTATGGGTCGTGGATTCGGCTGAAGAAAAAACTGCAGCTTGGTCAAAATCTATTTCAGCCTCTTCTTCTCAAAAATTTCTAAGAAATTTTTCGAGATTTTAAAAAAAGTATATTATATTAATAGGTTATATTTATTGATCTCGACTAATTACGCAGTAATTAGTGAGAAGAAGAGGCTGGTATTAGTTATGATCAAGGGCCATTTTTTCTTCAGCCGAATCAAAGCCCCAGGTATTCATTCATAATATCCGAAGACTTTTTGACGTTACCCAGGGAATATATCGCCTAAAAAATCATAACACTTGGGGTGCGCAGGGACCCTTGCGAAAAGATAAATCCATAACTTATCTAAAAACCCTTTTAGGTTTGCAAGGAAGTGTGTATGGGGCTAATAAGCCCAAAGATAGTGACCAGAGTCTATGGCATCCATGGGTAAATCAGCACCCAGCTCTATATATCTGAATGATTCTGGGGTGGAACGAATCTTTTTAACCAGCCGATTCATCACATCATGTCCCGCTTTATACAAAACAACATGCCCTAATAGTGGAGCACCCAAGGTCACTAAATCACCACAAGCATCCAAAACTTTATGCCTAACAAACTCATTAGCGTAGCGTAGTCCTTCAGGGTTCAACACCTCGTGATCATCTAAGACCACAGCATTATCAAGGCTTCCACCTTTAATTAACCCCATGGACTTTAACATTTCCACATCCTTCATAAATCCAAAAGTACGAGCAGAGCTGATATCTCTTGAAAAAGTGTGCTCATTAATTTCTAAATCAATGGTTTGCTTGCCAATAACCTGATGAGGAAAATCAATTGTACAAGAAATTCTCAAACCATTATAAGGCAGCACATAAGCATGTTTTTCATCATCCCCGTAGTATATGGGTTGAGTCACATAAAGGTACTCTCTGGGTTTTTCTTGCTCCACAATTCCCGCAGCAATAATAGCTTCAAAAAAGACTTTTGCACTCCCATCACCAATAGGAATTTCTGGTCCATCCAGTTCTATAAATAAATTATCTATGCGCAAAGCAGAAAGTGCCGACAAGCAATGTTCCACAGTAGAAACAGAAAAAGCCTGTCCACCTAAAACAGTTGCATTTGTTGTGGCCTGTACAAAATTAGCATCAGCTTTTAATGAAGGCGATCCTGGCAAATCTCTGCGTACAAAATAGACTCCTGTGCCTTCTGGCGCTGGGCAAAACACAAGTTTTGCAGGTTCCCCTGTATGAAGACCTACACCTTCCACCACTGCTCTTTTTCGAATTGTTCGTTCTAAATACATATAATCCTAAAACTAAGCGAGTCTCTTATAGATAGATTATTGAATTTCACAAAGAAAATCCAATAATTATGGTCAAACCCAGACTCCAGTATGTGGTTAAGCTATCCCTACCGCATAAAAAAGCCAATTCTCAACTTAAAAGTTGTAAAAAAGCCACTACTTCAGGTCTTTATCTTTTTTGTGGGTGGACTAAATTACTGTTCTACCTCAAGGCAATGGATCACTTATCCAGTCACACAGTCTTAATGATGTCTTGAGTTATCAAAACAAGCACTTTTCTTAATTATATAGAATTGAGACAAAAAACCTTAATTCTAAGCCAATTAAAACTCCAAAAATCTACATTCAAGATCATCTTCACTAATAATTAAAATAGATAGCTTCATTATGAGAACAGCCCTTAAGTCTAATGAATCACTGACCGAATAGGTCATATGGTAGCGAAACGTTGGTTCAACCACTTATATTCCAATTTTAAGTTTATTTTCATAAGCTTAATTATCTCTGTGGCATTTAGCACAAATATCCTGGCGGAGAACTCTGCTAAAATAGCTATATTAAATGGCTCTGAAACTACTAACACTATTGATCCTACAGATTTAAACCAAAGTATATCTTCACCTTTTTCCATGAAGTGGGCATCCAGCAACATAGACGGCGCTTATTTTGAACACTCATCATCTTCCTTTTCTCACCAAGTCAGAATCAAAAGCTCCGGAGACTATAAACTTACTTTTACTTTGCCATATACCTTGACAAACACAAGTAGCAATCGCCGTGCAATTATGGCAGAAGTCTATGTGAACGGATCGGCCTTAAGTTACGGTCGTGCAGATTCTGGGTATATTAGACAAGCATCAGGGCATTCCGAGTCTTCTCTACATATGGCCCTTTTACTTGATAATTTAAGCAGCAATGACCTCATTGAAATTAAAGTTAAGGGGAATACTACTGAACTAGGCAAGGTAACAACGGATGGTGCTCAGCTATTTTTGCAGTATATGGATGCTACAAAAGTTATTTTTTCTGCAGAGGCAAAAAGAACCGATAACGACTTCAGTGTAAATGCAACAACCACTCTAAATTGGTCAGAAAATATAAAAGATTCTGGCTATACACATAGTGATGTTAGTAGCCCTCAAAATATCTCCATTGATAATTCTGGAGACTATATGGTGTATGTAAATATGCCGGTGGAGAGAAATGGCACTTGTGGAAGCAATGATCGATTAAACCCTAGGATTCGTATTAAAATAGCTGGCACAACTGTCACTGGCGGCACCGGTGCACAAGGTTATATACGTTGCATAGAAGGGCATGATAGCTCTTCATTACATTGGGCTGGGCTGGTCAGAGGAGTCACTGCTGGCCAGGTACTTACTGTGACCACAGATAGAGAGACCTCTGCCACTGCTGATGTAAGAATAACCTCAGGCTCATCAGCTTCAATATTTATTGAAAAACTGGATACTTCCAGTGACGTCATTTCCTTATCAGCAACAACCACCATGACTGGTACCAGCTGGAACCCTTCCAGTTCCGAAGTAAAATGGACCACCGAATATCTTAATGACGCCACTGCATTTACCCATTCCACATCTACAAATTCTCACCAAATTACAATAAATAGTGATGGCCATTATCTATTGGTTTACAATGATCACTTAACTGGAACTGTGGCCCGAGCAAATGCAATTACGAAAATTAAAATTAATAATTCTTCAAAAAATAAAATTTCATGTAAGACCTCATATATTAGAAACACGACCGGACATAATGATTCCTCTTGTTCTTTAACTTACTTGTTGGAAGGTTTATCTGACGGAGATGTTGTCTCTGTAGAAAAAGCACTTGAGGCCGTGTCAGGAACTGTAAATGATGCCAGCCCTGGACTTCTTACTTTAATCAAGGTGGCTGATGCCACAGCTCCTTCATGTGTTGGATCCATAGCTGATTGTACTCCCGATAAAGTCATTCATATTGATTCTAATGATTTCACTTCTATTCTGGATGAGAGCTCCAGAAATGCCAACGATTTATCATTCTCAGGCACTGTATCCACTGCTAAGGATATTTCTGGTAGTTCAAATATACATGATTCTTTTCAGTTAACAGCATCTAGCCAACCTACATTTGATACAGTAAATAAAATGATTCAATTCGATGGCGTTAATGATCACTTTGACATAACAAACCATACAGATCTCAATTTATCTACCATTCACCAAAGAACCATTGTTGTAGCATTTAAAACAGGTACTGATATCACAAGCCCTCAAGTTATTTACGAAGAAGGTGGTGGTACTCGTGGAATGAATGCTTATATCCTTAGCGGCAGTCTATATATTGGTTTTTGGAATGACACCAATGACGGAGATGGAGTACAAGCCTTTACATCTGCCAGTACAGTAATTACAGCTAACACACATTACTATTCCACTTTAGTATTAGATTACTCAAATTATACCGGTGGAGCAGGCCCTGATGGACAACTTAGGGGGCATATTAACGGTGTGGAATTTTCATCTTTGGGAACAACCACTAGTTTACTTTACGGTCACTCTGGTGCTATTGCCATTGGGGCAAAGGCTGGTGGTACTCGATATCATACAGGTTCTTCAGGTGGAGATGGTGATTATTTCTCCGGGGATCTTTTCGAGCTAATTATTTACAACTATGCCATTGATAATACAGATGCTCTAGGATTTCACACTTACCTCACTGATCGTTGGCCAGATCCTCAACCTGCCACAAATTTATCATTAGCAAGCACATACACTACAAGCTCTTCACAAACGCCGAACTTCTCGTGGACTGCTAGTATTTCTCAAGATGTAAATGACTATAAAGTGGCCCTTGGCACTACCGCTGGTGGAGAAGAGATTAGTGCCTATGCAAGTAAAGGCAACGTCACCTCTACTAGTATTTCAGGTCTCAGCCTTTCTTCGTGCACAGACTACTATGCTTCGGTAAAAGCTGTGGCCACAGATCTTGATGAATCTACTGCAATTACTACAGAATTTTTACGCTTTGATAACACATCTCCATCTGACCCTAATACTTTAGTTCTTTCTGGTTCTTCATCTACGGCCTCATCCAAACTGCTGAGTTGGTCCTCTGCCGTGGACACTTGCTCCTTTGCTTATTATGAAGCCGCTCTTGGGAGTAGTTCAGGAGGTTCCGACATTGTCACTTGGACTAATATTGGAAATACAACATCACATCAATTCACTGGCTTAAGTTTATCTACTGCAACAGACTATTTTATTTCTATCCGTGGTTACGATAGTGCTGGAAATATCACAAATGTTGTCTCTTCTGTTGCATGGCAGGTGGACACTTGCGTAGCCTCTGATGTAGTTAATCCCACTGACCCTGCGGCTTTTACTTTTTCTGGTTCAGCATCTTCATCTACCACGCCTTCTCACTCTTGGTCTTCCTCCACAGATGCCTGTGGTTTTTCACATTACGAAATGGCAGTGGGTACAACTTCAGGAGCTTCGAATTCCATCAGTTGGATCAATATCGGTGATGCCCTCACTTATAAATTTTTCTCGGTTACACCAGGCTTGAGTACTAATCAAAATTACTATTCCTCAATCCGATCCGTAGATTTAGCAGGCAATACATCCAATGTTGTGAGTTCTACGGCATGGCAGTTGGATTCTCCAGGAGATGTTTCCACAGGACTTGTTTTATGGTTGGACGCTAATGACTCAACTACACTTTTTACCGATGCTGGTTGCTCTGCAGCTGCTGCAGACACATCCACAATACAGTGTTGGAAAGATAAATCATCTCAGGCTAACAACGCCACTATGGGAACATCCAATCAACGGCCCACATACAGAACCAATCAGTTCAACACTTTGCCGGTTTTAAGGTTTGATGGGTCAAATGATGTTTTAAACTTATCGTCTTCTGTAACCACAGCACGAACAGTTTTTGTGGTGAATAAATCCTCAGGGTCAACTTTTCAGTTGGTTTTAGGCGATAGCACAACCCAACATTTTTACACTTCTACCAGCACTCTTCTTAATGGCTCTGTGGCTAGTAGCGATTTAGTTTCTGGCTCTTGGCGTGTGGACAGAACTCCCGTAAGTTCACCAACCACATTTACACAGACGAGCTCTTATTCTTTAATTTCCGCAGTGGCAAATGCTAATGTGACTGTGGGTAATATCTCTTCAGATAGAGGGACAAGTGGACGTTACTTTGGTGGAGATGTCACTGAGGTTATTATTTACAACCGTCCTCTAGATGCTTCAGAGATTACAGCTGTTGAGAACTATTTGTATAGCAAATGGTTTTCAGCCAACCCTAGTGAAATTTCCAGTTTAAGTTTTGACTCTCAATATTCTACAAACTCAGCTTCCACACCCAGCTTAAATTGGACCCATTCTACCGCTCCCGATTTAGATCATTACGAAGTGGCACTTGGCACATCTTCGGGAAGCAACGATCTATCTGGTTGGACAAATATTGGCTTAGTTAATAGCTATCAATTTAATGGCCTATCCATGAGTCAATGTGTGAGCTACTTTGCTTCGGTTCGTGCCGTAGACACCGATGGATATACATCTTCTATAGTTTCGTCTTCCTTTGCGGGTTATGATGGGGTGTCACCAACAGACCCAACCACGCTCACTCTTGCAGGAACAGCTAATGCCACAACTTCTAAATCTCTTTCTTGGAATCCCTCTACTGATTCATGTTCTTTTTCACATTATGAAGTGGCATTAGGAACAAGTTCTGGTGGTACCGAAGTGAGCTCTTGGGCCTCCATAGGCAGTAATACTTCTCATCAATATACTGGTCAAACACTACTGGCAAACACAGATTATTATATCTCTGTAAGAGGCGTGGATAGCGCTAGCAATAATTCAGCAAATATTAGCTCCAGTTTATGGAACTTTTCTAGCTGTACTGACACAGCTCCTCCTGCCACTCCGGCTTCTATTACTACTCAAAACAATGCCTCACTCTCTTCTGCTCGTACCGTAAACTGGTCTAGCACCACTGATGATTGCGCATTTTCTCATTACGAGTTAGCACTTGGGACGACCTCTGGCGGTTCAGAAGTTAAAACATGGACTAATGTGGGCAATGTTAATTCTTATCAATTTACCAATATCTCTCCCTATTTAAATTACGGAACTGTGTATTATGTTTCGGTACGCGGGGTTGATGCTTTATCAAAAGTATCCGGTACTACAACAACAACACCTTGGACTCTTTCCTCCCCAGGAGGCGTTAGTGCTACAAGTTTAAGTTTATGGCTAGATACTAATGAAGCAGCATCCATATACCAATCAGCGGCTTGCACATCCCCCGCTAGTAATAATGATTCTGTGGGTTGTATAAAGGATAAATCAGGATTAGATAATCATGCTGTTCAATCTACCTCTGCAAATATGCCCGTTTACAAATCTTCAGATTTCAACGGAAAGCCCTCCATTTATTTTAGTGGCTCTTCAGATAAATCTTTAGATTTCGGAACAAACTCTGCCATTAGAACTGTTTTTTGGGTCCTCAAAGAAGATGCTTCTAACCCTGGAAACACTTCTTTCTTACTTGGAGATCCCAGCGGAGCCACTTCTGATTTTCACAGAGACTCCACACTTGGACCAATATTTCATAGCACAAACTCTTCTGCAAGTGTTCGCGGAGGCACTTTAAATTTAAACAAAACAAGTATAGACGGTACAGTGGAAAACATGCCTACTGCTGAATCCGTATTAAGCCTTGTAACATCAGGTAGCGTGACCGCCAGTAGTTTTTCTCAAGATAGGACTAGCTGTTGCGGTGAACGTACATGGGGCGGGTCGCTTGCTGAACTCATTATTTTTGATAGAGCATTAAATGCTACTGAAGTTGGAAATGTGGAAGATTATCTTGCCTTAAAATGGGGTGTTACTTCCACAACCACCGAATGGTCTGGTGCTGTTTCTACTGACTGGAGCAATGCTTCAAACTGGTCAAATGGTGTTCCCTCTTCATCTTTAAACTGTTTAATTTCAGATAAAGCCAACGACCCCGTAATAAGCTCAGGGATAGCCAGTTGTCGTGATATTACTATAAGTAATGGAACTGTTACCTTAACCACATCATCCGCATCAGTTTTAGAAGTGTATGGAAACTTTTCTAATACGGGAACATTAAATTTAAACGACAATACGCTTTCCATTAATGATAAAGGCGTGGTGTCAACAAACCAAACAATGAGTCAGCCAGCAAGTTTAGGTAAACTCAGATTTTCAAAAACAGCGGGTGGAACTTTTACTTTCACTGACACTAGCTTAACTGTTAATGATCTCAATATGGCAAGTGGAAGTAATTTTATTTTTAGAATTATAAATGGAAAAACACTTGTTGTTCCCAATGGAATGACAGTTGCTGGCGGTACCTTTGATGTGGACGCTGGTGGTTCCGTTTTAGTTGGTGACACTCAAAGCATAGATGTTACAGGTGGAAAATTTATGGTTTCCGGTGTGAATGATGCCTTTCCACAGGCCACATCCAACAAAGGAATTCTGGGTATAAATGGATCAGGACGCTGGGGATTTAATGCCACAGGTGGTGAAGTTGCTTTCACTGGATTTATTGTAGATTACATTGATGGCAGTGGTTTAAACATCTCTGGAAATTCAAATTTATCGGCACTAGATGGTGGGCAATTCACTCATTTACTAAAAGATTACTCCACGCCAGTTAAGGCTATTCAACTGAATACATCTACAAATATTTCAGAATCAGTGGCCTCAAATGTTGGCTTTAACTGGGGACTAGCAAACGCAACATTTGCTTCAGACCCTAGCCCTGCAGACGCCTACTTCCTTGTATACGCACCTTCTTGTGGAAGCTCTGCACTTATTTTTGACCAATGGTTTGGAGATTTCTATGCCGCAGGTGGAATGGATATGGAAACAAAAATTCATGATATTGATGACTCAGGACCAGACTGCCAGGTTTCTATTGATATCTCAGCATCTCCTGTGAATTTAAAATCATTTAATGCTGTGCCTTATGCGGCCTCCGTTGAACTCAATTGGGAAACAGGCGCTGAAACCGATCACCTTGGTTTTAATATTTTCCGCAGCAATGATGCTTATGGCGACTATACACAAGTGAACTCTGAACTCATCCGCAACTTCAGTAACTCCACAACCTTTAGAGGTACATACCGTTATGTGGATGAAAATTTAACCGACGGAAACTTATATTATTACATGATCGAAGATGTTTCCATTAATGGAGTTAAGGAACTTCATGGTCCTGTTTTTGCCATACCTTTGGGTGCACTCGGTGCAGCTCCAGCAACCCCTGCAGATCCGGCAACAAACGAAGAGAGTTCTAACCCACCTGTATCCACAGATCAAGGTGGCGGATATTCTGTAATTACAGAAACTGGAAATAGTATAAAAATTCAAATTGTCCCTCAAGCATTAACATTTTCAAATTCTGATTGGGATAACTCATATAAAGAAATATATATTCCTGGATACTCCAAAACTGTTACAGCTGGAACTCCTGAACTGCTTACAAGAACTATTTTACTTGAAACAGATGAAGCTTATACTAATGTTTCCTATAGCGAAGTGCACCTACTCACCTCTGATAGCTCAGCGGGCTTAACAGGTCAAAAAATTACACCTTCAGCCCTTTGGAGTCTAGACTCTAATAATGTACTACAACCCAATTATGCAGAAGACGCAGCTGCTTATGCCAATGATCTACTTTTGCCAAGTATTACTTATGAAGTTGCAACTGCAACTCGTCAAATTAACGGCAAACATTTTATAGAAATAAAAGTATGGCCTACCCAATACAATCCTGTGCAAGACTCTTTGATTCGCTTAGACAAAGTAGTTTTAGAACTTAGCCTTGATGGAAGCCTTTGGGACTCCCCAGCTCCAAGTGGAAGCTATGAAGCCACACCGGCTTCACTTGCAGGAAACCTAAGAATTAAATATGAATCAGAGGGTATGTATCAACTGGCCTATGATGATTTAGTCACAGCCAATGTAGAAGGACCATTCAGTGATGTGGATTTAAGTACTTTGAGGCTTTACTACCATAGTAAAGAAATACCCATAGAGATTGAAAGTGCCGATGGTCTTTTTAATTCAGGGGATACCTTAAGGTACTTCGCCCCATTTGAACCTTCATTTGAAGATTTATCAGACGAGATCGTTCTCACAACAAATGATTTTACTGTGGATGTATTCCAAGCAGAAAACTTCCCTGATCCTCTAAGAATAATAACAACAAATATTCCAGCTCCTGTAAATCCAATTGCTGACAATGGACTTTATTTAAAAACAAATCTCTTTGAAGTAAATAACAACCCAATTTTCGATACTCCCATTGGTGGATATGTAGATCATATTTACTGGGCACGTATTTTTAGTGTGAATGGGGCTGCAAAAAATTCTAACTCTTGGCATGATTTTGCAGCCACGCTCAGTGGTTTAAAATCGAACACAATAGATGATGTGATTGTTACTGTTCATCTGCGTGGGCGTGGTGTTATGGCGCAAAATCCAAAACATGAATTAAATATTTATATAAATAATAACTCTATACTAAGAGGTGCACAAAGCTTTACTGGTACAGATCCGGTGGTTTTAGAGTTTCACCTAAACCCTGCTTTATTCATAGATGGCGTGAATAATATTCGTTTAGAGTCTTCGGCCAATTTTGTGAATTCTGGAGATTATGATTTAATGGATATTAATAAATTAGAAGTTAAATACACGGCTTACAAAGATGCAGAAAATGGCTATTTAAAACTTACAGATTTAACACCAGATACTTACTTAGATTTAGGAGCTTTTAGTGTTGCTACTCCTGTAATGATTTACGACGTATCTAGCCCTTATGAAGCCATGAAGTATGCTAGTTATGCAAGTAATGATATTTCTGGCGAACAAATTCTAAATATTAATACCTATGCTGGCAACGAGGGACAAAGTGGAAAAACATTAGTTCTAGTAGAAGCTTCAGCATTAAAAACAGCTGCAAGCTTATCACTTTCATATGGTGCTTCAATACCATTAAAAGATACTGCAAATAGCGCTGACTACATCATAGTGGGACCTAAAAAACTAATTAGTACCGCACATGATTTAATAGAACACAGAAAAGCTCAAGGCCTACTTGTTCTTACGGCAAGTGTTGATCAAATATACGCTGAGTTTTCACATGGTCGTAAATCAGCAAAAGCTATCAGAGATTTTATTGACTATTCAAAAGTAAATTACCAAAAATCGCCAAAGTATTTATTATTACTTGGAGATGCTACCTATGACCCTGCCGATGCTTTAGGTATGGCCACAGAAACCTTAATGCCTGTAGCTTTGGAAAAAGGCTTAGCCATGGATTTTGCTTCGGATAACTATTTTGTTGAATCATCAGATTCTCATTTACCCACATTAGCTGTTGGACGTATCCCTACAAATAGCAGTAACTTATTATTAAGTTACATTGATAAATTAATTGATTATGAAAATGGCCATAGATCACCTGTGGGTGCCAAAGCAAGATCCAATGTTATGATATCAGGTGCCGACAGCATCAATGAAAACTATGATAAACAAATTGATCACTTAGCAAACTCTTTAAGCTCGGTAGATCAAAACATGACTGTTAAAAAAGTTTATCGTACTGATAGCTCTACGGATGCCGACGCCAAGCAAGCTGTGATAAATGAATTCGATTCAGGGCATTTATTTATTAATTACTATGGTCATGGTGCTGAAAATGTTTGGTCTTCCGCAAATATGTTTAACGACACAGATGCCAAAGCATTAAATAATGACACCCTACCCATTGTTGTGGCTCTAAACTGCTTAAATTCCTATTATTATGATGCCGACGAAACCGCAAAATCCTTAGGTGAAGAATTAATTCTCAACCCTAATGGTGGAGCCATTGCGTTTTGGGGTTCTACTTCTCAAACAGCACCAATTATTCAACGTAATTTATCAACATCACTAATGACTCAATTAGGCACTAAAACAAAAGCTGTGTATGAAGATGTTCGTATTGGTGATTTATTTTTAAGAGCAAAAGTCCTTCAAGGCGAAGATAGTGTAAGTAAAGATGCATTACAAAGCTGGACACTATTTGGAGATCCCGCCTTAAAACTCCCTTCAGATAGTTTTAGCGGCGTAGAAGAAACTGTAGACTACATAGAAGAACCATCGGCACCAGCTCCAAGATCCAACTCTAACGGTTCTGGTGGTGGCGGCTGCCTAGCATTTGCTGAAGGTCAGGCACCAAAGAATATTGGCCTAATGAATATTATGCTAGAAATTACGTTCTTACTATCAATCATTGGTTTTACAGCCGGCCTAAAATTCATATATGCCCGCAAATAAATCTATTCTCTAGGGTGACTGTGTAGTGTCAAGCCACCAGGGAATACCTATTAAGACAAAAAACAAAGTGTATAGGACTATAGAAATGCTGGTGCTTGATTAGAGTTTTTTTACACCTGTAAGCTGTCTGATTTTGAGATTTCTTGTGTTTTTTTAGCAGATTCCTCGGTGAACCTTATATAATAAAGAGTGCTGGGGAAATATATTATGAGACAGGTTTTAATTGCCTTTTCTGCTTTGTTACTAATTTTGCTCTTTCAAAACTGTAATAGTTTTCAAAGCCATTTACTTGAATCTCGTGACTCCCCATTGCAGAATTTTCCTGATAAAGAAAGCCCATATCAATATAAAGCTGGTGCTCCTGTCATATTTTTTTCGGATTTAACCGCCGGTCCCAACCATGGGTGGAGCTCTAGCGAGCCTAATAAAGGTGCGGTGGTCACTCTTTGGGGGAAAGGATTTGCTTCCTCTCGCCAAAGTAGTTTTGTTAAGGTGAGTGGTGTAAAGTTGAGTCAAAACAGTGATTATCCAGAAGCATGGGGTGAGTTAGGAAAACCCCTACCTTTTCTGCAGCGTATTTCATTTTTCTTGAACTCCTCAGTTCCAATAGGAGCTGGGGGTATCTCTGTTACCGTTGATGGTCTTGAGTCAAACTCTGTGTCATTTAGAGTCAATGATGATGGAAGAATTTTCTTTGTGGATATTAATGCAAGCACAAGTGGTTCAGGCGCTCACGGAGACCCATGGTCTAACCCCTCTTCTTTTATAGATACTATGAGTGCCGGAGATACCGTTTACTTTAGAGAGGGCTTATACGATCAAAAATACAATGGTGGGAAACAAAACATATGGATAAGAAGTTCTGAAGCCTCTGGCACTGAAGAACGTCCCATTGCCTTTGTTGCCTACCCAGGTGAACAACCCATGTTTGATGCGCTTACAAATGGTACTGACGATGACTTTCATACCTCATTTAATTTTCAAAACACTTGGACTACGGTATCTAAAATGAAAATGCGTGCAAGATCTAGCGGTGTGCAAGGAGGCTCCTACTCAAGAATAGTAGGCAATGATTTAATTGGGGGACAGGTCTTCCACTCAGGTACAGGTATTATTGTTGTTGGCGGCGACGGAGCAAAGGTTTTGGGCAACGCTGTCCACGGCGGAAGTACGGCCAACAGATTGGATCATGCAATATATATAAATGGTTGTTCTCCCAATCTTGGAGTGGAATTAGGCTGGAACTATTCTTATGATAATAACTTTGATCGTGGCCCCATGTTAGTGGTCAATCATCAAGAAAATAGGTGCTCATCTTCTGTGTATTTAAAATCCCACTATATTCATGACAATGTAGTTGATTGCACTAAATACCCCAGTCGTGGCATTGGCCTTTTTGACCAATCGTGGGATGACGGTGACGAAAACGAGCCTGAGACAACTTATGTTTATAACAATATTGTAAATGCCTGCGGTACTTCCACCCAACCAGCTATGTATCAAAACTCTGCTCATGGGGCCTTTTTCAATAATACTATTTATAATTCTCAATCCAGTGGTTTTTATGTTTCTGGTAGTCGTGTAATTACCTCAAAAATTCACAATAACATTATACATTTGGCAAATACAGATCACCTATATATCGATGATGATACTCAAGGAGTTTTAGCGAGCCATAACCTTTATTACGGAGCAGGAATATATCCAGGTATGGACGCTGACGCTGTAAATCAAGAGCCCCTTTTATTAATAAATTCTGAAAATGGAATCTTTAATGTTTTAGAAGGAAGCCCTTCAATAGATAAGGGCAATAGCTCCATTATAGATTTTTTAATTTTAGACTTTAATGGCTATCTTCGAGAGACAATGGACATAGGAGCTCTTGAATTTATAGATTAACTGAGTGACACGAACTTAACCTCTACACAGTCACCATTGGAAAATTCCTTTTCGCTGTCTAAACATAGTTGATTACACTGTAGAAAGCTTTTTTACATGACATAGCATGCTGTTCCCAGTAGCTTTTTACTTATTTACAATTCTACACTTTTTTTTTAATTATAAAATTTTTCATGTTAGTGTCTCCGTATTAAAAAACAGGTTCGGTTCTTTATGGGAAATGGTTTCCGAATATTACCGATTTACAACGGTCCGTTGAGAGAATTTGAGTTATCAATGACTTATAAAAGTTTATTAGGAGAATAATTATGAAATTAATAATGTTATTACTACTTACATTAAGCACACAACTAACGTTTGCATTATCTACTGTGGAGGATAATACCGATCAGAATAAAGTAAATTCGGATTCTGATATTGTTTCAATGGAGTACAGCGCTATTGCGGCAAAGATGGAGGACGAGGGAGGATACCTTCCTTACTCATTCACCATTTCAGATCATAACGGTGAAACAGAAATTAGAGACTTTAAATTTGGCTCTGGTAGAGTTAATGATATTGAACTTTCAAGCATAAATGCAGTTTCTAGTGTTCAAGCCCTTTCACTTTATTGGGATGAAATTCACCCTTTAATTGGTAGAGAGTTTGGATTTGAAATTGTAAGTGTCGATGTTACTAAAGTTATTGGAAACGAAAATGCTGGTTTTTCCCTAGTCTTATCTGGACAAGCAAGATTTAACTGGGCCTCCTCGGTAACCCTTTATGAGGAGAATACTGTCTTGGGTGGAATTGAGGATAGGGATCTTTTAGTTTCTGACCTCGGCACTACATTTATGCCAAGTATAGCTAGTGAACTTTCGGCAGCTGTAAGATATGTACTTAATGAAACTCAATGGGAACTCGAAGCTTATGCTGCCGATAGATCTGGAGAGTTTAATCACACTAAAAATTCTTTTAATTATGAGAAATCTCTCGTTGGTGCAAAAATAACATTTACACCAAATAGAAAAAAATGCTCTTCATTTTCAGTAGGTGCCCAGATCGTTGACCTAGAACAAAGTTTTTCCCAGGAAGCCAGTGAATATTATGGAACCATAAACCATGCTGCTGACAACAGTGTAAAAGATAAACAGTTTCTTGTTCAGTATTCCTGCCATAGAAAGTAAGGATCCAAAAGCTCTAGCTTTATGATCAATGAATATACCCATGCACTTAATGGGTATATTCAACAACTGATTCCTTTCAAATCATTCCACCCAGTGAGAAATCTTTTAGATTTATGGTTTCTATTCATAGCCCAGGCTTTATTAGTTACACCACACACCGCTGTTTTTAAACTCCCACTTCCCTCTCTTGTATTTACTCGATCCATAGCTTTCATTAAGTGGTCAGAGCTTATAAAGTCAGTCATTTCAAATAAACTGAGCTGAGTGTGTGACTTATCTCTAATTTCAGATAATTTTATTCCGGCCTTCTTGTACTCAATACCTGATTGGTACAAATCTTCTAATATGATAAATGCATATTTAATCAATACTCTAGTGTCACAGGAATGTGACAGTAACTTTATGGAGTCCATGGCGTAATACTGAGATACCGACTTAAAAGGTGAAGTTCTCATAAATACTGTGATTTCACCACAAACAGAACTCTGTTTTCTTAGTTTTTCACAAGCAGAAGAAACATAGTTGGCAACAGATTCCTTAAGGCTCTCTTTTGTAAAAACCGGTGCCCCAAATGTACGACTACAAATTATTTCTTTTTTCTTTTTTGTAGTTACTTCCAGGGGAAACCGTGAAACTCCACTTAACTCATCTTTTCTTTGTAGACCTACTTTGGTAAATATTTTTTTAATAAGTCTATCATTTTTATAATCTCTATAGTCCTTTGCCGTATAAATTTTTAAGCTATGTAACTTATGAGTACTGGCTTTTCCCACTCCCCAAATATCATTAACTTTAATATGTGATAGAGCTTTATCTAGATTATCTTTATGAGTTAACTCAACCACTCCATTATAGGCAGGATATTTTTTAGCAATATGATTGGCAATTTTGGCCAGCGTTTTAGTTGAACCAATACCAACCCCTACTGGTATTCCTGTATTTCTCTCCACAGCTCTTTTAATCTTAGCTCCAAAATTTCTTAAATCTGATTGCCCTGTGAGATCTAAAAAAGCTTCGTCCACAGAGTAAACCTCCATTAAGGGTGAAAACTGAGAGAGCACTGCCATCACACGGTCTGATAAGTTGGTATATAAAGAAAAATTTGAAGAAAACACTGTGACATTATGTTTCTTACACAAATCTTTAACTTTAAAATAAGGGTCTCCCATTTTAACACCTATTTTTTTTAACTCTTTTGTTCTTGAAACAAAACAACCATCATTATTTGAAAGCACACCAACGGGTTTACCAATAAGATCTGGACGAAAAAGAATTTCACAACTACAAAAAAATGCATTGCAATCAACTAAGGCAAATACCTTGTTCATTGAATATCCCTGGCAATAGCTACAACAACACCAAATAAATGAAAGACCTGTTCTTCATTTATAACAATATCTGAAAATTTTTTATTCTCAGAACTGAGCACAAGCTTGCCATTACGCTTGAATATTCTTTTACAAAACATGTCTCCATCTAATGAAAACACAGATACTCTGCCATGCATATACTCTATAGACCTATCCACAATCAACACATCATCAGAAAAAATAAGTGGCTGCATAGAGCTTCCTTCCGCCTGAAAAAAGAAAGTGGAAGATTTATTTTTTACAAAACGCTCGTCAAGGGATTGGTAGTTTTCTATATAATCCTCACTAATACCAAAAAGCCCACATGAGACCCGCTGTCCAAAAAATGGAATCAACTCTAAACTTTTACCCACAGGTTCAGCAAGAGCAAGTCGTGGTTTCCTGTTACTCAAGGCACTTTTTACAGCTTCCTTATTTACTTTTTCAATAACGTCTGTATATTTGATATTGGACTTCATATTACCTCGCATAATCATTGTAGCAGCTCTAATATCATTTAATTAGACTTGAATCCATAAAATGTGTAAGTTAGTTGTAAGTTACTGATATACTTAGCCAAGATAGATGGCACATTACAGCAAAGGAGCTCACATTTGCTTTTCGGTCCAGGTCGATAAAGACCTCAAAAAACTTTCCAAAAGATTTAAAGCTAAGGTGTCAAAAGAGTCTATAGACCACTTTAGAGCATTGCAAAAATTTGAACACGAGCACACAGCCATAGAGATCAAAGAACTTCTGGGATTAAAAAGAAAACCCAGCGCCAATGTGTTCAAAGAATCCGATGAGAGAGGCCGTATATATCCAGGATATTACTGCCCCGTCATAGTGTTTGAGAACAATGAGCGAAACATAAAACTCATGCGCTACAGAGTAAGGCCAAATAATTCTAACGAAGAGATACCCAGTAAATATAACGTTTTTAATGCCCGGTTAGACGCACTAGAGAAAAGAAAAACTTGGCAAAGTATATTTACAAAAAACCATTGTTTATTTCCTTTTAAAAAGTTTTATGAATGGGTGGAAGACGAGAATAAAAAAAAGAAACTCATAAGTTTTACTCCTCAAGATCGAGACACCATGTGGGCCCCTGCAATTTATGACCAATGGACTTCTAATAACAAAGAGATTAGCTTTGAGTCCTTTGCTTTATTAACAAATGATCCGCCAAAAGAAGTAGAAGAAATGGGGCACGATAGATGTCCTATTTTTTTAAAAGAAAATCATATCGACGATTGGCTGCAGCCCAATAAGTTCAACAAACATGATCTCTATAAATTCCTGAAGCAAAAAGAACCGGTTTTTTACAACTACAAATTTACAAATTAACATCAAAGGCTGTTGCTAATCCATAGGGATAACCATATAAATTGTAACGGCACATACTTGATCTTATATATTTTAGTTGAAGTTTTGATTTTGTCGTACAATATGAGGGAATGGCACTTATTTCCGTTCAGACCTTTTGGCGCACTTACGAAAAGGTCCTGTGCTAACTTCAGGGCCCTTCAATGGTCCTTTTTAATGTGATTGTATGAAAGACTACTTTCATATTGGATTGAAGCGGCCCCATGAGCGTTGTTTCCTGTAAAATCGCAAGCTTTTTGAGCAAATTTAAGCCACAAAATATTTGCTTGTTGAGCAAAGGGAAAAAAGTATTTATCATTAATTCCTATGAAATATATGGTTATAGAAAAATTTAAGCCCGGTGCTCTAAAAAACATTTACAAAAGACTTGAATCAAAGGGAAGGCTTATGCCTACTGGATTAACTTATGTAAATAGCTGGATTAGTAAAGATCTAGATGTTTGTTATCAAGTTATGGAGACCTCTGACAAAGATCTTTTAGATCAATGGATTTCAAACTGGTCGGATCTTACTGACTTTGATGTTGTTGAAACTCTTTCGTCAGAAGAAGCCGAAGCTTTGGTACTCGCCTAACACTCCGATCAGGGTCTATTTAGATGATGGTAACACATGGAAGTACGAGGTGATTTGGCAATGAATAATGTTTCATTAAGAAAGGCTCGTTTGGAAGAAACGAATTTGTTAACCGAACTGGCGCTGCGCTCAAAGTCTTACTGGAAGTACCCTAAGAGTTATATTGAAAAATGTCGAAATGCACTCCTAATAGATTCTGACTATGTTGAGAATTGGCCTGTGACAGTTGGGCTTTATGAGGATAGAATTGTTGGCTTTTCTGCCCTCAAAATTATTGGTGACGAACAACGACTAGACCACCTATGGATTGAGCCAAAGCTCATAGGAAGAGGGATTGGTACAATATTGTTTCTTGAGTCTGTTTCTCAGGCTAAGAAATTAGGTTGGACTTTTTTTAGAATGGCAATAGAGCCACAGGCTGAAGGCTTCTACACAAAACATAGAGCTCATATGATTGGTAGCGTTCAATCAAGAATCAAACCCGACTTATTTTTACCTCATATGGAATATAAAATATGATAATTAAGGATCTAAGTGAACTTCTCAATTTAACCTATTAATCAATCTTCAGATTGTAGCAGTTATCCAATATAAAAGTATGGCCCACTCAAACTGATTATTTTGAATTATGGGACAAAGCCTCAAAATGGCGGAAACAATGTAAGACTTGTTTCGTATCGACCCGGACCTTTTCAGATGGGATTTTTTCTGCAATTTTGTTAACTTTCTTGAGAATTGATTCAAATTATTTTGATGACCAATTGAATATTTTTGTTATAAAAGGAAAGTATGAAACCTAGGATGTTACTGTTTTTTTTGTTGTATGCACTGATGTCCTGCACACACATAAAACCAAGTGCACCTCAGCTGAAACCAGAGTCTCTCCTAATTAAATTGGACGATCTAAGTTATAGAGCAGAAATTTTAAATAGAATGCAAATTAAAAATGATTCTAAGATGTTAGTTTATGCTTTAAAAAAGGCATACGGTGGTAGAAAGTTTATTTCTAAAGATAAGCTTCGAAAAGTTGTTGATAAAATAGAAGGCTTTAATTTTCCTGGTTTAACTCCAAATGAGTTTTGCGACCTAATTGGGAAAGCACTATTGGAACTTCCAGACAATCACATTCATGCTCGGTATGAAGGTAAGCTTTGTGGAGGTAAAGATTTTCAAGCACATGGTCAGGTAGGAGAAAATATTAATGCTGGGAAGAATAGTCCTTGGAGCATTTCAGAGAAAGACGGTATTAAGATCATATCCATTGTAGGGATGCCATCTAGGAAAAGTAAAATTTGGAATGGATATACAGAAGCTTTAAAGAAACTAAGAAACAAAAACATTAAGGCCTATATTATTGACCTCAGAGGGAATGATGGTGGAGATGACACAAGGGGGCACGAGCTTTCAGCATATTTTTTCGGACAAGATGCACCCTCTTTTGAAGATAAGATTATTAAAAGCACAACACCTGAGACAAAAGCAATTCGCTATAATAGCAAAATACTAAGAGTGTATTATTTAAATAAAAAAGGGAAATCCATACCTCAATATTTAAAGCAAGATGTTAGTGAGCTGAAAGCAGAGTTTGAGATAGCTGTTAAGAATAAAGATCATCCAGATAAAATTATTAAATTAAATGGGCCAAGTTATGATGCAAAGAAGGCAATTAAAAAACCAATTTTCATTTTAATAGATAAAGCCTGTGCTTCGAGCTGTGAAAGCATTATTGCAGACTTTAAAGGGCATCCATACGCCAAGCTAGTCGGAGAAAACTCTGGAGGGTTTGTTCAATTTGGAAACATGGGACAATTGCTACTTAAAAAAAGTGGTGTAATTGTACAAATGGCCTCAGATTTTTGGCAATATAAAGATCGTAAATGGCGAGAATTTGTTGGGTTCACGCCTGACATTAAAATACCAAAAGGAACAGATGCTTACAAAGCAACTTTAAAATTAGTCGAATCAAGTAAATGATTTTTTATTCTGTTTACTGTCTATTAAAGTAAACGAGTCTAGCTAGACCGATCTCTGTATTGCGTGTATGGCCCAACTAATCTGATTATTTGAAATTCAAATTTGGCCAAATAAGATTCTAAAGTGGCACTTATTTCCTGTCACTGGACCAGGTCGCGTCTGTGGCGTTACTTTAAACTTGGTCCTGGATGTTTTTCAATAAGAATGTAATGACTTGTAGAGTAAATTTTATTTCAAACCATTAGGTTTTATTCAACTTTTTAGGACCCCTTATTTTACTGATTCTATAATTTTATAAACTTTTTGGAACTCCTATGGAGCGTGCTTTTAGCATCTACAAATCATTTCTAGCCAATAGACTCGTAAATCAATGCGGTCAATCTCCGATAGAAATATATGGTTAAGGTTTTATTACATATTATTTTTGCCTCTTTCTTATCTGTTAATGCAGCTGAACAACAAAGTTGTGAGCGTGAATTAGAGGATTTTGCTCGAATGCATATAGCAATTGAACATCACCCTACGTTAGCTATATCTGCTGCGACTGAAACCAGCATAATTGGAGCCCAAAGTGGTAGCATAGTTGTTGATAAGAAATGGCGAGCATTAACTAGATCAATACAAATAGGCACTAAGATATTTAATCCAAAAATGAGTTTTGATAAGTTATTATTTCGAACTGATCAAGTTTTTAAAAATAATTTTATGAATGCAACAACTCACTTAGGAAAAAGAAAAGCTGTAACAAAATTATTAAAAAATGGAGGTCTTGTTCCTAAAAATATTAATCATACTTTTTTTATAGTGCGAGCTCTTCAACTTTACTATGAAGCGGAATTAGTAAAAAATAAAAAAAAATATGATTTACAAGCTATCAAGTTAAGTGAAAAAATAAAGTATGAGAAAATTAAACCCTTTAAAATCAAAGTTATTAACAATAGAAATTATATAAATCTAGTTAAACCAAAATTAAACACTGCATATAAAACAAGAGTTAAACTTGCTGGTGGCCTAACAGGGGGAATTTTAGGCTTGGCAGTGGGATTGGCTATTAAAAAAGATGCACTTGAAGAAGCATGCTCTGATTACAACATAGGTGCTCTTGTCGGATATTTCAAAACTTCATTGTCGGATGCTATGAATGGAAAAAAAGGATGCTTTTTAAGCCAGCGCGGAGCTGTTACACTTTTAAATGGTGGTGGAGAAACCAAACGCTTATGTAAAAACTATCCAAAAATAGTTGAAGCTGTTCGAAATTCATTTATAGAAACAAGCTCTAAATTAGTGAAATCAATTGATAATTCTGTAAAAAAAGATAATGACATTGATATCAAATGTCCAACCGAGAATGAAAAGGGAGGCTTATCTTTTAATAATCAAAAAGCAATTTTTAAAATAAAATTTGATAGGGAAAATGCGTATTTTGAATTTCAAAAAGATGAGAAAAATAAAAAGACATTAAAAGGTGGTGGCAAAGTATCATTCTCCAATGGATTTCCAAGTTTTGAAAATACAGAACATTTTCGACTTAGAAATGGAATGGGAAGTAAAATCAATTATAAAAATTTACTGCACAATTACCTAAATAAATTAGGACCGCCCAATGACCCAACTCTTTCTAGAAAATATTATACTGGTGTAGCTTTAAATGCGGCATCTCTTTATAAAGATATTTATTTTAATAAATGTTTTAACAATCAAGAAAATTCTAATAATTCAATACAAAACTCCTCAAGTAAATAGGCGACGGTCTTCCTTAATACTTTTAACTTTGTAACTTTTTTCAAAATAGCTTAACTAATATTATGTCTTAATATCTAATTTATACTCACAATACACAATTGCCCATAACGAAATTGATTGGCAATTTAAATGCAGCTACGAAAAAAAATGTTGTCATAAATCAAATTTAACAATCTTTTTGAGTATCATATTTCGCCATGCTGAACTAGATGGTAAATCGTGAAAAAAAATTATCGGAAAATTTATTATCAAATATTTTTAAACTGGAACGTACCCTGATGATTGGACATGTTCCACATTTGTACAAAAATGCACTGACTTCTTGACGGGCCTGTTTAAGGAAGTAACTCCGCCAAAACCTACTTCCAACTCTATTAAGTATTGGCCATTATTTCATAATTAATTCGACCAAATAAAAGTTCGTTTTGAGGTCTGAAAGATTACATCTCAGCTTTCACATATAAATGAAAAAGGTTCACCTTAAAAATCATCTTTAGGGAAAGTTACACTCGTAATAAGTTTTGGTCCAAGGGTGTTTTTGTCCTACCTCTGAACATCTTTTATAATAAAAATCTATGGGTTTCCATTTTGGTTTCTTATTAGGCATAGGCGTTCTGACAGTCATAGCATCTACTACATAAGCATGCCCTTGAGCACTTGACCCTTCATCATAGTCTTCTCTGCCAGTAGTAGATTCTCTAGTTGCACAACCTAGAGTCATAGCCACTAAAAATAATAATAATACTTTATTTTTCAAAATGCTTTTTTGCTTTTTCTGTTATCATTCGACCACGAGGTGTTTTTTGTAGCAAACCCTCTTGAATTAAAAATGGCTCGTAAACCTCTTCAATGGTGTCAGATTCTTCAGAGAGACTTGCAGCCAAGGTGTCTATGCCTACGGGGCCACCTGTAAATTGGTTTAAAATTAGACTTAATATTTTTTGATCCATCATATCTAGACCCAGCTCGTCTACTTGTAACTCGTTAAGAGCATACTGCGCTAAATTTTTATTAATAATGCCATCACCCTTAACTTGGGCATAGTCACGCACACGTTTTAATAAACGATTAGCAACCCTTGGTGTTCCTCGAGATCGCCGTGCTAACTCCAAAGCCCCATGCGCCACAATTTCAATATTTAACAAGCCTGCGGAACGATTTATAATTTCCACCAGCTCATTCTTATTATAAAACTGCAAACGTTGAATAATTCCAAAACGATCTCTAAATGGTGCTTTAAGTAAGCCAGCTCTTGTTGTTGCACCTATTAAAGTAAAAGGGGCCAACTGAAAACGCATACTTCTTGCCCCAAGACCCTCGCCAGTAACAATATCAATAAAATAGTCCTCCATAGCACTATAGAGATATTCTTCTACATCTCGACTTAACCTATGAATTTCATCAATAAAAAAAACAGAATTAGGTTTCATACTAGTTAAAATTGCCGCTAAGTCTCCCTTGCGATGCAAAGCTGGACCTGATGTGGAAATAAATGGAACGTCCATAGTATGAGAAACAATATGCGCTAAAGTGGTTTTTCCTAAACCAGGAGGTCCACAAAATAAAATATGATCCAAAGGTTCTTCTCGTTTTTTGGCCGCTTGGACAAATATGCCTAACTGAGATTTTAAGGCTGTTTGCCCTGGAAACTCATCAAAAGAAATAGGTCTCAATTTTACATCCAGCTTTTGATCTTTTTCCACAGCATCACCAAACACCAGACGCTGTTTCTTATCTTCACTTTTGCTTTTATCCACAGATTTTGGCATTTCACTAAATCTTTCCAATGACATTATATTTCCTTTTTAAAATTAAAACTGTGCACCTAATTGAGAAAGCCCATCCCTTACACCCTGTTGTACTTCAATATCTACAGGCATTTGGGAAACAACGGTTTCCACATCATTCAGTTGAAAACCCAAGTGCGTTAAAGCCGAAATTATATCTTTTTTATTTGAAGAAGCAGAAATACCAACTCCTACTGTCTCCTCAATCACTAACTTTCCACGCAGAGTCAGTATGATTTGCTCGGCCTTTTTCTTACCAATTTTTGGAAGTTTAGACAAAAACTTAACGTCTTCATTATCAATGGCTTGTAGCAGCTGTTCTTTTTGACAGCCCGATAATATTCCAATGGCCATCTTTGGACCCACGCCATTCACACTCACTAAATTTAAAAAAAGTTGTTTTTCTGCTCTTGTGGAAAAACCAAACAGCTGCATAAGATCTTCTCTAATATAAGTATATACATAAGCTGTTGTTTTTTCTTTTTGCACCTCAAAATCCATAATTGTATTTTGCGAACAAAGAAGTTCATAACCCACGCCGTTCACATCTAGAATGACCACGCCATCGGATTCCACAAAAGTTTTTCCAATCAATCGTGCTATCATATATTCTCCGTATTTAAAGTTTTCATTTTTTCGATTTTATCCAGCTCTGCATTTAGTTTATTTTTAGTTCTCTGAGCATAATGGTGTCCCAAAGCTAAGGATAGTGCGTCGGTGGCATCCAGCATAGCTCGAGTTTCGATTTGCAACTCAGATAAGGTCACCAACCTAACATGCTCTTTAGAGGCTGCGCCAGAACCAGTTACTATTTTTTTTATGGTCCTAGGTGCATACTCAAATATATTGGCCTTAAATTCAGCACCTTTTTGCAAACAAACCCCTCTCACATGACTTAAGCGGAATATACTTTGAGGGTTTTTTCCTAAAAATATATTTTCTACGACCACGTCATGTGGCTTATATTCATTTAACAAAAAATGAAGTTCCTGAGAAATAACGTTTAATCGTTGAGGGAAGTCAAATATTCCATCAGTGGATATTACTCCATGGTCTAAATGCTTAATCTCATTTTGTGCACTCACTGAAATAATCCCAAAACCTAGATAACGACTACCAGGATCTATCCCCATCACTATTTTCATACACTAAACTTACACTATTTTATTTGCCAGGTAAAAGAGAATCTCTAACTGGGCGTCTTGACGCATTAAGACCGTATAATCTTGCGTAAAATCAGCAATAAATTAAACTAAGGTCTATGGACGAAAAATTTAATCCGCAAATTATTGAAAAATATCAAATGATTTTGGAAAAAGATCCCTCGTCAAAAGTCTTTGCACCTGTGGCTGAGTACTATCGACAAGCTGGATGGCTAGAAGACGCTACTCAACTTTGCAGAGACGGAGTTAAGCTTCACCCTAATTTTGCCAGCGGCTACCTGGCCCTAGCTCGCTGTTATTTTGATAAAAGTGAGTTTGAAAAAGCAGCCCTTCACTTACAAAAAACCATAAGCCTTTCCCCTGAAAATATTTTAGCTCAGTTCTTGCTTGGGCAAAGCTGGCTACACCTGCATAAACCAAAGAGCGCTCTTAAACATTTTAAAATGGTTTTATTTTTTAACCCTGAACACAAAAAAGCCTCTAAGGTGGTACAAAAACTAGAAAGCCTCACTGCTGATGAGTTTTCCAATGCATGTTTTGAAGGAGTTTTCACTACAACTAGTCCTCAAACCATTGTCAAACAAGATGAAACACCTAAGGAAACCAGTCACAAACCTCAGCAAGAAAAAATCCTTGCAGCTCTGGAAAGGCAGTTATCACTAGCAGATGCTTTCATTTCACGTAATAATTTCCAGAAAGCCAAGACTTCCCTAGAGAAAGCTCAACAAGAGTTTGGTGACCAAGAATCAATCACTCGAAGATTAAATTTAATGAATAAAGAACAAGCGGAAGAGCAGGTTGAGTACACCTCCCCTATTGCTTCCGAGCAAATATTCCTACCAGAAAAAAAGATTGCAGTATTAAAAAAACTATTGAATAAGTTAGATAAGAAAACTTAAGGAGTTCTCATGATTGGTACTAGTGATTTTAAAAAAGGCGCAAAACTCTTAATTGACGACCAGCCCTATGTCATAACCGATTTTCAACACGTTAAGCCAGGTAAAGGTAACCAATTTACTCGTACCAAAATGAAAAATTTAATCTCAGGTACAAACCTAGAGAGAACCATAAAATCGGGAGAAAAATTTGCCGTTCCAGACGTTGAGTATGTAGACATGAACTTCCTTTACAAAGACGATTCTGGTTTCCACTTTATGAACCAAAGTAATTACGAACAACTGGACCTATCAGCAGAAGTCGTAGGAGAACCAGCACTTTTTTTAACTGAAAATTTAGAAGTAAAAATTTGCCTGTTTAACGAACGTGCCATATTAATCGAAGTACCCAATACTGTAGTCCTAGAAGTTACAGAAACAGACCCAGGTCATAAGGGGAATACAGTGACTGGCGCAACCAAGCCTGCTATTCTAGAGACCGGCGCAAAAGTATACGTTCCTCTGCATATTAGCATTGGAGATAGATTAAAAGTTGATACTCGTACTTGTGAGTATCTTGAACGCACAAAGGGATAGTTCACACTAACCCTTAATGTACTAGGGTTAGTGAATTGAGTTTAAAAAATAAAATCAAATCCTATTTAGATTTACCCGAGTCTGATCAAGACTCTTCTATATATTTTGCTCCAGAAGAAAAACAGCAGCAGATTTTTTTAAATATGTTAATCCATCAGGGATACGAAAAAAAAGCACTTACCTTAATGCAAGAGGAATTTGAAAAAAACAATAAGCCTAATCTCTTTTCTCTTTTCCTATATTTAGACAAAAATCGAATTCCAATTTCACCTCATCTGGCTAGTACACTTTCCAAAACTATGGAGCAAACTCAGACCGTATCTAATGTCATTATCTTCAAAGGGTTGGACTTATACTCAGATTTGATAAGCCATGCACGTGAAGAATTCATAGAGTCCCTTACCGAGAAACAGATTCTTATACAAAAGAAACTGTTTGATAAACTCAATTTTTTTAAAGTTGAAAATCTGATTAACAAAGAAAAAGAAACATTAAATGAATTATTATTTTTACAACCAAATTCTAGTGAACTACTAGATTGGAAAAAGGACTTAAATGAACGTTGGGCCAAGTGGCTCATTGAAAATAAAAAACGCATAGGCGAATTTCAGCTTAAACCTCTCAAGGCGAATTTTAATGACAGTGAAACTAAAACCTTAACACAAATTTATAATGAAGCTAAACAAATCTGCTCAAATAAACCTACAGCCTCTTTTCACCTGTCTTTAATGTTTTATTTTTTTGAAGACTTTAACAAAGCCCTAGATCTATTAAAGTATGACAATAATTTTTATAATAGTTTATATAAAGCTGACCTACTCTTTTTAAACAGTCGTTACATTGACTGTCTAAACCTTTTAGACAGCATTTCTAAAACTTCTAAAGATAATAATATCTTTGCCAGTACGTATTTAAGTGCTAAGTGCCTTTGGGCCCTTACGGAACACCAGCAGGCAATTAACAAACTTAAAGCTTTGGTAAAGATTAATCCAGAATATGCCTCAGCAAATATATTGCTCAATACTTGGGAAAAGGAGTTCACAATATGAATTTTCTAAAATCCCGCATATTCAAAGTTATAATTATTTTTGCATCTTTATTTTTTACCCTAGGTTTTTATTACACCTTTCATCTACCACAATTAAAAAAATGGGCTATAGTAAAAATCTATGACATCTCAAAAGCACAGCTACCTTTTGTAATTCTAACCGAATCCATTGATGTAAACCTTTTTCCGTTTGGCGTAATTGCACGTAATATTAAAGCGACTCCTAAAAAAGAGCTGAATGACAAAATAACAAACATCAACATAAAAGAAGTACATATTTACCTCAGTTATATCGACTTAATTGTGGGAGACTTAAAATTTAGTGCAATCAAATTTATAGACCCAAAGATTAATATAATACTCAAAGAAAAAGATCTCTGGCAAAAGACCCCTAAAACACAAACAAACAATGCGTTTCCATTCGATTACAAACAAATTGATCAATTACCCTTAGGTCGAATAGAAATTCAAAACATGTGGCTTTTAGTCAAAATTGACCGCCTTAACCACTCTCTATTTACAAAAAATTTAAACTTAGTTTTACAAAAACAAACTGACTCACTGTTTTTTGATCTATCTGTACCTCACCTAAATATTAAAAAAAATAAACAAAAAAATAAATTAAACTTATCATTCAGCACTAGGTTTTTAATTAATAACGAGTCACTACTATTAACAAATTTAAGTATCAAAGAAAAACATATCGAGTTCAAAAGTAATGGAAAGATTTCTGGAGATTTTCTACATTCAAAAATATCAAGCTTTAAAGTCAAATCCAATTTAAATGCTAACCTATCTCACTTAGAACAAATTAAAAACTACATAAATCAAGATATCCAGCTTCCTAAACTCACTGGGAAAATTAGCTTAAACACCCTAGTTGACAATCAATCACTAAACAAGGGGCGGATTAAGTTTGAATTTGGGTCCAAAAAAGTAGCTGTTAATAATTTCATAATCGGAGATCTACATACTGATGGTACCTTAAATAGATATAGTAAAAATAAATTTGAAGTAAACCTTAAAAAACTCAAACTAAAAAACTCATCTGGCCACATTACCCTTGATAAATTTAACTTGAACATTGCTGAGAAAACTAATTTTAGCACAGACCTAGTTATTCATGACTTAGAACTCAAACAACTATTGAAAAACTTAACCGTCGGAGAAATCCCTTTACACCTTGATATATCGGGTAAAGCAAA
This sequence comes from Pseudobdellovibrionaceae bacterium, assembly GCA_018663505.1. GTDB lineage: Bacteria > Bdellovibrionota > Bdellovibrionia > Bdellovibrionales > UBA1609 > JABJQG01. The sequence goes on along the minus strand of JABJQG010000018.1, from coordinate 24,398 downwards.
ATGTGATGGGGAAATAGTTCCAAACTTACTCATCAAATGTGAACCCACATTAACTGCAGAAAATCTAAGCGTACATTCTGGTGAACCAGACAAATTTGCTATTGTTGATGTTGAGACTTTAGATGCAAACGGCAGCGTTACCATAAACAACCAGCAGGTTGAATACAAAGCTAAACTAAAGCTTCCCACGGCCCAAGGTGCTTCTCATGGTGTCATTTCATACAAAAAGGGCTTTAATATTCACTATGAGGGCACAAATGTTAACTTTAAAGATATTAAAAATCTCGCACAGCTTAAATTCGAAGGTGCCGCAGACGTCAAGGGCAGAACATGGGGAAACACTTCCTTTGGCCGCATTCAACTTAAAGCTAAATCTAAAAATCTTTGGCTCGAAGACTACAAGCTTGGTGATAGTAGCTTTTCCTTAGGCTACAAAGCAGGTACCCTAAATATAAAAAACATCAAAGGGAAAATTAAAAGTTCACAGTACACTGGTGACGTCTCTATTTTCTTAAAAAACTCCACCATTAAGGTGCATGGGTACAGCCCATTTTTGGATGCTAGTGATCTTAAAAGTGTTTTTGATAGAAAAGTCGATCTGCCTTTCAGTGTTAGCGGAACAGGAAGTGCTACCCTAAATGTTTTTGGCCCATTACAGTTTAACAGGCTCAGCTATGATTTGGACTCTTCTTTTTATAGAGGACAAGTGGCCAAAGAGTCTTTTGATGTCACTCGATTTCAAGTTGTTTCAAAGAAAGGTTTTGTAAAAAGTAAAAGTATCTATTTAAAAAAAGGGAGTGGCACTATCCGTATGAGTGGAACTGCCAATCCAGATGGTCAGATTAAATTACTTATCTCAGGAAATCAGCTTTTTCTAAAAGAATTTGAGCATGTTAACCAACTTGGAATTAACATTAACGGTAATCTCAACTTCACTTCCCAGCTAACTGGCCACATTCTTTCTCCTGACTCAAAAAGTAAAGGCATTTTAAGTAATGTGTATTTTGATAACGAACCTTTACTGGACTCATTTTTCCAACTAGAACTAAATAATAAAAGAATTGCTGGCTCGAATTCAATATTTGGAAATAAAATTATTTCCAAATTTAATATTCCAAAAGTAGACAACGAACCTTTTTTCTTTCAATTAAAAACTAATAATTTCAATTTTTTAAACTTTTTCTCTATTTTTAATAACTCTGAGTTGCGCAAATTTTACGACTCTAAGCTTAATGCTAATATTAATTTATATTCTAAATCAGGTGATCCTTGGGAAAGTAATGGATTTCTAAATATTAATGATATTTTTGTTGAAAGAGGTAACAAAACCCTAAAGTCTCACTCCCCCCTACTCATTGAGTTTGAAAATGGCAAAGCTAAAGCTGCTGAATTTGAAGTTCTTGGCGGGAACTCATTTGTAAAATTTAAGTTACTCAATTTTGAAAAAAGTAGTTTTAACAAAGAAACCACCGGTAATATTGATCTCAGTTTAATAACCTTACTCACGCCTCTTGATGAGCTTAAAGGCCCCATGTCTTTTAGCTTGAAAACATCAGGGCCTGCTCTGTCTCCAAAAATATTGGGATCCTCTTATTCTAAAAATGCTTATGTTAAATTTCCTGGATTCAATCATCCCTTTGAAAAAATAAATTATGATTTGTTATTCAATGAAAAACACTTGGTGCTCAATTCTGCAATGGGTCAGTTAGCCGGTGGTGATTTTAATGCTTCAGGTAGAGTCCAATTTAAAAAATTCAAAAATATTCCTGTTAATATCTCAGGTCAGATTAACAATACTACCCTCAGCGTAATTGATGGAATTAAAGTCAAGGGATCAGGGGAGGTTAAGTTTTCGGGTAACTGGTTTCCATATGAACTGGCAACCAACTTTATTGTAGACGAAGGCTTAATTGATATGGAGTTCAACAGTTCTGGAGCATCTAAAACTCCAAGCTATATAAGGCTTTTACCGCAGATATTAACTAATGACTCCTTTGATCCTATTCATTTGAATATAAATGCACAATTTTTCAACCCCATTATCGTTAAAAACTCTCAGTTCGATGGTAGAGTTACTGGACAACTTAACATACTCGGAACTCCATATTCACCCTTACTCACTGGTAATATTACAGCAACTCAAGGTGAAATTAATTTTAGAGACAATATCTTCAATATTTCCCATGCAAATATCATATACAATAACTCCCTACCAGAGCAGCCAAGTCTTGATGTGGTTGCACTCACTCAATTTGACGACGAAGATTTTACATATGATATTAAACTCACTGCCCAGGGTGTAGCCACAAAACCAGAAATTCAACTTTCCAGCCAACCACCACTACAGCACAACGAGATTGTATCCTTGCTTGCTCTTGGTGTGAGTAATACAGAGATTGACAAAAAAAATATTGATGAACAAGAGCTTGCCAATCAAACAACCTATCAGATCGGGTCTGCCATTTTAGCTAGTCCCATTGGCAAACAGGTAAAAAGCAAATTTGGTGTTGATGTTCAAATCTCTTCAGATATTGACGACTCAAACACATCTGTGCCTAAATTTACTTTAAAAAAGCAACTTACAAAAAAATTCTCGGCAGCAGCGAGTCGCACCATTGAAAAAGCTCCAAAAAATGATGTAAAGTTTAAATATAATTTTAATAAGAATTTTTCAGTTATTGGGTTATATGATAGTGTCGAAGAGGATTCCACAGATAATGTGGAGAAATCTAATTTTGGAGTAGATGTTGAATACAAAATTAATTTCAAATAAAATAGCTTTAATAGCTGCTCTTTTGCTTTTCAATAGCGCAGAAGCTAAAGTTAAATTTGAATTTAAACATATGTCTTCTTATTGGGTAAAAACTCTAAATAAAAAGTTTCCTAGCCTTAAGAAACACACTATTTCACCAAGAACATCAGATAAAATCGTTAAATTCCTTATGCAGACTAAAAAATTTGAGACTGCATCAGTAGAATTTAAAGATAATACTTATATCGTATTTGCTGAACCCATAAAACTCATTTCCCAAATTAGCTTCCAAGGTAACTCTAATGTTAACTCAAATGACTTAATGAACATTTCTCGTATAAATATTGGGGAAAAACTAGATAAAGAAAAATTGCTGGAAGTCGGGGACAGGCTTACTAAGCACTATCAGAAAAAGGGATTCTTAAATGCGGTTATCAATGCAAGTATTCAAGAAACAAACCCTCAACGAATAACAATAACATTTAAAATAATAGAAAAAAAACAATGCTCAATTAAAGAAATTATATATGAAACCACCAATACTCAGCTCAAAAATACTCTTTTAAGTAAATTCAATAGTTATATTGGCAAAACTCTTACTTTTAATAACCAAAAAGATCTTTATGAAGAAATAAACCAACATTTGCTTACTAACCGGTTCCTTTCGGCAATTATTACTAATCCTGAAATTGCCTTTAATGGTAAAAAAACCCAAGCTTACCTTAAGTTTACCATTAAAGACCCCATTAAATACGAGGTTATACTCGATGGAAACAAAGACATTCTAACTCTTGAACTTTATAGACGATTACAATTATCAGACGTTGATCGTAAAGTCACAGATCCCAGCATCACCATCGTCAACAAACTCAGAAACATTTACTTAGACCAAGGCTATGCTAATGTTCAAATCTCCTATCTTGAGAGCAAGAATTCTGACAAGTTAAAAAAATGGCTGAAAATTAACATTAAAGAGGGACCAAAAGTTCGTTTTTCTAACCTAATTTTAAAGGGAAACTTTTCTAAGTCTGACTCCTACTATTTTAAGATACTTAAAAGCTTTAATGTTCCCCTTCTCAAATCTGGAATTTACAATAAAAGAGAGCTCGACTTAGCCTTTAAAGAACTCATATATTACTTAAAAAGTGAAGGCTACCTGAGTGCAAAAGTCATTGCATCAAAGGCTGAATTTATCCGAAACAAAAGCTCTGTTAATGTTCACTTATCGATTGATGAAGGTCCCTTAACGCAGACTAAATATATAAATTTTTCTGGTATCAAAGATTTTTCTGCAGAGCAACTTCTGGCAATCATGCCTCTTAAAATCAATGAAGCCTTTAAGGTTAAAAATCTAGATTACACTTTAGAACTTATTCAAAATTTCTATACTTCAAAGGGCTATCTGGATATTAAGATTCTAAATAAAAGTGGTAACCTTGTCTCATATATAAATAACAATACTCAAGCTAAAATCCATTTCAAAATTCACGAGGGACCTAAAGTATTCGTAGAAAATGTATTCTACGAAGGAAATAGTTTTACTAAAGACTACGTCATCAGCAATGAAATTGATATCAATAGAGGAGACCTACTTACCCCAGAACTCATTAAACAAATAAAACTACGTCTACACGCCTTAGGAATCTTTAGCTATGTAGACCTTAAAACCGTAGAAGAAAACTCCAGCGTTGCCAGACGAACACTCATCATCTCTGTTACAGAAAAAGATCCTGGAACATTTAAAACAGGAATTGGTTTTCATACTCGTCTGCAAGGAACCATGCGTGGGTTTATGGGACTCTCTTACAATAACTTATCTGGAACTGCAAGAGCACTCAGTGGTCGTGTTGAGCTTTCTAACCATTTCGAAATATTTGACTACATCACTCATAAAGCTTCAATTGGCTATCTAGAGCCCTTTCTGTTTAACACTAGAACACGGGGTCGTATTATACTCACTCAGCTAAGGAAACTTACTGATCTCACAACTGTTGACGGTGTAGACAGAGCCACGGTCAATGATAGTAGTAAAGCCGCTATTTTACTGGAACGTAATATAACTAATGATTTGAAATTTATTTGGAATTTCTGGAGCATGGATTTCCGTAAGGCTTTTCATTATATTGATAAAGCAGAAAACCTTGATGACCTCTCTACCCAACAAATTGTCACTATTGGGCCAAATTTAGATTACGATAAACGTGATAACCAATTTCTACCCACCAAAGGCTATTACTCTAGGTGGGGGTTAGAATACTCCTCCCCTGACATAGGCAGTTCTGAAAAAATACATTTTTATAAAACCGACTTTTTATACACTCATTATCTTAGACTGCTAGGTCCAAAAGTTATTTGGGCCAATTCCATACAGGGCGGCTATCTTGAAAATTTAAGTAATATTCAAGGCAGTGGTGTTCCTGATAGTCATGCATTTTTTCTGGGTGGCCACTTTACTCTACGCGGCTTTTATTTCTCAGAAAGAATACCTAAGTCATCAGAACTTGATCCCGATGGCAAAGAGCAACTTGTGATACAAAATAATTCTAACTACCATTTATTCAAAACAGAACTGAGATTTCCTTTATACGGAAACTTTAATGGATTTATATTTTACGATGCTGGTGCAGTGATCGTAACGGGAATTGATCAGTCAAAACCCTTTAGGCAATCTGCTGGCTTTGGAATTCATTATAACACTCCAGTGGGCCCCCTAAACTTACAGTTTGGATTTAAATTAGATCCCCAATCTGATTTCAACGAAGATACCCAACGCATCCACCTCTCCTTCGGTAGTTTTTAATTCGGTGCCAGGTCCTGTTTCTCCTCACACCATGTCAAATAAATGGGTAATAAGAGCCCCTTTCAAATATTAATATATCGTATATTAAAAGTTTTTAATTCTAATTATCCCATGACTTTTAGAGAGTACGAAACCTTCTCATGATAAAGCTTCCAAACAATAAGGGAATTACTTAAATGTGAATGTGTCATTACAACTTGAAACAAGTCATTACTCTCACCAGATTTCTCGATGCACTAACTGACCATTTGGCGAATATTCATTAGGTTCAACAAGTTGATTGAGTGACATTTTATTTTTACCATAAATTTCATTATAAATACCATAGTAACGCATTACTTTTTTTACATAGTTTCGAGTTTCCGAATAAGGTATATGCTCTATAAACTCATCTCTATCTAATCTACCGAAATGTCTTGTCCATAATTTCACCCTATGAGGTCCGGCATTATAACCCGCAGCCATAAGAGGCAAAGAGTGAAACTCACTACCAAGCCTTTTTAAATACCTTGTGCCTAATAAAATATTTATCTTTGGTAGAATAAGTTTTTCCACTTCAAAACCTTTTAATTGAAGCATCTCTGCAACTTTTTTTGCCGTGAATGGCATAAGCTGCATCAAACCTTTTGCCCCAACCGCAGATTGAATATCTTTTTTATAATTACTTTCTGCCTTCATTATTCCCCATATAAATTCCTTAGGTACCTGAAAGTCATTAGATATTTTTTCTACGTATTGCTTATAAGCCTCTGGGTAACTAAATGACCATAATTCAGGTCTCCCTTTATAACCATATTTTTCCCTTTCCTTAGAGAAATACACCTGACTAATGTAAGAAGAACGATGATATGCACCAATTTTTTTATATGCAAAAATCAGAGCTCTTAAATATTGTGGATTAGACGTTCTTCGCTCAATTTCATAAAGCTCCCAAAGAGCTAAATCATACAGCCCCACTAGCAACAATTCTTTGGCTTGTTTAAATCTACTTTTTATCTTTCTACTTTTTTTCGAAGTGACTTTTATTGCCTCATCTAGCTCAACATCTTTATCCTCAAACAATCCTGAGAATAAACTTTCTTTTGCTTCTTCCTCTGCTTCTTCAATATCCTCGTCTGCTTCTTTAAGACGATCACGCTCAATGGCATTCAGATCATTTACATAATCATCCCTTTGCATCCGTACAATTGATGCATAGCCACCATAAGAGCTAATTTCCCTAGTCATAATTTGATCAGCAGATTTATTAATATTATCAGTATACGCCTTAATTTTTGGAGCAATAATTTTCAAATGTGTTTTAGATAAATATGAGTAATAAGACAACAGATTATCCTCAGATAACTTCTTAAAAATCTTCTCTGCTTTTAATAGTTCATTTTTCTTATAGTAACTTTTAGCCAACCAGTATTTTAACTTATCCTCAGGTATATTTCTCCAAATATACCTTCTACGCCTTCTTTTTTTCTGAGACAAAATATACTTAAAACCCTTAGCTGCTCCATCAAAATCTTCTCTTAAATAACTGACCCAACTTTTATACCAATGTACATCCACCAGCAATTTTGTTTTTCGATATGTATTAATAAATTTAGAAAACTTACTATGAGCACTATCGTAATCTTGGAACGTATAATCTAAAAATGCAGATTGAAATAATCCATTACGACCCACATTGGACTTTGGATTATTTTGATAAATTAAATAGTAACTATGTGAGGCTAATTGATATTTTTCAGATCTAGCTGCAGCTTTAGCAAGTAAACCTAGGTATTTAGAATTTTTTGCATGAGAGTCATAGTAGCTAAGCAGTAGCTTCAATGCATCACTTACATAGCCCTCATTAATTAAATAATTTGCTAGTAGGTAGTCCCCGGCATATGATGATTTTTTGGCAGATTTCTTAATCAGTTTATCTAACTCTTCTCGAGCTCTTGGTGCATGTCCTGACCATTGTAGCCGCCTAATTCTCTTTTTCTTATCTTCTATACTTGCTAAACAGTTTGGATTCTGACCAAATACTTTTATATTTTTTAAGTCCATATCCCAATAAGAGGCACTCTCCTCTAGTGGATACTTTGAATATATCTTTTTTAGCCACTTGCAAGCCTTCCATTTTCTTTTCCGACCAAGCTCAACCTCAAGCATCTTCCATACTAAATCTGGGTGCTTAATTTCACCCCGATGCTTTCTCTCTAAATAGTTAAACTTTTTAAATGCACTTTTAAAGGATTTTTTTTCTAAATATATCTCACCTAAGTACTCTTTAATTTTATATTTAATATTTCGCGGCGGCTTTAAGGCATCTGACTTGTTAAGGTGCAACTTTGCTTTTTTATAATTATTATTATTAAAGTAATATTCTCCAAGGTAAAAATGAGCATATGATCGTAACCGCCCTTTTTGAACAATATAAGTTTCAAAACCAAAAATGGCCGCTTTATTATTTTGGGTTTTTAAATTGAGTACGGATTTAGCAAAAAGCAGTAAATCCTGATCTTCTTTTTTTAAAGCATTTTTTTCTTTTTCAGAAAGTTTACCAAGTGCTTTCAGATAATCCTGGGACAAAATCAAAGAACGTGTGTCTTTCCAGGGCAACTCATCCACACTTTCACTAATTTGAGTAAAAGCCCTTGAGCTGCTTAATAATAAAGCGATTAATAATACTGACTTTTGCAGTGACAACATCCCTATATGTTACCTTAATTTGGGGGCTAGAGTGAGCCGGTAACCGTCTAGTTTTCTCCAATTTCATTGTAGGCATAATCCGCAGTGAGCTTCCCTATAAAGGTCTGGTAGCTCTTTCTGATCTGATAGCCTATCACGTCGCAGCATTTCACTTTTGCAAAACCTCTCCAGACATCACTGCTGAAACAGCAATAACAACTTGTGACATCTATCAACTGTGAACTTGATTGAAAGAGTGTTTTTTGACACAACTAATTGATATAAAAATTACATAGTAGTTGTATTAAAACAACTATGTTTCATTAAGGGGGAAATATGATTTTTAATAAAATAGTGATCTTTTTTATAGCACTAATAATACCAGTGATTGCTTTTGCTTTACCAAAAACAACAAGTCTAGTGCCATCTAAGGTTTATATTCCCATTGGATTTGATAGTAATGATTCCTCTGAGATAGTTATCGAGGGACAGTATATGAACTCTTGTTATCGTTCTGGATTGCCCACACACACAATTGATGAAGAGAGAAAAAAAATCACTGTTTACAACAAAACTTATGTTTATGAAAATGATTTTTGTTTAATGGTCATCGTAGGTTATTCGAAAGTAATTAACCTTGGACTACTTAAACCAGGAAACTACTCTGTCCACTTTGATGGATCTGAGAGGAATGAACCCATGGGAATGTTACCTATAGCTCAATCTACTGCTCCATCGCAGGACGATTATCTATATGCCCCAGTTGACCGTGTTACATTTAAACCAGCTCGAAGCAACAAAGCCGCAAGAATTATTTTGCACGGAAGATTTACAAATTCATGCATGAGCATGGATACGGTAAAAGTTCACAGAGGGGCGAATTCAGACAGCATCGCTGTTTTACCTGTTGCTAAAATGGGAATGGGCAACTGTCACCCCGCTGACACTCCTTTTAATCACGAAGTCTCTCTAGAGGGGCACGGAAAAGGCCGAGTACTCCTTCATGTAAGGTCCCTAAACGGTCAGTCTATAAATAACATTGTGAATTTGTGGAAATAACCTAAAAATATAATTATCCAAATCATATAAAATGTCCCATTAATTGGGACATTTTAAAAATAGATCATTGAAGATGGTCTTCCAATAATAATTAGTATATGTAACTAGCTCTATTGCTCAGCAGCAGCCTCTTCTTCGGCCACTTTCTTTTTCACTTCTTCCATATCTAGTTCTTTCACTTTGTTAACAAGCTCATGCAACTGAGCTTCCTGAAGAACACCTGGTTGAAAAAAGACTTCAATTTGATCACGAATAACCATAATGGTTGGAATGCTTCGAATACTAAAGTGCATAGCTAGTTTTTGTTCATCTTCGGTATTCACTTTACCAAAAACAACCTCTGGATACTTCTCTGCAGCCTTCTCAAATATAGGTTTGAAAGACTGACATGGTCCACACCATGGCGCCCAAAAATCAATAATAATGATACCGTTGCCTTCAAGAGTACTTTTAAAGTTAGCATCATTCAGATCCATTAAAGCCATATTACATCCTTTGAAACATTTAGTTTTATTCAATTAAATTTATATAAAATTTAATTAAATGTACACCTCAAATATGAATTCTGTAATATATGAAAAATCTGATCTATGTCAGTCTTTATGGGCTTATGATTGGGCTTTGAGGTATGGATTTCCCATTGGTACCTTTCCATCCATGGGAGATCGGGCCTAAAGGCGGCCCGAACCCACCAATTCCCCCACGTCGTGTGGGGGAATCTAATGAAAGAAATAAATTCTGTTTGTCGCAGGTATTAATGTTTTTTTAGGTCTAATGGCACGATGCCATTAGATTGTGGTGCTCGAGGCAGCAAGCCTCGATCTCCCATGGATGGAAAGGTACCAATGGGAAATCCATACCTCAAAGCCCAATCATAAACCAACAATTAAAAAGACCTCTTCACATTACTCTGCCAAAGCTCAAGCCGTGCTTTGCGTTTTGAGGCAGGCATTGCGGGTTTAAAGCTTTTATCCATGGACCAAATATCTTTAATGGCTTTTGTATTTTTCCAAAGACCTACCCCTAATCCTGCTAAATAGGCAGCTCCCAACGATGTGGTCTCTATCATTTTTGGACGGACAATGGTTTTGCCTAAAAAATCACTTTGCATTTGCATCAATAAATTATTTTTTGAAGCTCCCCCATCAACTTTTAAACTCCTTAATGATTTTGATAGGTCTTTTTCCATAGCTTTTAAAATATCCACATTTTGTAAAGCCATGGCTTCTAAAGCTGCCCTTGCAATATGTGCTTTTTTTGTCCCACGAGTGAGACCACAAATAATACCTCGTGCCTCCGGCTTCCAGTATGGCGCCCCTAGGCCAGCAAAAGCGGGTACCAATTCTACCCCCTGGGTATCGGGCACGGTTCTGGCTAACTCCTCTATTTCAGGGCTTTCTTTTACAAAGTTCATTTCATCTCTTAACCACTGAATAGTTGCACCACAAACAAAGGCACCGCCCTCTAAGGCATAATTTATTTTTTTACCCTTAAGCTGCCAAGCCACAGTGGTCAATAGACCGGATTTTGATTTTTTTAACTCAGAACCTGTGTTCATTAAAATAAAGCTGCCAGTGCCAAAAGTACATTTAGCTTCTCCCGCCAAAAAGCAAGCTTGACCAAATAAAGCGGCCTGCTGATCACCTGCAATACCTGAAATTGGAATACCATCAGGTAAGCCTTTAATGTTTTTAGTAACTCCAAAAACTTCATTGGAAGCACAGATTTCTGGCAATAAATTTTCATTTATGGAAAATATTTTTAACAGTTCCTTATCCCAGGACCCTGTTTTAATATTCATTAACATGGTTCGTGAAGCATTGGATACGTCAGTTTTATGAGACTTCCCTTGAGTGAGTTTCCATAATAAATAAGTATCAATAGTTCCTAAAACTAACTGTGATTTTTTAACTTTATCACGCACACCTTTGACATTTTTCAATACCCAGTTGACCTTAGAAGCAGAAAAATAGGGATCTAGCATTAACCCCGTCTTAGCCTTAATCGTTTTTTCTAGCCCTTTCTTTTTTAACTTTTCACAATACTCTGTGGTCCGACGACACTGCCAAACAATAGCATTATATACACTTTTACCTGTTTTTTTATCCCATAGAGCCACAGTTTCTCTTTGATTAGTAATACCAATTGCAACAATGTTTTTAGGATTAATATTTGATTTTTGAACGACGAACTCTAGTCCATACAAAACTGTTTGCCAAATATCATCTAGATTGTGTTCCACCCAAGCTGCTTTAGGAAAGATTTGCGGGAATTCTTTATTCACTTTTTCAATACAAATACCTTTTTCATTAATCAAATTTACTGTGGTGCCAGTGGTTCCCTGATCAATGGCTATAATATACTTTTCCATTTTGAAGTCCTTATTCTCATCTAATTTAATAAAATTTAATCTATCTTATCTTTGGCTATGACTTCAATGATTTGGCGCCATTTTGTGGTCAATATGCCTGGGTTTTCGGCATTTCTACTCACAAAAACTGTTGTAATTAGTGAGGCAATCATCACCCCTACTATTAATAATAGTATGTACTCTACTACAATTTGACCTGAATTATTTTTTGCAGTCATAGCCCCAATATATCATCATTATTAGCTGCAGGAGCAGCTAAATTCCAACTTTTTACCATAGAAATTAAAACTTGGCTTAATTTGGTCTCAATATCCTCTTCATCATGCTCTCGATACACTCCAACAACATGACGATCCCCCACTTTTCCAACCCCAATGTTATCTTGAGACTCATTAAAAACAGCGGAAAAGCTCTCTTTGTCTGGGTAAATCATTAGAAACAAAACATTTTGATTCTGTTGCAACACTTTTTCAGAAAACTGAAACTCTAAATTTTTCTTAATACGATAGTAGGTTTTTAAGGCTACGGTCTCTTGATTTTGAGAAAAATAGATTCTAAATGGTCCATCAAATACTGCTACATCAAAAATTGGTGAATAATACTTTGACTGCGTAATTACGCCCTGTTGCGAATCCATAAATCTTCCTCCATGAAGTGGTGTTCCCATAAAAAGCCTACGCACCTGTAAGAAAACAACATCCTGTTGTTTATAAAAGTTGGCAATCTATAATAACATATTTCTATAATATAACTCTAGAAAATATTTTCACTACAAGGCAAACCTTTTTTTTATTTTATTAATTTTTTATTCTTTAACCAGGACCCCACAACAGGATGGTGGCCCACTTGGTAAAACAAATCCTTATAACTACCATCAATTAAAATAAAATCAGCATCTTTACCTGTGGTTAATGAACCCTTTTGATTTTGAAGATTCAAGGCAAAAGCGGCTCCCAAGGTATAAGCAGTAATCACTTCCGCCAAAGACATTTTCATTTCTAAGCGAGCAAGTACACCTATAAAAGATAGATCCTGAGTAGGGCAACTCCCCGGATTAAAATCTGTGGCCAAAGATACCCGTGCTCCAGCATCAATAAGAGCTCTTGCTGGTGGGTATGGCATTTTTAGATAAAAATCCGCTCCAGGCAACAGATTACATGTGAGCGAGGATTGGGCTAACTTTTTAATATCCATTTTCTTTATCTGGACTAAGTGATCCACAGAATGTGCATTATATTTTATAGCCAAATCATAGGCCTTAGTGAGCTTCATTTGATCAGCGTGCATTGTTAAGCCTAAACCAAAAGATTGTGCTGCTTTAAAAAGTTTTTCTCCATGAGATTTTTGAAAATAACCTTCATCAATAAATATATCTACTCTTTCAGCTAATTGAGATTGGGCTACCTTGGGAAGTACCTTTTGAAGTAGAAAATCAATATAGGCATCATAAGTTTTAAAATTTGAGGGCAAAGCATGTGCTCCTAAAAATGTTTTAACTATATGAGGCCCTTTTAGACTCTTTGCCACTTCTAACATTTTAAGTTCATCTTTTAAATTTAAAGCATATCCACTTTTAATTTCTAAAGTAGTTACCCCCTGAGACACAAATTCATTCACTCTTTTTTGGGCAGCACTCTTAAGATCTTTCTGGCTGGCTTTACGGGTGGCCTTTACTGTGGATAAAATACCTCCACCGGCTTTAGCTATTTCCCCATAACTCACCCCCTGGTTTCTTAATTCAAATTCATTTTTTCTTTCACCAGCAAATACTAAATGGGTATGGGATTCAATAAATGAAGGCATAACTGTTCCTGAACTCAATTTAATTTCATTAGAATTCTTAATTCCACCATATGGAGCGAGAATAGCCTTTGTCAGCTTAGCCGATGGACCTGTCCAAATAACACTCCCCTTATAGGTAACCAGACTTGCATTCTTAACTAAGCCTAAATCTTTTTCTACAGGCTGCCGTGCCTGTTTCTTAGCTGCTCCCTTAAGAGTAATTAACTCCGAAATTCCACTATAAATATTTAATCCAGACATCACTTACCTTTATAAAAGGTACGCCGTACCTTTTGGTTTAGCTTAGCGTCATAAATCAGCTACGCAGTTTTTTTTAGTAATCTTTTCCACTTCCTTCAGAGTAAATAACACAGAAATCCATCAGAAAAAATTTAATTGAAGCATAATTCGTCTTCACCTAAGTTATTGCATAAATCACCTGAACATTCGCTTTACCTAAGCTGTTGCCTTTCCTGAGACTCATACATCAGCCATGTAACACCAACAGCAAAAGATATATTTTCATCCACCACATGCAGGTCACTCTGGGTATTTGTGGCTTTAACAAAAAATTGTTTTTTAAATCCAGCAAAATAAGTGGTTTTTCCATCATAGTGATAATTCCATCCAACAACTACAGATTGTTGAAGCAAACCTGGTTGTGCATTATAAAGTTGTCGATCTGCTGTCACATAGCGCGGCTCAATATCATAAAAATACTGCATTAGCTTTTTAGTGGACCATGCAGAGTTCACTCTAAAAAGCCATTGCGCATTTTTTAAAAATCCACCTTTACGTATGGATAAAAAAGGACTAAAAACAAAACCTTGCTCCTCTGAGTGTTGGCCATTTGTAGAGAACACAAAACGAACAGGGGTATCAATATGAATTTTAAAATCACCCCTCTGGTATAAATAAAACGTTAACTTTGGACCAAATTCACCCAGCCAGTGTAAGTCAGGCATATCCTTTCGAATAATATTATCTTCAGAGTAAGATGGCAGCCCTCCACGTAAGCTAACCCCAAGCTTCACCCAACCATTTTCAAACAAGTCTGAACGCACACCTTCTTCATCATCTGCTTGTATATATTTACCCCGATACACCCCATAAGGAAATGGGACAGTAAAACTACGGCTGTGATCAGAACCTGGGTAATCCGGAACCTGAAAATGAATCCCCAGAATACCCAACTCTAGTTCCGGCAAAGCCTCTTTCCCATCACTTAAGTACTTCTGACCTCTCACTCCAGAGAACAAAAACACAACTAAAACAAATAGAATCCCACGAAAAAATAACATAACCAAAAGTGTCTCTGAAAAACAACGAACTGTCAGTTTATTTAAAAGGTACGCCGCTGGGTGATGATCACAATTTATTTGATATTTTTGTACTGATTGGTTTTAGGACATACCGTGAGTATCACAACAGTAAATCAATAATCTCCGTACGCTATTCGAATTTTTATTGGTATAGGGTTTATTCTCAAATAGTTTTAATTAACAATAATCCTTACAAAATTTATAATATCTGATGGAATAATCGGGTTCGATCTAAACTCCATTAAATAATCTGCAGAATCTGATGAATCAACGTTATGAATAATTAAATCTCGCCCATCCAAAGAATATTTAACGTCATCTATGATTACTTTATTAAAGCCAAGACCAATTTTCCCTTTAAACCAAACTGCATACAGAAACGTACCTCTAACTGCCACAATTCTAGTTGGTGAGAGTGTTAGATTACCATCGCTAAATAGAGAGGTCATATGATATTCTGGTGAAACATAATTAGAATTCTCTGGGTTTGTTGGATCTTTTGCTGGATGATATTCATAACAAATTGCATCCACGTTTACATCTGAGCATGTAGCGCTTTCTGGTTCATTAGAACTAACAGGAGTCGGTGTAGTGACCACAGGCACAGAACTCTCTGGTTCTGATGGAACATCTGGAGTCGGTGATTTAACCACAGACGTGGTCTCTTCAAGGGGAGCATTATCTATTGGTATTATGGTATCTAAAATTTCTTCAGAAGTTTGAATATCCCCAGATTCTTCAAGAATTAATGGCTTAGAACAGTTTTGAAAGCATACCATCAATACAAGTCCAAAACTAATTGATATAAAAAATTTAATATATCTTAACAATGCCCCCATAGTACTACCCCCATAGTACTTTAATCTAAGCAAGATTAGTGCCTACGTCTAGACACCCACTCATTTTAGGTACTTGTGAGAATAAAATTCTGAGTTTTACGTCTATAATACATACACTGTCAATTTCTGAGACAAAAATTAGGTATTTGGCTTTTTGCGGGAGTTCTTCCGAACTCTTAGAGCTAAAAACTATGTTGGAGTAGTATGACTTTCCAGCTCTAACAATATTAAATTCAGGCAACTTTAACTAAAAAAACTAAGGTCTCTTTACCCCACGCTCTTTAGCCACCTCAATAGCATCTTCATAACCAGCATCCGCATGTCGAATAACACCCATTGCTGGATCGGCAGTGAGAACTCTTTTTAAACGTTCAGCCGCCTCTTCCGTGCCATCAGCTACAATCACCTGTCCTGCATGCAAAGAATAACCCATACCAACACCACCACCGTGATGAAAACTCACCCAGCTAGCGCCACAGGCTGTGTTTACTAGAGCATTTAAAATAGGCCAATCTGCCACTGCGTCTGAGCCATCTTTCATGCCTTCGGTCTCTCGATTAGGTGATGCTACAGAACCAGAATCTAAATGGTCTCGTCCAATAACTATAGGGGCTTTAATTTTTCCTTGCTTCACCAGTTCATTAAATTTTAAGCCCGCTTTTGCCCGTTCACCATATTCTAACCAACAAATCCGAGCAGGTAAGCCTTGAAACTGAATGCGTTCTTGGGCCATATCTAACCAGTTTAGTAGTGGCTTTTTATGTGGAAACAACTCTCTTAATGCATCATCTGTGACTTTTATATCCTGTGGGTCTCCCGATAAGGCCACCCAACGAAATGGACCACTGCCTTTACAAAACAAAGGTCTGATATACTCAGGCACAAACCCAGGAATATCAAATGCATTTTCCACACCCACACTCTGTGCTTCTGCTCGAATATTATTACCATAATCAAAAGTGATCACACCTTTTTTTTGCATCTGAAGCATACCTTCTACATGCAGTCCCATAGACTGCTTAGCTAATTGAACATATTTATCCGGATCAACTTCTCTTATCTGGGCAGCTTGTTCTAAACTATGTCCCTTTGGGATATAACCTAAAAGAGGATCATGAGCAGAGGTTTGATCTGTAAGTACATCTGGTAAAAACCCTTTGTCCATCAATTGATAAATAACCTCGCTCATATTACCTAAAAGAGCTACCGACTTGGCTTCGCCTTTTTCCTTATAAGCATTTATCCTTTTTATTGCATCATCAATATCAGTACACATTTCATCTACATATCCTGAGTCTATACGTTTTTGGATCCTAGTTATATCTACCTCTACTGCAAGTACCGTAGCTCCAGCAAAAACTCCTGCTAAGGGTTGTGCTCCCCCCATTCCACCAAGACCAGCAGTTAAAATAGTTCGCCCTTTTAAAGTACCATCAAAATGCATATCAGCCAGAGAATTAAAAGTCTCATAGGTGCCTTGAACAATCCCCTGAGAACCAATATAGATCCATGATCCTGCGGTCATTTGCCCGTACATCATAAGACCTTTTTTATCTAGTTCATCAAAATGTTTCCAGTTGGCCCAGTTGGGCACAAGGTTAGAATTGGCAATTAAAACCCGTGGAGCATCCTTATGGGTTTTAATAATGCCAACTGGTTTTCCCGACTGTACCAAAAGAGTTTCATCATTTTCCAGTTCTTTTAAGCTTTTTAAAATGGCTTCATAAGCGGGCCAATTTCTAGCAGCTTTGCCACGTCCGCCATAAACTATTAAATGATCTGGATCTTCTGCCACATCTGCATCTAAATTATTTTGAATCATTCTATAGGCGGCTTCTTGCAACCAGCCTTTACAGTTAAGCTTTGTCCCCGTTGGAGCCTTAATATTTTTTACCATTCTAAATCCCCTACACTATCCTTAACGGCATTTAACAAACTATGATCTCTAATCAATTCTTTAATCTTTTCAATATCTTTTTGAAAAACACGATCTTCATTAGCAAAAGGTACATGTTTACGAATCACATCGTATGCCGCTTTAACAGCCGCAGAAGAGTTCATGGGTTCTAAAATCCCTAACGCTTGGGATGCGCATAAAAGCTCCATTGCCACAATGTTTTCAGCATTTCTTACAATCTTACCCAATTTTCTCGCAGCGATAGTCCCCATACTCACATGATCTTCTTTATCTGCAGAAGTGGGAATAGAATCCACTGATGCGGGATGGGATAAAATTTTATTTTCACTCACTAAAGAAGCCGCAGCCACTTGGACAATCATCATACCACTATTAAGCCCTCCGTTTGGAGCTAAAAATGCAGGTAAGCCACTCATATTTTTATTGATTAACTTTTCTATTCGACACTCAGAAATACTTGCCGATGCTGACATGGCAATACATAAAAAATCTAAGGCAAAAGCCACCGGCTCACCATGAAAGTTGCCGCAAGATAAAATTTTATTCTCATTACAAAATACCAAGGGGTTATCGGTGGAAGAGTTGGCCTCAATCTCTAAAACACTCAATGAGTTTCTTAAAGCATCTTTAGCTGCTCCATGTACGGCGGGCATACACCTAAGGGAGTAAGCATCTTGCACTTCACTACAATTAGCATGAGATTTTGAAATATCTGATTCTTCTCCAAGAAGCTTCAGTATGTTTCTAGCCGTCATTGCTTCTCCAATATGCGGACGAGTATTAGTAATTATGGGGTCGAATGCCGAACGAGAACCCCGAAGAGCCTCTAGAGACATGGCCCCTGCTAAATCTAGCATCCACAGCAATCGAGTGGCTTCATAGGTGTTTAACAAACCAACAGCCGTCATTACTTGGCAGCCATTAATTAAAGAAAGTCCCTCTTTCGCCTGAAGCTCTAAAGGTTCTATATTTTTTTCTTTTAGTTTTTCACTCACATGAACTTTAACTAAATGTTCCGCATCTGGGTCTTTCCAAACTTCACCTTCACCAATTAAAGCTAAAGCTAAATGAGATAAAGGAGCAAGATCACCAGAGGCGCCCACACTCCCCTGCTTAGGAATCACTGGGATAATGTCGTTATTGATAAATTCAATAATTTTTTCAACAACTTCCACTCGAATACCACTATGACCTCGAGCTAAAGCATTAGCTCTTAAATACATAATAGCCCTGACATAGGTTGGGTCAAAAGATCTACCAATACCCACCGAGTGAGAGCGAATTAAATTTTTCTGTAACTGCACAATATCTTTATCAGAAATCTTTACTTCAGAAAATGCACCAAAGCCTGTGTTGACTCCATAAATCACATCCCCTTTGCTCAACCGACCTTCAATATAACCTCTAGAAGCTTTCATTTTATCTACAGAGACCTGTGCTAACTTTACAGTGGCTTTTTTAGCGGCCACCGCCCATACAGATCTTAAATCAATAGAAGCCCCATTTAAGGATAGTACCTCTTCTTGAACCGAATTAAAGTGACTCATCACTACCCCCAAGTAAACCTTTTAATATTCCCACTTTTTTGTCATAACTTTTTTGAATGTCCAATTCCGACATTTCGTTAGATTTTTTAAAAACATAGCTACCGGCAACTAGCACATCAAAATCCTGGCACATACTAATTGTTTTATCGTTCACCCCACCGTCTACCTCAATAAGAGCTTTATGATTCAACTTCTGAAGCTCATTTCTTACCACAATGACTTTCTCTAATTGGTCCTGCATAAAACTTTGCCCGCCAAAACCAGGATTAACCGTCATAATTAAAACCAAATCAACAAGCGACAATAGTGGTAAAATATCTTCAACAGCAGTAGCTGGCTTTAAGGTGATCCCCGCCTTAGCCCCTTTTTCTTTAATCATTTTTAAAACAGCGCTTGGGTCTTTGGTGGACTCCACATGAATAGTAATATAATCACTACCAGCATTTATAAAATCATCAATATACTTTTCGGGTTCCTCGATCATCAAATGAATATCTAAAACTAAATCCGTTACTGGCCGTAAACTTTTAACAATGGGCGCGCCCAAAGTGATATTTGGAACAAAGTGACCATCCATAACATCCACATGCACCCATTGAGCCCCTGCTTTTTGTACTCTATTAATTTCCAATTCTAAATTAGCAAAATCTGCAGCCAATATACTTGGGGCTATTATCATTTCTTTACTCAAAACAATCTCCTACACTCAGTTGATTTCCTTTTAAAAAATCACTCACTAACATTTTAGGTTTGGATTCCGGCTGAACCCGTGTAAACGCCAAGGCTCCCTCGGCACAGCTCACTTGAAATAAATCTTTATCAATACCTACTATAGTCCCTGGTTTTTTAGGGGCAGTAACACCCTCTGTGCCCAATGCTTTACCATCTGCAATTTCACTAGCTTCCTCTAACAAGGTAAACTCATGAAACTTAAGCTTCTTTCCATTTAAAATTCCATAACTACCTGGACCCATTTTTAATCCACGCATTCTATTAAAAAGCTCCCGAGCACTTAAACTCCAATCCACTTTTGATTCCGCTTTATCAATTTTATGGGCATAGCTCACCAAAGTTTCATCTTGTTTCACTGGAGTAATTTCATTATTTAAATATTGAACAAAATCAGTTTTCAATAAGTCCACACCCAAGTCTTGCATTTTATCATGAAGTATTAATGCATCCATTTCATCAGTAATAGCAATCTTACGTTAACCTATCACATTACCTGCATCTAATTTTTTAACCATCACTTGTAAACTCACACCGCTTTCCAAGTCTCCTGCCATTATGGAGCGTTGAATAGGTGCTGCCCCTCGCCAAAGTGGCAACAGACTTCCATGTACATTTACTATTTTATTTTTATATTTTTCTAAAATCACATCACCAATAAGTTGGCCAAAAGCCACTACAACCAAAGCATCTGCTCCCCAAACATCTAGCTGCTCAATAACTTCAGGTAAATTAATACTTTCTGGGCTTAATACAGGAATATTATTATCTAGAGCACATTGCTTAACCACTGATGGTGTGAGCTTCATTTTTCGTCCAGATTTACGATCTGGCTGAGACACAACTCCCCTAACCTCAAACTGAGGGTCTTCAATCAAAGCCTGTAAATGAGATTTAGCAAAACCAGGAGTACCTAGAAATATTATGGGAATGGGTTTCATTTGGTCCCCCACCTATAAGTTATGATCCGTGTGATCTTCCTCGTCTTCATCTTCTTCGGGATCGGGGTAACCAAATTTTTTGATTTTAGCTTTAATACGGTTGCCTTTAATCACAGAAAGGCGATCTATAAATAGTTTTCCATCAAGATGATCTATCTCATGCTGAATTGCGATGGCCAATAGCCCATCCACATGAAATTCAATTGTTTCACCTTTAAGATTCAAGGTCTTCACAGTAATGTTCTCAAAGCGGGTTACAGTTTCAAAATAGCTAGGAACGCTTAAACAGCCTTCGTCGTAGGTGGTCTCCCCTTCTTTTTCGGTGACCTCTGGATTAATTAAAATTAAGGGTTGTTCCACTTTTTGTTCAAGCTCAGTCAATCCTTCGATAGTGTAACGCCCATCTTCTTTGGGACGAGTATCAATAACAACCACTCGTTTTTGCACATTAATCTGGGGTGCAGCTAATCCTATGCCATGGGATTCATACATGGTTTCGGTCATGTTTTCCACTAGCTCTTCAATAGAGCTATCCCCTGCCTCAACAGGTTTGGATTTTTTACGTAAATTTGGATGTGGGAAAGTAAGAATTTCTAGTATAGCCATGGCACTTTATAGTCAATTTCCTCAAAAAAAGGAAC
Organism: Pseudobdellovibrionaceae bacterium; assembly: GCA_018663505.1. GTDB lineage: Bacteria > Bdellovibrionota > Bdellovibrionia > Bdellovibrionales > UBA1609 > JABJQG01. The sequence continues at coordinate 3,030 of JABJQG010000018.1, read as the reverse complement.
TTTTTAAAGGCACTTTTTTGATTTTCGGACTTGGTGTGTTAAATCTATAGGATTTCATCTACTCAGAGCTGGATACAGGTGAAATGTGGCCTTCCCACTAACCTCTTCTCATCCAATTATATTGCATTTAAGACACAAACTCAAAATAGAAAATAAAATCCTATTTTTTTAACATAAAATCTGATTCTGTCCAATTCAGCCCAATATCCTCTTCGCCCTCAAATTGTACTGCTATTTCACTGCCTATTACAGCGATAACTTTGGCTGTTCGCCCAGATAACTTTTCCACCACAATTTGCTCTGCGCATAACTCATTATTTAATGTACAATCTTCTGAACCAGTCAGCATGATGTTATCTAAACTAAAACTGAATAGTTCTTCATTATTATCTTCTGGAAAATTTATAATTAAACTATCTTTAGGATACACGGCTATAACAGTTCCAACTTTTCGCATGGGTTTTATAAAAACTTTCTGGTCAACACATGGACCGCCATCTGGTAGACAGCCTCTTGGAACAGCTAAACTCTCTCTTCCAACAACCTCAGTGGCTCTATCGTTCTGTTGATATTGCAACTTAGCAAGTATTCCTGCCGATATGACAACATTGGCTTTCGCTGTATAATACTTTGGAGGGTTATTGAAACCTCCATATTCTACTCTAGATCTATATACTAGGTCCCCATGAGTTAGACTCTCATTGTTAGCCAGCATATTATCATTAGGAATCTTACCAATCATTTTACAATCAGGGCTAACAAGTTCTAAAGTACCATTATTAGTCTTAATTGCATACCCTCCTATGGCCCAACCGTTAGTGCATGAATGTGCTTTAAATGTAGCTACAATTGTTGCCTTTTTATCATATCCTTCAACCAGCACATCATCTCCAATACAAAGTGGTCCAGTACCACATTCACCATGAGTTGTAGAAAGTACGGGGTATCCAAGAAAAAGAGCACCGTCCTTAGAATCTAAATTTTTTGCTATAACTTTTGTCCCGACTAATCCAATAATTTCAGCATTTCTAAATCCTAGAAAAGAATCGTATTGAGAGAGCTTCATAACTATAGTCTTATCACTGACACACTGTGTGTCATTACCAGGGAGGCATCCATCTGATTTATAGGAATTTAAATCAGTTTCATCAATATTCTCTAGTTCAACAATACTACCATCAGGCAGTTTGATCTTTACAACATCATCATACCAAAGACGACCTTTTGTTTTTGATTCAATGGTGCCTATACTACTAACCAAAGAATCTTGCACATCAAAAACACTCATTCCAACTTCAGCCTCATCAAAAGTAAGAGCTTGTGCATTTATTGAAACACTAGTGAATATAAACAATAGTCCTTGATTCAAAAAATTCTTAGAAAACAGTTTCATTATTTATCCTATTATAGTGTTTATAAATCCTAACTCAAAATCTGCTTTAGTTAGCTGCACCTAGTAAATCCATACGGAGATTCAATTTCTCAGCCAAGTCACTAGCAAATCGCTGTCCAAATTCACTTATTGGCTTTAAGTCGCCCTTCACAGCACGTTTAGAACTATATAAAATATCAAAGCATGCTACAGGACCAAACTTTTTATGGAACTTTCTTTTTTGTTCCTCAGGAAGTTCTCCAGTGTGATATTTACTTGCTAAATCTATGCTTTTAAAATCAATTGGATCAAGCTTACTGACGCATTCTGCTTCATAGCTATCTTCAGCAATTGCTAAATAAAGTATTGGATAAAACCTGCCCATCAAATCTTCACTAAAATTATTTTTCTTGTTAAGCATTTCTTTTCCAATAGTCCTAATTTGACTATTATTTAACTCTCCATATTCAATGAGATCATTTAAAAACTCTTCATTTAAAAGAGTAAAATTAAAGTTTGATTCTATGTTTGCTCCAAGATTTAAAAGAGTATTTACATTACTAACTAACTTAGCTTGGGCCGCTTGGTATAAAGGGGTTTCATTTTTTTTATTTTTAATATTTATATCAAAACCTTTTTCAATTAATGCAACTATTAGCTCATCAGTATTCTCATCAACATTAAGAGCAGCATAATGTAGAATTGAGTCACCTGTATTTGAAGCCCGTTCACTAACATCAGCTCCTTCACTAATTAAATATAAAGCTAATTCATAATTTGTTAAAGCAGCAAGATGCAATAGAGATACTTCCACATTTTTAAATACAATTCTTTGGTTAATATTAGCCCCTAAAGTGTACAAGACCCTAAACGTTTCCTTATGTCCATTCAGCGCAGCATAATATAATGGAGGGAGAGCAACTTTATTCGAAGTATTGAGATTAACTTTTTGTTCCTTTTTGAATGTTGGAATTAGATTATGATAACCATATAATGCAGCAAGATGAAGAGAGTATCGGTATCCATTGTTATGGCATTCCATAACATTCTCTTCAGAGAAATCATTACTCTGTGTTCTTAGTTTTGAAGCACATTTATTAATAATCTGATCTTTTTTAGCAGCCTCATCTCTCAATTTCTTATTTTTAGACTTATTTTGTTTCGTGAGTTGAGATTTATTATCACCAGAGTCGCCAATTAAAGGTACCCAAGATGGGAAAATAGACGAATATGCCGAAAAACTAGAAACAGCCAAACTGATTACAAAAAATAATTTTAAACTTCTCATTGAATATCTCCATAATTGTTAAGGGTTAAGGTAGGAAAAGAAAAACTTTCATGACTTACAGGTAAGTACACATTTTATCCGAAAAATAATATTCTAAACACTAAGAATATCATTCTCCATTAAGCACCGGTAATGTTAAAACTTTTCAGCAATAATATCACTTAAGTTACATTTTTAGTGGAAAAAATAATTATTTGAAAAGAAGTAATAAAAATTCGTAAATCGTATAAAACTTCGACACCAACAAGTTTCTATTTCATTTTAGTTTCATCTCAAAGCTACAGCATATATGGATCTGTGATGTACCTTGAGTTTAAATACCCACAAGTTTGGAGTATTTTAAGCTTGAAATAATGCATATTTCGATATC
>JABJQG010000007.1 GCA_018663505.1 Pseudobdellovibrionaceae bacterium | reverse complement strand
CCTCCAGTTATCCGTATAAAGTGTAACCTATGTCGTGACTAGATAATGTTACCTATGTTCCTTTAGTAACAAAGGCGGCCCGAACCCACCAATTCCCCCACGTCGTGTGGGGGAATCTATTGAATGAAATAGATTCAGTTTGTCTCGAATATTAATATTTTTATAGATCTAATGGCACGATGCCATTAGATTGCGGTGCTCGAGGCGGCCAGCCTCGATCTCCCATGGATGGAAAGGTCCCAAGCGAAGGAATGAAACAACAAAGCAAAAACAAGTACTTCACCATTTAAAAAATCTACCTAGTATACATAAAAAACACCTACAAATAAGAACTACAATTTTCCGAAAGCACACTCAGTGACCAAACTTGTGACCTTGATAATTTGTCTGCACCAGGCAAAGTGGTCATCATCTTCTCTTGAAAGCTTTCCCACTGTTGCTTGCCATAGTAGTCATGACTTAGTCTTTTGAAATGACAATACAAATTTAAATCGGAAACCGTCAGCCAGGCCAATTTATCAAATGCAGCTTCTGGGGGTTTATCTGTCCAAGCAATTTTAACTATTAAGCCTGTGGAATCCCAAAAAACTTTTTTTAATTGAGATATCCCTCCCACATCGGCTCTACATTGAGAAGACACTTGATCTAAATCACGAAGAAGTAATTTAAGCTGAGTAAAATACTCAAAACAACCCCCAGGAGAATTTGTTCTCAAACACTGCTCCTTGAGAACAACAGCCATGGACCGTGAACTTTCTTTGAACTTAGATTTCTGTTTAAACAAAAAAGAAGCTTCCCTTCGCTTAAACTCCTCCACTTCGGCGTCACATACAGAATAAGGAGGGTTAAAAATAAGCATGAGCAATATACCAAGGCCTAAAACTATGGTGACAAACACCGACCTGGACACACTGGCCATGATCTTATTGAGCATTACTTAACTAACTTTCCACAATTTTTATGATCCTGGGGGCTAATAGGGTTTTTTGCCCGCCAACCTTTTTGCAACCAAACACTTTTGTCTTTAGAGCAAAAGAAAATCCGGTAAGGATCTAATTTATAAACTTTTGAAATTTGAACTAACTGACGAAATGCCGCCTTTAAATTGGCTTGGCGCTTTTCTCCCAAATTCATTTGAGCTAACTGAATCTGTGTTTTTGCTGCGTCTAGCATTTTACTTAAATGCATAGCCTGATCTTTTTGCACAAATGACTTTTGATGGGCCACTGTAATTTTATGAAGAACATTTTTTAGTTGAGCTTCAATATGCGGCTCATTCTGCTTATAACAAGCCGTATGTAAGGCGTCAGTGGCCTTAAGTAAATTATTGAGTTCAGTCTTAAGAGGCACCTTAATGTCAATTTTACGTGCAGGACGGCGGGCATATACGAAGTTTACTTGGAGCCCTGTAACTAAAAGGAAGGCACTCAAAAGAAATAACAACTTAATTTTCATCAATAAATCACCTTGAGGCAAAACATGCCATGGGTAGAAAGCTTAGATATGCTAAGGATATACCATGAGTGCCACAAGGTATATAAAAAAAGCCGAATTCCTTGAATTCGGCTTTTTAGTTTTAAACTGTTGAAAGTTTAGACTTAGAAAGTCCAAGTGCCTTCTAAAGTTAATTTTTGTTTATCAGCAATTGTACCAGTTCCTGTTAAACGTTCACCAGAGCTAAACTGACCAAATAGTGCAGAGATTTTAAAGCTATCAGAATATTTATGAGTGGCTTTAAAATCAATTTCTGTACCGATATCTGTTTTTTCAGCATCTGCAGCTCCACCGTTCGTAGAAACATCTTCTTTTTCAGTGGCAGCAAAAATATGGTAGTTAAAAGCAAAGTTCATTTTGCCAGACTCAAATGTCCAGTTAAGACTTGTATCTGTTAAATTTCCCCACTTCATAATATCCATTAAGCCTGCATATGCATGAGCACTGTAGTAAAAACCATCATAAGTTTCGTTTCCAGCAGCAGATGAAGATGTTCCAGAATCTGTATGATAATTTAAATAAAAACGACTGTTCATGAAGGAAGCCAATGTGTAACCCACTGTGAAATCCATCATTGTTGAAGCATAATCAGTTTTTGTAGTTGTACCAAAAGCTGTAGTGTCTCCGCCAATAGAAGCATAGGTTAAGTTATAGTCTATGCCCATTGAGTCGCCACCAAGAGTTAAACCGTATCTTAACTGATTTTTTGCAGCGGAATTATCATCAGTAGTAGAAGCATCTCCGTCATCTACTGTTCCTTCATTAGTAGCAACTTGAATAACGTGGAAGTTTGCCATTTTTAAAAACTCAGGAAGAGATTTAAAATCAAAGTTAAAAGCATACGCATTACTTTCAGGATCTTCAGAACCAAAAGAAGAACGTAAAGTTTTTGTTACTTTGTCACTTAGCTTAACTGCGAAGAATGCCATGTTAGCAAACTCTGTGTCATAGCTGTAATTAAACGCAGAAAAAGCCACTGGCTGATTGCCATAATAAGAGTTCTTACCGAAAACACGACCGTCAGCAATAATAATTGGCATACGACCTACTTTGATTGCAGAATCGTCAGACACCATCCAAGAAGCATAAGCCTGGTTTACTACAAGCATATTATCATCAGCAGATGTTGTAGAACCGAAAAATTTTGCACCTGTGTTGTCATTTCCCCACTGAGAATAATGAATCAAGCCAAGGTGACCTGAGAACTTCTCTCCAGAACGGTAATCTAAATTTAACATTAAACGGTGATCCATATGAGAATCATTCGCAAATGCTACATCTTGCATGTTTGTCGTGTGTCTTGCGCGATACTCGGCGCTGTGACTAAACTCACCATTTGCAGCAAATGCCGCTGGTGCCATTGCTAAAACTGCTAGCGTTGCTATTAGTTTTTTCATATTTACTCCTTGTGTTGTTTTCTTTGTTGTTTCTCTAAACTGTTTTAAAACCAAGCAATTGTCCCCAGTGTAGTCATCCAGACAAAAGCCCTGACCGGCCTGAACCCTGAGTTTTTTACAAAACTACCCTGCACGTTGTTATACCTTCATCTAATGTTCAATTTTCATAATAAGCAATAGTTTCCGGCCCTTTAGCTTTACGCGTTAGGACCTAGGGTTTAATATTAATATATATTGCTTCCCATTTCTTTTGGAATTAAATAAAGTCCCACATTCAAGTTTTAAAATATAAAAAATCGGGGAGTAGCGCAGCTTGGTAGCGCATCTGCTTTGGGAGCAGAGGGTCGCAGGTTCGAATCCTGTCTCCCCGACCAATTTTCAAGCACTTTTTTTGCCTGTAAAAGAAACACTAAACATTCTGTACCGTTAACAGATTAAACTCAAAGGACGAGCTTTTAAGTTTATTTCAACGAATTTCACAGTCTTTCACCCTCTGAAGCCTTTTGAAGCCCCTGGTGAAGCCCATCAAAATGCTGATAACCACCACTCTACATCCAGACATTTTCGTTTTTAATTTTTTTATGTGACTTACTGCGCGCCAATCGTATGTCATATTGACATACATCGTGATTCAGCTTAGATTATGCCTAACAAAGACATGGGAAAACTAATATGAAAATACAATTTAAAAAATGGGAAAAAGAACGAGGGCGACTCACTTGCGGTAAAGCTTTAAGCCGCTGGCGTGAATTTGAAAACTTAAGTATGTCAGAGGCCGCCAGACTTCTAGGTATTTCAAAAAGTAGCTATCAAGATCTTGAGTCTGAATTGCGGATACCTTCGCCCAAAAGAGCCTTAGTCATTGCTTCAAAACTAAAATTTCCAAAAATAACATTTATTGAACTCGCCATAAGAGATTCACTTTATAAAAATGAACTTAAATTTAACGTAAAATTAGATCCAAAGTAAAAGTAAGGAGAAAACATGACTATCATAGATGATTTATTTAAAGGTGCAGTTATTTTATCAATTATAGCTGTGGTTCAAAATGGTTGCTCAGTTAAAGAAATGGCAAAGCGCGCAGCTAATGCTCATAAGAACAGTCTCAGCTACGGAAAATTCAGTCGCAGCCTCACAAATCACAAGGGCTCTTGGATAAAGAAGGACTGAGCTTTATTGATACGTTTAATTGGGTCAAACTTAATCTTTGAAAACATGCTCTGTATTGTTAGCATGGGTGAGAAATCCACTTTTTGAGTCATCTTCTATCTAAAACCTTTAGTCGAGGTAAGAACTTTTTTCACCACGACCTTTCGAGATGGTTGGCCAATACTAATAAACTCGGAGGATCAAATATTCGGGTTTATTTCCTTAAACAGGCCCGTCGGGAAGTCCATGTATCTCGGAAAGAACACTGGTAATTAAAAATGGGTTAATTATCAATAAAAGAAAAAACCTTATTTAAAGATGCATTCCAAT
>JABJQG010000008.1 GCA_018663505.1 Pseudobdellovibrionaceae bacterium | reverse complement strand
GCCTTTTTTATTTTCAAAGCATTTTTGTAATTTGATTTATATTTCAGCAGTATTCTATTCTTATTCTGATACAATTTAAGTAAATATTTGATCTTTTTTGAGATTTATAGGCTTTCTTCAACAAAAATAACAAAGAACCACTAGAAATCATGCTGCAAACACCTCCTTTACCTGTCTTGATGGGGTAGCTCCATTTTGCGGTACTACAGTGGTTGCTGAAAATAATGAAGCCCTGGCGGCCCCTGTATTAAATCATTTTGCTATTTATAGATCTGCAGCTAACGCCCTTACACCAAATGATGCTGATACCAACAGGAGAGGATATACTCTTGCAGGAGTGCCTTGCAGAGTCTCTGATGCTGGCATTGCAGATACTAATGCCGACAATGTTCCTGATGGTGACGATAAGTGTCCCTTTGTCTTGGAGCTTTATCATGTCCCACAATGCACAGGCACCTGTTCTGCAGCCAATTCTAGCTTAAGAGTTTCAGGAAGACTTAATTATTATCCAAATTCTGAAAGACTAAAAATTCCCTTTAATAATAATATGTACTCTTTTAATTTTATCCGAGGAGCTTCCGTAGCCACAAGTTTTCCTGAGCAAATTTGTCGAGACAATATTAAGGGCACTTGGGACGTTCCAACCCAAATCTGTGCTTTAAATACTGATAAAATTTGTCAAGATCTCACAGGATTAGCAAACCAAGTAACACTCAATGGAGTATGTACTACTGGCAGCGCCCCAGGTACTTTAGAGATGGCTTCATGCACTGGTGTTGGTGGAGTTTGGGGAGTTTATAATGCTGGCGTGTACTCACCAGACGCCGTTAGTGGAACCTTATGCTATTTCCCTGGCTTAGTGTCCTCTTGTCGAGAGCTTGGGGGAACCCCTCAACATAGCGGTGCTTTAGGAACTGCATTTCAATGTAATAATATTCGATCTACGGGCGGCGCTAATGGAAGCATAGATAAAATGTGTCGGTCCCTGGGAGGAACTTTTAATGGAGGAGTCGCTTCTGCAGCTGCTTGTAACCTTGCTGCAGTTTTAGGAACAAATTTTAGTGATCTCTGTATCGCTCAAGGTGGCTCTCCTAGAGGAAACTTCAACAGCATTGGTGGTCGAATCTGTGTATGGAATCAAGATTATTTACATACCAAGCTAGAGAACACGTGTAATGCTTTTAACCATAATGCAGATGCCAATTACGAAACCTACATCAGTGCTACTTGGAATAACATAACCAATCTCTGTGATGTGAGCATCTCTAATGTAACAGACGCTATTCGAACAAATACTCACGTACGTAACGCCATCACTGGGGTGGACTCCGGCACAGGTAAGGTGAAGCAGGTATTTGATGTTACATGTGGTTTAAATGAATACCTAAAAGGATTCGATGCTCTTGGGCAGCCGATTTGCACTCCACTGCCAGCTGCCACAGGAGGAGGACTTAGTGCAGAGAAAGTGTGTGCTCTTAAAGGGCTCTTCTATAATTCAACTTTAGATAGTTGCACTGATTCAATGGCAATTCGTAATTTTATCAAATTCTTGGGGTCTAAGGCCTCTGACTATGACCGTGCTCGGTTTTACTATTGCCCGCCAGGGCATGCTTTGACGAGTTTTTCAATAACTATAACAAAAAATCTATTGTCATCGAGTAACAAAATTCAGTCAATAGGTGGAGTATGTACACCTATGGTTATTTCCTCAACGGGAATACCTTCTCTGTATTCTGCTTCTTCTCGAGGAATTCCAATGTCGGGTAGCTTTGGAAGGCAAGGTAATATTGCCACAAGAACTGTTCATGGTTTAAGCTGCCCTGCCTCACCTTCGGAGTTTATTACAGGTTTCCGAAGCACCGGGTCTGCAGGAAATTTAAGATCAATGGGGGTAAACTGTAGCGATTATGCCGGCAACAACATCATTGAAGATGCAACTGAAGGAATACCTCAAGGCGCCGAAGCAGTAACTACTTGTAAACCTAACACTGTTTTAAGAGGCTTTGGCGTTAATGTTGATCTTGGTAACTCGAAGATAACCTCTATTAGAGGTTACTGCTGGTAGACTAGGGGCCTGAACCAAAAGGTACGCCGTACCTTTTGGTTTAGCTTAGCGTCATAATGATGCTCTTAATTAGAAGATCAACTTTCAGTGCTTCTTTCATCGTGCAAGGTGGCACTGTAAAGTATAAAAACTTGATTTATGGCACCTGAAAATGTCAAAATAAGCATATTATCTTCTACGGTTTGGGTAGTAGCAAAACCTGTACCAAAAGGTACGCCGTACCTTTTGGTACAGGTTAGCGTCATAATGATGCTCTTAATTAGAAGATCAACTTTCAGTGCTACTTTCATCGCGCAAGGTGGCTCTGTAAAGTGTAAAAAATTTAATAGGCTCTAACACCCAAACAACTTGTTCATAAAATTCAAAATAAGTGCACAGGCATCTTTTGTGGATGCCGGCCGATAAATAGGAGCAACCAAGAACACTATCAATACACAAGTAAATCAAAAGGTACGCCGTACCTTTTGGTTCAGCCGCTTAATTATTGTTTAGATTTATTGTTGGGCCTTGTCGACTCTCTGGAAATTGGTGTTTATCCACAATTTTGTCGTACCAAAAACAATACATCTCAATAGGCCTAGGTCTGCTTTGATTCCTTTTCTTAAATTGCTCAACTTTTAAAAAAGAAATTTTTGAGATAACGCCACCAATTGAAGCTACTCGATACTCAGTTTTGTATTTATTCTTATAAGATGTTCTATTGATATATCCTACAATATTAGGGAAGTAGTAAAGTTTATGGTTAATAGAGTAATCACTACCAACTACATAAGAACCATTAGAGAAGTTCCCATAACTACCAAAAACTCCTGATACTGGTTTAAAGTATTTACTATTGTCTCGTCCGTTAGCGAAATTTTGCATTTTACTAAAAAAACCAGAGTCTTCAACAGGCTTTCCAGCATCTTTGTAGTATAAATCAACCAAATCTACGCTATATTTATCATTTTTTTCAGTAAAATTATGTCCATAATAGATATGTGTTTCTTTTTCTTCAGAACTTTCGGCATCAATTTTTTCATAGGCAAAGTACAAAATAGAGTTATCCACTATATTTTTAGAATCTATACATCTTCCTCGAGATAAACCCACAAAATCTTGAAGCTCTTCAGTTGAAGGGGATCTTGATTCAGAAAAGATTCTTTCAGATGTTTCAAAATCAACTTCTATGCAACCCACCATAAAAATAATAGTTAGTGCTAGTACTAAGCTTTTAAATAATTTCAAAATAAACCCCCTACTTTAGTTACCCTAGTGCTACCTAAAATCACCACGCTCCTTTAGTCAAAATATCTCTAGGGATTGTATTTTTTTCAGTTACCTGAACTCACATTTATAACTTGTCAAAAATATTATCTTAAAGAAACCATTTAGCAATAACCGGCATAGCTACAAATATAAGCAAACTATGGTTAATCCATATGAAAGATGGGCGTTGTTTTTCTGCACATTGACCCTTCAAAATACTTTCTCAAAATGATACGTCTACTTTTAATACAATTCTTTAAATTTAGTCACTTCAATTATCCAAGATAGAAATAAACAGCACTAGCAGGGCATACTCATTGCAAAATTAAATCCATAGTTCTAGGGGAAATATTTTTTTGTGGAAGCAAAAAGAAACAAGCAAGGGGTCATATGGAAAAATTAAATTGGAGTACTCTACATATATTCACTATCACATCATTTATTTTGTTATTCCAAAACTGTGCAGCTCCACTAGATGTGGAAATGCAACCTCCCACTGTCAGTAGCAGTAGCCAATTACCAGCTGTTCTTGAGTTCAGCTATAGCCCGGAAAATCAATACACAGTGACCACAGGTACCAGTATCAATATTCATTTTTCAGTGATGGCCACCAACCCCTATGATGTATCTTGGAGTTTAAGAAATGATGATAGTAGCTACACAGAATTAAGCACAGATAGCATTCTTAATTTTCTTGCCCAAGAGGTTGCAAAAACAGATAGTTATTTATTGAAAATAACCGACACTGTGACTAACAGCTCTATCAATACAACTTTTTTTATAACAACAACCTCTCCTGATATTGTAGACCCTACACCTCCGTTTGATCTTCAAGGCATTGATGAAGGCATCTATTATGAAACACTAACTACGGCCACAGGGAGCCTTCCCTTAAGAGAACCTGCAGGTTTAGAAAACCAACTTCTTCCACAAATAGTCACAGATGAAACAAACCACAAAATCGTCTATTTGACGATCCCCCAGACCTCTCATTCAAATATTTATACAGCCCCACCTGTCTACTATGTTGTGGCCATTCCTGCCTCTGTTTCTAGCTACTTTATACAGGGAACATATAAATTTAATTTAAGAGATCTAGATCAAATTGAAAGTATCTCCATAGAAAATCCAGAAATATTTGATTATCACACAGAAAACGGAATTCTTAGCCAAGTTTCTGACTCTAATAGCGATGGGGTCTATGAGTATAACACATGTAATTCCTCAGCTGTTGGTGATGTTTGCGTAAGCAGAACTCTTAATATTGTGCACCCTGAAGACATAGCTACAGCAGAAGACTCACAACCTACAAATCATCAGTTTCAATATTATAAAAACTATCGTTTTGCTTATGATTTTGACAGCAGTTACATCTATTCCACAAATGCTATGACCGGATTATTTGGTAGCGATCCTGATATTATTTATGGGTCTTGTGGCTGGCTTTGTTTTCTAACTAATCCTGAAAAATTTATTAGTCTTTCTAGTGAAACATCCCTTAAACAGATCATGCCCTTCTATAAATTGGGTAATGATGCACTAGAGAATAAATCGAGGGCTTACAGCTCCCCGTATTTAATTGGACAAAGCACACTACCTTCAGAAACCAAGCATTTAAACAATGGGGCTACCTCGCTGAATATCAGTGGCACCAACATTATATACTTTAATACCACCCTAACAATGAGACATAAAGCCAATGCGGACTCTGGTCTTACGGCGGATCAAGTGGCCTATGTGCTTAGAGATATTGATCCTGAAAACTATTACAAAGATTTAAAACTAAAAATCATATATAAATAGTTTTGAATGACCTATCTCTGAGCCATTCTTTTTAAGTTCTTTCTTGCTCCTCATAGACTTTGTGGATAGGTGTACTTTTCTGAAAGAACTAGAGCCAGGAAGGCTCACAACTCCTTTACAATGATTAATTTTTAAAAAAGCCTTTAAGCAAGCTATTGGCTTCTTACCTTTTGCAAAGAGAGAACACTGATTTAAAAAACTGATCCCTTGCCCTGAACACGTTATTCATGATGCAAATCAGCATAAAACACAAGATAATTCATCCCCATATGGTTGATGTTCATGATATACATAACCTAACAAAGGGGTAAACAATGAAACAAAAAATGAAAATCAGATGGGCCTTTGACCCTTTTACTAAACAAGAAAATACTTGGCACCGTGCAGTTGAATTTCTCTACAATATGCAAGACTCCAAAGAAGCAGAAGTTATACCCACATATGTAATGGGATCCGAAGTCAGTGATTGGGTCACTAAAAGTATGGCCTATGAAGGTGTGGATATGTACCATACTATTTCAGAAGTATGCTTGGCGAAGCTCAAAGAATTAGATACAAGAGAATCCTTCAACGCACCAGAAATCATTGAATCTTCAACTGGCTCTAAACGGTCTGATGCTAGTATCATGGCTAAGAGTTTAGATGGTATTGACCTTCTTGTGGTAAATACTCATGCACAAAAGGGTCTTGAAAGATTTTTTATTGGCAGCTTTGCAGAAAATCTTTTATTACAGTGTTCAACACCTATGGCTTTTATCTCACCTCATACAGATAAGGTGAATGCACTTAATAAGGGACTTTACCCCACAGACCTCCTTGCTTCTTCAAAACCAGTATTTGATGACTACTTAGAACAGAGTTTTAATACAGCCAAGCAGGTTGTTCTCTACTCAAAGTATTTTCACCCAGAAACTTCATTTTATTCCAGTACTTCTGTGATGCTTGGAGGTGGTCCTATTTCTTTAAACCAGTATTACGAGGACCAGTCCCTGAATAAAGAGAAACAAGCCGCTCACTGGCAGGACAGCGCCAAATCCTTAGATATTAAAACGGAAGTCATTCTTGATGACAGCGCCCATCCCATGGCAGAAAGCATTGTAAATACAGCCAAAGAAAACAACTGTGACCTCATTTACATGCCGTCTTTCTCCAGCACTATGGACACCGTACTAGTAGGCAGCATTGCCAGAGAAGTCATCCGCCAAAGCCCCCTACCAGTAATAGTCTGGCACATATCCTAAAAGGTACGCCGTACCTTTTGGTTTAGCTTAGCGTCATAAGGATGTTCATTAGTTAAAGGTCAACTATCAGTGCCACTTTCATCATGTTAGTTGGCACTTCTGATTCACCAACAACAAGTTAAAGTCTCAAAACGATACGTAAATATAAATAACACTGTAAAGACTCTATTCATAATCAAATATAATCCAGTAATTCAATAGGTTACTAGATAAATTTAAATGTTTTTATATGTTGGCTTCATTTTCCGAATACTCATTCTGTGTTTAAACCCTATTAGAAAGGCACAGAACTTGCTTTATCAAGGGTAGTTACTAAATGAATTTTTGGGGGAACAATTATGTTCATACGATTAGCTAATATTTTGGGAATTCTCCTTTTTTTATCGTTCACTTTGTTTAGCTTTCAAAACTGCTCCCAAGATGTTCAGTTCTCAGACCATGAAAATTTATTAGTTTCACAGAATGTTGACCTCGTTCACCCTGATAATAATACCCATGTCCCAGGAACACCAGTAGATGTTTTACCTCCTAACCCTATCCAGACTGTTTGCAACCCTTTAGATCCATCACAAATGTGTGATATGGGTTCAAACGCTGGTTTAATGGGAAAGCTTTATTACCTCATGACAAATCAGGCAAATACATTTAACGGATCTCTAAATAATGCCAGCATGGATGACTATAAGGAATTCGGTACAGCTGTTCTGGCAGATATTATTATGACTGAAATCAATATCTCGCCACGATCTTGGGAGTCCGGTTTTTATGTGAACGAAGATGACTTAGTTCAAAATTCTGACGGTGAAGATTTACTTGAGTGGTTTCATTTAGACCTTGTTGGTGAAGTATCACTTCCTGCCGGAGATTATCAAATAGCTACTATTAGTGATGATGGTATTCGAGTGACTGTTAACGATAGCATATTTATTAATAACGATTCCACACACTCCCCCAAATGGGACTGCTCTTCTCAAATAATAAGTTTTACTGAAGACGAGAGTAAAACCATACGTGTTGAGTATTTTCAAGGCCCAAGAACCCAAATTGCCCTACAGTTATTTGTGAGGTCAGTGGAGGAAGGTGAAACTTCATGCTCTGAAAATTCTGGCAATTTTGAAATTCTACCCGGCAGTGCATTGTCGCACACTAAATAATTCCAACTTCATACTTATAAACCTTTGTATAAGCGTGAATACCTCGTCAATACATAGAACTATTATTTAGAAAAACTCATCCCAAAAGGGCATCTCAACGGACACGTTAGCCTGACTATTGTAGCAATTACAATTCTAGCAGATCACACGTGACAGCACCAACTAAGAATAATTTTTATCCTATACTACTCCCCTCGGTTTCCTCTTTGTGTTTTTTTAATTGTAAGCTATAATGAATTCAGATTTTTTAACAATTTCACCCTATGTAAACAATTTTTCCCTTAAAATAACTCCAAATCACACACAGTTATTTGATTGAGCTAAGGAGCTTGCTTTGAAACCAGTGATAGTGCATAAATTCGGAGGTTCAAGTTTAGCTACCGCTGATCACTTTAAAAATGGACTTGAAATTCTAGGACATTCTAAAGACCAAGCTGAACAAAAAATAGTGGTATTATCAGCTCCACAAGGTATTACCCAGCTTATAGTTGATATCTCTGAGAATATTTTAGGTGACGAAGATAAGACTATAGAAAATAAAAATCAACTCCGTGATAAATTGAAAAAAATCGCCAATGAGTTATTTGAAAGTGAAGAATTTAATAAAAAAGCATGGACACAATGTGAGGTCTATTTATCAGAAATTGAAAGCCTTTGGAATTCACTCAAACTCACCAGACGACTTTCTCCAACCAACTTAGATGTGATCAGTGGTTATGGAGAACTCTTTTCCTGTTGTTTTTTCAATAATTATCTCCTTTCAAAAAATGTCTCTGTTGCAACAATAGATG
The DNA here is from genome assembly GCA_018663505.1 of Pseudobdellovibrionaceae bacterium. Taxonomy (GTDB): domain Bacteria; phylum Bdellovibrionota; class Bdellovibrionia; order Bdellovibrionales; family UBA1609; genus JABJQG01. The sequence goes on along the minus strand of JABJQG010000008.1, from coordinate 38,759 downwards.
CTCGAGAGTTTTTAACTATCGAAGAGCTGGAGAACCATCAACCATTTCAAATATCCTGGGAAGAATCCAAACAACGACTGTTAAATCGCTTTAAAGAAACAGAAATTGAAAATACTGAATTTATCGTCATCCCTGGATATGTGGCAAGAACCACAAAAAATGAACCCACCACCTTAAAAAGAAATGGCAGTGACTGGTCTGCGGCCATCATTGCCAACCTAGTTGATGCATCAAGCTTATATATTTGGACGGATGTTGATGGAGTTCTCAGTGCGGATCCAAAAATTGTAAATAACACTTTTGTAGTTCCAGAACTCAGTTACAACGAAGCCAGTGAGCTCGCTCATTTTGGCGCCAATGTTCTTCACCCCAACACAATTGAACCAGTGAGAGAGAAAAACATTCCCTTATTTATCAAAAATAGCCTTTTTTCAGATCATCAGGGAACAAAAGTTTATGACCAAGACCTTGAAAACAAAGAAGCCAACGTTCGAGAATCAGTAAAGGGATTAGCATTAATCAAAGATGTTGCTCTGCTTAACCTAGAGGGTTCGGGCATGATGGGTGTCCCAGGCATTGCTGAAAAACTATTTCATGCCCTACGTGAAGCCAATGTTTCTGTGATCTTAATCTCACAAGGTAGCTCAGAACAATCCATTTGCGTTGTTGTGCCAAGAGAACAAGGTTCCTTGGCGCAAAGAAAAGCACATCATGCTTTTCAAACAGAATTATCAAATAATAGTGTAAAAAACATTAGCTTAGATCAACAAGTGAGTGTGGTGACTATTGTTGGTGATGGCATGGCCTTTACCCCGGGGGTGGCCGCAACATTGTTTTCCTCTTTATCCAACTCTTTAATTAATGTGATTTCCATCGCACAAGGAGCCTCAGAAAGAAGTATTTCTGTGGTAATAAAAGATGCCGAAGTGATTCGCGCTATGAGAACCATTCATTCAGGTTTTTATTTATCCACACCAGTTATATCCATCGGGCTAATTGGTCCAGGACTTGTGGGAAGCACTTTTTTAAAACAAATAGATTCTATGAAAGATGAACTAAAGCAAACTCATGGTTTAGATATTAGAGTCAATGGTATCATCAACAGTCAACAAGGCTTAGTTTCAGAAACTGGCATTAACTTAAGTCAGTGGAACCAAGAACTTCAAAAATCTAAAAATGTAGATTTAAATCAATTTCTAGATGGACTACAAAGTTTTCAGGCCACAAACCAACTCATAGTAGATTGCTCTTCCAGCGAAGGTGTCAGTGAGAAATATATTGATATTTTTCATCATAACTTTCACTTAGCAACAGCCAATAAAAAAGGCCTCACCAGTAGCATGTCTTACTATGAATCCTTAAAAGCAGTTTCTAAAAAGTACAAAAAACTATTACTTTACGAGACCACCGTAGGTGCTGGTCTACCAATAATTAGCTCCTTAAGAGACTTAATGAATACTGGTGATAAAATTAAAAAAATCGAAGGTGTATTCTCTGGAACCATCTCTTATATTTTTAATGAACTCTCACAGACCGATGAAACATTTTCTCAAGTTGTTATGAAAGCTAAAGAGCAGGGGTTTACAGAGCCTGATCCAAGAGATGATTTGAATGGTCATGATTTTGCTCGAAAGGTTCTGATTTTAGCTCGTGAACTAGGGGTAAAATTAGAATTTGAAAATGTGAAAATTGACCCCCTTATTCCAGAAGAGTTTTTAAAAATGTCAAAAAATGATTTTATGGATAATTTAGCGCAAATGGATCAAAATTTTATGGATTTAAAAAAAGAGGCAGCATCCAAAAATAATGTGCTTCGCTATGTGGGTTCTGTTGACCTGGTGAAGAAAGAGTTTTCAGTAAGTTTAAAAAAATATCCGCAATTTCATATTCTCAGTCAGCTGAAGGGAGCTGATAATATTCTCTTGGTTCAGACAGAACGATATGATGACAATCCCTTGATCATTCGAGGGCCTGGTGCTGGCCCTGATGTGACCGCCGGTGGTGTCTTTTCGGAGGTGCTCAGACTCGCCTCTTTTATGGGAGTTTCCTAATGAAAAAAGCCACCGCATGGGCCCCGGCCACAACTGCAAATGTAAATGTGGGCTTTGATATTTTAGGTTATTCGTTAGCCTCCGTTGGAGATTTGATTACTGTTGAGTGGGACGAAAACACAAGTGGAAGGGATGAAATCATTCTCAAAACACTAAATAATCATACCTCAATTTCTGATCAAGTTCTTAAAAACACAGCTTCAGTATCATTACTGAGCATGAAGAATGATTTAAAATTATCTGGTACTTTTTATTTAAGTATAGAAAAAGGAATTCCCGTTTCGGCGGGACTTGGCGGTTCCGCAGCCTCAGCCGTGGGCTCGGTAGTGGCTCTCAACGCCTTATTAGAGCAACCCTTAACAAAAACACAATTGCTTAAATACGCCCTAGACGGTGAACAAGCAGTGAGTGGTGGTCGCCACAAGGATAATGTGGTGCCATGCCTTATGGGTGGGTTTAATCTAGTGGTCCCTGGGGTTCAGCCAAATCAAGAAGACAGTATTCACCCACTACCAACTCCTGAAGGCCTAGCGTCCTTATTATTTACCCCAGATGTGGCCATTAAAACCAGTGAGTCGAGAGATCAATTAAATGACAATCTACCTCTCAAGGATCATACAAAACAATTAGCCTGTTCCATGCTTTTTATGGCCGGTCTCTATGAGAACAACCACGAGAAACTGAGAAATAGTTTACAGGATATAATCATCGAACCTCAGCGTGGCCCAACGATTCCACTTTATTTTGAAATAAAAGATTATTGTTTAAATCAAAATGGCGTGGTTGGTTTTGGTATTTCTGGCTCAGGATCTAGTGTCTTTATTTGGTTAAAAAATGAAAAACAACTCATCTCTCGCATCAGTGAAGAAATCTTAACCATGTTTGAACAAAATAAAATAAAAACTCAACACAGACTTTGTGAATTTGATAATGAAGGAGCAAAAATCATTGGAATGTCTTAGCACCAATCTACAGTCAGATGAAATTGTAAATATCCACAACGCTATCCTAAAGGGACTTGCTGAAGATAAAAGTTTATATTCATTTGATTTTAACACTATTCAGCCCATTCCTTTTATTAAGGAGGCCTCTTTTGTCCAAGTGGCTGAAGACGTACTCAAAGTATTTTTCAAAGGGTCCTTATTTGAAAAGCATATTTCTCAAATTTGCACAGAGGCCTTTAATTTTCCACTGAAATTAGAACCTAGCAACGATAATGGTCCACATATTCTTGAGCTTTATCATGGACCCACAGCTGCATTTAAAGACTTTGGCGCTCGATTTTTGTCAAAATACTTGGCTCATGCGGAGGAGGATCTTACTATTGTTACAGCCACCTCTGGAGACACTGGCGGCAGTGTTGGTCACGCATTTCATGGTATTAAAAATATTAAAGTAATCATTTTATTTCCAGATGATGGCGTTTCGGATTTACAGCGCAAACAAATGACCTGTTTAGGTGACAATATACATGCTATTTCCGTAAAAGGCAGTTTTGACGATTGCCAATCTCTTGCAAAAACTGTGTTAAATAGCTTAGGTAAAACAGCTATAAAATTAACCTCAGCAAATTCCATTAACATTGGGCGATTACTGCCACAGGTTTGTTATCATTTTTATACTGCTCATAGAAATTTTGAGCAGCATAAAATAAAACCCAATTTCATTATTCCCTCGGGTAACTTTGGCAATGCCTTTGCCGCTTTAATAGCAAAAATTCTAGGTGCCCCCATTAATAATTTAACCATTTCTACAAATAGCAACATGGCCCTTCATAACTATTTTTCAGAAAATGAGTGGCACCCACAAGCTTCCATAAAAACATTTGCAAATGCTATGGATGTGGGTAGCCCCAGTAATATGAGCCGATTCTTCCATTTAAAACAAAATTATAAAGACAAATCATTATTCAACAACATCAAGTCCATAGCAGTCTCAGATGAGCAAATCTCACAAGCTATTCAAACATTTCATAAAAAATATAATAAAATTATTTGTCCACATACTGCCACAGCATATTATGCTTATTTACAAAACCCAGCAGAAAACAGCGTAGTTGTTTCCACCGCTCATCCAGCAAAATTTAATAATGTTATATTAAAAACTCTCGGTAAAGAGGCCGAACTTCCACTATCTTTAAAATCAATTTTAAATAAAGAGGAGAATTTTAGCACCATGGAGAATGACCCCTCTCAGCTTGAAAAATTGATTACAGATCTTTGACCTGTAAAAAGCCTTAATCAACATGAGTATTGAATCACAAAAATACCATTTAATACTTTTCGTATTTAATTGATATAGTTCTGATCTTTAAGCCATTGAAAAACAACGTCATTGAAGTTCTGTATTATATCATCTTTATCAGAGTCAATATGCCCACCTTCTAAGACCTTAAAATCTGTAGATGCTGGCAAATTATCTTTAAATGATTCTGTACTCAACTGGGGGATAATTTGATCCTGTGTGGCCTCTATAAAAAGAACATTATTCTGTCTTCTAACATTAGGAATTCTTTTTAAATACGAAATAGGATCTAAACCTACAGCATATTCTTTAATCACTCTTCCAATAATTGTTTTTTCACAGCTACCAACGCTTTTTTGCACATCTTCATTAGAAAACAGTAAGGCCGAAAGATCCCCACCAGTATAGGCAAATACATAGGAATCTATAGCCACCCCATGAGCTTGAGCTATGGCTAAAGCACTGGGCATAACAAATCCGCCAAAGCTAATTCCAATTGTATTAATTCTTTCTACCCATGGTTGAGCATCTACCCACATTAAGGTCAAAGCAATTTGATGAGGAATTTGCTCGAAGTTTTCTAGCAGGCCATAAACTCCCATCATTCGTTCCACAGCGCTAGAAGCAAAGAGTCCCTCAACAGCACTAGGAGGGTAATCTATACTAATAAGTACATTATTATTAGTATCATTAATAAAGTTTAGAGATTCTTTCCCCACTTGAACACCTGAAGCCACCAACACAACCGGATATTTTTTATTTTTATCAAAACCTGATGGGGTGCGAATAGAAATATTAATATCTTCAATAGGCTCCCCGCCAGCTAAAACAGAGTTGCTCGTCAATTTCATATGAAATAAATTGGTAGAAAATGAGTGTTCTGGTAAAGAAGATATATTTTTTTCTAAAACTGGTGCTACATTTATTTCAGTAGGAATATTTAAAGGAATTTCCACATTTAAAGAATACTTTCTGAGATTAGTAACTTTTAGTAATGACATAGTGGCTTGAATTTTATCTTCACTACAACTACTGTCATTAAGATCATTAAATGTTTCTTGTAGTGCATCTCTAGAATCTTCTAATTTTTTAGACATTTTATTAAAAGCATCCTCTAGAGAATTAAAGGCTTTTTGCAGTTTATTTTCAGACCCCTGTGTTTCAGAGAATGATAGGGGTGAAGGTAATAACATAGACATGGCAAAAACATATTTCGCTAAATTTTTCATATTAACTCCTTTGAAGATTTCATAAAAACTATCTATAGAGACAAGTATCTCTCCCACATACAACCTATGCTCGTCCATAAATATTGCAATATAAATAAGCACTAATTATAAAGCCTTGAATTTTTTTTGTGCAATTTTATACTTTTTTCATATTGACGCATTGCATGTCTGACTATACTTTGTCTCACGATGCCTGCATTTTAAGCTCACTGGTATCTTAATATTTTAATTATTTCATGTATTCTCTGGAGATTTTTTTTGAAAAAACTAATTATTATATACTTGTGTATTATTAGTGTAGCATGCACCAGAGAAGCTCAAAATTCCGGTGGTCATGAAGGGAAGTCCCTACGCCACGCCTACTCTTTACTCAATCAAAGTCGAGAGGATGAAGCACTGGCTTTGGCAGACACCTATCTTTTAAAAAATCCTAAATCAACATCTTGGTTAACAGTTAAGGCCGAAGCTTACGTCAGTCAGGCTGGATTAAGAGCTAATAGCTTAATTCAATTAGCTAGAAAACTGGATTCACTTTCTCAACTAGACACTAGTTTACATAAAAAGGCACAACTAGATTTTATTAGAGAAATGAAAAAAAGCTCTGATCAAAGCATTCAAAATATGGCTAATGTATTTACTGAATTTTTAAATTTACTAGATAACCTTTCTCTCATTTATGTTTCGTTCAATGCCATTTCTGATATTCCTATGGAGAAAATCAGTTTATTAGCAAAGGCCAGTGTTATTTTAACTCAGGTGAGTCCACTAACTGATGATATTCGCATTTTCAAAGTGATTGTGAATCTACTCATTTTAAAATTTAAGCTAAAATATAATTATTATTTTTATGAAACAGCAGACTGTCTTACCATAGATAAAATCAATTCTAAATTGGAAGAACTCAATTTTGATTTGTTAACTATAACTCAGGATCTTAATGCGCTTTATCCTGATAACAAATCCTTCACACATTTTTCCATGTTAGACCCAGGGATTGATTTAAAAAATATCACATCTTCTTGGAAAACTAAAGAAAGCGTAAGTACGGAACTGATCATTACGCTGTTTCAACATATTGGCTTAAATGAAGCCATTAATAACAAAAAGGCTGTGATATGCCCATAAAACCAAAGCCTAAACATCCACCTTCTCAATATTTTATATTTTTAATATGTTCATTATTATTGCCAAACTTTGCACATTCACGCACTGATCTTTATATGGGTCTGGCACCAGCCCTATCCAGTCGATCCTCTCAAAATAATCTCTATGAAATTGCTCTCGGTGATGCTTGCAATGTCATGCTTGGTTTACAGCAAGTTTTACCTTGTAACCCTGCGTTTATGGGCGAAGTTGAAGGTAAATTTTTTCAAATGAGTTATATGACTGACGATGATCAAAATTTTGTAAATAAAGGTGCTGAGCTTATTAAAAATAATAAAAATTATGACTTTAGCAAATCTCTATTTGATAAAACCGATATGGTCGATACCGAATCTAACTTACAACTGAGTTTTCGTTATAAAACCTTTGGACTAGAGGTGATCCCATACAAAGAATCTGTATGGATTTTATCACGCGACTCATCCAACCCAGTGATTGCCATTCAAACTCAAAGCGAGCAAAGTATTGCCGGAGTTATTGGCGGGCATGTTAACGAAAATAATTCTTTTGGTCTAAAAATACGGTTAATCAAAAGACAAGTCATACAAGATGAGTTTTCTTTTCTACAAGCCACATTGGGGAAAGAAGAAATCTTACAAATAAACACACAAAATGCCATTTCTTTCGAACCAGGATACGCGTATTTTAATGAAGATTCTTGGCGTACACGATTTTCAGCAGTGATTAAAAATTGGGAAATGACCGATCAACGTATTGAAGGAAGCAACACACAGCCATTATTAATTTTTGGCCTGGGCGCAACCCCCTATGACAAAAGCTTCACTTGGGATGTAGGCTTAACTCACAGAGGCAACCGAGAAATCAAACAAGGTTTAACTTTAACCAGTCAAACACGCTTTAAGAATATCTCATACTTTGCCATGCTTTCCTCTGACCGTTACAACATTGGTGGTTCTTTTCTTTTAAGAGAACTGCAAACCACCCTCAGCTTTAACGAAAGACATTACAGCCAATTAGACAAAGACCTCCCCTTACAAAAATCCATCCAACTAGAATTCAGCTACATATTTTAAAGGTACGCCGTACCTTATGGTTTAGCTTAGCGTCATAATTCTGATGCTCTTACATAAACATGCATCAGTCTGGTTACTTATGAAGCTAATTCTTTACATCTTCATCATGTAGGGTGGCACTAAACACAGCGCCTGACAAAACCACCATCCAAATAATAAGAACCCAAACTAAAAATAAAGGTAAGGAAGCTAAGGAACCATATATTTTATTATAAAATATAAGGTTTTTCATAATTAGAAAATAAATAGTCTTAACAATATATAAAGAAAACGTAGTTAACGCTGCAGCAATAATTGAGTAGCTATACCTTGTACGCGCAAATGGCACCATTTTATAAATTAAAAACAAAGGAAAAAATGTCGCCAACAAACCCACGGAAACACCGAACATGGGGTGAGTTAATTTAAAATAGGCAATGACACCTGAACTTAAAAAACCCAACAATAGACCTAAAGTCACTGGTCCAAATAAAATAATAACTAAATATACGGATATTCTTTTTTTTAAAGATCGACGATGCTTAATCCGCCAAACTTTCTGAATAGCACGGTCCACATCCGACAATAACTTTAAAGATGTAAGTACTAAGGAGCCAATACCAATCAACCCTATAGATTGAGCATCAATATTATCCAATATTTGCTTTAAACTGCCCATTATTTTTTCATTTAAACCATCCGTTAAATATGAAAGTAAAACAGGCTGCATTGAACCAAAATAGCTTTTAACCCCTTCAAATTTAAAAAAAGTAAGTAACTGAGGCTCCACCAACACCAATAACCTGTCGGCACCACCAAAGAGCTGAAACATAAAAATACTCACTGCAAATATAGGAATTATGGATAAAATGCTCATAAAGGCCATGGAGGGGCCCAATAACTGTATCTCAGAATCCTGCATATTTTTGTAAATATGTACCGCTGTTTTTTTTAGCTTCTCTCTAGTTATCATTCATAAAGCATAGCAATTTTGAGAGCTAAAACAACCGAGAATTGACATTTGGCATGGGGTCTAATAGTTTGAGTGCATGCATAATTTCTATATACCCGTTATGGGCACAGGTTTCACAATAGATACCCCTTTAAAGGTAGCGCCATTTGGCATTTCCTCAGTTATCTCAGTTGTGGATGACAAATTTATTGAGCAAATGTTCAAGCACTATTGTGAACAAGATAATCTTGATTATGAAGAAATTTCTGAGCGCACTCACAAAAACTGGCGAGCAGATCGAGTAAAAAGATACCTGAACCTGATAAATAAAAAAGTAAACCTTCGTTTTGCCCAAATGAAAACACAACAGTTGGAGCCTGGCACTGACCTCTATAAATATTTTGAGGTACAACCTGATAGCGAAACAACCCAGCTATTTAATGCTTATGTCAATGAAACTGATACAGGTAAAAAAGCAGAAATGCAGTCACAACTCATTAATAGCATGGAGCTTGGCCGAATTGATGTAAATATCATGACGAAGTTAAACCGTGTGAATTATTTTAAAAAAGAAGCGCTACCTAAAGAATACAATGATGCTTTGTTTGCCTTTAGAGGTTTTGCAGAAAGCGACCTTGATTCGGCAATAATATTTTCTGCCGGGATGAATGCCCCCTTATATACATATCTTGCAACCTTTGATCAATTTTTTCCAGACAACCAAGGTCACATACGCAAAAAAGTGATTATAAAAGTCAGTGATTATCGATCTTCTTTTATTCAAGGCAAGTTCTTTGCTAAAAAAGGAATTTGGCCCTTTGAGTTCCGCATAGAGTCTGGGCTAAACTGTGGTGGTCACGCTTTTGCCACAGAAGGTTTAGTTATGGGCCCAACCATGGAAGAATTCCGACAAAAAGGAGAGGAGCTCAAGCAGTCTCTTTACAAGGTCTACCAATCGGCCTGTGAAAAGCTAAATAAGCCTATGCTTACAGAACAACAGGCAAAAGTAAGAGTGACTTTTCAAGGCGGCATTGCTCATCACTCTGAAGATAGGTTATTAAGGGAAGTTTACCCCATCGATCAAGTAGGTTGGGGCTCTCCCTTTTTGTTTGTTAAAGATGCCGTAAACATGGATCCAGGCCATTTGGATAAGCTATCAGAGGCCACAGAGTCCGACGTACACCTTAGCAATGCCTCACCTCTTGGAGTCCCCTTCTGGAATCTAAAAACCGCGGGTTCAGAGATCTTAAGACTAGAACGAATCGCCAGCGGCAAACCTGGCAGCGCTTGCCCAAAAGGATTCTTAGTTTCCAACACTGAGTTTTCAGAAGTTGCTATTTGTACAGCAGGAAAAGGCTACCAAAGAAAAAAGCTTAAAGAAAATAATGCTGGTGATTATACAGAAGAGCAAAGAGAAATTAGAAACACATTAATGTTAGCAAAAGCTTGTATTTGTCATGACCTTGCAGGTACGGCAACTGGCCTTCTTAGTATCGATCCAAAAGCATCTCCTTGCATATGTTGTGGGCCTAACACCATCCATTTCTCTAAGCCCACTAACCTTGTAAATATGGTAAAACACATCAATGGTAAAACCAGCGATGTTGAGGTTAACCCTAAAAGACATCATGTATTTATAAATGAACTCAATTTATATATCAGTTATTTAATTCGTGAGATCACACAGACCCAACTTGGAATCATCAGTAAAAAAGATGATTACTTTCTCAGTTACAAAACCAACTTAGAATCGGCTATAGCATACTACAGAGAGCACGTAGAAGAATTCGCTCCCTATTTTGAGCACACTACTAAGGAGGGCTTTCTCGCAGATCTTAAAGAGGCACAGGAACAACTTGCTGCTATTGATCCATCTGCAGCAAGCTTTAAATCCCACAATAAAACAAACTCTCCTCAAATCCCTCCATATTAATTTTATTAGATTGTTTAAAACGCGAAGTGCTCTGAAAAGGTGAAATACTCAACCTCAAACCACCTGTCTCATTTTAGAACACATAAGTGGCCCTCCTATTGCAACTTTTATAGCTAAATATATAAAACGATGACTTCAAGGGAGAAAAAGCCAATGAAATCCATGTTTTTTAAAAATAAATTCACAGCTTCAGTTATTTTGGTGGCTATTATATTAACAGGTGTCTTCTTAGTGGCACCCACGTTAATAGAGCAATACCAATTAGAACAAGCGAGAATCAAAGCACAGCTCAAAAATTTGATTGATGAAAATATAAAGGTAGCTCAACGTCTAGAGGACTCAAAAAAAGGGAATAGTGATGACCAGCTGGAAGAATTCCAACCCATGACCCTTAAAGAGGATTCATTATTAAAAACAAAAAGAATAGTAAAAAAGAAATTTACTAAAAAACAAATTTTCGACAAACTTAAAGGAAAAATATGGACTTTTAAAAAACTAAGTACAAAAAAATACGGCAACTGTAACAACATAGCCAAACTTAAAAAAGAATCAAAAAGTGTTTCTTTAAGCTCTAAAAAAGTAGAATTTAAAAGTGCCAATGCTCTTGTTATAGATGGGGGAAGGTATCTGTCTAATTTTCTATTTGATGAAGAGAAACAAATGATTTATTTAGATGTGGGAGACAACCTAAGGGAATCTATATTCTCACTATCTGGAAGAATCATATTCAATAAGAATAAATTTAAAATTATTCACCAAGCAAAAGTAGATGATTTTGATTGTAACCCTAGAACTTTTCAGTTTTTAGAAGAATATAATTTCTCAGCTTCAAAAGCACTTAAGCTAGGAAGAAAAAAAGCTCATTAATTTTTTTATTAGATTGTTTAAAACGCGAAGCGCTCTGAAAGAGCGAGGGCAGGAGCCCGAGTTTTAAATAATTAGAGCCAGGAAGGCTCACTGTTTGCTTGAAGTACGTAACTCCAAACTACCCAGCTCTCTCACAAATCACTCCCTAAGGAATCACCAAAGATCGACCAGCCATCAGTTTAGAGCTGGGTCGAATTGCATTTGCACGCGTTAACTTGGACAAAGATACTTTGTATCTCTTCGCAATATGCAAAAGGGTTTCTCCACGGCGTACAACATGCACCTTCGACTTGTCTTTTTTTAGTTTTACCTTTAAACGCATGCCTACCTTGATTACAGATCGACGCGAAAGTTTATTTAATTTCATAATTTCAGATAAGTGCATATTATACTTACGAGCTATGGTCCACAAGCTTTCGCCACGGCGTACACGATGAATTTCATAAGAACCAGAGCTGCTGCTCTTTCTGTTCACAGAAACTTTCTTTATGGCCTTGCCACCTTTTATTTTTCCATATTTTGCTGATGCATACTTTTCAGGAACTTTAAGTCGTTGTCCAACCCTTATAGTACTTCGCCTAAGCCCGTTCAATGACTTGAGCTTACGCACTGAAGTTCTAAATTTTCTTGCAATTGTGGACAAACTATCTCCACGTCGAACACGATACTTATGCGTGCCTCCAGAAATATACCTAGGAGCTTTTGCTCTGGCCTTAGATAAAGAAGCAAGAGCAATATCAGACATACCCTTAGGAATTTTTAATGATGTATTTCCACCTCGATAAGCAGGTATAAAATTACTTCTTAATGCAGGGTTTAGGTCACGGATGTCGCTAGTTTTAATCCCCATCTTACGTGCTAGTTTTTTCAAACTCACAGCGTGAAGAAGATAAATTGTATCGTATTCGATTTCTTCTTCATAATTTACATATGCAAAACCATAACGTGATGGGTTTTTAGCAATCATAGCCGCTGCTAAATACTTAGGAACATAATGAGAAGTTTCTTTAGGAAGTCTTTTATCTCTAGCTAATTTCCAAAAATCTCGTGTTTGGTATTTCATCACTGCACGCTTAATACGATTTTCACCAGCATTGTACGAGGCCATTGCCAGATACCAATTGCCAAATAAGTTATACAAAGATTTAAAATAGTTTGCCGAAGCTCGTGTGGACATTTCCACATCACGTCGTTCATCCACATAACCGTTAATTCTTAAACCATAGCGTTTTCCTGTTCCTCGAATAAACTGCCAGTATCCAACTGCCGAAGCTCTGGAGTGCGCCTTATAGTTAAAGCCAGATTCAATTAAAGCAATATAAACTAGGTCTTCAGGAACGCCTTCTTCTCTTAGGATTTTTTTCATCAACTTCATATGCCGAGTTGATCGAGAAAGGTAACGTTCCATATGTGGACGCCCACGAGACTGAAAGTAGTCAACCCAATGCAGAACTTTAGAATTGATTTCCACAGGCACTGCCCCAAGCTCACTCACTACCACTTGTCCACCATTTGCAAATGGAGTTTGTGTTACATGGGCTTGTTCATGAACCACTACTGCTGGCTTTTCCGGAACAGTGGCTTGTGTACTAGGTTCTGTATTTCTGGAAAAATGGGAACACCCTAGCACAAGTGACGACAAAACTAAAAAAGCAATAATTTTCATAATGATTCCTTGATCATAAGGGTATATATTTAATTGTATCCTTTAAGTCTATTTATAGTCAAAAATATTGCATCTACCAAGCACTGACTGCATATTTACCTAGCATAAAGGTCTAGGTTTTAAAGCCAAATGGGCTGTTTCAGGCTCACCTTCTTATCCTTACTGTTAAGAACTTCATATATCAAATAATTTCGTAATATAGATTTTACATACCCACGCGTTTCAGACCAGGGCAACTCTTCCATCCATAATTCATCCACAGGGTCAGAGCTTCTTTGTTCATAAATACCTTGGTTACTTTTCCTTGCCCTAAACCACTTCCTCATATTACCAATTCCAACATTATATGCCGCTAATGCAACAGGAATATTTCCCTTAGTCATTTTTAGAACTTTTTTATAATAATACGAGCCAAAGCGAATATTTAACTGTGGCTGCATTAAGTCTTTTTTTAAAGTCTTTGATTTGTACCTTAAATCAACAGCAATCTCTCTAGCTGTGGGCGGCATTAACTGCATTAATCCCATGGCTCCAACTGGACTTTTAGCATCCATCAAGTAACTACTTTCCTGACGAATCAGCCCCATCATCAAGTTAGGGTTTAATTGATATTTTTTACTATTAGTTAGTATGTAGTTTTGAAATTCAATGGGAAAAGAAATGGGAATTAAGTTGGTACTCACAAACAGAGGTTCTTTATTCCATACAGAACTCATCAAAGTAATGGTGTTAAAATAATTTAAACTATAACCCCACAACTTGGCATAAAACACATTCTCAACCAAGGTTTCTGGTTTTGGAATTAACGCTAACTCTTTCTGTGCAGCCAAAAACCAACCCGCCTGAACAAATATTACAAATTGCTCCCAAGACTTATATTGCTTATCTGTCATCCAAAGCTCTAACTGAGAGGGCACCTTCATAGAATCTTCTTTAAATGCGCTAAAATCTAATTGATGATTCTTATTGAGTTCAGCTCTGGCCCTTAAACCATAATAAGTTAAAGGGTAAGTTTTAATAAGTATATTTTGTATTTCTGATGCTCTTTTTACTTGTCCCATTTTTTGCAACGATCGCCACAACAAATATTTACTTGATAAATCTAATTCATCATAATCAAAGGCAACTAATGGAAAAGCAACTAAGCGTTCAAAAATAGCTTGAGATTTACCAAAATTTTTTTGAGAAAAATCGATCACTCCAACATTAAACAGCGCTCTATAAAACTCTGGAGTTCCTGCATGTTTTTTAACAATTTCTAAATAGTACCTTTTAGCATGGTCGTATTTTCCAGAAAACTGAGCCGCTTGCCCCATTAACATCAATACTTTTGTTATATTCTCCTGCCCTTTTAACTTTTCATAAGCAGCCACATTTAAATGTAAGGAATCTTCATAATAGCCTTTCCAAAATAAATACCTTGCCCAATGAAAAATCCTCAGCCCATCACATCTCTTCATGGCATCACGCATTTTTAACTTCACCAGCAAGTACTTAGAGTCCGTCTTAGGAGCCAAACTATAATAAATCTCCTTTATTCTCGCATAGGCCCATTTTGATCTCACTGATCCTGGAAATTCTCTAATGAGTTGCACACCATCATCCACTGCTGCAAGCAACTCCCCTGTTTTCATTGCTGATTGCATTCTATGGATCAGTTTTAACTCTTGCTCACTACTAATAAGCTTTTCATCAAATGGAGCCGACGGATTCTTTTTTAAATAAATAAATTGATGATTTTTGTTTTTAGGCAAGTATTTTTTTAATGCATTCAGCTTATTTCTTAAAACTTTCGATTCTTTATATTTTAAACTATTAAATATATAACGAACAGAAAGACTAAACTTTTGCTTAGAAAAAGCTAAATCACTGGCTAATTTATAAATATTTGCTTTCTGCCCTTTATCAAATTCATCTAAATTTGCAACTAAAAGAGAGAAGCTCTGCCAAGCCACCTGTTTTGTTTTAGCTACTTCATAAACATAAAGAACATATAGCCCCTCATAATATCTTTTTCTCAGTTCTAAACCTACGCCATCCATGTATAGCCAATGTTTATGTTTTTTCACTTTATTAATGGCTTTCTTTAAAAGACTATACTTTTTTCCCTTAACTCTTAAAGCACATCCAATTTCTTGCCAAACTAGCCATGGGCGTATTCCCGGTGATGCTGCAATTTTATTTAATCTTAAAATACACTTTTTAAAATTTTTATTCTCAATGTCCTTTTTTACAAAATGTAGCTTTCTAACAATACCACTAGTCTTTACATTATTTTTTGCGGCATCGCCAAACATCCATCGAGGTGCATGTAATCCGTAGTCCCAAGATATTGCCACCCGTTTTGGAGAGGCCAATAATTGTAGAGATAAAATGAGGTTTAAAACTGCCAGAGCAAAAATCTTTAACATCAGCTCTCCACCTTGTGCATCCCTGTTTTCACTGCCTTAACAATTATTTTTTCGGCTTTAGCAAATTCTTTTTTAATCTCTTTTTCATCTTTCATTCCACCAACTACTTCATCCGGTGCAAAGCCTAAAGTCTCAAAATGTTTTAGGGATGTTTTTAGTTCCTCACCAACACCCATTCTAAATGAAGGCGGCGATTTTTTTAACATTTTCTC
Source organism: Pseudobdellovibrionaceae bacterium (assembly GCA_018663505.1). GTDB lineage: Bacteria > Bdellovibrionota > Bdellovibrionia > Bdellovibrionales > UBA1609 > JABJQG01. The sequence continues at coordinate 23,017 of JABJQG010000008.1, read as the reverse complement.
GAAGGTTTCATCAGACCCCCCAACATGGGTAATCTCTCCCATGACAAAATATATGGTATTTGTAACCTCTACACCTACCTCTCTCCACTGATCTTTTTTTAACAGTTCTCGTACTAGAGATAGCCGTTTTTGAGTTTTATCTAATAGATCTTGTGATTGTTGTCCCCAGCCAAACTCCACTTTCATTCTCCAGATAAAAAACAAAATAAGAATTGAGTAAGCACCACCCCAAGTGAGGGCCTTAATCTTAGTTGGTATTTGGAACCAAGGCTCATTCCATGTTAACACAAGGTCTGGCTCCTTAGGGTTAACACTCTTATTTTCAGCATCTCCAGCCAAAGGCGAAGATTCTAACTTTCCAGAATCTACTTCTGGAGTTACATTTAGCACAATTTCTTGAGTACTTTCTGAATAATAACTCTTTTTAACAGGGTCAAAAAGCCCCACACTGATACTGGGTATTTTTACTTCTCCCTCGGACCTTGGGATCAATAACACTTCAAACACAGTATAACTTGTACCATTTTTGTTAAATTTAGACTCTTTCTGAGAATCATAAAATTCTAAATTTGCCGGCAAATCTAATTTTGGTAAATCAATCAATTTTGCGTTGCCACGACCTTCAAACCTAATTTTAAGACTAATTGGTTGATTTACAGGAACATTGGGCTTTTCAACCTTTGCCGAAAGTCTAAACAGGCCCACAGCCCCAGAATAGTTTTGTGGTTGATTCAGTGTTGGCAAAGCTAAAACTTGGATTTTCATTTCTTCACTGGCTTTTGTAAAACTGTATGATTTACCAAAACCAAATTTATTTCCAATCAATACTGTACATTTCGCCTTGTAAGTATCAATGAGCGGTTTTCCAGCATTAATAGGAAATAAAGCAGCTGATTGAAGTAATGCCTTTTTATACCTGACACCATTTATGGTTTCATTTGTGAAATTTAAACGTGTCACCATCTCAATATCTTCTTTCCAAAAGCCTTTTAAAGAAGGATGTTTTATTGTATCAATTTCTGAAATATGATTTTTTGTATACAGATACCAAGAGGCTGTCACTTGCTCGCCAATATAAGCCGAAGTTTTATCAACTTCTAATTGAATAAAAAAAGCATGCTCCGGGTTAACCGGTTCTGTGCGAAACCCCTTATTCAGGCGGGAGCGTTGCTTTAACAATTGTGAAAAAATATCTTCCTCATTGTCAAAAGGATCAAATCCAAAAGGTGAAGGTTGCTTTTTTTGTGCCTTTTTTGCCACACGGTTCTGGCCCGACTTATCATTAGACGCAATCACCTTTAATCGAATAGGCTTTGTATTATAGGCCTTGCTATCAACAACAACTGAAAACGCCGGTAAAGTGAGCTTACCTTTTTTCTTTGGTGAAAGCGTGTAATTAAACTTTTGTTTTATATTAACCTGAAATTTGCCATTAGTATAAACCGATGATGTCTCAGAGGACCTCCACGTTTGTAATAAATCAAATTCAGCCATATTTGGAAGCCGAGGTTCATTAACCCCTTTAGTCTCACTAGATGCCACTTCTATAGTTAATGTAAAAGTGTCCCCTTCTAACATTTCTGTACGATCAACAATGGCCTCTACTGAAATCCCCGCAAACATAAAACTAGATATTAATGTAAACATCACCGTTAAAAAGATCTTCAATTTATTTAGACTTATCATTACCAATCCTTGCCTGGGCCCTGTTGTTTATCACCCTTTTCATATTCTTTAGCTCTAATCTTCTGCTCTTGTTCTTCAATTTCATTTAAAATTCTTCTAATTTGAGCTTCTGTAAAATCTTTACCACTGTATTTTGGCTTTTGTTTTTGCTTTTTCTTATCGCCGGGATCTTGCTTCTCTTTATTCTGGTCATCACTGTTTTCCCCTTCCTCACCTTCACCCTCTCCACCTTCGCCTTTACCTTCTCCATTTTGATCTTGCCAAAGCATTTCTATATTATTTCTTACTTCCACAGATTCAGGCCTGATCTTTAGTGCGGCAACATAGTGATTCAAAGCTTTTTCTTTTTCATTCATTTGGCTAAATACTTTTGCCATATTAAATAAGGATAAAAAAGCAATCTCAGAATTGGGCGGACTTAACTTAAGAGCTGTTTGATATTCGTTAAGTGCTTTGGCTTCCTCTTTCTTTAATTCAAAGGCCACCCCTAAGTTTAGGTGATAAACTGGGTAAAATGAAGACTCTCCAACGGCTCTCACAAGCTCAAGGTAGGCTTGTAAAATAAGTTGCATTTCATCGTTAGAAAAACCTTGGTCTTCTTTTGATAGGCCTCCACCTTTTGCTGCACCTTTCTCCACAGTCCCCTGTTGCTTCATTTTTTCTTGTAACTCTTTAAGTCGTTCTTGATACATACTTAAAGCTTGCTGAATGCCTGAAGCTCCTTGATTATTCGAGTAAATAGATTTCACCGAGGGTGATCTAAAATTCAATTTCTGCACAAACATTCGCCAATACATCACCGCTTGATCACTTATTGAAAGTGTATTTTGAGGTGTGTACTCCTCTACCTTAACATTATCTTGAGAAAAGCAGGGTTGAAGAAATATAATTATGAGAAGACTGAGTAGTTTCTTATTCATTAGTTCTCCATAACCTCAAAACGCCCTTGCCAAATACGCCCTTTAGTTTTTCTTTCCGAAAGAAGTATTTCAATAAATAAAAATAAAATAGCAAAAAATAAAACCCACTGATAATTCTCATTATATTGAGTAACTACGGAGTTATCAAATTCTGATTTTTCCAAATTGCGAATGTCTTTCACTAAATTGTTCATTACCGTGGAACCAATAGTTAAATGGTAAAAACTCCCTTTTCCCTCTGCAGCCAATTTTTTTAAAATAGTTCCTTTTGTCTTAGATAGTACAACCTGGCTCGACCTATCTTTGCGATAACCTTTTAATTCTCCACGAACATTTCTTATGGGGATAGCTCCACCTTTTTCTGTACCCACAGCTAAAGAGAATATACGAACGTCATCTTTAAGTAACTCTTGCGCGGCCTCAATGGCCCCTTGTTCATTATCTTCCCCATCTGAAATAATAATAATAGCACGAGTGACGGATGTTTTTTCATCTTCCTCCACCCCGCCCCTAGTAAATGCTTCCTTAGCCTCGGCTAATGCTTTTCTAAACTGAGTTCCTTGGGTAGAAACCGTGTCAGGGGAAAGTGAATTTATATACATCATTAAAGCAGATCTGTCTTGGGTCATGGGTGACAACAAAACGGCCGAACCGGCAAATGCAATCAAACCTACTCTATCCCCTGTGGATAAATCTAAAAAACGAATCAACTCTTTTTTTGCTAAATCTAACCGTGAAGGTTTCACATCTTCAGTGAGCATACTATTAGATACATCTACTAGGAAAATAAGTTCTATGCCTTCACTTTTTACCTTTTGTTCCGATTTGCCATTCTGCGGTTGGGCTAAAGAAAAAACAAATAGCACAAGAACGACCACTTGTAATATGCGTTTCCATTTCCTTTTTGTTAAAGATAAACTTTGTGTCAACTGTGCCAAAACTTTTGTACCAATCAACTTCTCAACAATATTTTTTCTCTTTTTATCAAATAAAAAATAGAGAAATATAAATACTGGCACAAGAAGTAAATAGTAAAAAAAATGGGGTTGGGCAAATCTAAACACCGTATCCAACATTAAGGAAACCTCCTTAAAAGACTATTTGATAACAAAACGGAAGCTACATAAAGTAGCATCGCCCAAAAAAGATAATTAAAATATAATTCTTCATAACGAGTAAACTGGGTGGTTTCAATTTTTGTTTTCTCCAACTCACCAATGTCCTTGAAAACATTTTCTAATGCATTGGTGGATATAGCTCTATAACTACGCCCCCCTGTTTCAGATGCCATAAGGTTCAGTAGTTCTTCGTTGATCTTACTATGCATTGGCCGGTAATACTTTCTTTTACGCCCACGAGAGTCAGTGGTATATATAGGAAGTTGGGCCTGCCCATCTTTTCCCATCCCTATGGAGTAAATCTTAATTCCATAGCCTTTAGCAATTTCGATGGCTGTTTCGGGATCAATTGTGCCAGAATTATTTTCACCATCCGTAAGAAATATAACTACCCTACTTTTGGCGGTAGAATCTTTGAGTCGGCCTACAGCGTTCGTTAGTGCAACCCCAATGGCAGTACCTAACTTAATATTTCTTGTGGTTTTCACTTCTGCTAAACTTTTTTGTAACAAAGGATAGTCTAAGGTTAGCGGTACCCGAGTATAGGACTCTCCAGAAAAAACAACCAAACCTATTCTATCTGAAATTCTTTTTTCCACAAAGCGCTTGATGGTTAACTTGGAAGATTCTAAACGATTTTCTGGTCGCATATCTTCAATTAACATACTGTCTGAAATATCCAGCGCTACCACAATATCTATACCCTCAATATTTCTTTTAATCTTAACAGAGGACTGTTGTGGGCGAGCTAAAGCGATAATTGCCAAAATTAATGAAATGAGTTTTAAAGCCAAAGGTAAATGTTTCGTTCGAACTCTTAGGCCTCCTGAAAGCTTTGAAATTTCACGTAAAGAACTAAATTTAAAAAACGGAGTCCTGCTGCCATAGGTATAAATAATATATGCAAACAACACAGCTGTAGGTATCAATAAAAAAAATGCCCATGCAGAAGCCCAACTCATTATTGTGCCCCTTTTTCTGTTATATGAATACGAGAAATCAACTGCAATCCCATCTCCGATAATTGTCGACAATCTTCAAAACTAAGTTGAGAAACATTTTGTTGTGCTTTTTCTAACTCTAAAAAATAGCTACGCAATGAAGTGTAATACAAATGTGACAATCGCATATTTTTTGATTTAAATTCACTCAATGTTTCCTTTGTACTCCAAACATGAGCGGGTATCTTGAACTCTCGTACAAAATACATATTATATGAACGCACTAAGCCTTTAACATAATCATCGGGGGAAAATGGAGATTTTCTCGCTTTTTCTAAAACCTTCGATTCTCTAGATAATGACCGCAGTTCTTTAGAAAACTCCTGAAAAGGAGTCAAATGACTACCATGTAAGCTTAACTCTTTAACTAATTTTTTTCTATCATGGGTTTTCTTGAAAAACCTAAAAAACAATGCACTTATAAAAAGAAGAGCTATTGATAGTAGGATAATTAGCCATAAAGGATAAGCTAGAGTTACCGGCCCCATGGGACCAATAACCTGGGGTTGTTTATCTTTTGGCAATATAGATATAATTTTTAAATCAAATTCTTTTATGGGAACCTTAACAACTCCATCTTGTAAAAATAAACCTGTAAACTTATGTTCACCAGCTACGTAGCTTGTGACTTTAAGGTCCACACGCGAGTAATCCGAAATATCTACATTTAAAATTTTAAGTTTGTATTTGTTCTTTAAGGCCACAAATGCTTTTGCTTTTTCTGAGGCTTTCTTTTTAGATTCTTCTTTTTTAGATAAAGTTTTTTCTTTTATTTCCACAGAACCTTTTCCAGCATCAACTTTACTCTGCTTATCTTCAGCAGAGAGAGCATTGTCTCCCTCTGTTAATATGGGTTCTATTTTAAATTGTGCTTTATCACTGATCTTATCCGATAGCTCTTCTCCCGTACATACCAGTTTAAACTCATCGGCAACTCTTAACTGATCTAATGGCTTTTCAATTGTTTCGGGGGAACACTCCCACAAGGTGGTATCACTCATCGGTGGGCTCTCCTTTTAAAAAAAGCAACCAAAGGGGATACATAGTCTTCGCCAGAGATCACATCAATGCGCTCCATCCTGGATTTTAACAATATCTGATCTCTTAATTTTTCATTTTTCTTCTGTAATTTTAAGTAACTTTCTTGAAAGCTCTTTGAGGATGTATCAAATGTTAAAATCTCAGCAGTCTCTGGATCATAGAGGTCCACTAGGCCTATGGCAGGAAACTGAGTTTCCATTTTGTCCTTAACTACTACGCAAGCAACGTCATGTTTATTGCCAAGCTTCTTTAAACTATGTTCGTAACCTCTATCTAAAAAATCACTAAAAACAAAAATATGCGCTCTCTTTTTCAACACTGCTGTTAAATGATCTAGGCCAGCACCTAGCTGGGTTCCCTTAGATTTTGGTTGAAAAAAATAAAGGTCTCTTAAAATTCTATGTACCTGACCTCTTCCTTTTTTTGGTGGCACATAGTGCTCCACTTGGTCGGAAAAAAGCAAGAGTCCCACTCTGTCATTATTTTTCATTGCAGCATATCCCAAAAGTGCTGCGAGGTGGCTCATAACTTCACCCTTGAAATATTCTCCAGTACCAAACTCTGTGGATGCACTCACATCCACAGCCAGCATCATGGTCATCTCTCGTTCTTCTTCAAAAACTTTAACAAATGTTGTTCCTGTTCTAGCTGTAACGGGCCAAGCTATGGTTCGAACATCATCACCAGGGATATATTCTCTAAATTCGGAAAAAGTCATTCCTTGCCCTTTAAAGGCGGAGTGGTACTCACCAGAGAACACATTGTTCACCAATTTACGTGTACGTAACTCCAGGAGTTTAACTTTTTTTAATACCTCTGCTGGAAGACTCACCGACTATGGCACCTCTACATGATTTAGTATTTCTTTTACAACATCCTTGCTGGTAAAGTTTTCTGCCTCGGCTTCATAAGTCATTAAAAATCGATGGCAAAGAACATGATAAGCAATGGCCTTAACATCGTCTGCCGTAACATAACCTCGCCCTCTAATAAAGGCATGTGCCTTAGAGGCTCGAATCAAACTTATGGTCGCACGTGGAGATCCCCCTACACTGAGCAAATGACTAATATGACTTAAACCATAACCATCCGGGTCTCGTGAAGCCATAACTAAATCCACAATATAATTTTTCAATTTTTCATCCACATAAATACTATCCACTCTCTCCGAGGCACGCATAAGCTCCTCTTTATTAATGGCTTCTTCAATAAGAGGAATAGTAGATGTTGCCATTTTATTTAAAATTTCTATCTCCTCCGATTTAGAAGGATAAGTCACATTAATTTTAAACATAAATCGATCCATCTGTGCTTCTGGAAGAGGGTATGTCCCATCTTGTTCTAAGGGATTTTGCGTAGCCAGAACCAAGAAAGGTTTATCTAAAGCATATGTAGAATCACCTATAGTCACTTGCTTTTCCGCCATGGCCTCTAGTAACGCTGACTGTACCTTCGCGGGAGCTCTATTTATTTCATCGGCTAAAACAATATTAGTAAACACAGGTCCTTTCTTAGGGTAAAACTCTCCAGATTTTGGATTAAAAACCATAGTTCCAATGAGATCTGTTGGTAATAAATCCGGAGTAAACTGGATTCTTTGAAACTTTAATGAAATCGCCTGGGATATAGAAGATATGGTTAAAGTCTTAGCTAACCCGGGAACGCCTTCTAAAAGCACATGACCACCAGTGAGTAACCCCATTAGAATTCCTTCTAACATTTCCTGCTGACCAACGACTACTTTGGACACTTCCGTCAAAGCTTTTTCTACAAATTGACTCTCTTGCTTTACTGCCTCATTCAGGGCCATAATATCTACGCTCAAAAGAAACTCCTTTTTTATTGAGATCTAGTAATTATTCTACATTTATGTTGAAATTTACACCATTTGTTATGATTGAATATGCAGACCGTCAAATAAGCAACTCATCCTTAAACATTCCCTATTTAAACTTGGTCATTTCACATATTTAAGTTAGAATTTTGCTATGCGTTTCGATAATCAGCTAAGAAGCTGGCTTTTTTTAGGGGTAACCTCTGTTATCATACTCTCTCTTTGCCAGGTGTACTGGGGACGGAATGGTTTACTTTGGGCCTTTGCACTTCTCTTTACAAGTAACAGTCTCTTTTTCTTTCTGGGCGAAAGCCATATAAAAAACTTCTTTGACTATGAACTTTTAGAGGGTCGTGACCCTTGGGGCATTACTGAATTTACACAGAATCTGTCCAACAAACTGCATATGAACAAACCATTGATTTACATCATACCCGTAAAACAATGCCAAAGTTTTGCCCTAGGACAAAGCTTTAATAAGGGCCGAATTTACTTAACTAAAGGTTTAATTGATTCACTCAACATTGCAGAAATAGAAAGCATTCTAGCTTATCACATAGTCTCTATTAAACATCATCATACCCAAGCCTTTTCTTTAATGAGCAGTGTTGCTGGTAGCTTTCTCTACATTACCTACCGTGTTGACTATTTATTTTCTTGGCTACTTATGAACACTCAAAAAAAAGTGAGATTTAATAAAGGGGGCTTAATTACTAGATTGACGGCTCAATTTCTGGCAATAATATTTAATTTTATTTTTTCCCCAGGTGAGCTCCTTAAAGTGGACAGAATAACAAGCCAACTCACTGGCAATAGCCAAGCTCTAGCCTCGGCTTTGTGGAAAATCGAAAGCTATTCCAAAACTGACCCCCTACAAGTGCCCCTACACCTATCTCATCTCTTTATTATTAACCCTCAAAATAAGGGTACTCTTATGAACTACTTTGGCATTCAACCAAAAACTGCACAAAGAATTAACAAGCTTCTTGGCCACTACCCTATTTAACTCAGTTATTTAAGATCCTGGATTTTAGATCTGCGTCATGTTTGTTTGCTAATTTACCTCATAAATTATAAAAACTTATAGCATGAACCAAGAAAACGATTTCAAAGCCTCTTTATCCACATTAATTCTGTCCATTGGATCCGCCGCTATGATGGCCCTGGGGGAAGCTCCACATCCAGATACTGGAAAAATCGAGCAAGATCTCAAGATGGCAAAGTTCAACATTGAGCTACTTGATTTACTAAAAGAAAAAACGGTCAATAACCTCACCAAAGAGGAAGACCAACTCATTGCTCAGATTCTAAATGATTTAAAACTAAAGTTTGTAAAACTAAATAAATCTACCTAAATTAAGGAGCTCTATATGTTCATAACTTCTACTCAAAGAATAGTTCAACTCATTGTTTTTATCACTGTACTCGCAAGCGCAGCCCATAGCTTTGCTGAACTTCCCAAGTTCGATGAGAGCGACCCCTTACCTGCAAATCTTTTTATTGAACTGGCTAAGCTAGTCAATCCAGCAGTGGTAAATATCTCCACCTCTCAACTGCCTCCAAAAGGAATACGCAGAGGGCTGGACCCCAGAGACCCTAGATCCTTATTTTTCAGACAATTCATGGGAGAGGAGGGATTTCCTCAAGCACAACCTCGTCATTCATTAGGTACAGGCTTTGTGATCCGCGAGGACGGCCTCATCATTACCAATAATCACGTCATTGACGCAGCTGATGTGGTAAAAGTACAATTCATTAATGACGGAAAAGAATACGAAGCGGAAGTTATCGGAAAAGACAAACGAACAGATCTCGCATTATTAAAAATTAATATCAAAAAGAAGCTGACGACACTTAAACTTGGCACTAGTAAAGATTTAAAAGTAGGCGAATGGGTAGCAGCCTTTGGCAACCCCTTTGGCCAAGGTCACACAATGACCAAGGGTATTATTTCTGCTAAGGGAAGAAAAATTAAAGAAATCAATAAGTTTGATTTTTTGCAAACTGACGCAAGCATTAACCCCGGGAACTCCGGTGGACCCTTGGTAAACACCCGAGGCGAGGTCATCGGAGTAAATACAGCCATACTCGCTAAAGCACAAGGCATCGGCTTCGCTATCCCCATAGATGAAGTAAAAATTATTGTTAAAAAATTGGAAGAAAACGGTCACATTAAACGCAGTTACTTAGGTGTAAGTTTAGGACAAATGAGTGCTCGAGCAATGCATGCATTAAATCTTAAAAACAGCAAAGGCGCACTTATTGTAGATGTGATCGCGAACAGTCCTGCAGAAAAATCCAAGCTAAAGCCCTATGATGTTATTACTAAATTTGGTAAAACTGTGATCAACACTCCTCAAGAATTAATTAACTCTGTACAAGATTTAGATGTGGGGAAAACAATCTCCATAGAATTAATTCGTAATGGTAAAGTGAAAAAACTAAAGCTCACAGCAGAAGAGCACCCTGAAGAAAAAAATTATGTTTCAAAAAGAAAGCCTAAAACTTATAGGGGACAAAAAGCGCCATTTGACCTAGGCTTTAAAGTGGCCAACTTTTCCAAGAAACTAGCTAAAAACTTTCAATTGCCCAAACTCAGAAAGCGTCACCCCGTCATTATTGAAGTGACCCCTGGATCGCCAGCCTCATTAGCTGGACTAGTGCCTGGCGATATTATTTTGGATGTGAATAGAAAAGCTACAACAAAAGCATCCCATGTTATTCGCTATTTAAAAAAGGATCAGCTCAACCTCCTAAGGGTCATCAAACATGGTCGAGTTAACCTGATCGAGTTAAAACCTTAATCCACCTTACTCTTAATCTAGGTTCTAAAGTTCCGCTTAGAACCATTTTTAAACACTTAATTTTTTTATACAAAGTACTCCAGCCCCTCATGGGCATTGGGCCTTTGTCCAGAAAGCTTCCTGCCGTTCATTTAGATTTCAATAAGCATATATGTTTATCAAAATTGTACCGATAACTTCTTATGAAAAAATAACCACTCATACGGCTCACCATTAAAAATTGTGTAATAAAAACACACCATAGAGGAGAATCATGAATTCAATCGCCAGACACTTTAACAACTTTAAATTAAGAACAAAGGTATTAATTATTGGTGGCATTCCACTATTAGCATATTTAGTGGTCTCTTTTTCTGCTTTCAAGGCAGATTATCAAAAATACACTCTTGGAGAACGAGTAGAAAATCATACTCTTTTGTTAAAAGCTATCCACCCCTTGGTAAATGAAATGCAAAAAGAAAGAGGTATGTCTGCGGCCTACCTAAGTGGAGCCAATAATAAATCAAAAATCGTCAAACAAAGAGAGCTTGTTAACGAAAAACTTCTTAGCTTTAACAGCCTTACCAGTAACATCAAAAGCAAAGATGATAACCAACAAATGACCCTGCTAAAATCAACAGTTTCCCCCCTCAATGACTTTAGAAAGTCTGTGGACTCGAAAAAAATCGGAGTCAAACCTCACCTAAAAAACTACACCGGCATGATATACACTCTACTTCGGCACTATGTGTACGTCTCAGTTTTGAGTAAAGGCTTAGAGCTATCTCTGGAAGTTGCTAGCTTAAGATTATTAGAAGAGTCTAAAGAGAATATGGGCAAACTGCGTGCAAACATGTCTGGTGCTTTCGCAAATAACCTCCCTTTAAGTGATGCTAAAAAAAATATGATCATTCAACTTTATACTGGTGTAAAAACTAATATAAACTCCCCCCTACTTAATCTTTCAGAAAAAAGCAAAGTTACCTTAGGTGAGTTCAAAAACTTAGATCATTGGAAACAAGTAGATAGTAAGTACAGAGCTCTGCTAGCCAAATCTGCTGAAGGTCAATATGGTGAAGATTCCGGCTTATTTTTTTCAACTATTAGCAAGTCAGTGGAAGATATTAACAAAATTCTTATTAATGAATTTACTTCAAACTTAAAAGTAATTCATGCAGTTATCGCTAAAACCTCTGCTTCTGTAAGAAATCAAATTATTACGTTTATCACGGCTTTTCTCTCCATATTATTTTTAATGTTTGTAGTGCTCAAACAGGTCCGAACCTCTGTGAGTAATATACTTAACTATTCCCTAAAATTAGGTGAGGGTAACTTCTCATCAGTCATCGAGAGTAAAAGTAAAGATGAGTTTGGCGAGATGAGTACCTCTCTTGGCGGGATGGTTGCTAATCTACAAACTGTTTTGTTAGAACTTAATGATGGTGGCGATGCCCTAGTTAAAACAACAGGAAGCTTAGATCAAGTTTCTGGAGACCTGGGAACAAACTCAAAACAATTAGAAGAGCGTTCCTTGCAGATGGCCTCAGCAAGCGAAGAAATGTCTTCTGCCAGTTCTACAATGTCAGAGGCCATTAAGCACTCCGAAAGCAGCATCAAGCAAGCTGCAGAAACGGCGAACTTTGTATCTCAAGGTATTGAAAATGTTAACAAGGATATGGCAAAAAACGCAACATCAGTTAAACATGTGGCAGAAACCATAGAGGATATGTCCAAAAACATGCAATCTCTATACTCACTCACTGAAAACAATTTAAAAGATGTTCACTCCATGGTGGACGGATTACAAAGCGTAAGTAACAGTATTTCTTCTGTGGAAACTGAGGCCGGAAAGTCCCTCAATGAAACCTCGCAAATGACAAGCCTCATAAAGGCGATGTCCGGAAAAATGGAGCGCATCACTGAATCCACTCAAAATGGCTTAGACAAAACAGAAAGGGTTATAGATGCTATAGAACAAATGAATTCAGAAATTTCAGCTATTGCCCAACAAACAAAAAATGTTTCCGATGAAACTAGTAGCGTTTCTGCTGCGGTAGAGGAAATGAATGCGTCGTTTGGCGAAATATCTAAAAGCACTCAAAGTGCAAGTCTCGTTGCCGAAGAAGCTAATGCCAGTGTGAATCATGCAACCAAGGTCATTGATGATCTCGGTGTCGCTGCAGATAAAATTGTTGAAGTGGTAAAGTTTATTCAGTCTATTACAGAACAAACCAACCTCCTGGCTCTAAATGCTACCATCGAGGCATCTCGTGCTGGCGAAGCAGGAAAGGGTTTTGCGGTTGTTGCTAACGAAGTCAAACAACTTGCTAAAAACACAGGACAACAAACCGAAATTATTAGCACAAGTGTTGAAGAAATTACTCAGATGTCAAAACAAGCAAAAACAGCTGTGGGTGAAATCTCAAAAGTAATGAATGTTATCGAGACCACTTCTTCAACCATTGCCGCTGCTGTGGAAGAACAAGCCGCAACAAATAATATGATTGCCACATCTATAAACAACATGAGTGATAGCGTACAACAAATGTCAGAGAACACAAATAAGGTTTCTAATAGAGCTTCGGAAGTATTAAATGATGGAGTAGAGGTGCGCGAAACCATTAGCAATATTACAAGCGAAGTTGCTGATGTAAACAAAGGAGCCAATGACCTTTCGCAAAATGCACAAATTATTGAAGGCGCTGTTAAAACAGTTGCTGACCAAACATCAGCAGTTACAGAGTTGACCAAGAAAATTTCAGAACAAGGTGAGCAGGTTTGTATTAAATCTGAAGACATGGGTTCTGCAGTTAAGGGACTCACTGATGACACTAAATCCGTCTCCGTTTCTGCTGAAGATATGAACAAAAGTATTAGCGAAGTTGAAAAAGCCTTAGCCATCTCTGCAGAAGGTGTCATTGAGATTTCTAACGCTTTTGATGAGCTACTAACAATGTCTAGTAGCAACTCATTGAGCGCTAATGAGATGAATGAGACGGCAGTTTCTGTGGCTAAAGAGATCCTTGAAGTTAAGAACTCCTCTCAACAAGCTCTCAAAAGCTCCATGCTAGTCTCTACCGCGGCTGTAGATCTTGGTGGAGTGACTTCTCTAATTAAAGAGAGAATCTCACACTTTAAATTGCCTCAAACAACTAACGGAGAGGACTTTTCCATTATACAAAAATATATCTCCGATAAATTAAAGCTCTCATGGGATCACGTCTGTGACAAAGCAGAACTCAACTATAAAACAGTGGATGCGGATAAAAAGTATTATGTCAGTGACGTGGATAAAGTACTTGAGGCCACATGTGAACTTGCTAAACTATCCAGAGCAGATCTTCTAGAGCAACTAAAAAATTGGGGCCCAGCGGACTCCAGTAAATCTCACCTAGTAAAATCAACTGGTAATAAAATGGTAGCTTAACCAGCAATTAATGGAGGCGTTTAGACACCTCTATTCAGAAGCCCAAGACAAGGCTTCCTCAAATTTATCAAAATCAAATTGTTTCACTTCAGCATGAACAAAATGACTAGATAAGGGAGCTAATAAATGAGCAACAGCTCCACCTGCAGAAAAAGCAACTTTTGTAATTTTCTTATGATGGTTTTTAACAAACTGTAGGTGGCTCACAAAACCATCAAAATCTTCCCATCCGGGAAATTCTTGCAAATGCAAAACAAGACCATTTAACTTACCATTCAACTCAATATAGGGGTCTACAACATTAGAGATTTTCTCAAAAGTCTCAGAGGTTAAAGGAGAATATATTTCTACACTTAACAAGCCTTTCTGAGCATCTAAATGGTATCCTAATTTTTTCATTCTTCCTGGCATAGCGCACCTCTTCTGTTAAGGATTGTAATTATACTAATCAAAATAATAGGCCATTAAATAATAATTTGCAGAAGTTCTAGCATAAAAAAACATGATTTAGTTCAGTGTTTCTAGTCCACACAAAACATTTCAGTAGTTTCAAGATGAGGGATTAGTAATAACCTCACACCATTTAACTCTGAGGATTTACAATAGTGGTATTTTGTCTTCAGTATAACAAGTAACATCTTCTGGCCCAAAATCGACCAAAGATTAGACACTCGCATAATGCTAAGAAGTCCCATTTTGTCACACTTTCAAAGTGTATCAATTTGAGACTAGAGTAATAGCTAATTTCAGTTACTTAGCTGCTCAATTTCCCCTGGCATGTGGTCCACTCATTGCTTTTATAGAGAGTATGAAGGCAACGCCCCCCCCCTGTTTCCTTCACCTAAGAAAAGTCCATTGGACAATTTTTAGGAAGAGTCATAAGAGATCCCCCCCCTTTCTTTTGTGGCTCTTCCTAAGAAGATTAAAAGGAGAATTAAAATGAGAACTTTTGTTATTATATTTGTAGTTTTATTTTCAATGATGTTTGCCCACAGCTCTTTTGCCACAGGTAAAACCCCTAAAGCCAAATCTTTTGTACATAAGGTAGAACTTGGTGACGTAGGAGTCATAGAATCAAAGGCACCTACCCATTCAGCAGCCTTTAGGCAATCCGCAAGCACTTGTTTTGACAGACGACTAGCTCTGTATGAAAAGCACCGTGGTGTAGCCAGTGAAGATGTTCAGCTTGATATTATCGATGCTTGCGCCAATTTAAAATGGTAAATGTTAGCCACTAAACCAACAGTTATTTATCATTGTGTTTGACGCGCCAAACCCTAATAAACCACTAATATTGACCACTTATAACAATAGAATATACATTACCAAAGAACTGCTTATAGCTGCGTGCGTCTGAAAGAAAAATAAATATGAAAAAATTACTCGAATTTTTATTAGGAAAAAAACCCCCGATTTTCAACAAAGACGGAGCTATAGAACACCCTAAGAACCCACGTCAGTGGGAGCTCTGGAGAAAACGTTACACTTCTGAAGCAGGTCGAAACTGGCGTAACCATGCTGGTGTGCGCGCCAAAGAACACAGATAAATATCAGTTTATTGGCTTATGGTTAAAAATTTTCCCTAGACAGCATATCCTTTCATTTAGTTTAATTTTTATGAAACAAACTAAAGGAAAGGATTCCGAATGATCAGTAAATTAATAACAGGAGCATTTTTAGCTGTACTTGGATCAGCGACTCTCGGCCTCACACACTCACATGATTTATGTGAAGGCATAGTACCAGAAAACGATCAATACATCCCAGTTTTTTCTCTGTTTAACGAAGTTCCCACAGGAACGACGGAAGCTGAGTTTAACAAAGTTATCGACCGTGCTTACGAAGTGTATGGACCTATCATTGAAGAAATGGGTGGAACACTAAAAATCAACAGAAAATGGACTGACGGAACAGTAAACGCCAATGCCTCAAGACAAGGATCCACATGGCTTGTGAATATGTACGGTGGACTCGCTAGACATCACACAATCACTGCAGATTCTTTTGCTATGGTTTTATGTCACGAGATTGGACATCACCTTGGTGGAGCTCCAAAGTACGGCTGGTTTAACGGATGGGCATCTAATGAAGGTCAGGCTGACTACTTCGCAGGTTTAAAGTGCATGCGTAAAGTATTTAAAAACGAAGACAACATTAGATACGTAGAGGAAAAATCTGCTAAGATTAACCCTTTTGCAAAAGTAACATGCGATAGCATCTACAACACACTTGAAGATCAAGCTCTTTGCATAAGAACTTCAATGGCTGGCCAAGAATTAGCAAACCTTTTTGCTGACCTTCGTAAAATTGACCTCCCTGATTTTCAAACTCCAGATGCTGGTGAAGTTGCCGATACTAATGACAGACACCCAGCGGCTCAATGTCGTCTAGACACTTATTTTGCTGGAGCTCTTTGTACAAAAGACCACAGAGATGACGTTTCTCAATCAGATGCCACTGTAGGTACATGTAACCGCAGAGATGGCTTTGACACTGGTGTAAGATCACGTTGTTGGTACAACCCAGATTCAACTGCTGCTCAAACTCAAAATGATTTAGCTTTTATGAACTAATAAGCTAAATATTTTAAAATAAAAAAGCCCATATCTATATATGGGCTTTTTTTGTGCAAAATGTATGTCTATTTTCTTGGTATTTCAGACAAACAGTGAGCCTTCCTGGCTCTAACTATTTAAAATTCGGCCATCATGGCCTCACCCCAAAAGGGGCACTTTGTGTTTTAAAGAGTCCAATAAAAAAAGTTTATAAGCTATCAATTGCTTTCTGCAGTAAAGACTTAACCTCTTGTGCCACGGGCTCCATTTCTGGGCGCTGCACTACATCAAACATCACCACAGGCTCCACAGCAGATACCATAACGTCGCCTGTTTTATCTTTAGCTAAAATAACATTGCACGGTAAGAGCAGGCCAATTGCCATTTCATTGGAAATAGCATGGTGTGCAAGCTTAGGGTTACAAGCTCCTAATATCAAATAAGAATCCATATCCACATCAATTTTAGTCTTCAGCGTCTTAGCAACATCTATTTCTGTTAACACACCAAAACCATTTTCTTTTAATGCCGCCTCAGTTTTTGTTCGCGCCTCAGTAAAGTCAATGGCTCCTAAATTTTTTGTAATTCCGTATCTAGGTGTACCAAATGATGCTTCTGCCATAATATTCTCCAAGTTTAGATTGTTAGGAATCTAGATTAACTTGGAGTTCTGTTTTAGACAATCTTTCTTAGGCTTCTTAAAGTAAATACACACTCCAAATCTTTATTCTATTAAAATCTAATAAATAAAAACTTTAGATATACAGGCTATATGATTAAATAAACTAAGTATTTATACTTTTTTTAATTGAATTCACTAAAGTTAGAAAACCAAGATCCCTTTGGATTTCTATTGGTAAAATAAGAACAACCTCTCATGCCCGCCTTGTTGATATCCACAAAAACCCCTGGCGCACGTAATTTGTTATTGGATAATGGTTGAGTGCTGGTTGCTTACACCCTATGCTGACACACCAAATTCTTTCCAGAGTGCCTTCAAATCAGTTTCCACCAAAGTTTCATCTATGAGTAGTTTCTGAACACAGGCTTCAATGAATTTTCTATTTTTCTCAATCACATCTATTGCTTTCTCTTCCGCTGCCTCAAGGGTGAATCGCACTTCACTATCTATAAGCTGGCTTGTAGCATCACTCACTTGATTGGCCTGTACAGGGGCTCCACCAAGAAATTGATTATGTTTTAACTCGTAAGTAGGAAGCCCCACCTTATCACTCATGGAATATTGGGTAACCATTGCTCTTGCTATATCTGTGGCTTTATTTAAATCATCTGAAGCCCCAGTGGATACATCCGAAAAGAAAATCTTTTCACTCACACGTCCACCTAACAGTACAGAGATTTTTTGGCTCAACTGATTCTTAGTTAACAAATAACGATCCTCTGTGGGGCGCTGTAAAGTATAGCCTAATGCTCCTATACCTCTAGGTATAATACTTACCTTATGCACCTTATCCAAACAATCCATAGCTAAGCCAACCGAGGCGTGACCCATTTCGTGATAAGCCACTCTTTTTTTCTCTTCAGGGTTAATTATTCTATTTTTCCTCTCAAGTCCCGCAACTATTCGCTCAATAGCCTCAGTAAAATCCTCTTCCACAACATCTTTACCCTTTCGACGAGTGGCCACCAAAGCCGCTTCATTAGTTAAGTTCTCTAAATCTGCGCCAGAAAAACCTGGTGTTAAATGAGCAATATTCTCTACACTCAAATCTTTTGCTGAACGTACTTTTTTAATATGAATCTTTAAAATAGCAACACGCCCTTTTTGATCTGGTTTATCAATAAGTACTTGCCTATCAAATCTTCCACTCCTTAATAATGCAGGATCTAAAATCTCTGGCCGGTTTGTAGCCGCTAATAATATAATACCTGTTTGAGAATCAAATCCATCCAGCTCAGCAAGTAACTGATTCAAGGTTTGTTCCTTTTCATCATTAGCTCCAGACATGGGGCTTGTGGATCGAGCTTTACCTAAGGCATCTAGCTCATCAATAAATAAAATGCAGGGCGCACTCTTACGAGCCTGATTAAACAAATCTCGCACTCTGGCAGCCCCCATGCCCACAAACATTTCAACAAATTCAGAGCCGTTTATGTGGTAAAAAGGCACACTGGCTTCCCCTGCCACAGCACGTGCCATCAAGGTTTTTCCTGTGCCGGGAGGTCCCACAAGAAGTATACCCTTGGGTGCCCGACCACCCAGTCGGCCAAAACTATTCGGATCTTTTAAATAATTTACTATTTCTGCAAGCTCTTGCTTGGCTTCTTCAACTCCAGCTATATCCTTAAATGTGGTATGTATATCTTCTTCAACATAAACTCGAGCTTTTGACTTCTGAAAATTAAGCAGACCACCCCCTGCAGATCCCATGATTTTTTTTAGCACTATATTCCACAAAAATACAATGATAGCTATGGGAATCAGCCATTTCAATAAATTCCCTAAAAATGTTTCAGAAGGAACAGCTTTAAAACTCACACTATTTTTTATTAATCGAGCCGTCAGCTGATCGTCTTTTACTGGCACCGCAATAATTGAATCAAATTTATTTGAGCCCACTTTCTTAGTATTTAACGTCGCTCTAATGGATGCATCAGAAATAACTACTTCCTTAACTTCACCAGCATCTACTCGACTTAAGAACTCGCTATAACTTACCGTTGTTATATTTTGAACTAGGTAGTATTGATAAGCGATCATACCCAACCATATTAATAAGAAAATATGGTAAAAATTAATTTTAACTGGGTCCGGTTGTATGAATTCTTTCTTGATATTACGTTTAATTTTCTTTTCATTTTCCATAGGTATTTTCTACCATAGAGTTTATGCAATGACAAAATACTAAGACACTAAATTCCGCTAAATAAATCTTTAAAAATTTTAAATCGAGTTCCAGAGCTATGAGAGCTCTTTTTGACGAATTAAAAAAACGATAATTCTCACATAACTATTCGTGGTGTTACTTTTTTACAAATCCAAACAAAAAACAATTTTACTCAACTTGAGACATTATTCATATAGCCAATAAACCCAAATCACAATTAAAACACTTACTCACGATTGTTTGAAATAGCGTATCAATTCTAAACATTAAGGATATGACAAAAATGAAATATTCATTGAAAAAGCCTTTAGTTTCCTCAGCAACTTCCGAAAAGTTTATAAGGAGCGTTTGTTGTGAAAGTCTTATATATTTTCATTATTCTGTTTTTACTTGTGGGTTGTCGATTTGACGACAATGCCATCCAGGGACTCATTGGATCCGAGGACCCCACCACCAATGACCCTGCACCTGTTCCAACACCACCAACAACTATTGATGCCATTAGCTTTGGAAGCCTTAGTATATCCAACAAAACAACAACTAGCTTTAGCTTATCTCTTCCTTTTTCCGGAGATGAAAACACAAATGCTAGTGTAAAATTATATTATTGCAACAATACGGATACAGTTTCCTGCAATCCCCTATTAGTATCAACCCCTATGGACTTCAATAAAGCAGATGGAGCATACACCGTTGACATCACAGCGCTTTCTTCCCCAAATGACCCCTTAGATCTATTAAATATTGTGATTCATGTCACTGATCAGGACGGAACTAATAATGCACCTGTTCCTTTTCAGCTGCGATTGCATAAAGCTACCAAGATTTATAGATCGGTGGGTTATGGTTCTACTACTGCCATAGATTCTGGAGGAGCCAGTAAATCCATTACAATAAATCAAGACCATGTCACTTTCGAAACAGCTCCCCCCGATAATGTTGGTATTGGAGATGCTCTTCAGTATGACAGTAATGGAGATAGCTCTGTAGACGCTATAGCTTTTATACACCAAAGAATTTCTGCAAGCGAATTTATCATTAAATCCGAAAGTGGAGACCTTCCCATACAAGCAAATGCCAATGATGAAGATTGGTCATTATTTCGAGCTTATGATGTCTTATCTGATGCTGAAAGTGGAAGTAACCCTAACTCCGGAATTGATGCTGCAGTTAATGGATTTGACAGTTGGACTGGGGGAAAAGACATCACCGTCGCGGGCTCTGATGAAATCTGGCATATTGTCTACTATGACGATGCCGTTCATCAATCCTCATTAACAATTACAGGTTGGACAACAGGTGAATTTAATTATTTAAAATTTATGACGGCTCACACCTCTGATGAAGTGGGGGTCAGCCAAAGACATCGTGGCATCTGGGGGACTGGGGCTCGTATTCAAAAAGACTTGACCAGTCAGCAAGATTACGTGCAATTTGAGGGCTTGTCCATAAAAGGTGTCACTTGCCTTTTTGTTTATGGCGCAAACACATCAGGCAAAGTTTGGATAAATGACAACTATCTATTTACAAGTGGTACGGGTCGAACAATAGATGTTTATAACACAAGTGTGGTCAGTGTTTATGTTTGGAACAACATAGTCATAAACGAAAGTGCCAGTGCCTCCTCTTACAATATATATAAAAATGATGCTGATGCTAGTATTTATGCTTATAACAACACCACTGTATCAAATTCTGGAATAGGATTTAAAAATGATAATTCTGCTGGGCAGGGAGAATATTATATTAAAAACAACATAGCCTATGTTGTTGGAACAGGCTTTGGCTACTCTGGGGCAATGAATGAAGCCATAAACAATATCTCTAGCGATGCTACCCTGAGCACTCTTACCGTTTCTGGTACGAATACTGGCAATTTAGATTCTCAAGCAATGAGTTTCAAAAATGCTTCCGAGCATGATTATCATTTAAAAGGTGACGATACCACAGCAATTAATAAAGGCGTAGATCTATCAAGTGACAGCACACTTTCTTTTGCAAATGATTACAAAGGCACCCCCAGGTCCACAAGCTGGGACATTGGATTTCATGAGCATCTTGTGGGTGATGATGCATTAACATTAACTAGCATAACCACTTTAAATATTGGAGAAAATGCATTTACAGTACGAGCGCATATTACTGGGGATGACAATCGAGATGCTACAGGCACGCTGTATTACTGTAATCACACATCAGTCCCCGACTGTGACCCTTTAAGCGGAAGCTCTGCGGTTATGCAATACAAATCTGAATACTTCGAATCTCAAATCAACGACATCAGTTTAGGTGAGGCTTTTCATAGTATAAATATTCAAGTGGTGGCAACTGATCCTGATACTGCATCAGGGTCCCCTAAGCTCAGTAGTTTCAGTTTAGGATCAAATATATTTCGCTCAGTGGGCGTAACCGCCACAGCCTTAGATTCAGGCGGTGCAAATAGTTTAGATATTGCAAGTTCACTGGCAACTTTTAATTCCGCATTAAATCTCAATATTGGCGTTGGTGATGTTATTCATTATGACTCTGATGGGGATTCCACTTTAGATGCCATTGCATTTATTCACGCAAGGAACACAAGCACACTTTACAGTATCAAAACAGCTTCTGGAAACGCTCCTTTAGATGTTAGTGGTGATCAAGATTGGCAGATTTTTAGAGCATACACAAGTTTAGTCAACGCAGAATCAAGAATTGAAAATACAAACATTGGTGTAAATTTTGACAACTGGAGTGGGGAAAAGGATCTTGTTGCCGATAAACAATCTTGGCATCTCGCCTTATATGCTGATGGGGAGGACTCTGGTTCAACCTCTATTAACGGCTGGAATACTAGCCCGGCCAATTATTTTAAAGTTTTCACACCAGTGACAGCATCAGAGGTGGGGGTGAGTCAAAGGCATAATGGCACATACGGCACCGGCTACCACAGGAGCAGCTATTTTCATATTAATGAAAACTATGTCACCATTGATGGTATATCCATGCGCACTGACGGCAGTGTACGTATTGAAGCCTTTTATGGACTTGGAGAAATTAATATTTCAAATTCTTACATCCATCACAGTGGCACAAATTCTTCAAGGCCTTTGGATTTTTATGATCAAGGTGATATCCAAGGAAATATTTGGAATAATATTATTATCTCCGATGCCACTAATACCAGTTCATATGCGGTACTCAACAATAGTAATGACACCTCTTTATATATCTACAACAACACCGTTGTTGTGAATAATGGATATGGTATCCGTATGAGTAACTATGCTGGGAACATCATCAAAAATAATATTGTGCACGTGCAAGGAACAGGAACTGCCATGTATTCCTTTTCAGGAAG
Source organism: Pseudobdellovibrionaceae bacterium (assembly GCA_018663505.1). Taxonomy (GTDB): domain Bacteria; phylum Bdellovibrionota; class Bdellovibrionia; order Bdellovibrionales; family UBA1609; genus JABJQG01. Next base: position 463 of record JABJQG010000008.1, on the reverse strand, counting down.
CATCGCAGAAAATAATTCCACATCAGATAATACAGCTGATGACAATGGAGGGGTCGGTAATAATATCGGCGCCACATTTACCTTCATCAATGAAGCTGCAGATGATTTTCGCCTCCATTCTACAGATGTTGGTGCCATTAATCTCGGTGCTGACCTTAGTGCGGACCCATATTTGTCCTTTGACACTGATATACAAGGTCAGTCACGACCCTCTGGTGCTAACTGGGATCGTGGTGCTAGCGAGTACGTACCTTAAGCAGTAACGGCTAATACTTTATCTTACATTTTGGAAATGAAGTTTTGATTTTGTCGTACAATATGAAGGAATGGCCAATATCACATATTGTTGGAGGTAGGTTTTGATGGGATTATTTACTGAAATCGGCCCGTCAAGAAGTCTGTACTTTTATGAATAGGAGATAGTCAGTTTATTAGTTCTTTTGATAACATTTAAAATTATCAG
>JABJQG010000040.1 GCA_018663505.1 Pseudobdellovibrionaceae bacterium | reverse complement strand
TGGCACTCCGATCCTATTGAGGCTAGGTCTAGAATTTTGGAGTTATTTCAATAATTTGTATAGAGTCGTTTAATCTTTGGACACTCATATAGTGATTTCAATTAACTTCAAAATTCACTCATAAAAGTAAAGAATATGATAATATTGATTAGTCGAAAAACATTAGATTGATTAAGGAGAGTGTAATGAAATATATTTTTATGGTTATTTTAACTATGACATCATTTCAGTTTATTTTTGCTCATGAATTGCAACAAGACAGACAGTTAGACAAACAAGGTCTTATAGAGCAGCAATATAATGATTTCAAAGAAAGAGAAACTTTACAAGAAAGCCATAAAAGGTTTGAGATAAAGAACAATGCCCTGATGGCGATCGTTCGCAATGCAGCTTTAGCTAGTAATTTTCCTTTAGAGAACTATAAACTTGAAATTTCAAACAAAGGCGAGGTGTACCTTCAGTCTAATGAAGATACATGTAAGTTTATTGAGGCCTTTCACCCGACTTGTCCAACTTGCACAGCCTCGAGAAATCATAAGGCTGATAATTTTAAATGTTATCAAAAGAACTAATAAACTGACTATCTCCTATTCATAAAAGTACAGACTTCTTGACGGGCCGATTTCAGTAAATAATCCCATCAAAACCTACCTCCAACAATATGTGATATTGGCCACTCAATTTGATTATTTAAAATTTAAATTTGGCCAAGCAAATATCTGCAGCTTGGCATTACTTAAATCGCTACAGACCACTCGGAGTTCTTCTCGAAAAGTCCAGGGCTTGATCGTTGTTTAGTAAGCTCAGGCTACAGCTTTGAGAACTAAATCAACTTCATAACCCAAACAGATAAAAACCTTATTGATGGTCGAAAGTGTTGGCACTCTCTCTTGATCCCCACGTTCCAAACGAGCTATCATGGGTTGGCTCACTCCTGCTTTTTTTGCCAATTGATCCTGTGTCAATCCGGCTTTAAGACGAAGGCTTTCGAGTAAATGGGCTATTTTTAAATGCATTTGCACCTCTTCATAAGCTAATTTAAACTCATTACTCTTTTTCTTGGATTTTACATATTGCTTTAAGCTTTTACCTTGTTTTTTCATAAATACTCCTTAAGCCTTTTTAACGCCACCGACTTTTCTTTAAGTGGAGTTTTTTGAGTCTTCTTCTTAAAACCGTGTAATATAATAAGCCGATCTTTATTTATAGTGGCGTATAATAATCTATAGCCACCTGATGGTGCTTTGATTTTCATCTCTCACAACTTACCTTCAAGTTTTCGAAACTGAAGACCTTTTGCTCCAAAGCCGTGTTATTCCACACCTTCAAGAACAGCGACAACCACAGCTTGGTCTTTAGCGGGTTGTTTATCAATGAAGTCTGTCACTGGGGATCGACCTGAATTAGTTTCGTAAAAGCTCACAAACATACATCTAATATATAACCATTTGGTTATATTGTCAATATAATTTTATCCTCAAAAGAAGAACCCTAGTGGCACTTCCATCCTATTGAGTCGAGGGGTCGAGTTTGTTTGGTTCTTTCCCTTTGTCATCCAGAGCGAAGTATATGGATGACAATAGGAAGTAACCCCATCAAACTTCAAATCAAGCAATGTGCGATATTTGCCGTCCCTTCACATTGCACGATTACATCAAAACTAGAATTTATAATTGTAAGATGATATTTGAACAGTTACCCATTATATCCAATGCCTCTGCACTACATATAACTCATATGTGCATGATCTAATTTAATCTTTTGAAACCCATAATTCTGGTCAATATCCTTATGACTAGTAATCAGAACTAGAGATTTCAATTGTTTTAGCTGCCGCAATACAAAACTTGTGTTCAAGACATCTAAACTTCTAAAAGGCTCATCTATAAGTATTATACTTTTTTGTCCTAATGTTGTTCGGAATAATTGCAATAAATGCTTCATTCCTGTGGAGCAAAGATAAAGTGGTGTATCCAGACTTTCCTCAAATAATGGATTGTCCTTCCAACTTATTATTTTGCTAGCCACTTCGTCCTTTGTCACTAAATCAAGGCTAGCTAATAGCATAATGTTCTGCCGTCCAGTAAGACGCTCAAATCCACCGAGATCTGTTATGGGAAAATAGGAAACATTAGATCTATATTTGTTACTATTTATCTTTATATCATTAGCTTCAAATTTAATTTGCCCACTATATTCATTTTCTAGGGTAGATAGAATTTTTAGAAATGTGGTCTTTCCACTACCGTTATCACCTGACAGAATATATTTTTCGCCGGATGCTAATTCTAAGTTTAAATGATTAAATAATTTTTTGTCTTCTCTGTAAAAAAAGCAAAGATCTTCTATGTTTAACATGTTGATTCAGAGGCGAGTTTCACAAATTAATACTAAGACAGTAATTTGTTAGATGAGCAAAAGTCTGGAGAAGCCGTAGAGGCTTTTCTACCACCGATTGCATTTCCATTACATAGAGCACCAAATGTCATTAATTCTTCAGTCTTTACAGCTGGTTTTTCGTAAGTCTCATTTTTTTCAAAAACAATTGAATCTTCAATGTTTTGGTCTTTTTTATTTGTATCTTCCATATCAATCCTTAATAAATTAAAATTTATGAGACGCTATATAGCTACTGCTCTAATACAAATATTATACACAGCTCAAAAGTTTTGACAAAGAAAATATAGATGCCGTACCGTTTACTCGCATTACAAGCCGCATTGTAAAATAGCTATTCTAAAGTTATTTACTTAGCCAGAATCTTTACTTCTCAACTTCAAAGCATGCAGCACTATGCACATCTGCGGATTGATTGCCTATGGCCTTAAGTCGGGGAATCTCTTTCTTACAACGTTCTGTAGCTAGCGGGCATCGTGTGTGAAAAGTACAACCAGGAGGCGGATTCTGAGGGCTTGGAATATCCCCTTCAAGAATCTGCTTTTCATTTCTCACGGTGGGGTCTGGCACTGGAATAGATGACAATAACGCCTTTGTATAAGGATGCTGAGGGTTTTTGTAGATCTCTGCCGCATCAGCAATTTCCACAATATGACCTAAATACATAACAATAATTCGATCTGATACATGCTTCACTACGGATAGATCATGAGAAATAAAAATATATGTAAGATTCATTTCATTCTGCAGATCAACTAGTAAATTGAGTACTTGAGATTGTACCGATACATCTAAAGCTGAAACAGCTTCATCACACATGATCAGTTTTGGCTGTAAAGCAATAGCCCGAGCAATACCAATACGTTGTCTTTGCCCACCAGAGAACTCATGAGGAAATCGGTCCAGTGAACTTTCTGGCAGCCCCACACGCTTGAGAAGCTTCTTAACTTCCTCAATACGTGATTCTCTGTCACCAATATTATGAATTATAAATGGTTCTATGAGGATTTTTCTAATGGTATGACGACTATTTAAAGACTCATAAGGGTCTTGAAAAATCATTTGCAGATGGCGACGCTTATCTCTTAATTGCTTTTTATCTAAAGAGCAAAGGTCCTCACCTTCAAATAGTATTTTGCCATCTGTTGGATCATATAGGCGAAGCAAAGTTTTGCCTAATGTACTTTTTCCACAACCTGATTCACCAACAACGCCAAGGGTTTCCCCTCGTTTAATTTTAAAATCCACACCATTCAAAGCGTGTACTTTACCAATTTGCTTATAAAATATTCCACCATGTATAGGAAAATGCTTAGTGAGGTTCTTTACTTCAACTAAATAATCACTCATCAAAGATCCCCTTTATAAATGCAGCTCACTAAATGGTTCTCTCCACGAGGTTCTAAATCCGGGCTTATCTCTTTGCACGTATCTGTAGAATAATCACAACGATTTTCAAAGCGACAGCCTTTTGGCAAATGAAATAAATCAGGAACCATGCCTTCAATGGTACTCAAAGCAGTTTTTGATGGATGGTCTATTCTAGGAATAGAACTTAACAAACCTTTTGTATATGGGTGCATGGGTTTTTTAAAAATATCAAAAACAGATGCTTGCTCCACTACCTTACCGGCATACATCACAGCCACTTCGTCACTTACTTCAGCAATAACACCGAGATCATGGGTAATAAAAATAATTCCCATTCCATATTCTTTCTGCATATCCTTAATTAATCGCAGTATCTGAGATTGTATGGTCACATCTAAGGCCGTTGTGGGCTCGTCTGCAATTAGTAAATCAGGTTCACATGCGAGAGCCATGGCTATCATCACTCTTTGGCGTATGCCTCCTGAAAGCTGATGTGGATACTCATTTAAGCGTCGTCTTGCATCAGGGATACCTACTTTTTCCAAAAGCTCCTGGGATTTATCTTTAACCTCATTATTTTTCATTTGAGGAAAATGCAACTCAAAAACTTCACCTATTTGTTGCCCTACCTTATGTACAGGGTTCAAAGCTGTCATAGGTTCTTGGAAGATCATAGCTATTTTTTTTCCACGAATCTTATACATTTGATCAATGGGTTTTTTCGTTAAATCCTCACCATGAAACAAAATCTCACCACCACGAATATGCCCTGAAGGTCTGGGCAATAAACGCATAATGGACATGGAAGTCACACTTTTACCACAACCTGACTCTCCAACAATTCCAAGGGTCTGGCCTTTATGTAAATTAAAGCTCACTTTGTCTAATACTCGAACCGTTCCCGCTTCAGTATCAAACTCGGTGACTAAATCTTTAACTTTTAAAAGTACTTCTTCCGTGCTCATAGTTTCTTTCTAGTGTGTGTTATAAACAAGAAGCAAAACATTTAACAAAATCTTACTCCTTCTGTTCATTAATTATCTAATTTTTAGCTCGTAGAGATTTATCAATCAGAGTTACTGGTTTAAAACTTTTTCCAGCCTTCTTAGCTGTTAAAGTTTCTTTTTTAATATCTTTATCAATCCAGAACAAGCCACCTGTACCCCAGGGTCTCTCACCAAATGCCTCAAAAGTACTCCTTGATAATTTAGTCCCAGGTACCTTAGGGAACTTCATATACCTCCAAAACCCAACCCTATAATAATCTATTTTGAAGGTAGGTATCATAACAGCTTCGTCGTAAATAGCTCTCAGAATATCTCTAGATAAGCTCTGTTTCGTATTCCAATTAAATGTATTTCTGTATTTCATAATTAGACTGTCGATTTTTTTATTGTCAGTATTTGAAATATTATTAGTTTGTGGCTTATGAGCATTGTCAGAGTGATACCCTTGCCAAAAACCTGGGATTATGCTGGTACTCCATCCCTGCCAAACGGCCGTATGTTGCTTTTCCAAAGTCGATTTAAAAGCAGTTGCTCCATCCATCTCTTTAAGAACCAGTTCTATTCCAGCTTTCTTGGCCTCTTCTTTCACTACTGTAATTCGATCTCTGTGGTGTGAATATCCCGTAAGTAATTCAATAGACATTCTCTGCCCTTTTTTCAAACGAATTCCATCTGGTCCACGCTTATCCCAGCCTGCAAGCTTCATATATTTGTCTACTTTTTTGAGATCAAATTCACGGGCTCTTAATTTAGTATTCGTAAACTTTCCATTACCAGTATATGAAGTATGTAGTCTCTCATAATCTCCTCGCAAAATAGTTTTATTTACTTTCTCAATGTTCATTGCATGAGCAAATGCTTTTCTTACATTAATATCTTTAAATATTGGTTTATCAGTATTTAACCAAATGCCATATGTAGGCAACGGGCTATCTGTGTAAAACCATAACTTCTGTATGTAACCTTTCTCTACTTCTTTAACCTTAGATTTGTCATGCCAATCCTTTGGTATTGTCAGGCCGTATATATCTATGCTTCCCTTTCTAAAATGCTCAAAGGCTACATTGTCATCACGAATCACTTTGACTAAAATTTTATCTACATTGTATCGATTCTTTACATACCTAAGGTCTTTAGCCCACCAGTTTTTATTTCTCTTAAAAGTTACTGACTTCCCTTTTTTAACTTTTGAAATTAAATATGGCCCAGAATTTGGAATAATTTTCCAATTATAATTTTTAACAAAATTTTTGTCCAATTTTATGGCATGTTTTGGAAAAGGGGTCATACCATTTGCTAATTGTAATTCATAAGGGGTACGTTTTTTTGAACCTACTATTGCAATAGTATAGTCATCATACTTAATGATTTTATCGTATTCTTTGGTGTAATTATTGTTGTACCAGGGAGCTACAATATGTTTAGAACGCATAAAATCCAATGTGAACAAATAATCATCTGCTGTAATAGGTTTTCCATCTGACCACTTAGCGCTGGGATCCAATTTATAATAAACAGTTGTATTATTCTTCGCATAAGACCAATGAGTTGCTAGAGATGGTATTATTTTTTTGCTATTTGGGTGAATTTCGGTCAAGCCCATGTAGTTGTCCAGAATAAAGCCTCGAAAAGACCCATTGGAATCTGGACCAACTGTTCTCAGAGTCATAGGAAACGACTTCATGTATAACCTAAATGTTCCCCCTTTTTTTGCATTTGGTGATGCATAAACTGAGTCACTATTATTTGTTTCCCATTTTAAGCCTTTTGGTAAAGTTTCTGCGAACAATTGTGCTGTAAAAAATATTACCGCCGTTAGAATTAATTTTTTCATACTTTCCTCTCCCCTATTCGTAGGTGGTGTGTTTTTTTGGATCAAAGGCTTCCCTAACAGCCTCCCCAATAAACGTAACCATCACTAATATTATTATCATAAAAACAACTACTGAGCTTACAATCCACCCAGCCTCTAAATTATTAGTTCCCTGCCTGAGTAACTCACCCCAACTAGGAGTAGGTGCAGGCAAACCAAAACCTAAATAATCTAAAGATGTTAAAGCCACTATTCCACCTGAAATGGAAAAGGGAATAAAACTCACTATAATAAAAATAGAATTTGGGAGAATGTGATTAAAAATAATTCTTCTACGGCTTGCTCCTAAGGATTTAGCTGCCATAACATATTCTCGCGAACGTTCTTTATATGTAGTGGTACGCATCTGCCATGTCATGGCCATCCAACCGAAAAAGAGCATAATACCCATAAGTGTAAAAATATTTGGTGTAATAATAGAAGCCACAATAATCACAACATATAAAAAAGGAATGTTGGACCAAATTTCAATAATTCTTTGCATGATCATGTCAAAACGACCACCTAAAAAACCCATAGCCGAACCCACACTGACACCAATAGTATAATTACAAACTAGTAAAAGTAGTGAAAAAAATATGGCAATACGAAATCCGTAAAATAACCTTGCTACCACATCTCGTCCAGTAGAGTCTGTGCCTAAATAATGCTTCTCTTTCGATGAAGGAGCTGAAGGTGGATAAATACCTTCTCTAAAGTCATTTTCCAAGGGATTATAGGGAACTAAAGGCATAATGACAGTGCCCTTCCCTTCTTTTTTTAGAACTTCCTGAAGGTCTCTATAGTTAGTTTCGTAGTCATAGTTCAAACCAAAAGTTTTTCCAGAGATAACACTACCATAAGTTGGAAAGTACCAGTTGCCCTCATAGCTCACAAAAAGTGCTCGTGAGTTGATAAGAAGTTCTGCTATCAAAGTAAGTGCCACCAAAACACAAATAGCAATAAAAGAATAATAACCACGTTTTATGGATTTGAATCTTTTAATCTGTTTTAACGCTAGTGGTGACAATTGCATATATATTATACCTATCAATAACCTATTTAAATTGAACTCGTGGATCTACGATGGCCACACAAATATCTGACAGTATATTTCCAACCATAAATAATATGGAGGAAATCACTAAAATTCCCATGACTATGGGGTAATCTCTTTCCACAATAGACTCATAACCTAATAGTCCCATGCCGTCGATATTAAAAATAAACTCAATTAAAAATGAGCCGCTAATTAAAACCGAAATATTGTTTCCAAAACTAGTAGCAATGGGGATTAAGCTGTTTCGCATGGCATGTCTTACAACAGCTCTATTAAAAGATAAGCCCTTAGCCATAGCAGTTCTCACATAATCTGCAGCCAAGTTATCCATCATAGAGTTTTTCATCAAAATAGTCATAACTGCAAAACTTCCCGCAACATAAGAAATCAGTGGTAAGACAGCATGATGAAGGAGGTCTTTAAACTGCTCCCAAGTACTTAAGTCCTCAAACTCATCACCAACAAATCCACCCATAGGAAAAAATTCAAAGTAGGAAGCAAACAAGTAAATCACTGCAATTCCCACAACATAATTAGGTATTGCATAACCAATAAATACAAAAATGGAGCTGAGGTTATCTACAATAGAGTTATGCTTTATGGCTTTTATAATCCCCAAGGGAATACAAATTAAATAAACGAGGATTAAAGTACTTATTCCGTAAAAAGTGGAAACAGGAAAACGTTCTTTAATGGTATCCCAAACAGGTTCACTGTAACGAGTGGACGTTCCAAGATCTAAAGACACAACTTTTTTTAACCAAAGCACATAACTAATAAATACAGGCTTATCAAAACCATAATAAGCTTCCAGTTCCTTAATTTGGTCTGGAGATAAAGCATTACTACCAACATCAGATCCAGATGAGGACCCTCCTCCACTGGATCCACCCTCACCACCCATGGCTTGCATTTGTGCCAACATTCGCTCCACAGGTCCACCGGGAACAAATCGGGTGATGGTAAATACAAGCAGAGTGATCCCAATAAAAGTTGGGATAATCAGTAAGACTCTGCGCACAAAATAAGCTGTCATAGTTTTTTCTCCGCTTGCTCAATAAGCAAGTATTCCGAGAACTTACATCAAAACCCTTACAAAAGATAAGAGCTTCCTTAAATCGCAATGGCGCGTCACCAAAAGAGTGAAGTGGATAAAATCACTAAGTATTAGCCTTAAAGATAACAAAGGGGCTTTTAAGATACAAAACACTCAGATCATAGGTCTTAGCCAAATAGCTAATGGTTTTCTCTGTATAAAATACTACGTGAGAGAGGTCCTTGCGATAATACCAAGTTTTAAAAACCACCGAGTCATTATAAAGCTCAGTGCGTATGGCTAATACTCCATTTTTTTTCAGTAATGGTCGCAGTTTTTCAAATTCATTTTTCGGGGTACAAAAGTGTTCGGCAGCCTCTGATACTAAAATTAAATCATAAATAGAGTGAAAATATTTCTCATTCTTATGGTAAAAAGGATCATAACTTTCCACCTTGGCGCCACGCTTACCCAGTATATATTCATAGCCTTTTTCTGGTCCACATCCATAATCAAGTACCTGCTTGCCTTCTATTTTTTCACCTAACATCCCCTGGGGCAAATGTTGCAACAGCCTAGATAAGTACTTAATATAAGAGGAGTCTTCCACATGATTCTCATGCAGTTCATACCTTTTTTTTTCGGCCTCTAGGGAGAGATGCTGGTCCATATCCATAAAAATCAAACCACAATCACCGCAACTAAAATAGCTAGATTCAAAAAAATCAGAGATGTTTTCACACCTACATAAGGGGCAGTTCATAAGCTATCTTCTTAAAAAAAAGGTGACGATTACCATTTATGGCATTATCTTCAGTTTTAAATTTTCAGTAATTTCTTTTAAGGACACAACCTATATGAAGCCCGTATTAATGTATACAAAAACTGTTTGCCCCTACTGCATTTTTGCAAAAAAACTATTAAAATCTAAGGGCGTCCCTTTTAAAGAGGTGAACCTATCTGGCCAACACAAACAGCTGCAAGAGCTAGTGCAAAAAACAGGTATGCGTACTGTTCCTCAAATTTTCGTTGGAGATCACTTTGTGGGTGGATTTGATGAACTTTCAACCAGCAATCAGTCTGGTGAATTGGATCGTTTGTTAAAGTAGTTTGGAGATTTTAGTGCAAAGTTGATAGCTTTCCATCCATGAGAGATCAGGGGCTAGCCGCCCCTGAAACCCGCAATTCTTCAACATCGTGTTGAAGAATCTATAAATAATTAAATATTTCTGGTCACTATGAGTTTGTTTTTTTAGAATCCCCCACACGACGTGGGGGAATTGGTGGGTTCGGGACACCTTTAGGCCCTAGGTCCAACTCTAGGTTTTTAGTCTAAGGCCCCGTAACTTATCATCTCTGTTATTCCGAAATAGAAAGCTATGATGCTCAACAACTATGATCTCTCACCTATTATTAAAAAAATCCAAGCGGCGGATTCTATAATATTATCCACACATAAGCAGTGTGATGGCGATGGACTTGGTGCAGCCCTAGGTTTATATCATGCCTTAAAAAAAATAAACAAAAAGGTTCGAGTTATGCTCGTAGATGAACCCGCTGATAAGTATCATTTCTTTTTTAAAAAGAAGGATTTAGATATATTCGAAAGCCCTCATGAGCCCATAGAGCAAACTGACCTCACCTTGATTTTTGATACCAATGATAGGAGACTCATCGAACCACTTTATAGCCAGCTGGAAGAAAAGTGTTCGGAGATTCTCTTTGTGGACCACCACCCTGTTTTAAAAGAAGGGCCGTTGCCCCCTGATGGATCATTTATTGATGTTCGCGCAGCAAGTACTGGAGAGCTTTCCTATTTTATAATTAAAGGTTTAGATATTGAACTAGATAAAAAAATTGCTCGCTGCCTCTATGCAAGTATAGCTTTTGATACGCAAATATTTAAGTATGTCAAAAACCTTCCAAACTCCATGCTAATTGCTGCGGATCTTTTAAAGCATGAAGCCGCACCTGAAGATATTCATCAAAACTTATTTGCGTCTTATAGTAAAAATAAGCTGCATTTTCTAGGGGCGGTACTTGGCTCTGTAGAATATTTCAACAACGACCAAATATCCATTTTAATCATTCCAAAATCAGTGGCAGACAAGTTTCAGCTTTCCGGTGATGACACTCGCGATGTTATTGATATGTTAATGAATGTGAAAACTGTAGAGGTTGCTGCTTTTTTGAGAGAGACTGATAAAAACTCTTACAAATTAAGCTTACGAAGTAAGGGACGCTTACCTATTTTAAATATTGCTGAGAGCTTTGGTGGTGGAGGCCATCTCTATGCCGCAGGTGCCAGTATCCAAGGAAATGTTACTGAAATAAAAAGTGATATTGTGAAAGTGTTTAACAGTCATATTGAGGATGACATCAAATCAAATTCATAGGTCAAGCCATCCTCATAGATAATTTCTTTAGTTAAATGAATATAGTCGACCAAATAAAAAAATAGATGTAGAATGTAGATATGAAGCGAAATAATAAAAATAAAACAAACAGACAAGATCATATTGTTTGTTTTTGTATGCAGGTAAAGCAGTCGGCTATAGAAGAGGCCATAAAAGATGGCGCTCACAATTTGGGACAAATTTACGATGCTTGTGGCGCTGGTGTGGGTCCCTGTAAAGGATCGTGTAAACCTTACATGCAAAATATGATTAATAGTTACATAGAGGACGGGGTATTCCCCGAAGATCCTCGACCTAAAAAAAGATAAAATGGCCATACTTAAAATTATTTTCATTAATTTCATCGTTGATTAATGTGCCGCACTCAAGTTAGGTTGAGGCCATGACAAAATTAAGCGTAAATATAAATAAAATCGCAACTTTACGAAATGCTCGAGGCCAAGACACTCCTAATTTAGTAAGCGTATGCAGAGATATTATTAAATTTGGATCTCAAGGCGTAACCATTCACCCTAGGCCCGATGAGAGACATATCACCACTCAAGATGTTTATGATATTCACAAATTACTAATAGAAGTTAACTCAGATATGAATAAAAATGACCCTGGCTTTATTGAGTTCAATATTGAAGGCTACCCTTCTGCGGAATTTTTATCATTGGTTAATGATGTTCACCCCGAACAAGTCACTCTTGTTCCCGACCCTCCTCACGTATTAACATCAAATGCCGGTTGGGACTTTGTGGAAAATAAAAAAACTCTTATAGATATAAAAAATAAGTTTAACAGCATGAACTGTCGAGTTTCACTATTTTTAGACCCCTATACCTTTAATGATCAACAAGCATTAGCCTTGCAAGAGATTCGCCCCCAAAGAATTGAGTTTTATACAGAACAGTTTGCAAAACTTTATTCTAACAATAAACTCACTGAATCTGTACAAATGTATCAATCAGCAAGTAACAAAATTCAAGAGATGAATATTGAAATTAATGCTGGTCATGATCTCAGTTTAGAAAACATAAAATATTTAATCAATAATTTGCCTGAAATTAAAGAGGTTTCCATTGGACACGCACTGATTTGTGAGTCCTTATACCAAGGTTTAGATGTGACAATTAAAAAATATCTGTACGAAATTAAAGAGGCTAGTAAAACAAATGATTAAAATCCATCAGCTAGAAGCTTTTACGGATAATTATATATTTATCTTGCAAGACACTAATAAAGATAAAATATGTGCCATAGACCCAGGAGATGCCAACATTGTCATAGAGTATCTCAATGAAAACCATATGAAGTTGGATTATATATTCAACACACATCACCATTGGGATCATGTGGATGGTAACGAAAAGCTGAAAGACTTCTATGGTTGTAAGATCTATGGTTCAGAAAATGATAAACTTCGAATTCCATTTATCAGTGATTCTGTAAAACATAAAGATGTGCTTCCTTTTTCTGATGCTCAAGCTTTTTTAACAACCGGGCATACCTCTGGGCACCTATCCTACTATTTTAAAAATCAAAGCTTACTTTTTTGTGGTGACACTTTATTTTCCTATGGTTGTGGTCGAATCTTTGATGGAAGTGCGGAAGATTTATTTAATAGTATACAATGGATAAAATCACTTCCTTTAGATACCATGATTTACTGCACTCATGAATATACTTTAGCTAATTTAGATTTCGCGCTATCTCTTTCCCCAAATAATCAAACGTTACTAGATGCAAAAAATGCTACTCAATCTCTACTAAGTCAGAATAATTTCACAATCCCCTTTCAATTGGGAGAACAACTTCACTCAAACCCATTCTTAAATTGCAACAATCTCACCGACTTCGTCACACTTCGGAAATCAAAAGACAACTTTTGAAATTTTAAACACTCATCCCATGCATCGAGATAATTTACTCGATTTGTTCTAAGCGATGATTACTTAAACGCGAAAAAACTAGACCTTTTCAGTTGGACCCTTTTGATCCATATCATTTTCTAGGTTTTAAATTTCCCAGCAGGACCCTTAGCTGTTCATTAACTTCAGTTTTCCATACTAAGATCGTAACAGGACTTGCACCAAGGACCTGACTTAGAAAAACATTACTGGATTACTTATAAACCCTCAATAAAACACCGAAAAATCACATGAAGGAGTACCTATGGGTCGTTATACAGGAAGACTGATTTTTGCCATATTATTATCGGCAGGTTCATTTTTTGGAACCGAGTATTGGTATGAACAAAGTGTCCTAGAGGCCTCTATGGGGTCAGCAAAACAGTTAAAGAACCCCATTGCCATTCTTCAAGAGGCACTCAATGATGTGCAAAAAAAATCATCGAGAAAAATAATTTGGGAAGATATTTCAAAGGACGATCTTCTTTATCCAGGAGAATCGCTACGGACCAACAGCGACGCTGAAGCAAAAATTTTCTTTATTAAATCAAAAACATTAATCGAACTTGAACCTGATTCTTTAATTGTTTTAGAAGAGTCTTCAAAAGGTTTATCCCTTAACTTCCTTAAAGGAAATCTATTTGTAAAAAATAAAGAAGGAGCCCCCGCAGGAGCTGCTAATCTTATTTTAAAATCTGGAAATAGTGAAATCGACATAAAAAACTCCAGTTTAAGTTTATCTAAAAAAACATCTGGGGATGTAAGTCTTGACGTCTTCGAGGGGTCCGCAACAATCAAAGGAAAAGATGGGAAAGAAAAAAAGGTAGATAACACAAAATCAGGTGTTTTATCTGATCAGGGTTTAAAAATAAGTAAAGAAAAAATTATCATTCTTAGCCCTTCTCCAAAATTTCCTGTCTACATTGACCCCACAAAAAATCAAAAATTAGGTATCAAATGGAAAAAAATCAGTGGTGACTACAATGTATTTATCGAGTCTGGTCGACGTCGATCAAAACTAAAACGAAATTCTAAAATAATGGCCTCTGGATCTGATGGGCTTATGAATATCAAAAGTAAACTGGGTAAGTTTTATTGGCGGTTAAAAGCAGTTGCAAAACCAGGGAAGATACTCCCTGATATGACTTCAAAAGTTCTACCTCTGAAAATTATCGCAAAAATTCCACCCAAGCTCATCTTTCCAAAACATAATCAAAAAGTTGTATTAAAATCAGATGATCCAGATGTTAAATTAAAGTGGACCAATCAATCAAAACTGAGCAACTTATTTTTAGAGGTTTCTAAAAAGCCTGATTTAAGTACAAAAGTTTATGAAACCTCATTAAAATCTAAAAAAACATTGCATCAGATAAATATAAGAGAACCTGGAACATATTTCTGGAGAATTACAGGCTATATGAAAATCAAGGGTCGTGATGAAGGACTTTCTAGCCCAATCCACATGTTTAAAATCAGTGTCATCGAGGAACTTCACCCTCCTAAATTAATATATCCAAAAATTGGAATGAAGCTCTCATATAAAAAGTTTAAAAAGCAAGGCCTCACTCTTAAATGGGATCCAGAACCCAGTGCAAAAAAATACAGAATAAAAGTAATTCCTGCTAAATTAAAAGGTTCTAAAACTAAAAGTCAGGAATTCATTTACACAACTGAAGCCAGTCAGTATAAAATTACTGATCTAGAACCTGGGTGGCACTATTGGACAGTAGCCTCTGTGGGAAAAACAAATAAGGTATCAGAATTCACTAAACCAAATTCATTTAAACTGTTCGATCTGCCTAAAATCATTTGGTCCGGCGGTTCTGCTTACTCAGAACACTTCTATGTCACTGAAAAGCCTTCTTTCAGTATTAAATGGACAGCCCCAAAACCTGAGCTTATTAAAGAGTTTAGAATTAAGTACTCAATTGAAGATAAATTTAGCACAACAAAACAATGGACCAGAACAAAGTTTAACAATTTCAAAAAATATGTTCCCAAAGAAGGTACTTATTCATTTATTGTGGAAGGCATTAGTAAGCTTAACAAAATAATTGCAAGATCAGATATTAAAACAATTTATGTTAAAGCACAGCAACGCCTCCCTGCCCCAGTATATCAATCCAGTGTTCCGCAGATTATAAAATCCACTAAAAGTGGAAATTTAAATGTATATTGGGAATCTGTGGAAGGCGCTAAACAATATTTATTACAATTAAAATCCATAAATGGAGAGGTTATTAAAGAGAAAATTGTAAAAGGAACTAACGGTGCTCTTAATGGTTTAAAACCAGGATCCTATAAAGTGTCTCTTGTTACTGTAGATAGGTATAACCGCCAGGGGCCAAGCGGTGAAGAAAGACAGGTTTCCGTACCCAAAGGCAGTAATATTAAAGCTCCATCATTAAAAGGAATTAAAATTAATTAGTTATGTGTAAATATATGAAACCAGTATTAAATCAAATACAACTAGGATTAAAATTCTTAGTGGTTTCTCTTATATTTTATTCATTAAACCTTTCAGCCGCATCTAAAAGAAATATAAATCTTGAGTGGGAAGCCATTGAGGGAGCCACCAAGTATCAAATAAAACTCACTGTCATAAAAAAAGATGGTGAAACAGGAAAGTCTAAAACAATTTCCTTAAAAGAATCTAAATGGAATAGTAAAATCCCTGTTGGTCAGTATAAAATGCAAATTCGTAGCTTTGACTATCGAAATGTGCCTGGTGACTGGAGTGAAAGCATAGATTTTAATGTAAAATCCCCTGTTGTCAAAATCATATTCCCAAAAAATAAAGAGAAAATAAAATCTGAAGAAACAGAAAATCATGAAG
>JABJQG010000010.1 GCA_018663505.1 Pseudobdellovibrionaceae bacterium | reverse complement strand
CCTGAAAGGGCGAGTGCAGGAGCACGAGTTTTAAAGAGTTAGAGCCACGATGGCTCACTGTTCGTTTGAAGTGCCTAACTCCAAAGTATCCACGTCTCCCACAAAAAAGATAAAGACCTCATTTTCTGAACAAAACAAAGTCGCTTAGTTACAAGAATTGTCATTAGCGGAAACTGTCCACTAAATTAAAGCTTCGTTTAGCGGGTTCTCACAAGTTGCCAGGGTGCTGTAGCGAATATCCACCCTCTTTATCCCAAAATATGAATGTAAAATATCTACTTGCTCTACATTAACCCTGCTTGGCAAACAATCCTGAGTACGTGTATTTAGAAAAGCGAAGTACTTCAATTTTTGGGAAGTTAAGCGAATTTATAATTTCAAGCCGAACCTTAACCTAATCCTTCTGCAGTTCAGTTTTTATTTCTCTAAAAACAACTTCTTCAACTTCATTTATCTTAGCATCCGCAATGATTGCAGCCCTCGAAATACGAATAATTTCTTCGGCCATAACGGGTTGAGTAGTAAAGTTTTTAAGTCGATTTCGAGTGAGGTTCACTGCTTTCTCATAATCAGAGTCAAATAAAGAAACCATATCTTTAAATGTATGGCGAGCTTCTATCATATCCTCATCCACAATTTGTGTGGCAAAGGGAGATTCAATTAAAACTGTTCTAAACTTATTGTACTCTGCCGTGCCCACAACTTCGTCTGAACTAGCCACCCAAACATAAGCACTGACCATTGCTAGTAATAATTTTTCTGCATCTACTTTATTCACAGAACTAAACTACGCCAGTAAAAATAAAGTGTCTATATAGAATATGATAAAACTTTAATCCTCTGGAGGGAATTGACCATAGGGGGAATAGCCAGGGAATCCTCCACCCATGGAGTAGTCTTCCATTATTGGTCGTACCTGAATGTTATCATTCTTAAGCTCTTGTTGCAGAATACCTTGGATAGCATCTAGAGTGCCCATCATAGCGCTGGGACAGCCGCCACAAGCACCCTGGTACATGATTTCCACAAGATTATCTGTAAAGCTAACCACTTCCACATCACCACCATCAGCTTGTAAACCTGGACGAATGGTTCTGTCTAATATTTCTTCCACTTCTCGCATCTTAGGAGAAAGCTCAGATAAATCTTTTTTCACTTTTGTTTGATCTAAGAGTGAAGAATCAATATTTACATCATGACTTGGCAAATTCTTTTTAATCAGTAAGCAAATGGCATCTTCGAAAAGTTCCTCTTCAATTGTACCTTCAAAGCTCACTGTCATTGTATTATCACTTAAAAAGACTTGAGTAACTCCTTCTACTTGAAAAATAAGTTGAACAAGCTCTAGCTGCTCTGCTGACTCCGCTGTTTTAAATGTGAGCTTACCCTCTTTTAAAAAAGGAAAATTACATATAAACTTAAGGGCTTGTGGATTGGGCGTTTGCTGCACTCTAATAAGTACATCTTCTGGTGATTTTGGCATAAATTCTGTAGACATTAGAAAAACCCCCTTGCTTTCACAATAGACTGGCACAGTTGATCCACATGCGCCTCTGAGTTATAAATGGATAGTGAAGCTCGAATGGTTCCTGGGATATCAAAGTATTTCATAATTAAATTTGTACAATGCTTACCGGATCGGACAGCAACTCCTTCTTGGTCCATAAGGGTTGCAAGGTCCGAGTTGTGAATGCCTGGGAAAACAAACGAGTTTATTTTTATTTTGCTTTTAGATGTACCTACAAATTGTAGGCCTTCAATTTTTGCAAGTTGAGCGGTTTTATACTGCATTAAATCAGTTTCATATTTATGGATTTTATCAAAACCAATGTCGTTCATAAAATCGATAGCGCGTGCTAAACCAATTGCACCAGATACATTGGGAGTACCCGCCTCAAACCTTTGTGGAGGCTTCATATAGTCAGATCCATCTTCACGTACATCAGTAATCATACTCCCCCCACCTTTAAAAGGTGGGAATTGGTCTAAAAGATCATATTTTCCATAAAATACACCCACACCAAAAGCTGCGAACATCTTATGACCAGAGAAAGATAGAAAATCACAATCTAATTCTTGTACATCCACCGAAAAAGCATTTACGGCTTGAGCAGCATCAATATGTACATGGATATTTTTTTGTTTTGCATAGTTAATGTAATCTTTAACTGGATTCACTGTGCCTAATGTGTTCGAACAATAGGTCATAGAAAGAATTTTAGTTTTTGCGGAAATAAGTCTTTTAAAGGCTTCGAAGTCTAACTCCCCAATATCTGTAAGCGGAATAAACTTAATTTTTGCTTTTTTACGCTCAGCCATTAGTTGCCATGGTACAATGTTCGAGTGATGCTCCATTTGAGACAAAATAATTTCATCACCCTCGTTAATAAAGGCTTCACCATAACTAAATGCCATTAAATTAATGGAGTCTGTAGTACCTGAAGTAAAGACAACCTCATCTACAGATTTAGCATTTAAAAAAGCCTGAACCTTATCTCTAGCAACTTCAAATCTTTCCGTGGCTTTTTGCGATAAATAATGGATTCCTCTGTGGACATTTGACTTGTGAAGTATATCAAACTCTTTAATTTCCTCAGCCACACATACAGGGGTTAAAGTTGTGGCTGCATTGTCAAAGTAGGCCAGTGGTTTTCCATTAACTTTAGAAGTTAATATTGGAAATTCATTTTTAATTTCGTCATATAGATTCATACTACTTCTCCAATTTTTTGCTCAATAATGGATTTTAAGCCAGAGTTCCTCACCTTAAAGGCCACTTCTGATAAAAATCCTCGCAAAAGTATTTTCTGCGCATCCTCTTTATTGATTCCTCTTGATTGAAAATAGAATAATTCCTCTGGGCTTAACTCGCCAACTGTTGATCCATGAGTGGCGCTCACATCATCTGCAAAAACCTTTAATTCTGGTTTAGAATTAATTTTCGCTTTATCTGTTAATAAAACATTCTTGTTTAGTTGAGATGAACTGGATTTTTGCGCTGGCTTATGTAAAACAATACAACCCTTATAGTCCACTTGGGAATTATCATCTAAAATCCCCTTGTATAGCTGATCTGAGTAAGTATGTGGGCTGTGATGCTCAATCAATGAGTTTATTCTATTAATGTTTTTATCCACTGAAAGATATATACCCTTTAAAAAAATCTCGGCATGCTCTCCGTTTAAATTACAATGAAAATCAACTTCATCATGTCCCTCTTTTAAAAAAGTATTAATCATTTCAAAAGAAGCCGACTCGGCTAAATCAGAATCAATACTTCTCTTAACTTGTGAAGACTGAGAAAGTAAAAAATCAACATGTGCATGTTTACGTAATTTAAAATGGTACTTAATGACTGAGGTCTTAGCATTTTCAGTCACTTCATACTCATCAATAAACACTAAGTGCAAATTATCTTTAACTTTTATCTCCAATGAATAAGGTGGAACATTAGAATCAAAGGAGTGCATAAAGCTAACTACATTTTCACTAGCGCTCAGGAAAGTAAGAGTATTTCCATCAACGACAACTTCCTTGTTCTCGGGATCAATAATTATTCCATTTTTAATTTCAATCTTCATAAGCTCACCTTTAATTCCACTAATGGACTAACCAATCATAACCTTTATCTTCTAATTTTTTTGCTAAATTAAAATCACCTGTTTCTATGATTTTCCCATCTGATAAGACGTGAACATAATCTGGTTTTATATAATCAAGCAATCTCTGGTAATGAGTTACAAGAACAATGGCGTTGTGCTTATTTTTAAGTTGATTGATACCATTAGATACTACTCGTAGTGCGTCGATATCAAGACCCGAATCCGTTTCATCCAAAAATGCCACTCTTGGTGAGAGCACAGCCATTTGTAAGATTTCATTCTTTTTCTTTTCTCCACCTGAAAATCCGGCATTAACGGCTCTATAAAAGAAATCATCTTTCATTCCCATAATTTTAGCTTTTTCTTTTAAGAATACTAAAAAGTCTTCTTCGTTGAGAGCTTTAGACCCTTGGTGTTTACAAACAGAATTAAATGCCGTTTGCAGAAATTTTATATTGCTCACACCTGGTACTTCCACAGGATACTGAAAAGCCAGAAACACGCCTTCTTTTGCTCTTTCATCAGGGCTCAGCTCAAGTAAATTTTTATATTTAAAATTAATTTCAAATTCCACATCACCAGCTGTAACTTCATAACTAGGATGTCCAGCCACAACTTTTGACAAAGTACTTTTGCCAGAACCATTAGGCCCCATAATAGCATGCACTTCACCGGCTTTTACTTCTAAGTTTAAGCCTTTTAAAATTTCAGTTCCATCCACAGCTGCTTTTAAATTTTTTATTTTTAACATTTTATTTTCCTTTAACCCACACTGTTTTCTAATTTCATTTCAATCAGTTTTACTGCTTCAACAGAAAACTCCAAAGGTAATTGCTTAAATACATCTTTGCAAAACCCATTGACTAATATGGAAATGGATTCTTCCAAATCTAACCCTCGCGTCTGTAAATAAAAAAGCTGATCTTCACTAATTCTTGAAGTAGATGCTTCGTGTTCAACTATCGCAGATTTGTTGCCTACATCGATCACAGGAAAAGTGTTGGCATTAGATTCATCACCCACAAGCATGGAATCACATTGCGTGTAATTTCTGGCTCCAGATGCACTTTTCATCATTTTTACTTGTCCACGATAACTGTTTTGTGACTGATCTGTGGAAATACCTTTAGCAATGATAGTACTTTTAGTATTCTTACCCACATGCACCATCTTAGTCCCGGTGTCTGCTTTCATTTTATCATGTGTTAAAGCTACAGAGTAAAAGAACCCTTCTGAACGATCTCCTTGTAGAATACAACTAGGGTACTTCCAAGTAATGGCAGATCCTGCCTCCACTTGAGTCCAAGAAATTTTAGAATCGTTACCTAAACAACGACCCCTCTTAGTAACAAAATTAAAAATACCACCTATGCCATCCTTATCGCCAGCGTACCAATTTTGTACCGTAGAATATTTAATTTCGGCTCGCTCCATAGCTACAAGCTCAACCACAGCGGCATGCAATTGATTGCTATCTCTCATTGGAGCAGTACAACCTTCTAAATAATTTACAAAGCTACCTTCATCTGCAATAAGTAAGGTTCTCTCAAATTGACCTGTTTCTTCTGCGTTGATTCTAAAATAAGTAGATAAATCCATAGGGCACGTAACACCTTTTGGAATATAGCAAAAAGACCCATCTGTGAAAACGGCGGCGTTTAGAGCTGCAAAAAAATTATCTTTATAAGGAACCACCGTACCCATATATTTTTTTACAAGTTCTGGGTATTTTTGAATAGCTTCCGAGATTGAGCAAAAGATGACACCCGCCTCGTCTAAAATTTCTTTATGTGTGGTTCCCACAGACACACTGTCAAAAACAACATCCATTGCCACTCCGGAAATTCGTTTTTGCTCCTGAAGGGGGATACCCAGTTTTTCAAAAGTTTTCAGCAACTCTGGGTCCAATTCATCTAAACTCTTTTTTTCTTCAACATTTTTTTTGGGGGCCGAGTAGTAAATAATATCTTGGTAATTAATCTCCGGGTAATCAAACTCCGGCCAACGTGGCTCCTTTAGTGTCTGCCAATATTTAAAAGCCTTAAGTCGGCTATCTAGCATCCATTGAGGTTCATTTTTTACTTGAGATATTTGAGTAATAACCTCTTCGTTTAAACCCTTTTTAAAAGATTCCGATTCAATCTCAGTGACAAATCCATACTTGTAGTCATTTTTCAAATGTGATTTCAGTTCAGTCATATCCACTCTTTAGTTATCTTTATGATCTTCGTCTAATTTAAAGAAAACCTATAATGACCAAATCAGGGCACAAAAAAGCCAGAAAGGCTTTAAAATAAAAATTGTACTCACCGAAGATGGTAGTTAAAGGCTGCCTCCTCAGTTTTGTGCTACGAGAATCTATTCAAGCACCTAAACGTATTTGCAAAGTACTTAACTTTCCTACAATGATCAATATAAACATTGATTTCAAAGAGAATCCTTTGTTTATTACCACAATGAAATATGCCTTCTTCAGACTCATCAGTATAAGCCTTTTTAGTATAATTATTTTATCCGCTATTCTCATTGGACTAAGGTTTTTAGGTCTCTCACAGCAACACAGTCCCTTGGATCACCCTTTAACTAACAATAGCTTAGAGTTCAGCTTTAAAGAGGTCATTCCAAATAAAAATTCTATACTCAATCATGAGAAAATGCTCAGTGTTAACCTGTGGGTCACCCAAGATCTCAACTATGTTCTCTATAAAAAGAATGGCCACATAGAAAAGGAAAGTTATATTTTTAATACCCCCTTTTCTACCCTAGACAACCTTGGCTATATAAGCTTAGATAATTTTTTTCAGAATAACCCTAATACTCTGGTATTACTGAATATTTTGGAACAAGACCCTGCTAAACTGTTTAAGTTTAAAGCTCTTTTAGAAAAACACAAGAAGTCTAATAAGGTTATTATTAAAAGCCCATATGCAAATGTCATAAAGTACCTACGTAAAGAAAACCCCTTGTGGGTATTTGCCTCAAATTTAAGCTTACAAACTCAGTTGATGTTTATGTCAGCTCTCTACATTGAACCTCTGGCAAAAATCAATGCTGATTTTATTATCACACCCTATATGCACAAGAAAATACCTTTAATTACCCCCAGAATGCTTAATGAATTCAAGAGACGGCATATTAAGGTCATCCTTGAAAACTCAAAAGCAAACCAAGGGCTTCCTCAATGGCTCACTTCCCAAGTAGCGGGTTTCATAGAACCTTAATGACGCTTTGCTTCTTAAAGTGTAGGAAATACAAACTTTAGCAAAAAAGATTTAGCATCTAGCCATTCTAAGGAGATGTTATGTTTTTTGAAATTGCCTATGCTGCCGATGCCTCTACTAAGCCTGTTGTAAATATGGGTGCCTGGCACTCCATAATGTCAGCCAGTTTTACAGTGCAACTTACCTTAATAATACTTATAGCTATGTCACTAGTATCTTGGGCAATCATTATAACCAAAAAAAAACAATTTAAATTATTGAAAAATGCTAACGATGATTTTTTGGATCTATTTTGGAAAGCAAAGTCCCTAGATGAAATTTACGACAATATCGCCGAGCATGAAAGCTCCTCATTATCGCATATCTTTAGAGCGGGTTATCAGGAGCTCAGAAAAATTGCCGACTCTGGGCTGGCCAACAAAGAACTAGATACCCACTCTCCTATGCTATCTGGAATTGATAATCTACAAAGAGCTATCAGTAAATCCGAGCAAATTGAAATCGAAAAAATGGAAAATCAACTGAGCTTTCTTGCTACCACGGGCTCCACGGGGCCATTTATCGGATTATTTGGAACGGTTTGGGGAATCATGGGCTCTTTTCAAAAAATTGCTGCCACGAATATGGCGAGCCTTGCAGTGGTTGCCCCTGGAATCTCTGAAGCCCTAATTGCTACCGCAATAGGACTCGTCACTGCAATTCCAGCAACCGTTGGCTACAACCATTTTATTTCTAAAATTAAAAAACAAGAAACTGAAATCAATAGCTTCTCTAGCGATTTTTTAAATATTGTTAAAAGAAATTTCTTTAAAGGAAACTAAGTATGGGGATGAATTCACCCTCTCGAGGTAGCAGAGCTTCACTAAGTGAGATCAACATCACCCCCCTTGTGGATGTCATGCTGGTGCTTTTAATAATTTTTATGGTTACAGCTCCTATGATGCAGCAAGGTTTAGAGATTGATCTTCCGGAAGTTGAAAGCACAGGGGTTAGTACTAATGACAAGCCCTTTGTACTAACAATAAAAAAAAACGGCAGACTCTATATTGGCAAAGTTGAAGTTCAAGCGAAAGCTTTAAGAAAAAAAATAAAGGCAATTTTTAAAACCCGAAAAAACAAACAAGTTTATATTAAGGCCGATAAAAAAGCCTACTACGGTGCTGTTGCTAAGGCTATGGGAGAAGTGCGCGCAGCAGGTATAAGTAACATTAGTCTAATCAGCTTACCGCTTGGATCAAGATGAAAGTTATCCAGGCTTACGACGGCCTAACTCCTTTTTCTAAAAATATTGTAATCTCCTTAGGGCTACATTTATTCATCATATCCATTTTTACTATAAAATTTACTCTCTTTAAAACGGAAAATATTATTTTTGAAAACGCCATTCGCGTTGATATGGTAGCTTTACCAGAAAAGATTAAGTCAAAAACAGCTAAACCTTCAAAGATAAAAAATAAAACAGTACGCCTAAAACAAAAGAAAAAAAAAGCTAAATATTTTAAGAAAAAACAGCTTAAAGCGTTAAAAGAACTCAAAGCCATGAGTGCGCTAGATCAGATTAAACAAGATTTAATAAATGATGAGAAAAATAAAGAAAATACAAATAACAAACCAAAGGATCCCGTTTTTAAAGGCAATATCATTGCTTCTGGAGATAGCCTAGATGGTTTAAATCAGCTTAAATACAATAAATACTTATCTGAAGTAAAACGAAGAATAAATCAAAACTTTGTGTTACCTGCCTACTTAAACAATCAAGATTTAAAAGCAAAGGCTTTAATTGCAATTGATATGCAGGGCTATATAATAAAAAAAGAAATTCTAGAAACATCTAACAATAATCTGTTTGACCAAAGCGTTTTGACATCCATAGACAAGTCTTCACCTCTTCCACAACCACCAGATAGGTTAAAATCACTTCTCTCTAAAAATAGTTTTATTCTTTCATTTCCATGATCTATACTAAACGAAGTGTGTTAGAGTCTCTAAATACAGGAACCTACTATGATCAAATACGTTTTTTTATTAATTACTATTTTTTTTACATCATCCTTTTTAAACGCCGGACAAATTTACATAAATGTTGGATCCGCACACGTTAAAAAAAGTTTACTTGCATTGCCTGCCTTGAATTACTACGGTAGCTTTTCTTCTGGAAAACGGGCTGTAAAAACTGGTCAAGAAATTTATAAAGTCATCAAAAATGATCTCCAAGTCTCAAGCTACTTCAGTTTTGTAGACCCGGCTGCTTTCTTAGAAGATACCAAGCTTACAGGATTAAAGCCAAAACCTGGCGCCCCTAATGGCTTTGATTTTAACAAATGGAAGGTTATAGAAACTGACTTCTTAATTCGTATTGGTTATAAAATCAATGCTGGTAAAATTGAGATGGATGCATATGTTTACTATGTTCCACAGGCAAAAACAGTTTTTGCGAGAACTTATAAAGCAGAACTTTCCATGACAAGGTCTCTGGCACATAGATTTAGCAACGACCTTGTGGTTGAGCTCACCGGTAAAAAAGGGATTTTTAATACTAAAATTGCTTTTACAGCAAACCTACATGGTAAATTCAAAGAAATATATGTTATGGATTGGGATGGCCATAAATCCAGTATAAAAAGAATTACTCGATCAAAAAACTTATCCATATCTCCTGACTGGTCACCCGATGGAAAAAAACTTGCCTTCACTAACTTCGCTTATCACCCAAAAGCTAGAACGAGAAATGCCGATCTGTTTTTATATACTTTTGCCACAGGAAAGATGGAACTGGTGGCATATAAAAAAGGAACAAACTCTGGTGCCACATTTCATCCCAATGGGAGATATGTTTATTATACCCATTCAAGAAATGCGGTGTCTGACATCAATCGCGTGGACCTGGTCTCTGAGAGAATTTCCTCAATAATCAAAGGAAGAAAGAAATGGACTTTAGATTTAGAACCGCATATTTCTGCTGACGGAAATCAAATTGTTTTTTCATCCACAAGGAGTGGACGACCCATGATTTATACCATGAGCATTAATGGCACTAGTTTGAAACGACGAACATTTGCCGGTTGGTATAACTCATCGCCACGATTTTCTCCTGATGGTAAAAAAATTGTTTTTGCTGGACAAGATAGAGGCGCACACAAAGGTGGCTTTTTTGATATTTTTATAATGAACACCGATGGCACAAATATGCAGAGACTGACCTCCGCTATGAAAGTTAATTCCTCTAAAAATGCTAATAATGAAGAACCTAGTTTTTCACCTGACGGCCAAAAAGTTATTTTTACAAGCGATCGCACTCATCGTAAACAGCTATATATCGTTGATATTGACGGATCTAATGAACGCCGAATTACCTTTGATAGATATAACTACGAAAAACCACGATGGTCCCCATATCTTGAGCAATGATTCAATCCGTTTCACAGTACTCACCTGAAGACCTTCAAACAGCCTGCTCGCAATCGCCAGCTATTCAACGTTATTTAAATATTGTAAATCAATATCCCGAACTGCTTAATCTTATCAAATTTACAGACCTGCCATTACACACAGAGTATGCGTGCAACTTAACACTAATACGACATCAAATTTGGTTGAATTGTGCTCTGGCAACTTTTTTTACTACATCAACAGTAAAAGATATCTGCTATTATTGGAGCGAACAAGTGGATCACATTATAAACTCTGCTTGGGAAAATTTTGACCTGGATAAAGAAGATCTTTTGTTGTTCGCTCTAGGTAAACTTGGCGCTATGGAGCTGAACCTATCTTCAGATGTAGACTTGGTCATTATTAGTAATGACCCCAACAGTCAGAAATCCTCTAGAAAAATTCAGGCTTTTACCAAAACACTAACCTCTCTCAATCAATTCGGTTTCTGCCTCAGGGTGGACTACAATTTACGACCTGGGGGGCGATTTGGACCATTAGTCTCTTCTTTATCACAATTTCAGGACTATTACTGGTCGCAAGGTGAAACATGGGAAAAATTAGCCCTCGGACGCTTCCGTGCAATTAATACCAACCTTTCTTTAAAATCTAAACTTACAGAAGTTATTAATAATTTCTGCTTCAGAAAATATATTGATTATACACTCTTTGACGATCTGAAAAACATTAGAAAACAGATTCAAGAACATTATTTTAAAAATAACCAACTACAACAATTTCATTTAAAATTAGGTAAAGGTGGAATTAGAGACATTGAACTTTATCTCCATGCTTTACAGATAATCCATGGTGGAAGGTACCCGGAAATACGTAATTATTCTACCTCTCAGCTTACTGAAAACCTAACTAGTAGAAGCTTACTTAAAGAAGTTGAGGGAGAAACCCTAATTAACTCTTACTGGAAATATAGAGAATTAGAGAATAAAATTCAAATCTATGAAGACCAACAAACTCACACCTGGAGTGTTGACCTTAAGTATCCGTCCCTATCTACCCTAGATGCAAAGAATTTACTTCAACTCTCAGAAGAAATTGACAATGTCGTGTCAGACCTTCTTGGCCCCATATTAAGTTCAAAAAATCCAGTACCCGCCACTATGGAGGAGCAAGTTTCTTGGCTGACTAAACATGGTTTTAAACCTGATATTATTAATGACGTCTGGCCTAAACTTATGGAACTTACAGCTAGATCCATAAGGGGACAGAAGGACGAGGCCATTAGACGCAATTTTCTTTATTATTTTGTAGAGGAACTTAGAGTTGTAAATCTTGATTTTAATTTAGGTTTAAAACTTCTTTTTGATTTTATCAAAAGTACCCATGCAAAGGCCAGTTTATTTTCCCTACTAGTAAAGGAGAAACATTTACTCCACGATTTAGCTATATTATTTTCTGTTTCACCATATCTAGGTGGCATAATTTCCTCACGCCCCGAAATTTTAGATAACTATTTTATGAATGCCCAGGCAGAACTTTCCAGTGATTTCGAAACACTTCTAGATCAGCTCACTGAAAAAAAATTGCTTTCAGAGATTATATCTTCTAAAGAATTTCTACATTCAAAAGATATCCACACACTTAATATGTCTTTAAGTTCTACCGCCGATTTAATCACCACTCAGCTTTTTAAGTCACTAAAATTGCAATACACCTCAAACAGTATTGAAATTTTAGCTATGGGAAAATGGGGTGGAAAAGAGTTAGGATTAAAATCTGACTTAGATTTTATTTTTATCTGCTTCGAACCCCCTTCACCTTCAGATTTTAAAATTGCAAGACGCTTTTTATCAAGACTAAGAGATCAACATAAAGGCGGAACACTATATGACGTGGACTTAAGACTCCGTCCTTCTGGAAAAGCTGGTCCATTAATTGTTAAATGGGATCGCTTGCTAAATTACATAGAAAATGAAGCCGATCCATGGGAACTTCAAACCTACCTTAAGGCCCGATTTATTGATTCTAAACTAGATACCAAGCTTATTGAAATTTTAAAGGAAGCTATTTTTAAATATAAAATCACTTCTGAAGACCTTATTCTTCTAAGCTCTATAAAAACGCAGTTAAATTCTAAAGCCAAACCTAGTTTAATCGATATAAAATATTCGCCTGGTGGACTTATTGATATAGAGTTGGGCAGTCAACTCTCAAGCTTGAAACACAAAATCGTATCTTCAAAGTCATCGTTATATGAAATTATTGATGCTCTAATAAGCAATAACCATAGCTGGCAATCCGCAGGACTTAGTATATTCAATAATTATCAACAATTGCGAATTTGGGAGCAACTCTATCAGCTTATTACTTCACACACAGGCACTGAAATACATTGGAATTCTGAATTTATGCCTACATACTCTCTCCTGTTAAACTGCACTCCAGTGAATTTACAAACTGAAATACAGACTTTACTTGACCAGAACCTTATCTTACTGAAGAAGGTTGACCCCGATTATTTTTCAAGCTAGCTTTTAACAATACATGAATCATCACGGAAGGTTACACCAATGATTTTAAAGAAAAACTCTACAATTCTAACAGCTCTTTTAATTTATGTTTGTTCTTTTCTATTATTTTCTATTCCAGGAAAAGCAGAAACTAGCCCAGCTAAGGTTAAAGCGAGCAAACAAAGCGCCATAACTCCTGATAAAAGTGTAGATTTATCGAAGGGTCCAAAAACAAATAAAGATTCCACTTCAGTATATGCAATTTTAAATATTAGCTGGGGGAAAAAAGCTAAAAATAATTCAAAAGTAAAAATTAAGCTTTATCATAAAAGAGCTCCTAACACTGTTAAAAATTTTACCGATCTAGCTGAAGGAAAAAAAGAATTCAAAATTAAAGGAAGGCCTTACACAAAAAGATTCTACAAAAATCTTATATTCCACAGAATTATTCGAGGCTTTATGATTCAGGGTGGAGACCCCTCTGGAAATGGAACTGGTGGGCCTGGCTATAAGTTTAAAGATGAATTTCATCCAGCCCTAAAACATAACAAACCTGGAACAGTTTCTATGGCTAATGCAGGACCAAACACAAATGGCAGTCAGTTTTTTATAACTGTGGGTGACCAAAGTCACTTAGATAGACCTACAAAAAAGTACTCTATCTTTGGAAAAGTTGTTGAAGGCCTTAACGAAATTGTTAAAATTAGCAAAATCAGAACGAACAGGCTCGACCAACCTAAACACCCCGTAACCATAACATCTGTGGTGATTGAGCGAAAATAAGCCACTTCATTGGTCAATTATAGTGGAGACTCTCCTGGTAAAATGAGAATCTCGATCCGATCATTACGAGCGTCATTAATATTTTCAGCACCAGAAATAGCTGGCCGCTGTGAGCCAAAAGCAGCTAAAGATATTTGTTTTTGGTTTAGCCCAAATTTTTTAGAATAATACCTTAAAACTTTCGTTGCGCGTAAGGTTGAGAGCTCCCAGCTAGATGCAAATTTACTCTTTCTAGCCCCTTCTCGAACATGCCCCTCAAATAAAAGGGGTAAATCTAAGTTTTTTAGCAATCGTCCAATTGTATCTAATTCAGACAAAGAGGAACTACGAAAAAGCGTATCTCCTTTTTGAAACAAATAATTGGAGTTTAATATAATTCTTACACCCCATTCATCATCAACAATATCAAAAATAGACTTTTCTATTTGCTCTTCCGACAAACTAGATTCTACAAGTTTCTCAATCTTTCCTTGCAACAACAAAGTTTGATCATCTTTTTTAGTATTTAATTTTTTATATGAATTAAGAGGACCTTCTAGAATAGATTTTTCTGAAGGGCCTCCGCGATTTAATATCTTAGAAACAGAATTGTCTCCGCTCGAAGCACCACCACCAAAAACTTTAATTTTCACAAGGTACTTTTTAAGGGATTCTTCAAGAGCCTTCCCTTTGTCTTTATCTTTTTCAGAAGTAGCGTAAAGAACAACAAAAAATGCAAACAATAGGGTTATAAAATCTGCATAGGAAATCAGCCACCTATCTGTGTTATCTTTTTCAATGTGTATTTTTTTTCTAGTTCTTCTTGCCATTAAATTTCTTCATTTGCTTTAAGGTAAGACTGAAGTTTTTGTTCAATAATAAATGGATTTAAACCACTGCTAATCGCTACGGCCCCTTCTAGAATCATTTCATCAACTTCAATTTTTTCAATTATTTTACTTTTTATTTTGTTACCTATTGGTATAAAAAATAAATTCGCAAGCCCAACACCATAAATGGTCGCAACAAATGCCACGGCAATACCTTTACCAAGTTGTGCTGTATCAGTGAGGTTAACCATCACATGAATAAGTCCAAGTACGGCTCCAATAATTCCAATAGTTGGAGCAAATCCACCAGCATCTATCCAAATATTTGCTGCAGAATTTAAATGCCGTTCTTTGAGCTCAATTTCATTTTCAAAAACATCTCTTAAAGTTTTTGGATCCACTCCATCTGCCATAAAGCGAAAAACATTTTTCATAAACTTATCCGAAAAATTTGGAAGTTGCTTTTCAATGGCCACTATAGATTCTTGACGAGCTAGTTTTGCTGATTGAATAATTTCGCCAGCAACCCTTTGTTTATAGCTCATGTCATCTTTTTTAATGACCCACTTTAATAACTCAACACCTAAAACTATATTTTTTCTCGTATTTGAGAGTACGGTAGCTCCAAGTGTTCCAGATATTACAATTACAAAAGCTGTCATTTGTAACAGAGCGCTAAAATGACCGCCTTCAAATGCATTCCCAGCAACAATACCCAA
The DNA here is from genome assembly GCA_018663505.1 of Pseudobdellovibrionaceae bacterium. Taxonomy (GTDB): domain Bacteria; phylum Bdellovibrionota; class Bdellovibrionia; order Bdellovibrionales; family UBA1609; genus JABJQG01. Next base: position 49,016 of record JABJQG010000010.1, on the reverse strand, counting down.
AACACCAATTATTAAACCAAATATAGTACTTAAATCCATTTCTCTCTTCTTTCAATTATATCAAATTTATTTCGTAAAAATTTCTTTTTTATAGCTCATTATTTTTTCTTTTATATCTGACAATGATTCTTTAATAAATAAAGTGTCACCATTGTCAAAAGTAATGAATGTATCTGGTTTAGATTCAATTAAATTGATTCTTTCATCATTTATAAGGGCCACCTGACCATTGAGTTTGTGTATTTCTATCATATTAAAAATGAGATAAGTTTCTCTCCCTCGCATAGCTAAGATCTAAAGTAGTGACTCTCAATCTGTTTACTAAAAAATGAGATATTTCTTTGTAGAAAGTTGTAGATATTGCTAAATCTTTTTTTAATACCTCCAACAGTGCTTCATATGAAATCTCAACTAAATCTGTGGGCTCCATTGCTGTTGCAGATGCCGACCGTACTTCTTTATCTAAAAATGCCATCTCACCAAAATGACTGCCTACACCCAATATAACAATTTCAATATTTTCATCAGTTGTATTTTTCTGATGAATTCTAATTGAGCCATGACTAATAATATAAATTGCGCTGGCAGAGTCACTTTGTAAAAACACATCGTCACCCGCTTCGTAACTTTTTGAAATAGAAATATCGCCAATGGAATCTAGTTGTGACTCTGTCATATTTTTAAATAAATAAACATTTTTTAATAAATGGCTAAAGCTAATGAAAACTCCCCTAGTTATATTCATTACTTAGTCCAATCTTATCATTTTAAACAAGAGACAACAATAAAATCGAACTTTACTTTAGTCTTAATTTCTTATATGAACTGCTCATGAAAGATAAAATTTTAATTACAGGTGCCACAGGGTTTGTGGGCTCATGGATGACCAAGTATCTCTTAGAACAGGGGCACAAGGTTAAAGTTCTCAAAAGAACAAACAGTGATGTGAGTGAACTATCAGGATTAGATATTGAATACTGCATTGGCGATGTTACAGATAAAAACTCTATTCTTGCAGCTGCGAGTGATGTCCAGTCCATCTTTCATCTAGCTGGATTTGTTGGCTACACTAAAACGGCTCGCAGCCTTATGGAAAAAGTGAATGTTCAAGGTACAAAGAACATTGTTCAAGTATGTACAGAGTTAAAAATTTCTAGACTACTCTACTTTAGTTCTGTTACTGCTATTGGGGCTGGTTTAAATAACCAACAAGTTCTTAATGAAGAGTCTGAGTATAATATTGATCAATTAAACCTAGGGTATTTTCAAACAAAACATGCTGCTGAAAAAATTGTAATGGATGCCTGTAAAAAAAATGAAATCTCTGCTGCAATTGTAAACCCATCTACAATTTACGGACCTGGTGACGCAAAAAAAGGAAGCCGGAAAACTCAATTAAAGGTGGCACGTGGCGAATTTCCTGTTTACACGTCTGGTGGTGCAAACATTATATCCATACATGATGTAACAAAAGCTGCATACAACGCTTACTTAAATAGCTCCAATGGAGAGCGTTATATACTAGCGGGTGAAAACATAACTATTAAACAATTGTTTGAATATATTGCTGAGTGCGCTGGTGTTGAACCTCCAAAAATTTATCTACCCAACTTTGTTGTCTTTAGTCTTGGGCAAGTTGGTGAACTTCTTGAAAAATTTGGCAAAAAGGGACCACTAAACTCCGAAACAGCCTGGACGTCTACTTTGTTTCACTGGTTTGATTCTTCAAAAGCTCAAAGGGAACTGGGTTTAAAACCAAAACCAGCCAAGGACGCAATTTGTGAAAGTGTAAATTGGGTTAAAGATAATATTTTTAATCAACTTCGTTCTGACGGCTAGTTACGTTTTCTCTATTTCCTACAAGCATTAAGTGCAAGTTTCTTGAACCAGAATTCTGAAATTCTAAATGAGTTTACTAGTGCCTTGGTTGGAGTAAATTGTATTTTGCGATTGTTCTTTTATGCCTTCCTTTTCACATTCAAAGACTCAAAAATGCGGCTCTCGCCCTTCGGGGGGGGCTTTACTCACTTAACTATAAAGATTTTTTATTTAGTGTGTAGGATAAGGATAAATACCCAACGAATACACAGAAACCTAGGCTTAAGAAGTATGTTGAATAGTATAAATCGAAATATGATTTTCTGATTAAAAATATGAAGTGGGTTGGTGGGAACATAAGAGTAACTTTTTTTAAGATGGGTGGTAGTTTCGTTAAGGGAAAGAAGCTTCCACAGATGAGTGATAATGGAATTATAAATCCTATTATAAAGGCATTCATTTTGTTTTTATTGATAAAAAATTTAACGAATAAAACACCAAAGGTTGAGGCTACAAAACTATTTAAAAAAATATAAAATAGAATCAATATGTTAAAGGGCATTGTTATGTCTTTTGAAATCAATGAGAATATTAGAATTAAACTTACAGACATACACCCCTTTAGAGTGGCCCACATAATTTCGCCAAAAGATATCTCGATTTCTGTCATAGGAGTTTTCAAAATAGGTTGGTAATTTTGAGTAACTACTGTTCCCATGTAGTACTTTCGAAATGATTCTTTAAAAGAAACGTAAGCTCCTGTTAGAATGATAACTGCTGGTGTGACAAACTCAAAATAGGTAAAATTTCTTATGGGATCAATGATTTGTCCAAGACCGTAACCAATTGCTAAATATATGAACAATGGTTGAAATAACAGTTTAAAAACATTCTGTACAAAGCTCTTATTAAACTCTAAATAATTTCTTTTTACTTGGGCCTTAAAAATCGTTTTAATGCTCGGTAAGAATAATACTGAATAGAGCAAATTCTTCATTTTTGTTCCTTATTATCAACCAATTTAATACTGAATTTTTTTGTGATTACATCTTGTAAATTTGGACGTCGAATAACTACTTGATCACATAATATTAAACTTAAAAGAGTCATAGAATCTTGACCTATATTTAAATACACTTTCAATACACCATCAGAATATTGAAAGTCGTAATTATCCTTTATCCTTTGAGAAAAATATGCGTATTCTTTCTTATTAATTGTGAATTCTACCACTTCTTTCCCCATATTTTCTTTTATTAATTGTTTGGGGTTTCCAGAAATGAATATTTGTCCTTGCTTAAAAAAATAGGCCTCGTCGCAAATGTCTTCTACGTCGTCTAAGTCATCAGTAAAGATACAGACAGTGACCCCTTTTATTTTTTTAAATAATTTTCTAATATATAATATATCTCGATGCTCTAAATATTTTGTAATATTTTTCACGTAAATTACTTTTGCATTTACAACTAAAGATCTAGCTATGAGCAACTGCCTTCTTTCACAATGTGTTAAATCAAATACTAAATCATCCTCTTTATCTTCAATTTCAGCTATTCTTAGCGCTTCTAATATATTGATTCTCTGATTTTTTACAGACAAACCATAGTAACCCACAAATATATTTAGATATTCCCTTACTGTAAAGGATTCCTCTAAATTTTCTTCCGAATCAATGACAGCCGTTAGCTCCTTAACCTCTCCATTTTTTGTTCCCATTGGATACCCAAGAACTATGAGTTCCCCAGCTGTGGGTGCAGCTTGTCCTGAAAACAACCGAAACAGATCTTCGTTATTTTCTTGATCTAAAAAGAAAAATCCTACTTTTTGCCCAGTTTGAGTTTGAAAATGTACACCCTTTAAACTCTGCTTAAGCTTGCCCTGAGTAGTTAAGCTTCTCGCTTCTATTACTGTTTCCAAAAATCCAAATCCTTCTGTATCTATAAGAACTTATCTAGGATACATGTAATTTATTATTTGTAAAATGGCTTATCCGTGGCCACCCATTAAAAATGGTTTGTTGCTAGTCTTTAGCCCTTGATTTAAGTCAACTTGTTGAAAGTAAGTCTGAATAGCGTCCAAGACCATGGGCTGTGATTTTATCTGAAAAATACTCTGCCTAAAAGCCGCTGACTCTGGGTAACCAGCTGAAAACCAAGATGAAAATTTCTTAAGTTGTAGAACTACTATTTTCTCTGGGTGAAATTGAGATAAATGTTTTTCCAACTTAGTAATGACATCCATTAAGCTTAGACCTGCATAATCCTTCTCCTCTTTGTTCAGCAACTGCATTGCTTGATAGAAAATCCATGGATTTTTAAGAGCTCCCCGACCAATCATTACTGCATCACAATTCGAATTTTTTAATCGCTCAACCGCCAATTCCGGCGTCACAAGATCTCCATTACCAATAATCGGCAATTTGGATACGGATTTAACCCAGCTAATATAGTCCCAATCAGAAAGCCCAGTGTAGCCTTGAGAGCGGGTGCGCCCATGAATTGAGACCCAACTGACCCCTTCATCATAGGCAATCTGTGTCACTTGGTCTGTGTTTCTTTGGTTTTGATCCCAGCCTGTTCTCACTTTAATGGTTAAAGGGATATTTATAGACTTTTTCACAGTACTTAAGATTTCACTTAAAAGACGCATATCTTTTAAAACAGCAGACCCTGCCATTTTTTTAACCACTTTGGGTACGGGACAACCAAAATTAAGGTCCACAAAATGAGCACCCATTTCTTCCACATACTCAGCAGCCTTGGCTAATTCTTCGGGGCCTTCACCAAATAGTTGCACCCCAACAGGTTGTTGCTCATCTGTAAAACTCATAATCCTTCTGGTTTTTTCGCTAGCAAAATTGAGCCCTTTTGCTGATACAAGCTCCGTGGTCAAAATACCTGCTCCCATTTCGCGCATAAATGAACGATAAGCACTGTCGGTAATTCCCGCCATTGGGGCTAATAAGAATGGGTTTTTACTTAACTCCAGCATGAGATCTTTCATAAATTCTTAATATCAGTTTATGACGCAACATGAAAGCCACATGAGTAAAGTTTATAAGAAATACTGGGTATTTGACACCCAAGAGACTTAAAGCTAATTTGTTTTTTCCTTCATGGTTCGGTAGCTCAGTCGGTAGAGCAGAGGACTGAAAATCCTCGTGTCGGCGGTTCAATTCCGTCCCGAACCACCATTTTAGGTGCCAGGCATTTTTTGCGGATGCAGCGCCCCAAACAGTCTCCCTTTTTAAAGTAGATCAAACTTTTGCAGTAGGTTCTGCCATTAATTGTGAATCCCTTTGCTTTGAAATATCTTAAAAAAGGAAAAAGTAATAAACCTATTTGAAAAACCAATCCCACACAAAGTTGACACCCCTTTAAGGAACACACAAAGGTCTAAACAGAAATGAAATTGTACCTTCGCATTTTAGCACTATTTTACCTTTTTGGAGCAATTCTTCATCTTGGAGATGTGCTTAACTTACGTTTAAATTTCTCTGAAATGGATACCGTGTGGCAGACTTGGATAGTCTTTTTACTTATTGGAGATACCATCGCAACTATTGGACTGTGGCAATATAAAAAATACGGAGAAATTGCTTTTGTTCTCATCGCTTGCGCCCAGTTAATTGCCTATCTAAAATTTAAATCTATTTTTGGAGATCAAGCAATTTTAATTATATTTCATGTTGTAACTTTATCCCTTTTCCTTGGATTAAAATATTGGACTAATAAACAATCTCTAGCCTAATACTCGGACTCCTCTTCCGGTTATTGTCCTCAAGAAACTTGTACTCTCACACAATCATACTCAGTATGGTCATTATTTTGCTATTACATATGAAATGCCTAGAAAAATAATAGAACTCTCCAAAATATACCCGTACCATATCTGTGCTCGATCAAATAACAAAGACTGGTATGACATACCATTAGCTCTTGTCTATGAAATATACGGTGTGGTTCTTAAAAAAACGATTCAAGAATATGGAGTTTCTTGCCATGCCTTTATTTTAATGGCTAATCACTACCACATGTTAATATCAACACCTCATAATAATATATCTGCAGCTATGAGGTATTTTATGACTGAAACAAGTCGTAAAATTGCTCGTGGGTCAAATAGGATTAATAGAGTTTATGGGAGAAGGTATCATTGGACGATTATTCGCACGAGTGCACAATATGCACATACACTAAAGTACATCTACCTTAACCCAGTAAGAGCCAAAGTTTGCTCGGCAGCAGAAAACTATGAGTGGAGCACGCTATATTATAACTCGAACCATATTAAAATTTTAGTTGAAAAAAATAGGAACGGGTTTGAGGAGTTCATCCCATCTAGCCAAGCTCAAGTGCTAACCTGGATAAATGAGCAAATGAGTGAGTACTATTTAAATAATGTAAAAGCCGCTCTCAGACGACATGAATTTAAATTTCCACAAAATAGAAAAACAGGAAAACGACCAGACTTTAATGACGATCTGCATCCGCAAAAGATGCCTGGCACCTAAGAAAAAAATTAAGCTATGGAAGCTTATCTGAGGTAGCATTCTGTTTCCCAATTGAAATAGTGATTAATTAATAATTTTTAACATAAAACTATTAAATTTCCCTGTGATGGATTTTTGCCACTTCTTATCTGATGGATAGAACATCTCTCTGAAATTATTTTTTATTTTCTTTTCGGCCTGGTAGCTATGAGCCCCATTATGGAAATATTGGTTTTCCTGCTTCATGATGTATAGACTTCTTACAGACCCTAATAGGGTTTGTGAATCTAAGGTGCCAAACTCTAAAGTCATGGATATGAGAGATTTTTCTTTTGGTATTATGGACTCCATAAAGTCTAAGCTATCCCCATGAGTTTTGTAAAAATCCTTATTGGAACCTAGATCTACATTTTGATCTCCAAATACTTCTTGAAAATATTGTTTTGAATTCTTACGGATATAGCTTTTACCTAAAAAATGAAGCACACCCCGTTCACCATAACCCGTATGTATATCTAAATATGTTATATGCTTAAATTTTTTTGTGACCTCTAAATAAAGTTCTCTTAAGATTTGAACTTGTGGTTCCTGGGTTTTACCACCAAAAAAAAGACCTTTCTCTTTTACATACTGACCTCCGGCAATTGCTTGGCGCAAAGCTTTTTTGCTAGTACTTAGCAAGTTACTGACTAAGTTTGTCATAAAGCCCATGTAGTCAAAAAGTCCAGACCCTGCGGGTGATTTTGGGTTCAATAAGTTATCTAAAGCTAAATAATTAGCATTTTTTAGCTTAAATATGTCTGCCTCAAAAGTTTGATTTCTATTTAAATCCACATTGTTTTCCGTCACTCTTCTTTGGTTTTTAAAGCCCCATGGGTTCACAGCATGAACAAATAAAACTCCCGTGTTGGTATTTATTATTTCTTTAGAGACCATTTTGGATAACAGCTGAGTTTGTAAACCACTACCGATAAACCCTTCCACTCCATGCACACCACTACTTATTAGAATCAATTTGTCAGACGATATATTGGTTGACGGAACATAGCACCAATCAATAGATAGTTCCTTGGCATTATTTAAGCTTAGAGATCCATGTTTAGCTAAGGGCTGAGCTTTCACAATTTCCTCGCATTGAGAAATAAAGTCACCGCGTCCTTCTTCGTAATTTTGTGGAAACCCCAGCGCAGATACATGACTTAATACAATAAAAAGGAAAACTGCCAAAGACCCCCGGCCTATGGCAAAAGTCCCTTTTGACTGAGAGTTTAAGACATGCTGCATCCGCAAAAGATGCCTGGCACCTTTAGGCCAAGGCATTTTTTAGGTCGTTTATTATGTCTTCTTGGGATTCGATGCCTACACTTAAGCGAATGAGTGTGTCTGTTATTCCTAATTTATCTCTGTTTTCTTTTGGAACACTTGCGTGAGTCATAATGCCTGGATGTTCCACTAGAGACTCCACTCCGCCTAAACTTTCTGCTAATGTGAAAACTTTTAGTTTTTGCATAAATGTGGAGGCTTCGCTTAACCCACCTTTAATATAAAAAGTGATCATTCCACCAAAACCCTTCATCTGCTCTTTAGCTAGGGCATGTTGTGGATGAGAATCTAAGCCTGGATAAAGCACTTTCTCCACATTTGCGTGAGATTCTAAAAATTTCGCCACAACTTTAGCATTCTCTTCATGAGCTCTCATTCTCACGGCAAGCGTTTTTAAACTTCGCATGGCTAAAAAGGAATCGAATGGTGAGCTCATAGCACCCACACTTTTCACCAGAAAATCAATTTGCTCTGCCAGGTCCGAGTTATTTGTAGCTATAACACCTCCAACCACATCGGAATGACCATTAATATATTTTGTGGCCGAATGAACAACCATATCTGCACCCAAAGCTAAGGGGCTCTGGAAATAAGGACTCATAAATGTGTTATCCACAGCCACCATTGCTCCCTTTTGGTGAGCAATTTTAGAAATTTCTTTAATATCAGAAATTTTTAAAGTGGGATTTGTAGGAGTTTCTAACCAAACAAGTTTAGTATTATCCTGTAGAGCTGCTGATAAATTCTCCGAATTCGTTAAATCAACATAACTAAACTCCACACCAAACTTGCTAAGTACTGAGTTAAACAAACGATAAGTACCTCCGTACATATCATCATTTGCAATCACATGATCGCCGGCCTTTAAAAGTTGAATCACTGTGGATGTGGCTGCGCAACCAGAAGAAAAGCCAAAACCAAAGTCCGCTCCTTCCAAAGAGGCAATACATTGCTCATAACTTGTTCTAGTAGGATTTCCAGCTCGTGAATAATCATATTTCGTATATTTTCCAGGTTCAGTTTGAGCAAAGGTTGTAGAAAGGTGCAAAGGAGGAATCACTGCTCCAAATTCGGCATCAGGACTTTGCCCTGCATGAATTGCTAAAGTTTCAAACCCATACTTGTTTTTATCAAATTCCATTGTCTTCTCCCATGGCTTCTTAGAGTAATACGTCTTTATATTGTATATTCATACTCGAGTTCATTAATTAAATCATAGCCTACAAGTTTTTTGAATGTTTATCCACCCATAAGCCAGTAACAAATATTATCACAATACTTCCTAGAACTTTCTGTGCTGGGTTGAGGTTGCCTTTGAAGGATCTAGCACAAAAAGCGAGTTCACGCGGAGGCCAAAGGCCGAGCACTGCATGCCTGAGCCTTTTTGGGTTAGATCCTTCAAAGGCAACCTCAACCCAGCACAGAAAGTTCATCACTGGTCTTACGAAAAAAAATGAAAAATCACAACGCCTAATCCCAATAACCAAAGATAATAGCTAAAAACTTCTAACCGGCCTTTTTTTACAAATTTCAATAGAAACCACAAACCAAAAAGACCAGAAACATAAGATGATGCTCCACCGATAAGCAAAACGGTAAGGAAATCTCCATCCCAAGAAGTGACATCCTTAAATTGAAGTAAGCTTGCCCCTAATATTGCTGGTACAGAAATTAAAAAACTAAATAATGCCGCTGTTTTTCTATCAAGGCCTGATAAAATACCCATGGCAATAGTGCTGCCAGCACGACTAATACCTGGTGCAATGGCGGCCCCTTGAGCTAACCCAATTAGCAACGCCTGTTTAAAACTAATTTTTTGAATATCTTTAAAGTCTGTAAAAGACATACTTTCACTGCTCATGGATTTTTTTTGAGTTAGTTTTAGCACAATACCCGTAACAATAAAAAAGACCCCTACCCAAAGTAGGCTAGAAAATAACTGTTCAAATAAATCTTTTAAGCTAAAACCAATAATTGCTGTGGGAACAGATGCCACTACCATCATCATTAAAAAATAGGATCCCTCATTGAGTGACCTCGACTTTAAGCTTTTAAAAAAACTGCTAAAAATGGTAGTGATCGGCTTATGATAAAGAGTAAAGATACTAAGTAATGTCCCTAAATGAACCGCAATATCAAAGATTAAACTATGTTCTTTTAAAGCTAGAAGCTTTTGGAATACAACTAAATGACCAGAACTAGATACTGGAAGAAATTCTGTGAGGCCTTGAACTATACCTAATATAATAGACTGAAAAATTTCCACTCACTCCCCTTCATTGAGTTATTTACACCACCTTACATTTCCTTAGTTTTATAGGCTACAATTTCTTTAAGCTGCTTCAATTTCTCTGAACATTTGGTTAACAACATGGCACTGGCAGGTAATTTACTAAACTTCTCTTGTGATAGATACTTATAAGAGAGCTCTTCGCATTTACCACGTAAGTAATTATCTTGCTCATGATATGCCTCTCTTTTAACCTCAGAAAATTTAAATTTTAGATTATTTTCCTGGAAACAAGACTCTAGTCGCTCTATATTGTCCTTTGAATGTTTACATAAATAACTACTTAGTTTTAATTTATCTAAATTTTTATTAAATTTATGCCAATTTTCTATTTTCTCAATCTTAAATACCTGGATAATCTCTAATTCTTCATAAGAATCCACACAAAATACCCAATTAAAATTGATAATTATAAGTCCGACTATAATTTCTCTCATAAACTCACTCCTTTTATTAAATCTGTTAAAATTGGGCCTAACAACAATATTAAATACGCAGGGAACTGCAAAAAAAACACCGGAACCATCATTTTTAATGGCAAGTAAGAAATAAATTTACTTATTTCACTTTTTACAGCACATTCCACTTCTTGTTCTAGATTTTTCAAAAAGCCCAGTACCGATTGTCCTTTAAACCCCTTATCTAACAATTTAAATAAAGCTTTTCTGTGTAAATTCTTCTGCTGATTCACAAAATCATCAACTTCTAACCCCTGTCCTCTAATGAAAAGCCACTCTCTAACCCCTAGAGCCACATCATCATCAAATTCTTTTATGTAAATATCTATGCTCTTATTAAGGCTATTACCGCCTTCGAGTAAGAAAATTAAATATATTATACAATTTTGCAACGGAGCTATACTTTCCACTTAACCCTCCCCCCTATATTTACGCTAATAGTTATTCCAAAAATAAATAAAACTAATGAGGCCAGGTAGACCTCCAAATACTGATTAAAATTATAGTTTGTAAGGCTGAATACTAATAAAATCATATAAAATAATCCTAACAACACACTTTGCGCTCTTATGGATCGCAGTGATTCTTGGGACCTTCGTCGAATAGTTTTTAGTTTAAATTTTAACTTTCTATAGTTTTCTAACAACCTAATACTCAAGTGAGGTTGCAAATCTACTTTTTTGAGCAGTAAAACAAACTCTGAACTCAACTTATTTGTTGTTAACTCAACATTGTGTTGTGAATAAACGACAGTCTTATATATTATCTGGATTTGCTCTCGAAAATATCCCTCACTACCTTGAACCTCTTCATAGAAGGCGTTCCTAAAGGATTCACCTGATTTCATTTTTAGTATAATTCCACTAATAAACTCTAATGTGGCCTCTTGAAATTGCTTTTCACGATACTTTTTCAGAAAAAATTGAAATATAAATCCCAAAAAAACCAGAACACCTAAAGAGCAAATCAGAAATATCATTTTGCTAAACAGAAAATAGATTAAAGTTCCGAATAATATAAAAAACGTAGTCTTAAATAATGTAATTTGTCTGCGTACAAGTAATTTTTCATCCGATATCCGTCTGAAAAGACCTCTTAACAACCCAAAAACCAACATAAACCCTATATAAAAAACAAAATACATAACTTACTTCCTTTAATTTTATTAAAAAAAGATAGAAATGCAAAAAAAGTGCTTAAGTGTTTTTTTTTATTGACGATACTAGTCACAAGAGTGAACATGTAAAAGTACATAAATAATTTACCTTTAAAGTAAAGTAAATAATTAAAATAAAAAACCATCCGAGGAGGAACACGAATGGCAAAAGCAACTAAGAAAAAAGTAGCTAAGAAGAAAGTAACTAAGAAAAAAGTAGCTAAAAAGAAAGTGGCTAAGAAAAAAGCCACTAAAAAGAAAGCTAAGAAGAAAGTAGCTAAGAAAAAAGCTACGAAGAAGAAAGTAGCTAAGAAGAAAGCTACGAAGAAAAAAGTAGCTAAGAAGAAAGCTACTACACGTCGTAAAAAATAATTTATTTTTTTAAATTATCTAAAAACCCTGGATCTTGATCTGGGGTTTTTTTATGTCCTGAGAGTCGCTTCAGTTAATACCTCAAGTTAAACACCTCTCTTATTTGCAGGTAATATGTTTACCCTTAAGGCATTCTTCTTGATTTAGGTTTCATGAGGACTCTGCCTCACGCTAATAATTTCTAATGTAAAAATGACTATTTGCATCCGCAGAAGATGCCTGGCACTTTTAGCTGGCACTTTTAGCTAGAAGTATCTAATGAAGCCCAAACCGCCAGTAGGAGATGTGACAAAGTCATCGATATCTATCATTAAGATGAGTTCTGCATAGATAGATGAGCCCGCCCATGGGCCGGTAAGTTGCAAAAATTGAATGCCTGCTGATGGGTATATAAAGTGTTCGTCAAAAACCCCTCTTTTTTCGTGTTCGTTTAAGAAGTTTTTAGCTAGAAATTCCGGGTTTGTTTGAGAAAAATTATGAGTTTCGCTCCCCGTTGTATACCATCTCGAATAACCAACACCCACATAGGGTTGAAAATATTTTCCGTAAATATAACGTTTAATATGTATATTAAAGGTTTGATAATGGTCGCCTAAGCCAAATGATAACATGGAACTAATATAAGGGGTGAAGTTCATCTCTAAGCCTAAACCCAAAAGACCTTGTGTGCCCACAGCAGCAAAACCTAATCCCATTTTCTTTTTATGTCGAAGATCCGCCCCTGTAGAGGCCTTAAATTTACTTTTTGATACTAGGTTACCCACTGTAGAGCCTGTATTTGTGACTTCTATAAATGCATGACTGAAGTTGAATAATCCCAAAGTTGTTATAATTAATAATATTTGTTTCATATTAAATACTCCCTATTTGTTGGGTTCAACCGTTCATTGTCGAGTGTAAATGGCCAACTTAAATAACTTAAAATAATTTAGCTTTTATGCCTTCTTCTTGCAGAAACTTTTTAATTTGTGGCCCATCTAAAGCTTCCAACCGCCAAATCAGTTTATTTAACAGTTTCAGGGTCTTTTTTCCCTCTTTATCTCTTAAATTACCTGTAAAATACGCTAAATCACTTGTTAATGTGGTTATATTTTTTAAAATTTCTCTGGCTTCTTTATGTTTGGCGAGAGCATTGGTCTGCTTTAACAGACTATTTAAATTTACCACAAGTAAGTTCACAGTGTTTAAAGTCTCTACAACTGAGCCTTCATTGTTTTCAACCATTTCTAAAATTTTTCCTGCCAAGCCGTAACCCTGAGATATCAGTTGGTCTATTCTTGGAGGATCAACTCCTCTAAGTATAGAATTGGGTTCAAGTTCACCAGAGGATAAAGACCCCGGACTTACCTCTAAGTACTTTTCTCCGATAACACCTGCTAAATTTATATAGAACTTAGAATCTTGCCGTAAACTTGTCCATGCTTTTTCGTTCACTGAAATGACAACTTTAAGCTTAACTTCTTCTCCGTTTGGCATTTTAAACTGAGGGTCAAATTTAATTTCCTTTACCTTACCTACTTTTATCCCCATAACTCGCACTGGAGAACCCACTTCAATGCCACCCGCAAAGTTATAAGCTATTGTGAGCTCATTTTTTTGAGAAAACAAATTAAGAACACCTAAGTAATATGAAAAGGTTATCACCATGGCTATGGTAACAATAAACATTAAGCCAACTTTAGTTTCTGATCTCATAATATATAGTCATCCTTTTTGGTTTTGCTGTTATTCATTCTAATAAAAATATGAAAAAATCCAAGATAAAATAAAATCTATTGTAATAATAGAGATGGATATGGTTACAACACTATTTGTTGTTGCTAAACCTACGCCCTCAGCACCAGCCTTACAGCGAAATCCAAAATAACAACTGACGAGAGGAATAACAAAACCAAAGCAAGCCCCCTTAATTGCAGCAAAATATAAATCTTGCATGCTAACAAAAGCCCGCATCGCTACTATAAAACTACCCGCACTGTGCCCTAGTTTATATTGGCTAACTAGCATAGCCACATATAAGCATACTAAATTTGCCAGAATACTTAAAACCACGCCACCAATTACTGAAGCAATTAAACGAGGAACAACTAAAAATCGAATAGGATTTATACCCAACATTTTTAAAGCATCAATTTGCTCTGTAATTTGCATTGTTCCCACTTCTGCAGCTATTCCAGCACCTACACGAGAGGTTACTAAAAGCGCAGAGACCACGGCCCCAAGCTCTCTTAAAATTAAGAGTGCAGCAAATCCTGGAACTAAGGCATCATTTTGAATAATGATTTTCATATGAAATGAAGACTCAATAATAGTAACTGCAGCAGCAGAACATACACAGAATATGACTATGGGTGCTGATTCATTAATCACAAAATAGAGCTGTTTAAATATATCCGAAACACGAAAAGGAGGGGTAAAGGTATAAACTAAAGTTCTTAAAGTGAGGACAACAAAGTCTCTCACCATAATTACAGTTTTAATAACACTTAAACCTATACTGTCGATAACACTAATCATTTTAAAAACAACTCCATTACTGACTCGCCTATAGCCGAGGTCACCCAATCTGCAATCACAATCCCAATCATGGTAAACACAGCTGTATCAACCACTGCTTTTCCAACACCTTTTGCACCACCAGTGGCATTATACCCCTTGTAAGTACATATAGATGCTAGAACAAAGGCAAAAACAAAACACTTAAACAATCCAGTAACAATAGATACTGGAGAAACAATATTGGGAATATGGCGAACATATTCTTCTATGGAGATTCCAGAGAAAACGATTCCCATTAATAATCCACCCCAAATAGACATAAAAAGACCAATAGTTAATAAGAAAAAACTGGAAAGAATAATGCCAACAAATCGTGGTAAGATAATTTCTTGAATAGGATTGGCTCCTAAACATTTAATAGCATCAATCTGCTCTGTAACGCGCATTGTACCTAGTTCTGCAGAAGTAAAGGCCCCTACTTTTCCACTTAACATAAATGCAATTAATAAAGGCCCCACCTCACGAATGGTCCCACTGGTGGCTAAGCCCCCTAAATAACCTAAGGCTCCAAACTGGGAAACCTGTAGTGTAAATTGTACTGTCATAATAGCGCCAACAAAAAAACCGGCCATAGCTGTGGTGGATAAAGACTGGATAGTCACCTTCCAGGTTTGGTCCATAATCTCTGAAAAAGTGCATGGTGTTTTTATACCAGTTCGAAAAACTTCTTTCATAAAGAGTGTAACACCACCAATATCATCGATTATACCAACCATTTTATTAAGCATGTGTGGTGGCCTCCATAAGAAACTCTTTAACCAAAGGATGCTTACTGGCTTTTAATTCTGCAGGCGTTCCTTGATCCACAATATTCCCTTTGTCTAAAACAATAATACGATCTGCAATGGCAAGTGCACAATGCATATCGTGGCTTACCACCAGCGATGTGGTTTTTAAGGTCTTAGAAAGGTCTAGAATAAGTTGGTTCACAGCATTTGTTGTTACAGGATCAAGTCCTGTGGTTGGCTCGTCGAATAATAATATTTTTGGAGAAATAGCAACTGTCCTAGCTAATGAAACCCTCTTTTGCATACCATAAGAAATATCTTGAGGGAGTTTCTCCTCAACATCATCCAGATGTACCAGCTTTAAACACTTTTTAACAATTTCTTTAATTTTTTCTTCAGGATAATCATAATGTTTGCGAACACCAAATGCCACGTTCTCAAATACAGTTAATGAATCAAATAGTGCTGGATGCTGAAAAACCATTCCACATTTTTTTCTAATATCAAAATATTTTTCCTCTGAAATCTGACTCACTTCCTCACCATCAACCCAGATTTCACCTGTATCAGGCCTTAATAGACCCACTAAATTTTTTAATAAAACGGATTTACCTGTTCCCGATGTTCCTAATATAAATAAAATTTCACCCTGCTTAGCTTCAAAAGAAATTCCTTTGAGAATGGTCCTATCCCCAAAACTTTTGATGACATTAATAAACTGCACTTGAGCATCGCTCATGCATTCACCTCTGTGTGTTCAGTAAGAGGTCCCTTTAAATACCCATGGATAAACTGAACCACCCGTGGGTCTTTATGTTGTTGAGTCTCGCCTACATTCCCAGTAATAATGAGCTCTCCATCAACAACCATAGCCATTCGATCCGCCATTTGATAAGCACGATTCATATCATTAGTAATTGCAATGATTGTGGAATTTAACTCTTTTTGTAACCTTAGAATAAGTTCAACAATCATGCGACTGGTTATGGGATCTAACCCGGCTGTAGGATCATCATAAAAAATAATTCCGGGCTCTAAAGCTAAGGCTCGAGCAATACCTAAACGTTTTTGCATGCCTCCACTAATTTCATCTGGAAAAAGTTCTAGTGCGTGCAAAATATCCACTTCTTGTAAAAAATACTTAACTTGTTTTTGAATCTCTTGTTCTGACTTTTGGGTAATTTCGCGCATGGGAAAGGCCACATTTTCTCCCACTGTTAAGGAGTCAAATAATGCATTTTTTTGAAAAAGCATACCCATTTTTCTAAGAAGTGCTAACCGGTCTTTAGGCAAGCAGTTCCACATATCATGCCCCTCAATAAGGATTTTTCCCTCACTAGGTTTAAGAATGCCTGCCATCAGTTTTAGCAAAACAGACTTTCCCTCGCCACTTGGGCCAATAAGTACAAACTTTTCACCCTTATGGATTTGAAAGTTAATATTTTTTAACAAAACATCTTCTTCAAAGGACATTTGCACATTTTGAAACTCAACAGTTGCGGACAAAAACTCTTACCTTTACTAAGTGGATGAAAGCCCAAATAAGCTATCCCTTATATTGTTTTTTGCGCCCCTAGTATTGTCAATCACTTATAATATGCTATGCTCGACCCTCTCAAATATATTTCTAAAAATAATTAAACTGAAAGGTGTTTAAATGTCATTTCAAAGAAAAAAAATCACTGTAGTGGGGGCCGGCTTTGTGGGTTCTACTTGTGCACATTGGGCTGCTGCCAAGGAACTTGGCGATGTTGTGCTTCTAGATATTAATGAAGGCGCAGCGCAAGGTAAAGCACTAGACCTTTTTGAAGCTTCTCCAGTTGAAGGTTTTGACTCAAAAGTTACTGGCTCTTCTGACTATAAGGCCGCTGCAGGATCTGATGTTGTTATTATTACAGCTGGTCTTCCAAGAAAACCAGGCATGAGCCGTGATGATTTATTAGCAACCAATGCTAAGATTATGAAGTCTGTTTGTGAAGGCATTCGTGAACACGCTCCTAACTCTGTTGTCATTATTGTTTCAAACCCACTAGATGCCATGGCTTTCGTAGCCAAAGAAACCTTAGATTTCCCAAGAGAACGTGTTATTGGAATGGCTGGAGTTCTTGATGGTGCTCGTTTCAGATCTTTTCTGGCTGAAGCCACAGATGTGTCAGTGAAAGATATTCATGCATTTGTATTAGGTGGCCATGGAGACACAATGGTTCCTATGCCTAGACATTGCTCTATTGGTGGAGCACCTCTTGATAAGTTTTTATCCCAAGAAAACATTGACGCTATCGTAGATAGAACTCGTAAAGGTGGCGCTGAAATTGTTGGACTACTAAAAACAGGCTCTGCTTACTACGCCCCTTCGGCTAGTGCTGTTCAAATGGCAGAGTCTATTTTGAAAGATCAAAAACGTATATTACCTTGTGCCGCTTATTTAGAGGGAGAGTATGGGGTTAACGGTATGTTTTTAGGTGTAATCTGTAAGCTTGGTGGCAACGGAATGGAGAAAGTCATAGAACTTGACCTTAATGAAACTGAACAAAAGGGTTTAGATAACTCCATTGAAGCAGTTAAAGAACTTCTTTCTTCACTAGAAAAACTCGACTATTAATTTAACAACGTTCGGAATATTATAAACATATTAAATAGACATCATTGGAGATCAAATGAATATACATGAGTATCAAGCCAAAGAAGTATTAAGAAGATTTGGCGGCGTTACACTTGAAGGTGGCGTTACAGAAAATGCATCAGAAGCGAAATCTATTGCCGAAAAAATAGGCGGGAAATTATGGGTTGTAAAAGCTCAAATACATGCCGGTGGCCGAGGTAAAGGTGGCGGAGTAAAAATTGCTAAGTCCTTAGATGAAGTTGAAAAATTAACCGGTGAAATTCTTGGGATGAACCTTGTAACTCACCAAACTGGACCTGAGGGAAAAACTGTCAACAAGGTTTTTATCGAATCTGGTTGTGACATCGCTAAAGAATATTATGTAGCCGCATTATTAGATCGTGCCACATCTAGAATTACTATGATGGCAAGTTCCGAAGGCGGAATGGATATTGAAGAAGTTGCAGAAAAAACACCTGAACTGATTCACTCTGTGGATATCGACCCTACTGTTGGTCTTGCACCTTACCAAGCGAGACAATTAGCGTTCAAAATTGGCATGAAAGGCAAAGTGGTTAACAAAGCTGTTAAGCAATTTATTACTTTATATAATGCTCTTATGGACACGGATTGTGCTTTAGCTGAAATTAACCCATTAGTTGAAACCTCTGATGGTGATGTTGTTATCTTAGATGCAAAAATGAACTTCGATTCTAATGCTCTATATAGACAACCAACTATTCTAGAATACAGAGACGTTACAGAAGAAGATCCTGCGGAGTATGAAGCTTCAAAGTTTGATCTTGCTTTTATTAAGCTTGATGGCAACATTGGATGTTTAGTAAATGGTGCCGGTCTGGCTATGTCCACAATGGATGTTATTAAAATTCATGGAGGCAGTCCTGCTAACTTTTTAGATGTTGGGGGCGGAGCTACAAAAGAAAAAGTCACTGAAGCTTTTAAAATTATTTTACAAGATCCAAATGTTAAAGGAATTCTTGTGAATATTTTTGGTGGTATTATGAAATGCGACATTATCGCCGAGGGCGTGATTGCCGCCACAAAAGATCTTGGTCTTGAAGTGCCTTTAGTTGTTCGTTTACAAGGAACCAATGTTGATGCTGGAAAAAAACTTCTTGCTGACAGTGGTTTAAACATTCTACCTGCAGATGATCTTACAGATGCCGCCGAAAAAATTGTCGGCGCAGTTAAAGGAGCTTAATTATGGCTATTATGATAAACAAAGATACAAAAGTAGTTTGCCAAGGTCTAACCGGGGCTCAAGGTACATTTCATACAGAACAAGCCATTGCATATGGCACCAAAATGGTTGGCGGAGTTACCCCTGGAAAAGGTGGAACCTCTCATGTTGGCATTCCTGTTTTTAATACAATGGAAGAAGCTGTGGAAAAAACAGGGGCAAACGCATCTGTAATTTATGTTCCACCACCATTTGCTGCGGATGCCATAATGGAAGCTGTTGATGCAGATCTAGATTTAGCTATCTGTATCACTGAAGGCATCCCAATAACTGATATGATTAAAGTAAAAAATTACATGAAAGGGAAAAAAACACGTCTAGTTGGACCTAACTGTCCAGGTGTGATTACCCCCGGTGAGTGTAAAATTGGAATTATGCCTGGCCATATTCATAAGCCAGGTCGAATTGGAGTTCTTTCACGTTCAGGAACTCTAACATATGAAGCCGTTTGGCAATTAACAAATGTTGGGCTTGGCCAAAGCACATGCGTGGGTATTGGTGGAGATCCGGTAAATGGAACCAACTTTATTGACGTGCTCGAGCTATTCAATGCCGATCCTGATACTGACGCAGTAATTATGATTGGTGAAATTGGCGGAACAGCTGAAGAAGAAGCTGCAGAATACATTAAACGCGAGTTTAAAAAACCTGTAACTTCCTTTATTGCTGGCGCTACAGCACCTCCCGGCAAACGAATGGGACACGCTGGAGCAATTATTAGTGGTGGCAAGGGCACAGCCGAAGCAAAATTTGAAGCTCTTGCAAGTGCTGGTTGCAAAATTGCTAGATCTCCAGCAGATCTAGGAACAACACTTAAGGCTTCTCTATAATTAGAATTGAGTCAAAGGCCGTGGCTTTTGACTCAATAACTTTAAATCAATTGATTAATTAATGAATCACGCCACTTCATGTGGCGTTTTTTTATTTGTGACTTCATAATTGGGCTTAAATTGAGTACAACCTCATCAGGATAATGGACGATTTAAAGAGACCCACTCTCACCTCTCTCACTACTATAGTCGCAATAAAAGTTGCTTATAGACAACTTTTTAAAATGAAACTCTAATTAAATGAGGGGTGGTTACCCATAGGCCACTTTTAAAGGGCAACGAAAAACTAAAATTAATTTCACTAGGGTGACAGTATAGAGTCAAACAGAATTAGAAAATCTGTTATATTCCTTAATTGCTTCAATATCCCCAACTTTCATCGCTAGATTTGTAACTTTTTCCTGTTCATATTCTAGACGGTTTAGATTTTTTTTAACTTCTTTCTATAGTGTCTCATTTTTCCAATATAGCTCAAAACTTCATGTTATTCTTGCAATAATAAAACAGACTTTTGGAGTTAATGATGATTATGAGTAAATTCATACTAAGAATAACGAGTGTTACCCTTCTGACTATGATAGTTGTTGCCTGTTCTAAACCTGCACAGAATACTGTGGGTGAGAAAATAATAAGCTGCACCGAGAAACAAACCATAAAACGGGCCGAGTACGACACAACCATAAGTAGGCTCCTCTCTAGAAAAGCCTTAGGTAGCTACTCTTTAATACCTGATGATGAAATTGTATTTTATAAATTATATTCTCAGATTTTAGTCACATTATTTGAAGACAATCTAAAGGCTTGTGTCATTGAAAGTGACGGGCAGATTTCTACAATGAGTTGGACACAAAAGAGTTTAGATAATGAAATTAAGGTATTGGAGAAACTCACCCAGATGCTGCTAGATAAACTTGAGAAAAGTGAGGATAACCCGCAGGGCAACATTTTAGGCTCCACAGGTTTAAATAGTGGGAATAGCTACGCACCACCAACGGATTTGCATACAGGTCTAAAAACAGTAACCGCACTTGAAGAGTTTGTTTCTAATCGTTTTAGTAAATCAACTAATGAAAGTAAAGTTATACTAGAATTACAACAGCCCTACATATCTGGAGACACCGGCAGCCAATCACAAGAAAATATTCATCAGAAAGCCTTAGACCACTATGCAAAAAATTTCTCTAAAATCAGACCACTTGTGATAGATTTTCTGATTAAGATGGTAACTAACTACACTACCCCTTCTGCAAATATCAAGTTTGCAATTGAGGATAAAAAGTTTGAACCAGTACTCAACTACTTCAAAGAAAAGTATAATAAGGACCTCTCAAAAGTGGTAGTTATCGAGGCCCCTATTGCTACAATACCCCACACTAAAGGGAGCTTTGCCGAACAAACGGTGGGCTTGTTTATATCTCCTGTTGCAATACCAATTAAAATTGAAGTAAGACTCCCTTTAAACGACCTGGATTCAAGTCTTGATAAAAATTCCTATGTGAAGGGGTTCTTATTGATAAACATTGAAGATCAACTGGCTATTTTAAAGGAATCTTTAAAGTATTATTTTAAATCTGAAATGCTATTTCACTTAGATCCTGTGACTATTACAAAACATGGAGTTGGAGAAATAGGCCTTGAAGCTGTAGTCGCTCATGAGTTAAGACACCTTGTCGACTTTTGGAATTGTCAAAGCAATCCAACGGATATATGTGACCAGGAGGTACTCAACCAAGACTGGGAGCGTGTTAAACAAGAGGGAATCAATAAACAAAATGAAAATTTTCAATCTTATTTAAATCACTCTGATACAAGACAAACGAAGATAGAACTACAACAATTAATTAGTAGATATCGACCCAATAAAAATTCATCAGAAAGGGAGGATTGGGCTAACAGCATACAGCGAAAGTACTTCAACCAAGTCTACCCCAAATATCCCAGTTATTTTTCAATGAATGAACAGCAAGGTTATAAAGAGTCATTATCTTATCTAATGGCCAACGGTATGAATAAGAAGCAATCCATTGAACTCTGCTTGAAAATAGCAACAGGCCCAACATTCCCGATTACAATGGATGGTAATCAAGAGAGGATTAGTAGTCCAGGTCTACCATGGGCTGAAAACCTGTTTCAAAGCTTAATGGACTAGATTTTTTAAGTTAAATTCTCTCTAACTACTGAGTTCCCCCTTATGGACTCTAATTTTGAAATTTACACCCAAATCACAGCTCTTTAGCTGGCAGTGCCAGCAGTTCTTGACTCTTTGGTGCGCAAAGTCTATTTTGTGCTCAAAATATCATGTCTAATATAAGGAGAGATCATGGCAATTGAAACTACTTTCAGTATTATTAAACCTAATGCAGTTAAAAAAAATGTAATGGGCGCGATTATCAAAAAATTTGAAGATAACGATTTACAGATTGCAGCTGCAAAACTTGTGCATTTAGAAAAAGAAAAATGTGAAGAATTCTATGCTGAGCATAAAGAACGTCCATTTTTTGGTGAGCTTGTTGAGTTCATGACATCTGGCCCAGTTATGCTGATGGCCTTGCATGGTGAGAATGCTGTTTTAAAAAACAGAGAAATCATGGGCGCAACTAACCCTGCAGACGCAGAAGCTGGTACAATTCGTGCTGAATTTGGTGATAGCATGGGCGAAAACTCTGTTCATGGTTCTGACAGCACAGATAGTGCCGCTAGAGAATTAAATTTATTTTTTGATAAAAATGAATTTGTGAACAACTAAGATTATTTACAAAAGCCAAGTGCTTTAGGAAAAACCCTATTTTAAAACACTCAACTGTTTAAATAGGGTTTTTTTATGAAAAATATATGGATAAACCTCAGCTTAATGAAGAAATTGATCTTAGAATAGACCGAATTAGTTTTCACGGTGGTCGTGGCGTTGGAAGGTACAATAATTTTGTGATTTTTGTGCCATTTACTGCCCCTGAAGATTTTGTAACTGTGCAGATCGTGGAAGTTAAAAAAAAATTTGCCATTGCTAAGCTAATTAAAATCATCGAACCTTCCCCCTTCAGAGTGGCTCCAGCTTGTAAGTATTATGAGCTTTGCGGAGGTTGCAGTTTACAGCATATAAATTACAAAAAACAAATTGAAGAAAAGGAAGCTATTCTTAAAAAAACACTGTTAGGAATACAGAGATATGACTTAGCTCATTTTGAAGGCGTACAAGCTTCAAAAAAAGACTACTACTACCGAAATCGTATAAAATTAAAAGTCAAAAACGGTCAATATGGCTATTTTCAAAACGCAACTCACAAGTTTATCCCCATTGAACAGTGTATTATTGCTGACGAAAAATTAAATGAAAAAATAAAAAGTCACCCCGCCGGTAAAAGTTTAAAAGAAAAGGAGTTCTATCTATATAGCCAAGAAGGATACTTCACCCAGGTTAATGATGAACAAAACCTTTGGCTACAAGAACTCGTTTTAGGCATTGTACAAAAAAATAACTATATTGAAATTTATGACTTCTATTGTGGCTCTGGAAACTTCACATTCCCCTTGGCAGAAACCAATAACAACTCCCTTATTGTTGGAGTTGAAAACTCTCAAGAAGCCATTAACTATGCCATCAAGAAATCTAAAGAAGACGGTTTAACAAACATTCAGTTTTTATGCTCAGATGTGGCTAAATCACTCAATGCAATAACTTCTATAGAAAAAGCGTTCTTCTTGTTTGATCCACCTCGATCTGGCCTAAATACAAAAATTATTCAAAAAACACTGAAACTCAACCCACAGACAATACTCTATATTAGTTGTAACCCCACCACCATGGTTCGAGACATCAATGAACTAATGAGTTTAAATAATAATTATCGTATTACACTCACTGGTGGCTTAGATATGTTCCCACAAACCAGCCATATAGAGTCCTACATCTTATTAGAACAACATAGCTGATTGCGTTATGACCTAAGTAGTTCCACTCGTTTTAGGATTTTGTTAACTTTTAAGTATGAGAAAAAATCTAATTAGCTCCATTTTAATTCTAATCACAATTTTTCTAAGCTCTTGTTCTTCCAAACAAAAACAAAATAAACTTCAAGCCAAACACTACTTATCTCTTGGAACCAGTTACCTATCTAGAGGTGAGTATCCCCAAGCCCTATCTGCTCTTTTGAAAGCTGTGGAATTAAACCCCGATAGTGCTGAAGCAGAAAACCACCTTGGACTCGCATTCTATGTAAGAGAGAAATATCAAGATGCCGAAAAACACATTTTAAAAGCAATTAAACTTAAGCCCGTGTATACAGATGCTAGAAACAACCTTGGTCGAGTTTACATACAAACGGAGAAATACGACCTAGCGATTAAGCAGTTAAAAATTGCCATTGAAGATCTTGAGTACCCATACCCTGAGAAATCCTTATCTAACCTTGGGCTAGCTTATTTAAAATCTAAAGATTATGAAACTGCAAAAAAGTACTTAAAAAAATCTCTAAAAATTAGACGGCTCAACTGTCATACGTACAACTACTTCGCTCGAAGCCTCTATGAAACTGCAAAATACCATAAAGCGAATCAAGCATATAAAACAACAATCATGCTTTGCACTCGTCAAAACTTCCCAAACCCTATTTATTACTCAGCCTTAAGTCACCTTAAGGTTGGACATAGGGAGCAAGCCATTGCAAAATTAAATGAAGTGCGAGAACTTTACCCAAACACACCCTTTGCCAGTGAAGCAGAAAAAATGTTGGAGATAATCAATAAGGAAATGTCGCAATGAAACAGCTAGGCCAATTTTTAAAAACTCAAAGAGAGACTAAGAAGCTTTCTATTAGTGAAGTTGCAATGGCGACAAAAATTAATTCCAGAGTATTAATAGCTATCGAGGATGGAAACAAAAGTGCTCTGCCCTCGAGAACTTATGTACGCGGATTTGTGGTTACCTACGCAGATTTTTTAAAACTAAACAAAGAAGAAGTTGTTTCTATGTTTAATGAAGAAAATAAAGTAGCTGTAGCACAGTCTATGGACAATATGAATACTGCTATTACTCCTAAAAATACCACCCCATTTCTTAAACAGTCTTCCATGGAGTCTAAAATAGTAATTGTTATCGTTATTATTATTCTTATTGGCCTAATCATCGGTATAAAAAATATTATTTCTAAATATGAAAATGAAGCCAATAATGTGGAGCCAGCTACTGAAGTTCAAAGTTTAAAAATTGAAGAAAAGCCCATGTTAGTGGACTCAAAAAAAGAATCAGCACCTAC
The DNA here is from genome assembly GCA_018663505.1 of Pseudobdellovibrionaceae bacterium. Taxonomy (GTDB): domain Bacteria; phylum Bdellovibrionota; class Bdellovibrionia; order Bdellovibrionales; family UBA1609; genus JABJQG01. The sequence continues at coordinate 23,875 of JABJQG010000010.1, read as the reverse complement.
ACCGACCAATGTGGACAAGAATAACACAAGCAATACTGTAAAAACAGTAACCACCATGAAGCCGGTAGCGCCAAAAAAAGTAATTGCCGAAAAGCCATTAGCTGTAAAGACAACCACACCTACTGCTGAAGCTGCAAAAATAATTGCAAAACCTAAACCAGTGGTGCCAACTCCACCAAAACCTGCTCCTCCCAAACCAACCCCTATAAAAGAGCTCCCAGCCAAAATAGTTAAAGAAAAGAAGGTGGTTACAGCTAAATTAGTCAGTCAAGAAATCATAATTGAAGCCTTAGACAAGGTGGACCTTAACTATAAAACTCAAAGTGGTCAGGTCAAAAGCTTCACCTTAGAGCCCGACCAAGTTTACACAATAAAGGTCAAAGGAAAGGTTTTTCTTAACTTTAGCGATGGTGGAGCTGTTAACCTAATTCGCAATGGAAAAGACCTTGGTGTTCCTGGGGAGCTCGGTCAATCCCTCGAGTTGACTCTTCCTAAGAAATAATTCAAATTAGCTTCGTGACAAATTTTAAAAAACTATGGCTTTATAGCCTTTTTGTTAAACTTTTTCTAGCTGCTGTTATGCCTCTCTCCTTAGATGAATCCTACTATTGGACATGGGGGCATAATCTACAGCTCAGTTACTTTGATCACCCCCCTTTTGTTTCCTGGTTATTTTTAATTGCCCAACCCTTCGATGACTTTTTTAGAGCTGTTAGGTGGCCAGGTGTCCTCTTAGGGCACCTCACCTTACTGGTCTGGTACAACATTTTAAAAGATCATTTAACTAACCACAGACTTAACTGGTTTCTCCTACTCGCTCTATTAGCTCCACTCACCGGCCCAGGCTCCCTGATTATTACTCCTGACATACCTTTGGTATTTTTCTGGTCATTCGGATTACTCTATTATAAAAAATCTCTGGCAAAGCCAAACTATGTAAATTACTCAATTTTAGGTGCTGTTCTTGGCTTAGGCTTTTGCAGCAAATATCACATGGCCCTGTTCCTTCCTTTTGCCCTTACCTCATTAGCTATAGAAAAAAAATATACTGTAAATCTCATAAAAAAAATTATAGTTGGGTTTGTTTTATTTTTGATTTTTTCTTCGCCAGTATGGATATGGAACTATCAAAATGACTTCGTTTCATTTAAATTTCAAATGAATCATGGTCTGGGTGCAAGCTCCTGGCACCCCTCGTGGACAATAAGATATCTTTTGGAACAGCTACTCATTATTTTTCCACTGATTTTTTATGTATTCCTTCGCAGCAAAAAACTACCAAATGAAATTTCATTTATAAAACATTTTGCTTGGCTAGGACTTTGCTTCTTTTTTCTAACTTCCTTCAAAGGAAGTGTTGAAGCCAATTGGACTATTTTCTCTGCTCTTCCTATTTTGGCCATTGTTGCCTATTCTTATGAGAAATCAATTTTCTTAAAAATAAGTGCTTCTTTTTGGGTATTAATATTTTCTCTATTCCTCGTTGAGGTGCATTCACCAATATTAGCAAATAAATTTCCTACCTTAAAAACAAATGAAGCTCATAAATTTACCCAACTGATACATAAAATTAAAGAACTTGATCCCAATCTTAATATATATGCAAGAACATACCAAATGTCAGGAAAGTTAAGTTTTGAACTGAAACGTAATATATATAAACTCAAAGGCATGAACCGAGTTGATTATTTTGATTTCCGAGAAGAATCTCTTCCATCAAGTAATAAGAAAAACTTTCTTATTATTGAAAAACAAGAAAAGGCTCCTACTTGGTTAATCAAAAAAAATTATAAGTTTCAATTTAATAAAAAGCTTACTGAAAAATATTCTTTAGTCGAAATAGTGAAAAATGATTAAAAAGCTCTTTCCTTTTATGGTCTTAATTATTAGCCTATTTATTTATGGGCTTTTTCTTTCACAATTTAATGTATCAATCATTCCAGAATCTATCTCACCAAAGCATCCTAAACATTTTTATGATTATTCTGGTGTTACCAATATAAATACTTTTAAAAGTACAGGTAGCGGCAGTCTCATAGATGTTATTAAAGCAGCACAAAAAAATAATTTAGATTTTATCTTTATTTCTGACCTTAACCAATTCCCATATACCCCGATTCCCCCTCGTTATGTAAATAACCTTACCGTCTTCACTGCCCATAAATTTAGTTTTTTAAACGCTAAGATTATAAATTATTTCCCAGATTTTTTGACAGGACCAAAAGGTTTAGGGTTACTACAAGTTCAATGGACCGAACTTTTTTCTAAATTAGAAAAAGATTCAGATTACGGTATCCATATTATCTCCCATCCCTTTAAAACTGACTATAGCTGGAATAAGAATATTGGGCTTGGCATTGATGGCATCGAAATTTTGAACTTAAAAAAAATATGGCAATCCAATTGGCAAGAGTCAAAACTCTCTTTTCTATGGACTATGATATTGTATCCATTTAACCCAAGGTTATCGTTTTTGAGATTATTTAAGGACCAAAAGGATGAAGTTGACCTTTGGAATAAACTATTAAAACAAAGACCAACTATGGGTTTTAGTGGTGCCGATGCAGAAGCAAAAGCTACACTGTTCCCTGGGTCATACGTTAATTACCCCACATACCAGGATATTTTTCAGATTAGTAAAAATCATATTTTATTACAATCTGAACTCACAGGAGATCATATTCGAGATGCTAACAAGATAGCTCAAGCCATTAAAAAAGGACAATTTTACTTTAGTTTGGATCTTCTTGCTAACCCAAAAGGTTTTGAAGCTTATTTACAAAATTCAAATAAGGATGTTTTGCCTCTTGGAACAAAAGTAAAACTCGAAAATGGTCTCAAATTCATTGTAGATTTACCCCAAAAACCAACTGTCCCCTTTGATGTTGTCTTTTTTAAAGATGGAATCCAACAGGAATTAACTAATTCCAAATACTCAGAATTTAGTATTTCCTCACCAGGAAGTTACAACATTCAAGTAAAAGTGATTCCCACCTTACCGCTTCCCGATGGGAAGAAATGGATTACTTGGATTTATACTAATTCTGTTTATGTGGAGTAATGATTAGTTATATTTTTTTAGTATAGGTTTGTGAGTGGTGCGTTTTGGTTTTTTTAGGTGTTCCATTGAAACCTTTCCATCCGTGGGAGATCGGGCCTAAAGGCGGCCCGAACCTGCCAATTCCCCCACGTCGTGTGGGGGAATCTATAAAATTAAAAATTTTTTCTTAATAATGGATTTTAGTTCTTTGTTAGATCTAATGGCACGATGCCATTAGATTGCGGGTTTCAGGGGCGGCTAGCCCCTGATCTCCCACGGACGGACAGATCTCAATAGAACACCCTAAAACCCAAATCATCTCCCTTAACATTTCCAAGCTAACAAAACACAAATGCTTAAAAACAAAGCACACGCACCTTGTTTTTATATTTTTACGTAGAGAATTATTTACATATAAGTTATAAAAATCTTCAATCTTTTTTACATTATTCACAGGGGGACACATGAGATTTATTGCCTTTGATTTAGAAACTACCGGCTTTGTTGCTGGATCTGATCGTATTGTAGAGATTGGAGCGGTTAAATTTAATAATGATGCCGTGGAGGCTATTTTCTCTACTTTAGTTCAACCTAATAAAGCAATGCCATCAGGAGCCTCAAAAGTTAATGGTATTTATGACAAAGACCTTATTGGGAAACCACTTATAGAGGATCTTTTAAAACCTTTCACTGAGTTCTGTGAAGATCTTATTTTAGTCGCCCATAATGCACCCTTTGATACACAGTTTTTAACTGCTGACATTACTAAACACGAGTCTCCAGCCCCTAATGGGATTATTTTAGACACTTTGTCAATAGCGAGAAAGGTGTATCCAGGACTACCAAACTATAAACTTGGCACCCTCGTACAGCACTTAGATATACCTGCTGGTGAGTTCCATCGTGCCGAAGTTGATGCTTCTTACTGTGGACAACTTTTTTACAAAATGATGGTAAAAATGACAGGGACTAATGAAATGCCAAGTATAGAAAACCTTGTAAAATTAACAGGAAAAACCCAACTAGAGCTGCCACAAATCACTCCACAACCAAAGCAATTGAATTTTCTGGATATGTTATAACTAATACTAATATATAACCAGTGTTCGCACGAGCTTAGATATTCAAATGGTGAAATTTTATAATTGCCAACCACAATGTTGATTTACATGTATATATAAGTGATAAGTCTCTTGAAAGAAGGTTCATAATGTCAGTGATCACTATCGCACAAAAACATAATCACATTATCAAACTAGATAAGGCTAGAGAGCTACTTCCTTTAATAATAAAAATTACTAAGTATTATAGCGAACGAGTCAATCGACTTATTGAGAACCTAGAGAATATAGATATTGAGGATGTGGAGTTCGCGAATACTCTGGAAGATCAGTTAAACTCTAGCATCAGAACTTGGTATCAAAAAATGAACCGACTCGGTACGAAACCTAAAGGACTGTGGATCATAGAATTTGATTTTGGTTCAGGTTATCTTTGTTGGAAATACCCTGAAGAGGATATATTATATTGGCATTCTTACAACTGTGGGTATAAAGAAAGAATACTCATTGAAAACCAAAAGCACTTCTTATGAAAATTTCTATTGCTCAAATCAATCCCATTCTTGGTGACTTTGAATACAATTTAAATCTTATTAAGATGAATATCAAAAAGGCACAACAAGAATCCACTGACCTACTGGTTTTCCCTGAGTGTAGCTTATTTGGCTACCACCCCATGGATCTTCTTGGACGAAAAAGTATTGTTCGAGAGCAAATTAATTACATATATAAAATTGAAAAAATTATTCCCAGTAACCTATGTGTTATTATTGGCGCAATTACCATGAACAACAACAAGTGTGGTAAAAAATATTTTAACTCAGCTATTGTTCTTAGATCAAGAAAACCGAGTAAATTATTTCATAAAGAGCTCCTACCCGCCTATGACGTATTTGATGAAGCACGACATATAGAACCAGGTGATTTATCAAAAAATATTATTAAAATTAATGATAAAAAAGCACTCATAACTATTTGTGAAGACATTTGGGGCTGGACAGACAGTGCCGGCGAATCCTATTACTCTAAAAACCCTCTTAAAAAAATTAAACCCAAACAGGTAGATTTGATAATTAACCTAAGTGGGTCTCCTTTTACTCTCAAGAAAGAGAAGCAACGACTTAGAGTCACTCAAGAAACTGTGAAGTATTTTAAAGCCCCCATGGTTTATGCTAATCTCGTGGGTGCACAAGATGAAATGATCTTCGATGGCAGTAGTTTATTTTTAGATAAAAATGGTAAAATAATCCACAAATTAAATCAATTTAAAGAGGACTTTCAATCTGTTGTTTTAACAACAGAAATGAAAGCTGTTTCTAAAAAAGTACCTAGTAAAAAAAATAATATTGAAAAACTAAGGGGCGCTCTTTGCTTAGGTATTCAAGACTTCGCAACAAAAACTAACTTAAAATCTGTACACTTGGGTCTCAGTGGAGGGGTAGACTCAGCGCTGGTAGCCGCCTTAGCTGTTGATGCGCTTGGACCAGAAGCTGTAACAGCACTGGCCTTACCTAGTAAATTTAATTCATCTCAAAGTTTAAAATTTGCAAAAGCCCAATCTAAAAATATGAATATCAAACTTCATCAATTAGATATAAACCATATTTATCATTCCATAATTAAAGAAATTGAAAGCCAGTTTGGTAATATTCCTTTTGGCTTAATGCATGAAAATGCCCAGGCAAGAGTACGTGGGTCACTTCTAATGGCCTACAGTAATTTAAATCACTCCTTACTGCTTAATACTAGTAACAAAAGCGAACTCACTGTGGGCTACAGCACACTCTATGGTGATCTATGTGGTGGCCTATGCCCTATTGGAGACCTAACAAAAAACCTAGTCTATAAAATGGCTCAAATATATCAAGAAAAGTATAGTTGGATCCCAAATGGTGTCATTACTCGCCCGCCCTCAGCAGAGTTACGACCCAATCAAAAAGATACAGACAGTTTACCATCCTACGATAAATTAGACCCACTTGTTCTTAGCCTCATTGAAAACAAAACTACAAAAAAAACCACAGAAAATACTCGTATCTTAAAAATGATGATGATGTCTGAGTTTAAAAGGTGGCAAGCTCCACCAATTCTAAAAGTTTCTTCTCATGCCTTTGGGCGTGGCCGTCGCTTCCCAATTGCTCATAGAGCTATTTATTAGAATATCAATTTATTTTTTTTGCCGTGATAAATATCTACAACGACTAGATGTTGATTCAAATTTTCCCATCCACTGATAATTTTTTTCTTTTCTTAAAAGAGAGGTGTATATCCTTAGGGTCTTGTAAGCTTCATTATTGCTGCCACAAGCCACATTAAAAGCATCTAGGGTTTTTTGATATTGTTTCAGCTGAAAGGATGCCTGACCCAATCCAAGTTGCGAATCTACTGCTTTTGGATTAATTTTAATTGCCTTTAGAAAATATTTTTTGGCAATTGAATAATTTTTTGTCCCGAAATAATAATAACCAAGAGCTTCATAACCTTCATGCTCTTTAGGGTGAAGCTTAATAGCTTTTTGTAAGATTTTTTTAACACTTGGTAAGTCCTTATTGTCTTTATGAGCTATGGCTAAATAAACAAATGTATCAACAGAGTGTGTTTTGCTTTTAATGGCCTTATTACATGCCAAAACAGTTTTATCTATAAAACCTTCACGAGAATATAGTTCACAAAGTAATGATAAAGTTTTTCCACTCTCACCAAAAAGAGTTCTGGACTCTTCTATTAAAAGCCGGGCCTCATAGTAGTTTTTTGCTTTCAAAAATAAATCTATCAATAAATTATATGCCGGTTTAAATTTTTTATTGGCTTTAATAACTATCAATAATTGTTCTGCAGCTTTATCATCCAATTTCTGCAATATGTATGACTTAGCTAATTGGAATCGAACAGTATAATGATCACCCCTACTATCAATAATATTTTGTAATACTGCCGATTGATCCACAAAACGTTTTTCCATTAAATAACATTGAGCTAAGATCAACTTGTGAGATTTACCAAGTTCATCAATTTCACTGGATAAGATCTCAATGCATTTCTTAAGCTGCTTATTTTTAAAATAAAGCTTTCCTAAGCGTGACCTCAGGGCAGTACTATTAGGTGCAGCCTTTAGTTTAGCTTCTAATTTATGAATTTTAGAGTCTAGTTCTACCCCGAATATAGTGGTAAAGAATAAAATAACAATAATATACTTAATAATTCTCATATTGATCCGATTATACAATATAGACATAGGGTTAATCCATGAGATTTATAGATATATTTAATATTTTTAAAAAACCTAGGCCTTCTTTACTTTTGCTTCAGCAAAAAGGGCAAGGGGCTATTGAATATATTCTACTTATGACAGTGGGTGTGGCCATAATACTTGGCATTGTTTCGCAATTTAATAAGTCTTTTGGACAATGGGCAGAAAACTACTTTGGCGAATATATTTCCTGCATATTAGAAACTGGTGAAATGCCAAGTCTTGGCGGTGGTGGTGGCGCCAATTCAAGTGTATGTGCCAGTTCTTTTGAACCTTTCACAATGGCCGAGGGCCGTGCACCAAAAAGTCAAGACAGCTCTTCTTCTGGAGGGTCCAGTGGGCTTTCAAGCTCAAGGGGAAAAAAGTTTAAATCATCACCTGGTGGCTCTTCAGGTGGAAATTCGGATTCTGGTTCCTCTGGTGGAGCTACACCAAAGGGAGGATCACAATTTATTGGTGGTGGTTCCTCAGGAAATGGTGGTGGCCAGTTTAAAAACCAATCATCCATAGAAAAAGGAACTGATTCTAAAGGCGATGGTGTTAATAATGTAACAAAAATTAATGGAACAGGACGTAGTGGTGGTGATGAAAGAATTTTAAGGTCAAAAATTAGAAGTAACACAGAGGTGGAACTGAGGAAGAAAAACAAGGGGCGTGCAAAGGTTGTTACTAGAGTAAAAGCAACAAATTCAGAAAATAAAGGGAAGCGCTTTCTTGCAAGCAAAAAAGCTCTAAAAAAGAGTGTTGTAGATGCAGATGTGAGTTTGGGTTTTGGCGATTATTTACGTTATTTGATTATTATTGCAATAATTCTTATTATTGTTTTATTCTTTGGTATGCAGGCAATGCAGATTAGTAAGTCTATGGATTAACTTTTTCTAGATAAGAATTCGAGTTTGACCCAATAGTGTTTCATACTGATACGTTTCATATTAAAGATTCGTTATTTATCGCATTTTTGTGCAAAGTATCTTAGACTTAAGTTTGGGCGACTCATATTGATAATTTCAATTAATTTTTTTTACTGAATTATCACCGTAACCGACACATATGAGTATAGATAAAAGGGGACAACATGAAAAATCTTAAAAAAAATCTAAAATCAATTCTTAAAGATGAGTCAGCTCAGGGTGCAACAGAATATATTCTCCTTGCCGTTGTAGTTGTAGGTATCGTCATGATGTTTAAAACAGACATTATGGAGGCCATTAGGTCAAAGATGGACCAGCTTAAAGGTAAAATAATGGCTGTTGAGTAACAGTAAAATCTATACTCTCTAAAAATCTAGGAATTAATTGCCCGTTTCTTATTTGGTTGAAATGACTTAAAATATTAAAAAAGGCGGGCTTTTGTGACAACTGAATTAATACTTCTACTAGGACTATATGCCTTTATTTTATTAGGTGTATTTATGGGTGATAGTGGTCCTCAAGCTACATTTTCTAAATCGGCACCACGCCTAGCTGCCAGAATCCAAAAGAATTTAAGTACAGGTCAGAATTTTAAGACTGCAGATGAAAATCATTCCTCTGATTGGAAACAACCCTAATGGAAGGTTTAAATCAAACTCTTATTCTTACTCACCTAGTACCAGCTGTATTATTATTAGCAGCTGTGTTTGATGATTTAAAAACTAAAAAAGTACACAATATTTTGCTATTGGCATTTCTTCCTATTGTACTTGCTCTTAGGTTTTATTTTACTGGTATGGATGGGCTTGTGCAGGGGCTTATTGCTTCTTTTGCAGCCTTTATCCTCTGTCTACCACTTGTTACCACAAAAGCCTTAGGAGCTGGAGACATGAAACTGCTTATGGTTTTTTCTTTCACCACTCAAGTGGACCTCATATTTTGGATGATTCTTTATTCTTTTTTTTGGGGGGCTATACTTGGTGTGATTCGTGTGATTATGGACAAAGAAGCGATATTGCTTTTAAAAAATATTGGCAAACTTGTAACTAAAAAATCTGATGAGATTAAAAAGTTCCATTCCATTCCTTTTACTGTAGCAATATTTTTAGGATGGTTGACCCTACTCACTTTAAATAATTAATAAGGAGTCTTGGTGTTTAAAAAATTAAAAAAACAAACCGGACAAGCTATTATTGAGGCTGTTTTACTTATTGCAGTTTTGTTTGGAATTGTGTCTTTTATTGCAAAAGAGTTTAAAGATGATGAAATTGTAAAAAGTTTAGTTTCAGGCCCTTGGCTTGCTATTTCTTCTATGATTGCCAATGGCAATTGGCAAACGAAAGATGGTGAGAAATCTCATCCAAACTATCATTCACGTCATGTAACTGTATTAGGAAAAGAGGCAAACTAGTTATGAAATCGGGGGGCATCAATACTATAACAAATGAAAAGGGTGTTCTCACCTTAGACTACCTTTTTGCCCTAACCTTAGTCTTGGGTTTTACTACCATCTTGTTCGCCTTATCAATGACACTTGTTGTTGCAGAAATAACGCAGTATATGACGTTTGCTTCTGCAAGGGCATATTCCTCTGGGCATCACTCGGAAGTTCAACAAGAAGATCTTGGCACAAAAAAATATTCTGAATTGTATAACCATACTGTTCTTAAAAGTTTTTTTAAAAATGGTTGGTTCGAGGTTACCCAAGCCACTCCTGGAAATCTAACCAATCAAGGATTCCCTGTACAAAATGCTAAGCTACATTATTTCACTGGGGTAAAAGTGCGTTTTAATTCAAAAATATTAGATTTTAAAATTCCCTTTTACGGTTCTACTTCAGATGAAACATCAGGTGGGAAAGAGAAAGGCTTTACTACAAGCATTAGCGCAATGATCATTCGAGAGCCAACATCACAAGAATGTATTCATACAATCAGACAACGCTGGAAATTTATTCAATCATTAAGTGGAAGCTATGGCCAATATGGCACTAAAGACAATACTTTAATTGTGGATAATGGGTGTTGATGTGAAGTTGTTAAAAGAAAAAAAAGGTATGGCCACAATTGAGGTTTTGCCTTTACTCATTTTGTTTATAATTTTGTTTAGCTATGGGCTGGGTCTTTTTGGTTTTATTCATACAGGTATTTTACATTCTATTGCGGCTCGCAATTATGCCTTCGAAGTTATAAGGAATCGCAGTGATATTAGCTATTTTGATGGTGGCACCTCAAGAAGCTCATCGGTTGCAAAAACGCATTTTAGCACCATTGGCTACCGTTATTTTGCAATCAAGAAAATTGGTGTTACCGAGGATGAATTCTATGCACAGACAAGGAATATCGCCTTTGGTCCTGCTTTCCATCGAAGAGCTATTGAAAGCCATCAAGAAAGTGGAGAAATTGCCACAACTGTCCTAGATCATGTGAATAAAGTTAATGCTATTGGCCAAAGAAACCGATCAATAGGAGTAAGTCCAGGGTGGGTAATGGTGGCATATGGCATCTGCGTCAACTCTACTTGCGGACAATAATTTAGGTAGGAAAAATGAATAATAATGAATCTAAAACATTATGGTTATCTATCGGTTTTGCACTTTTTGGTGCCTTTATGATTTATAGTTACACTCAAGAACAACGTGCAAAAGTAACAAAAGATTTTGGCACTCAATCTAGAGTCGTTGTGGCCACTCAAGATATTAATGAAATGCAAACCATTGACGAAACAATGATTCAAATTGTGGAGCAGCCCACAAAGTATATTCAGCCCAGTGCTATTAATAACCCAGAGCTTGCAGTAGGAAAAGTGGCCCTTGCTCCAATAAAAAAAGAAGAACAAATTCTTGAATCTAAAATCTTAACACCAGGACCTGTTACAGGCTTGTCACTGCAGGTCTCTCCATCTAAAAGAGCTGTGACCATTCCTGTGGATGATATGCGTGGGGTTGCAAAACTTATTAAACCCGGAGATCGTATTGACCTTATTGCTGCTTTAGATGTGGGCAAAGGGCAAGCTAAACGTAAAGAAGTTAAAACCATGCTACAGGATGTGATCATTCTGGCCACTGGCCTGGTAATTACAAATGAACTGCCAAGATTGTATGAAAAAATTGGCAAGGATAATTATATTAAATCTATGCGCGGTGACACCTCATTTAACACCATCACAATAGAAGTCTCCCCCAAAGAAGCACAAGAGCTTATTTATATTCTTGCTACAGCGCCAAGTTCATTGTTTGTAACTCTAAGAAACCCAAATGATCATACTAAAAAAAGACTAAATATTTCCACTGAAAACTCTGTATTGAAAAAAGTAGCACCATCTTTGTTAAGAAAACAAGTGCGTCGCCCTACTTCTTTACCAAAACCTAAACCTCAGCTTAAGAAGAAGCAAAAGAAAAAATATAAAAGAGGAGCATTCAATGATCTTTAAACTAAAAAGGTTTTTTATATTAGTATTTTTTGCCCAGTTTCTTTTTAGCATGAACACATATGCCAAAAAGAAACATCCAACTAAATTTCTGTCTTTATACGTGGGCATTTATAATGATGTCATTATGAATATTCCTCCCCAAGAAATCAGCAAGGGTGGAAACTGGAAGGGTTTAGTCAAACTCCAATACAACAAATCAAAACAGCTTTTAAGAGTTTATCCAAAAAAGACTGGTGTAGGTACGGTAGTACTTAAAAATAAAAATTCAGGAAAAATTCTATATGAACTCAGATTTGATATTAAGAAAACAAATTTAGTTAAAGTCTTAAGAGAAATTCGTAACCTGCTTGCAGATATTGAAGGCATATCATTTAAAGTGCTAAATAATAAAGTGATTGTTGATGGTCAAATATTATTGCCTCGAGATATGTCAAGAATTCATAGTGTTGTTAAACAATATGGAGCTCAAGCTTCTTCTTTAGTTACTTTGAGCCCATTGGCTCAGAAAAAAATTGCTCAACTCATTGAAAGAGACGTTAATAATCCAGAAGTTCATGTAAGAGCTGTGAATGGGAAATTTATCTTAGAGGGTGTTGTTGATAATCAAAAACAGAAAGACCAAGCAGAAATTATTGCCAAAGCATACGTGCCTGACGTTGTCGTTGACGAAGCTGTAGCTGACAAAAAAGTACTTGAACGAAAGTCCGACATTGTAATTAATTTAATAAACATTCGTGCTGCAGCACCAGAAGGACCAAAGAAAACTGTTCAACTGGTTGTGCATTATGTGGAATTAAAAAAAGATTACTCTAAAGGTTTTCGCTTTCAATGGACACCTGGTTTATCTGATGGCACTGGAGTTAGTTTTTCCTCTGGTGGTAATAATGCCGGTGGTGTGGTGGCCTCTCTTACAGGAACAATATCTAATTTAATTCCTAAGTTAAATTGGGCTAAAGAACATGGACATGCACGGGTTTTACAAAGTACCAGCATCATTGCTGAGGATGGCAGCAAGGGATTAATTAATTCCATTACTCGAAACCCATATCAGGTGGTCACAAAAGAAGGCTTACCTTCAACAAGTTTTGAAGAAACTGGAATAAAAGCAAGTATTACCCCACAGGTATTAGGTGCACGATCTGACTCAATTAAATTAAAACTCCATTTCTCCGTAAAAGCCTTAGTGGGAATTACATCAGCAGGACCTCTTACATCTCAACGAGAAATCCAAACTGTTATTGTGGTTAAAAGTGGTCAGTCTGCTGCGGTTGGTGGGTTAGTGTCTAATGAATCAAGTACAGACTACAATAAACTTCCTGCTAATTCATCCGCCAACCCTATCCTCTCATTTTATGCATCTAAATCTCATGCAAAAAGCCAATCACAATTTGTTGTATTCGTAACTCCTAGAATTAAATCCTCTGCCAGCAGTGGATCTGGAAAAATTAAACGAAAGTTTAGACTAAAATATTAAGGGAGATCTTTTTGGCACTGCATCCTGGTTGTCACATTATTGGAGTTATCGGCGGAAAAGGCGGCGTGGGTAAAAGTGTATTTACAGCAAACCTCGCTTTTGCTTTTTTAAAAGAAATGAAAGCTAGTACTTTGCTCATCGACCTAGATTCTAAGACAGCTGGTGATCAAAATATTATTACCGGAATAAAACCAGTAAAAACTGTAGCCGAGATATGCCAGCTTCAGTCTCCCATCAGTCAAAGAAATGTATCTTCAATAACAGGATCGCATCCTGCTGGTTTGCATTTTTTAGGCGCAGTACATAGCCCTGACCAAAATTTATCAGGCTCTCCTCAAGATTTTATTAAAAGTTTGGAACAATTGAGCCACATATACCAATATATCCTTGTAGATTTAGGTAATAATTTAGAGGAACTCCAAGCAAGTCTTTTGGAACAAGCTAGTGCATGCATCGTTGTCACCACACCCGAAGTCCTTGTTATTAATCAAACTCGTCGAGTTCTTAACGAGCTTTACACAGCTACTTTTCCTATGGATATGTTTCAGTTAGTTATAAATAAATCCACACAGCCTGGCTTGGCTCCACCGGCTATTGCTCAAGCCTTAAAACGTCCGGTAATTGGTGCGGTTCCCTTAGATGACCAATTAACTCAAGCTGCCCTGCAAAGATCTACGCCTTTTGTCTTATTGAATCCCAGTGCACCTATAAGCTCTAGTATTCATCAAGTTGTGAGAAAATTGACCGGTGGAATTTTGCAAAGCTTAAAGTCGCAATCACGACCTAAAGCACAGCTGAAGTCTAAAACTGCAAATGTCCAAATCCCTGGAAATGAAGAATCTCCCACTTCTAAATCATCTAACCCTATGACTCGAATTAAAATACAAATTCATACTGAGCTTATTAAGGAAATGGATTTAAAAAAGGATTTAACAAATACCAAAGGCGATCCAGAAAAAGAAAAACAACTGAGACTTAAAACACAACAGGTGATCTCTAAACTGGTAGATAAACTCGCAAACAGCATACCAAGGGATGAAAGATCTGTTATTATCAAACAAATTTTAGATGAATCTTTAGGTTTAGGCCCCTTAGAAGAGCTATTATCAGAAGATGATGTGTCTGAAATTATGGTTAATGGCCATGATAGAATTTTTGTTGAAAGATCTGGTCGACTCACCCTAGATAAAACTACATTCACATCTAACCTACAATTAAGAAATGTTATCGAACGCATTGTCACACCGCTTGGTCGTAGAATTGATGAAAAAAATCCTTATGTGGATGCCAGATTGGCTGATGGTTCTCGTGTGAATGCTGTTATAGAACCACTCGCTATTGATGGTCCTACATTAACTATTAGAAAGTTTGCTAAAGAACTGATTACTCCACAACATTACCTCAACTGGGGAACAATGACTCAGCCCATGGTTGATTTCTTGAAAATTTGTGTAGAACAGGGACTAAATATTGTTATATCTGGGGGTACTGGTTCTGGTAAAACCACTCTATTAAACGTCATGTCACAGTTTATTCCTCAGACCGAAAGAATAATTACTGTGGAAGATGCCGCCGAACTGCAACTAAATCAAGAACATGTTGTCCGTTTAGAAACAAGACCGGCAAATATGGAGGGCACAGGCGAGGTTTCTATCCGAGATCTTATCCGTAATACTCTAAGAATGCGTCCAGATAGAATTATTGTTGGAGAGTGCCGAGATGGCGCAGCACTAGACATGTTATCGGCAATGAACACAGGTCATGATGGTTCTATGACAACGGTGCATGCAAATACCCCTAGAGAAGCCGTTTCTAGATTAGAAACTCTTTGCTTAATGGCTGGTATGGACCTTCCAGTACAAGCTATACGCGATCAAATTGCAGGAGCTGTGAATTTATTTATTCAAATTGGTAGACTTAGCGATGGTTCTCGAAAAGTGAAAAGCATCACTGAAGTAGTGGGCATGCAAGGCGATACCATTACTTTACAAGAAATATTTAGATTTAAAGAAGAAGGCTTCGATAAAAACAGAAAAATAATAGGCCAATTTCAACCCATGGGGCTTATACCCACATTTATAGAAAAGTTTGAGCAGCGTGGAGTTAGTATTCCAAGAAATTTGTTCTCTGCTCAACCAAAAAGTACTCAGCCTAATAACCTTGATAAATCTAAGGAAACAACAGCTACTCCTATTCGCACAGCTGCAAAGAAACCTGTTCCTGCACGACCCAAGCCACGCATGATAAAAAAAGCCAGCGGGGGAAATGAATAATGAGTTTTATTTTTTCCAATGATTTACTTGTAGCTGCAATTTTTGCTTTTTGCATTTTTATGGTTTCATATTTAAATATTGATAAATTACTCAACTTTATACATAAGAAAAGTTTTGGTACAGAAGAAGAGGTTTTGGGCATCATGAACAAAATGCTCATTGAAACGGACCCAAAAAAAGTAACAACCTTGGTTTGGTTGCTTAGTGTAGGACTTGGCCTAGTTGTGTTTCTACTGCTGTGGCCTAATTTTGTATTAGGTTTAGTTTTCTCCATTATAGTGGCATTAGCTGGATGGAGCATTCCAAAATTTATTCTTAAAAGCTTATGGGAATCACGATCAAATAAAGTTGTGTATCAAATGGTTGATGGGCTAACCATCATAAGTAATGGTGTTAAAAGTGGACTTACTGTTGCTCAGTCTATGGAACGCGTGACTGAAAACATGAAGGGTCCCTTCCCTCAGGAGCTTAATCTCATATTAAATAAATTAAAACTGGGTATGTCTATGGAAGATGCCCTTAATGAGTTTGCCCAACGTATTGAACGTGATGATGTACAAATGCTGGTTACTTCAATAAATATTTTAAAAGAAACTGGTGGCAATATGGCCGAAACTTTTGAAACCATCACATTTACTATTAGAGAGAGACAAAAAATTCTTAAAAAAATTGAAGCTTTAACTACTGGTAGCGTGTGGCAAGGAATTATTATTTCCTCGGTACCCTTTGTTCTGCTCATCTTTTTTTCTATTATGGATCCTGACTATATCGCTCCTTTGTTTAACTCCTTCATTGGCTGGATTTTTCTTGGTATGATTGCTATGCTGCAACTCATTGGCGGTCTGGCTATGAAAAAAGTAATCACTATAAAAGTCTAGCGCACATTATGCACAGGACACTTTTCCTTATCAAACCCAATCCCCTTACAGCTTAAAGTCAATTTATTCGCTGTAGAGGTTGACCTCCCAAGCACCTAAATCACCTTTGTCTAGATCTGCTGTACTTCAAGATTTTCAAAGGTAATTTTGTTACAATAAAGTATAGATTATCGTGTACTGAAGGAGTCGGTCATATGTATTACAGGGTTGTAAAATCCATTCAATTTTTTATTCTATTTACTTCAATTCTCTTATCTCAACAGGCCTTTTCTGTTATCGATATGAAAAATGCTAATTTTTCTGATATATGGACTGATATAATTCTTCCCGGGTCTGGTTATGAGCTGAGAATACAACGCACGTATAACAGTCGTACAATTTATAGTGGGTTATTTGGTTTTGGATGGTGCTCCGACTATGAAACCCTGCTTGAAGTCACAACAGAAAATCAACTTCGCCTTACCGAATGTGGCGCTGGAATGGTAATTGACTATAATCTTAAAAACTACAATCCAAAGAAAGTACAAAAGACAATAGCAACTATTTTAAAGGAAGTTAAAAAAAGAAATCCTTCAATGTCTAAGAAAAAGTTAGCTAGTTTGAAAAACGATCTCATTACAAAAAAACCATTGCGTATTGCTTTAGCCAAAAGATTAAAAATGTCTGGCGACATTAAAGAAGGTCGAATATATCGCGCTAATGGTCGCGAAGCTGACATGATAGTATATAAGGGCAATGCTTATGTACGAACTCTAGCAAACGGTACATAACAAAAATTTAACACAAAAGGCCAGCTAATTGCTATGTATGATTCCAATAGTAATTATCTAAAGATTGACTATAACAAAAGTAAAATTAAATCTGTTGTAGACAACAATGGTCGCAAACTCAGTTTTCATTATTATAAAAAAGGGCCTCAAAGAAATCGACTCCATTATATTACAGGTCCCAAAAAAATTATATCCAAGTATAAATTTGATGGTGACAACCTTGTTGAAAACATCAATCAATGGGGAAGTAAATACACATATAAATATGATAGATTACACAACTTAACTCGAATTAACTTTCCGGACAAAACATTTAAAGCTCTTAGTTACAATCAAAAACGTGATTGGGTGACTAGTTTTACACATCGAGATAAATGTAAGGAAACTTACGACTACAAGGTAAATAAGAAGAATAAAGCTGGACACTATTGGTCAACTGTTAAAAAAGTATGCGGCAAAGAAGTCACAAACAACAGTAAATATGAATTTGTTTATAAATTTAAAAAAGCCAGTAAAAATAAATTTTTATATAAAGTAAATTCGAAAATTAATGGAAATGAAACTAAGATTACTTACCATGAAGTTTTTGGTAAACCAACTTTTATTAATAGAAATGGTTTTCTAACAAAATATAATTATTTCAAAAATGGTTTTGTGAAAACCAAAAAGGAAAATTATAGGCATTTTGAATTCTCTTATGACAAGACTTGTAACAAAGTTTCAGCGATGAAAACAAAATATTTTATTGATAAAAAGACAAAGAAAAAGGCCAAAAAACAAAAGAAACTCTTTAAATTAGTTAAGTCCTTATATAAATATAAAACTCCAAAATGTAACCTGGTATACGCTAAAGACTCAAGCGGGCAAACTGTTAATATATCCTACGACCGAACAGGAAGAATAAAGAAGATCACTGATCAATCAAAAAAAATTGTCCATCTTAAGTATGACAAAAAATATGGAAAGCCTTCTTATATAGCTCGTCCCGGTCTAGGATCTATTAATATCTCGTATAATAAAAACGGAGAAATTAAAGATGTGAAAAGCAAGGATGGCCCACAAGTAGCTACCCAAGTCGCTACAGTATTTAACGTATTACTAGAATTAATCTCACCTGCTACAGCAGAATTAACTCTTTAAAAGGGGATCTTTATGATGAAGTATTTATTTATAATTTTATTGTTCTCGGCACAGTCTACATTTGCACAGAACGCTCCAGAAGCAGCTCCAAGCGATACAATGAAACATGAAGACAATGACATGAAACATGCTTATAATCCTGATAAAACAATTGCAGGAACTTCACACTGCGGTGACTTTGCACAGTGTCCCTCTCAAACAACAGCCGATTTATTTGATAATACCAACAGTGATCCAGGTAATGATATTGAGCTCGCTCCAGTGCCTAATTCTGACTCTGAAAAAACTAATTAAGCTAACGTAGATATTTGTTTTATTTGATAAAGACTTTGTTGAACGTAACTGCCAGAAAAAATCACCGCATGATTTAATAGATGATATAAATTGTAAATTTTCATGCGCAATTCCCATCCTGCATCTAAGCTATAGTGAGCCACATAAAAAGAATACACATCCCCCACTCCGCCAAATAACTGAGTCATAGCTAAGTCCACCTCAAAATGACCATAATAAACAGCGGGATCCACAAAGGAAATCGCCCCACCCTTTAAAGGCAAAAGATTACCACTCCAAAGATCCCCATGAACTAATCTTGGCTCAGCCTTAACTTCTCCCAATACCCTATATATTACTGTTTCCAGTTTAAGAAATTCAGATTTAAACTCAGAAGTTAGGCTTTCTTTTTCATTCAGTTGATCAAATTTATAAAGCAAACGTGATACCCAAAAAAACTCACCCCAGTTTTTTGTTCTCTTGGTATTAGACTGAGTGCTTTGCCCGATGAAATTATCTTCATAAAAACCAAATTCTTTATCTTGAACATTGTGAAGTAATCTTAAACTTTTCACCAAACGGTCTAAACCTAATGTTTCATAGGATAAGTTCATAGCATCCATCACTATACAGTAATTATTTGCTAATAAGACCTCTGGAATCTTTAAATCTCGAACCTGAGCAAATTCATCCAAGCCATGCTTCTCACAAATAAACATATTGGTAGGCTCTTTGGAATACTTCATAAAAAAGCACTTATTCCGATCAGATTTAAAAGAAATATAAGCAAAAGGAGGCTTATAGGTTTTCTTAAACTCCAATACTTTAAAATTCAGTAGATTTTCAAGCTCAGCCTTATCCATCACAACAAGACTATCACAACTAACTATTCAAAGAGTAGCTGAGCCTAACAAAATGGTTAACTACCCGATTTTATTACCCAAAAGGTGCCAGGCATCTTTTGCGGATGCAACACGTCAACTCTTCTACAAATTCACGTATTTATAGGTAGTTAGAGCGGTTGACATGGCGCATCCGCAAAAGATGCCTGGCACCTAATTTGTAGATAATTTCGACAGTTGGGGGCCGTTTTATGCAAAAATTCTCATACTTGCTTAATCTTGAAATCTGTAACTTGTTGAAATTAGGTGTGATTTATAGGTGTGTATTTTTTTCAGGCTTGGCATGGTCTTCGCTACTAGAACTGTATAGAAGTTTATAAAAGTTATGTATTAAAATAAAACACTAAGGAGTAAGAAATGAAAAACCTAAAAGCAATAGCAGTGATCGCTTTATTTCTTGGAGGAATGTCTGCACATGCAATGTCCACTCAACCCAAGTCATCTGAATCACTTAATTATAGCACTATAGGCGCGCCAATGAATCAACACGATAACAGCTCATCGATGAATCAATCTATCAAGCCATGCAATAATATTAACCATTCAAATGTTGGCTTAAATGATGACTCAGCAGCAGATCTCGATAAGTATAAAGTAGCAGAAATGAAAGATGGTGGCCAAGCTAGTTAATAATATTCATATCTTAATTTAATCAAGAACTTCGAGGCCTTCGTCTTGAAGTTCTTGTAATGTTTCTTCATCTATATCTTCATTGGACCGGCCATCATTGACCACAGTATTTAGATTTTTAACAGCGAGCTTTTTTCTGAGCTCACTTCTTTTTTGTGATAATTCATTTATTTTTTGATCTTTATATTGGTTAATCTCTTCACCCACAGACTTTTCCACAGAATCCCTGGCATCTTTTACTTTTTCTGATATATATTTTTGACTCCGTCGCAGCTGAAAACCAATTGTACGGTGTCCTGGCAAGTTGTTCTTATCAAAAAACTCTGAAGTTTTAGATTGAAACAATCCCATGAAATTTTTGAAACCACCCTTGATAGCCAGAACTCCACCATGTACTACCTCATGAACTGGTTTCATTGCTTGAGAGGTTTGCATATATACAACGGCACGTTCTTCTAAAGTATTATCACCAATGCGTATCTGCAAAACCATGACCACTATAAATGTAATTATAAAAGTTCGAATAATAAAAAAACTATTACCTATCATAGAAAACTCTCCTGTGGTTTATGCATACACTTGTGAATTGCATTTATTAAATCCTCTTTCTCAAAAGGCTTGGTAATATAATCCACACAACCCACTTCTAAAGCCTTCATAATCATATGCTCCTGAGACAAGGTAGAGCAGGCAATAATTTTAACTTTTTCATTCATTTGCAGAATTTTTTTGGTCGTATCGATGCCATTTAAATGGGGCATTACTAAATCCATTAAAACAACATCCGGGTGACTCTCTTTAATAATATTCACCGCCGACAAACCATCGTAGGCTTGAGCAATAATCTTAATATCAGTCCCCTTCAAAAGATTTATATATACTTCGTGAATAAACGCAGCATCATCAACTATGGCAATGGAAACACTCATATTGTTAGTATAATTTTATTTCCTGCAAAAACCTATGGGTTTATCTAAAGCCCCTGTACCTCTAAGACTTAGGTATTAATATTGCTTTAAAGAAAGGCTGTTTACCCATAACTCAAATTATTTTCATCCACTGGGTTTTACAAAGCAGTGGATGTAAGTTTGAAATTTTAATGAATCACAAAATCTTAGGTGCCATCTACTAAAGAATAAAGTAAATTAAATTTATGAGCGCATCACAACAGTTAATTGTCTATTTATCTGGCTTTAGTGGTCCAATGGCCTATACCACCATTCTAGGGGTATTACTTGCTTGCGGCCTTGGAGTCCCCATACCTGAGGACATCACATTAATTGCAGCTGGTATACTATCTGGCCTTGGCAAAATTAGCGTTGTCGGAGCCTATGTTGTTGGCTACGTTGGGGTCTTGTTAGGCGATACTATTTTATTCTACATAGGGCGAAGACTGGGGCACAAAGCTTTTGAATTGCCTTTAATACGAAAATTTATGACCGAAGATCGGATTGAAAAATCAAAAATTCGTATTCAAGAAAACTCAAAGTTTATTTGCTTTACCGCCAGGTTTCTACCCGGCTTAAGAGCCCCCATATATTTAACTGCTGGAATAATGAGAGTTAGGCCTTTAATATTTTTTACCTTAGATGGCCTTGCCGCTCTAGTTAGCGTGCCTATATGGGTTTATGGTGGTTGGTTTTTTAGTAAAAACCTAGACCAAGCATTGGATTTTGCCAAGCAAGCTCAGATATACTTGGTCGTAGGGGTTGTGATACTCATAGGTATTTACATCGTATTTAATAAATATAAAAAAAATAATAAGGCAATAAATTCCTAGTATTTAGGCCACCCAAAGCCACAGATATATTGTAGGTTCTTGACCTCAAATCCTGTCCACGAAACAATATACATATGAGTGCTTTGTATGGATTATCATTAAGCTTATTTAAAACACGCAGTAAGAAAGTCATTTCTATTTTTTTATTTATTTTCTTATCAAGCCTAAGCTATGCACAACCTAATTCTCAGTCCACTCTCTATCATAGTAAAGCAGATCAACTTGTGACAATAAAAAATGTATCTGTTCTTCCAATAATGGATAATTTAGGTGGAATTTATTCGCGTCCATTAGAGCAGGGTATTATAGATTGGGTAAGTGACAATCACCACTGGGAATATATTCCATTAAACTCTATTGGCCCCGTACACTCCCCTGATGAACTTGAATCCTCACCTAACCAAGTACAACGAATTAGTTCAAATACAAATACAGATGCAGTTGTCGCCACAAAAATATCTAAAGGTCCTCGTGGCATTTATATGAAGGTCAGTTTATTTCTAAAAAAAGATGGTAAGCTCTTTTCTTCTACAGAAATTAGGAATTCGAAAAAATATGATATTAAACAAATCAAAAATTTAGCTGGTGAACTACTCACAAAGGTATTTCAAAAAGTACCCTATAATGGCTTAGTACTATCCCGCACAAATAACAAAGTGACCATTAATATTGGCACCCTGGATGGGGTAGAAAAAAATAAAGTTATCTCGGTGATTCAATTATTAAAAATTAACCGTCACCCTAAGTTTAACTTTATTATCAATACTGAAAAAGAACTGCTGGGTAAAATTAAAATTTTAAAAGTGGATAAAACTCTTAGCTTTGGAATAATAGTCACTGAAATTGAAAAAGGTGCCATTCAAAAAAATGCTAAAATTTCTGGTTTAGATTACATAGATTATGGAAATGAAAGCCTAACCTTAAATAAAGCCACTGAAAGTGATTTATCTAATCGAGCTGATCAAAAAATTAGCTTTGGAAAAAATGCCCATGCATGGGTTCCGAAAAAACCACCGACTTTTGGAAAGGTCACCGCAAAATTTGGTTTGGGAAATTTTAAAAGCAACCTCACTCAATCTGCAGACAACCTTAGCGCCACTAACCCCGTGTATCCTAGTATTGATCTAGATGCTGAACTTTGGCTAAGCTCAAAGTATTCCATGCATGCAGGTTTAAAACAGGGAATTATCTCTGCCTCAAATCCAAAATCAGGAACCAGTCCCGCGAGCTTAAATATGTCCCTGGCTTCTTATGATTTAAAGTTTGGTTATAATTTTAGATTAGGTGCTGATGTTTGGGGTCCCAAGGTAGAATTATTATCTGGATTCTCCTCCTATAAACTATTTGTAGATGATGTTACAGATGGACTAACTACCTTAAGCTACTCAGGATTAAATTTTGGCTTAGCTGGATCCTTCCCCGTATCTTTGGATCGCTCTTGGTCTGTGGGCGTCTTACTCAATTTTTTTCTTAGCCCCAGACTTGTGGAAACTCCAGGGACCTCTGGATCTAGTTCTAAAAACTCCATAAACCAATTTAGCTTTGATGTAAGAAAAAGACTTGGGGTTAATTTACAAGCTATAGGGTCTGTGGATATGGAACTCTACTCTACCAGCTTTTCAGGCACAGGTACTCGAGCTGCGGCCACAAGTTCTAGCCATAAACACACTACGCTTTATGGTGGTATTGCTTACTTGTTTTAAGCATGTGTTGAAATTATTTCTATAAAAATTCATGGATTTTTCTGTGGTAGATTTGGGCTACTGATTCTCCCTTGGGGCCTTTCCATCCGTGGGAGATCGGGCCTATGGCGGCCCGAGCCTGCCAATTCCCCACGTCGTGTGGGGGAATTTATTGAAAAAAAAGAAACCCATGGTTACCTGAAATCTTTTAATTACCTATAGATTCTTCAACACGATGTT
Source organism: Pseudobdellovibrionaceae bacterium (assembly GCA_018663505.1). Lineage (GTDB taxonomy): Bacteria > Bdellovibrionota > Bdellovibrionia > Bdellovibrionales > UBA1609 > JABJQG01. The sequence goes on along the minus strand of JABJQG010000010.1, from coordinate 139 downwards.
GAAGAATTGCGGGCTTCAGGGGTGTAACTGGTCACGACATAGGTTACACTTTCTGGTCACAACATGGGTTACACTATAACATCATTTTACCTATAAATCGTTGCTTTCTTTCATCTAATATTCCAAGTTTGTATTGCCT